>NZ_JASBQE010000046.1 GCF_029960785.1 Polyangium sp. 15x6
CGGGCCGGGCGGCGGCGGCCCGGGCGGCGGCGGCCCGGGCGGGGCGGGCGGCGCGAGCAGTTCGAGCTCCAGTGCGAGCAGCTCCTCCAGCGCGAGCAGCTCGAGCTCCAGCGCGAGCAGCTCCTCCAGCGCGAGCAGCTCGTCCAGCAGCTCCAGCTCCTCGGGCGCGGGCGGCGCGCCGCCGGCCGGATTGCACGTTCAGTACAAGGCGTCAGATACCAACGCGACGAACGCCGAGATCAAGCCTCATTTCAACGTCGTGAACGGCAGCGACGTCTCCGTGCCGCTCGCCGAGCTCACGATCCGGTACTACTACACGCTGGAGCCGAACGGCTCGCAGACCGAGGTATTTCACTGCGATTATGCGTTCGTCGGGTGTGGGAAGGTGTCGGGCGCGTTCATGACGACCTCGGGCGCGAACGCCGACCATTATCTCGAGGTGTCGTTCAGCGGCGCCGACGTCCTCGCGCCGGGCGGGCAGAGCGGCGAGATCCAGGCTCGCTACAACAAGATGGATTACGCGAGCTACGACGAGACGAACGATTACTCGTTCGATCCGACGAAGACCGCGTTCGCCGACTGGGACAAGGTCACGCTCTACCACAATGGCACGCTCGTCTGGGGGGTGGAGCCGTGAGTCGATACGCGTGGGTCCTCGGCGCGTGCGGGCTTCTTTTCCTGAGCGCAGCGGGGTGTGATCCCGGGAGCGCCCAGAGCCAGAGCCCACCGGCCACCATCGATCCCCGGGACACGGGCTCGGACGACGATGTCGGCTCGGGAGACATGGGCCCCACGCCGGTCGAGCTCCATGGGCAGCTCGAGGTGGTCGGCACGGAGCTTCGTGATCAAAATGGCGACCGCATGCAGCTCAAGGGCCCGAGCAGCATGTGGCTGAACTGGGAGAACGAAGGGTTCGCGCAGAACCTCGAGGCTCTACGCTGGATGCGGAACAACTGGCGCGCGACCGTGATCCGCGCCGCCATGGGCGTCGAGCCGGACGGGGCGTACCTGACGAACCCCGACAAGGCACGGAGCCAGGTCGAGCAGATCGTCGACAATGCGATCGCCGCGGGCGTGTACGTGATCATCGATTGGCACGATCACAACGCCCATCAGCACAAAGATCAAGCAGCGCAGTTCTTCAGCGAGATGGCCACGAAATACGGCGACAAACCCAACGTGATCTACGAGCCGTTCAACGAGCCTCTGGATCTCGATTGGCAGGGCACGCTGAAGCCGTATCACGAGGCCGTGATCGCGGCGATCCGCGCGAAGGATCCGGACAACGTGATCGTGCTCGGCACGCCGAACTGGTCGCAGGACGTGGACCGCGCCGCAGAGTCACCGGTGGCCGGGACGAACCTCCTTTACACGTTGCATTTCTACGCGTGTACGCACACCGATTGGCTGCGCGGCAAGGCCGACGGGGCCCGCGCCAAAGGTTTGCCCCTGCTCGTGACGGAGTGGGGGGCCACGCACGCCGACGGCGGGACCGACGGGCAAGTCTGTCTGGACGCGGCTCGCCTCTGGCACGAGTGGATGAACACGCACGGGATCGGCTGGACCGCCTGGAAGCTCGACAACTGCGGGCAGGACTCGAGCTGTATTCTCGCGCCCAATGCCCCCGTCACGGGCGGGTGGACGAGCACGTTCCTGAAGGGACACGGCGTGTTCGTCCGGGCGCGTATGCAGGACGAGTGACCCGTCTCAGGCGGCCCGAGACAGCCCTTCCCGGGGCTCCGCTCCCTCGACGGGGAGCGTGAAAAAGAACGTGGTCCCTTTGTCGATCGCGCTCTCGACCCAGACCTTGCCGCCGTGCGCGGCGACGAAGCCCTGCACGATGGCGAGCCCGAGGCCGCTTCCCTTGTAGCCCGACCTGGTGCTCCGCCAATACGGCTGGAAGAGATGGCCGATTTCGTTCGCCGGGATGCCTCGCCCCGTGTCCGAGACCGAGAACGCGACCTCCTTGCCGCGCGCCTCGGCCTGAAGGACGATCGATCCGCCCGGGTCGGTGACCTGGATGGCGTTGCTGATGAGGTTGGCGAAGACCTGCATCACCCGGTCGCGGTCGCAATGGACCCGGGGGAGCTCGGCCGCGATCTCGCTGCGGAGCGATACCCCCTTCTCGCGCGCCCGATCATGAAATCCGGCCATGGCTTCGGTCGCGAGCCGATACGGATGTTCGGGCGCCGGTACGACGGTGACGTGTCCGGTCTCGATGCTCGATACATCCATGATGTCGGATATCATTCGCGCCATCTGCTGCGCCGCACGCGAGATGATGTCCGCCGGCTTGCGAAAACACGCATACACCTCGTCGGAGGCCGCGCGTAACGTCAAAAACTGTACCGCACCCATGATGCTGGCGAGGGGGTTTCGCAGGTCGTGCGATACGATGGCAAGGACCTGGTCTCTCGCCCCGATGGCGGCCTTGAGCTCGGTGACGTCCATGCTCACGCCGACGAGGTGGGCCCTGTGCCCGGTCCGCAAAAGGTGGACGCCCGTCCGCAACCAGGATACCCGACCGTCGCGCCGGAGGAAGCGGTGATCGAAGGGGGCGGGGCTCTCCTCGTCCTGGCATCGCCGGAAATGGGACAAGAGCGCGTCGAGATCCTCCTGCGGGACGCGCGCGGCCCAGAACTTCGGCGAACGTTTCCATTCCTCGGCGGTGAAGCCCGTCGCAGTGGCCGCGCGGCTGCTCACGAAGGAGAAGGCGAGCGAATTGGGATCCGCCTCCCACACGACGACGTGATCGAGGTTGTTGATGAGGTCGAGATAACGGATGCGTTCGAAATCGATCTCGGTGATGAGCCGCTCGCGCTCCTCCTCGGCGCGCTTGCGGTCCGTGATGTCGACGAGCGCCGCGACGGCCGCGACGATGCGCCCGGCGGAGTCACGAATGGGCGCGCCCGTATTCAAGATGAAGCCGTAGGTGCCGTCGCCGCGCAGGATCCTGAGCTCCTGCCGGACCGTCTCGCCGTTCAGGATGGCGCGCGCGAGCGCCCATTCCTTGGGGTTCAGAGGCCGACCATTCACGAGGTGGAAGCCCCGCCAGGTCCGATACTCCTCGATGTTGCTCGATGGCTCGAACGGGCGGCGCCAGATCTCGGCCACCTGCCGATTGCCCATGATCATCCTGCCGGAGGGCGCCTCGGCGAGGACGACGCCGGCCGGCATCTGCTCGACGACGGCCGCGAGCCGGGCGCGCTCCACCTCGAGCCTTTCACGGAGCATGCTTTGAGAAATCGCGGTCGTGGCGCGACCGGCGAGGGCGCCGAACAGATGTTTGTCCTGCTCGGAGAATTCAGAGGTGCTCCGGGAGCCCATGTGCGCGACGCCGAGGACGCGAGCTCCATCGACGAGAGGAACCCCATAGAGAGCTTTCACGCCCTTCGCGCGGAGGATCGGACTCTTGACGAGCGGGTCCTCCGAAGCGTTCCGAAGGAAGATCGGGCGCTGCTCCGTGGCAATCGTCCCCGCGAATCCCTCGCCGACCTTCAAAGAGAACCCTTGCGAGACCTCCTCCTCGAGACCCACGGCCGCTCGAACGCGCAAGATGTCGTCCTCACACAGGAGGATCACGGCGGTGTCGACGGAAGCCGTGGCGCCGAGGAACACGCCGAGGAGCCGCTGCAAAAGCTCGTTCAGGCTCCGGGCTTCGAGGGACGCGGTGGAGATTCGGTCGAGGGCCTCGAGCGTGCGCCTACTCGCGCGGGTATAACGATCGACCGAGGTCGCGACGGCCGTGTCGATGGCCCAGTTCAGGACCGAAAGGGCCTCGGGGTACTCGACCAGGAGCTGTTTCTGCAAGAAATGCTTCGTGATCGTGGCCCGGAGCGCGGCGTATTCGGCGACGACTTCGCCGAGATCGAAGCCGGCTTCCAGGCGATCGCGGGCATGGCTCTCGGCCGCCTCCTCTAGCGGCTCTGGGGGCCGGCCCGCCGCCATCTGGTCGACCATCTCGGCGATGCGCTCGAGGAGCTCGGGCACATGGTCCATCAAGACCGGGCGCGCGAGGGAACGAGCGACGGGGAGCTTTCGGACGGCCTGCTCCCATTTCGCTAGGATCTCCGGCTCCAGGTCCCGCAAGAGCTCCGACAGGCTCGGCCCGCGGGGTGCGCCTCTGGAATCTTGCGTGCTCATCGGTCTCCGTCGCCAGCGGCAGGCGCGTGCGGCACAGCTCGCGTTTCACCGTTGCAACGAACGAGCCAGCGATCAGGCGAGAAACCAGCCTGCGCGGCCAGCCAAACCTCTGCGTCGTGCGCGGGGATGGAGGAGCGAGCTCGTGATCTTCTCCGACAACCCTTCTCGCCTCCGGGGCTGTGGGCTAGAACCGCCCGGCGCCATGCCATTCGATCCCACCAACTTCGATCGCCACCCGGACGGCGTCATGCGGCTTCGCGTCGTGCGCGACGAGGCCGGCGCGCCCAGCGATTTCGAATGGTCATACCTGAATGCCGCGGCATCCCGGGCGCTTTCGCGGAGCGACCTCGTCGGCAAGACGATAGGTCGAGAGATCCCGATATTTCTGGAGAATGGGCTTTATGCTGCCCTCGAAGCCACGAACCGCTCCGGCGAGCCGTGCAGCTTCGACCTTCCTTCGTTCACCCTCACGGGGCTGAAGGATGGCGACGGCGTGTTCGTGTTTCTTCAGCGAAAGGACGAGATACGGGCCGACGAGCTCGAGCTCGCGGATCTCGCCGATAGAAAGCGTCTGGAGCAGGAGCGCGAGGAGCTGCTCGCGCGGCTCGATGCGCTGATCACGCACGCGCCGGTTGCAATCGTGGCATTCGACCGCGAGCTGCGGATCGTCTCGCTCAACGAGGAGGCAGCGCTCGACGGGAGGACCATCGACAGCCACCTCGGCAGGACCCTCGGCGAGCTGCGGCCAGCGTGGGCCGAGCGGGTCGAGCCGCTGCTTCGGCAGGTCCGCGACGCCGGGGAAGCCATTCGCGGCGTGGAGTTCCGCGGGCCGGGCAGCGCTCCGAACGA
This sequence comes from Polyangium sp. 15x6, assembly GCF_029960785.1. Taxonomy (GTDB): domain Bacteria; phylum Myxococcota_A; class Polyangia; order Polyangiales; family Polyangiaceae; genus Polyangium. The sequence goes on from NZ_JASBQE010000046.1 coordinate 4,993, forward strand.
GGAGCGCCACTGGGTGATGAACTACTATGCGATCCGCGACCGCCGCGGCGAGGTGCGCGGCGTCGGCGTCGTATCCCTGGACATCACGGCCCAGAAGCGGGTCGAGAATCAATTGCGGGAGAGCGAGGAGCGCTTCCAGCAATTCATGCGCAATTGCCCGGCATCGGCTTACATCAAGGACGCCGAGTTGCGGTACGTCTGGGTGAACGCCTACCTCGAACGGAGGCTCGACCGCCCTCTCGCGCAATGGATCGGGGAGACGGACGCCGACTTCTTCCCGCCGGAGGAGGCCGCGCGCGTCGGCGAGAATGATCGCGCCGTGCTCACCAGCGGCGCCGTGGCCCGTATCGTGGAGACCGTGACGGTGGCGGGGCGGCCTGCACATTACCTCTCCTACAAGTTCCCGATGCACGATAGCCATGGCCGCGCGATGCTCGCCGGGATGTCGGTGAACATCACCGATCAGGTGGAAGCACAGGAGCGCGTTCGGCGGCTCAATGCGGAGCTCGAGGCGAAGGCGGGCGAGTTGCAGACGGTGCTCGACCTCGTCCCGATTGCGATTTTCATGGCGCATGATCCGAACTGCCTTCGCGTCACCGGCAATCGTGCTGCCGCCGAGCTCATCGACGCGAGAGGGCGGGCAAACCTTTCCTTGACGGCGGAGTCCGAAGAGCGTCGCACGCCTCAAAGGCTCCTGCACGAAGGGCGCGAGCTCGGGCCGATGGAGATGCCCATGCGGCGAGCCGCGCGGGGCCACCCGGTCCGTGGCGAAGAATACGATATCGTATTCGAGGATGGCCGCAGAAAGCATATCTTCGGGTATGCGTCGCCGCTCTACGACGCCGAGCACAACATCCGGGGGAGCATCGCGGCGTTTCTGGACATCACCGATCGCAAGTTCACCGAAGCCAATCTCGAACGACGCACGCGGCGGCTCCAGCTTCTCTGGGAGGCGGCCCGCATCTTGATGACCGTTCACGACGTGGATGCGATGGTTCGCGCGCTTTTCGAGAAGATCCGCGCCGATCTCGGGCTCGACCTCTACGAGACCTGCATGGTCGAGCCCGGAGCTCCGCGCTTGCGCCTCGTATCGAGCGCCGGGATCCCGCCCGAAGCCGTCGAGGCGCTGGCGCCCTCCGGCTTCGGCGCATTTATTTGCGGCGAGGTCGCGGAGCGCTCGGAGCCCATCGTCCTGACCGACGTGCAGCGCTCGACCGATGCAAGGGCAGATTCGCTTCGCGAGCACGGCGTACAGGCGTACGTCTGCAATCCGCTCATGGCCGGTGGGCGGCTCGTCGGGACGTTGTCGTTCGGCAGTTGCAGCAAGCGTGCATTCACGCAGGACGAGGTGGAGTTTCTCGAGACCATCACGCAGTACGTCGCCGTCGCGGGCGAGCGGCTGCGGCTCATCGAGCAGCTCCGCGAGGCGGATCGACGAAAAGACACGTTCATCGCGACGCTCGCCCACGAGCTACGCAATCCGCTCGCCCCCATCCGGAACGCGGTGCAGCTCCTGAAAGCGAAAGGCCCGCCCGATCCGAAGCTCGTCTGGTGTCGGAACGTGATCGACAGGCAGGTCCATCACATGACCCGATTGCTCGAAGACCTGCTGGACGTCTCGCGTATCTCCCGCGGGAAGCTCGAATTGCGAAGGGAGCGCGCCGCGCTGACCTCCGTCATCGATGTCGCCGTCGAGACGAGCCGGCCGGTGATCGAAGCCGGGCGGCATCAGCTCACGGTGAGCCTTCCGGCGGGCTCGATCTGCGTCGACGGGGATCCCGTGCGGCTCGCCCAGATCTTCTCGAATTTGCTCAACAACGCGGCGAAATACACGCCCGAGGGAGGCAAGATCTCGCTTTCCGTCGAGCGTCGAGAGGCGATGGTGGTCGTGGCGGTCAGGGACAACGGCATCGGCATCACGAGCGACATGCTGCCGAGGGTGTTCGACATCTTCGCGCAGGCGGCGCCTGCGCTCGAGCGGGCGCAGGGGGGGCTCGGCATTGGTTTGTCGCTCGTGAAGGGGCTCGTGGAGCTGCACGGGGGAAAGGTATCGGTGCGGAGCGATGGACCGAATGGCGGGAGCGAGTTCCGTGTCGAGCTCCCGACCGTCGGATTGCCGCAGGGCAGCGAGTCCCACGAGGACGCCACGTCCATGCTCGGGGTGAAGCATCGCGTGCTCGTGGTCGACGACAATGTCGACAATGCCGATAGCCTCGCCGCGCTGCTGGAGATCATGGGCAGCGAGGTGAGGACCGCCTACGACGGCGAGCAAGCGCTCCGGGTCGCCGAGTCGTTCAAGCCGACCGTGATGCTGCTCGACATCGGAATGCCGCGGATGAACGGCTATGAGGTCTGCCGTAGGCTCCGCGAGCAGGCGTGGGGGCGCGCCGTTTTCCTCATTGCAATGACCGGCTGGGGACAGGCCGAGGACCGTCGTCAGACCCAAGAGGCGGGCTTCGACTACCATCTCGTCAAGCCGGTGGACAATACCGCGCTGATGAAGCTCCTGGCGGAGCGCAGCCCGTAGGGAAGGGGAGCGCTTCTATCGCCGTACCAGGGCGCAGCGCAATCCTTCCTGCAGGGTCGCGAAGGTGCACACATTCTCGAAACCGAGGTCGTCCTCCACCAGCGTGCGCGCCGTTCGCGTGGAGATGCCGACGACCATGCATTGCGCACCCAGCAATTCGGCCGCGCGCACCGCGTCCCGCAGATAACGCGCCGCGTTCGCATCGAGGACGGGCACGCCCGTGACGTCGAGGATGACCTTCTCCGCGCTCGCCTCCACGATCGACCGGAGCAGGACCTCGAGGATTCGCGCGCCGCGCGCCGCGTCGATGCGGCCGATCAGCGGCACGGCGAGGATGCCCTTCCAGATCCGGAGCACGGGCGTGGACAACGCGGCGATCGCCTGCTGCTGCTCCTCGCTCACACGAAGCTGCTCCGCGAGCTCCGCGGTGCGCGCGGTCACGGCGGCCTCGAGCTGCTCCTTCTGCTGCCGCAGCTCCTCCTCCGAATGCTTGAGCTCGCCGACGTCGAAATGGAGCTGTATCACCTCGCATACATCGCCGTTCGCTCCCTGGACCGGGAGGAGCGCCGAGGCGACCCAGCGAACATTCCCCTGTTCGACAGCTTCGTTCTGGCGCGGATCATACCGGATGGTGGGCAACCGCGCAGCCTTTCCTTCCAGGAACGCCTGCTCGATGAGATGCATGAACCCCTGCGCGGCGATCTGGGGGTCCTGGAGCAGCCTGTAATCGGCGGTTTGCTCGAGACGTGTGTGCCAGAGCTGCTCCCAGCCCGCGTTTACCTCCTTGGTGCGGCTCTCGAGATCGTAGACTTGCAGGCTGACGACGCCGCCGTCGAACAGGGCCTGGTAACGCCGCGCCGGGATTTCCAGCTCGGCAATGCGCCGCCGCAGCGCCGCGTTCTCGCGCGCGAGGTCCTCGTGCGCCTGTTCGGCGTCAATCGATTGTCGTGGATTCATTGTCCGGCATTCACGACGGCCAGGTGGCCGTGCCCGCATCACGAGGAATGACGATGCGAGCGCTGGACGGATTTTACGTACACCAACGGGTACAGCGCAAGCGGAAAAAACAGTGGCATTCACCCGGCTCAGCACGCCCAGAAGGCGGCCCGTGCGAGGACCCCCAGCTTGGGTTCTCGTAATGGCGAGAGGATGGCCAATCGATCACCGCCGAATGCGAGCCACCCATGCCTCGACGTCCGCGGCGGCGGCCTCCGCCCTCGGCCCGGCCGCGAGATATCCCGCCCGAGCCTCGTCCGCGAGCACGACCGCGCGCTGCCGGTCCTCCCCGGCCGCCACGAGCGCATGCGCGAGGGAATACCGTGCGTCCGCCAGCTTGGTCGGGTCGCCCGGATGACGCAGGAGCAAAGCGACCGCGCGCTCGAGCAGCGGAATGGCTCGTTTCGGCGCGTGACGCTCGATATGGATGTCCGCGAGTGGGACGAGCGCGTCCGCGAGCGAAGGGTGCTCCTTCCCGAGCCGCGCCTCGTTGATGGCGAGGGAGCGCTCGACGAGCGGCTCGGCTGCATCGAGGCGGCCGACCGCGCCATAGATCCTGCCCAGCATGTCGAGCGTGCTCGCGACGAGCGGATGCTCGGGCCCGAGCGCCTTCTCACGAATCTCGAGCGCGCGGCGCAGGAGCGAGAGCGCCTCCTCGTGGTCCCCTTCGTCGTGACGCACGATGGCAATGAAGACCAGCGTGCTGGCGACGACGGCGTGGCCCGCGCCGAGGATTTTTTCACGTATCGCGAGCGAGCGACGGTAATGGTCGAGCGCCTCCTGTTTGCGCCCCAGCATGTGCAGGGCACGCCCCATGGCTTCGAGGCAGCTTGCCGCTTGCTCGGAGTCCTCGCCGCGCTTCTGGCGCTCCCCCTCGTAGGCCTGCTGGAAGAGGGGCAGCGCCGCGGCGTGGTTGCCTCGGACGGTGAGGGTCCTGGCCAGATCGAAGAGCGCCGTCAATCGCACCGGGTGCTCGGGCGGCAAGCTTCGCTCGCTGCTCTCGACGATGGCTCGGCTCTCGGCCTCGGCCTCGGCCAGCGCGCCACTCTCCAGGTGGACGAGGACGAGCGCCCGGCGCGCGCGCAGCGCCGACGGATGGTCTTTGCCGAGCGTATTCGACAAGGTGGCGATCGCTCGATCGACGGAGGCTCGGGCTTCGGCGAGCTTGCCCTGATAGCGTTGCGCGCTCCCGAGCCCTTGCAGCGAGGCCGCGAGGAGCTCCGGATCGTGGGGCGCGAATCGCTCGACCTGCTCGACGGCGTGCCGGCAATCCGCCTCGATCTGCGGCGCATCGGCGAGCGCATTGCCTCGCGTGCAGATCCGCACGGACAGCCGCGCGAGGAGCTCCGGATTGGCCCCGCGTCTGCGAAGCGACGCCCGCGCATACTCCAGAGCACGCGCGGCCTCGTCGACCCGGCGCACGTCGAAGGCCAGAATGCCGAACAGATCGACCCAGGCGCTCGCCACGATCTCGTCATGGTGGCTCGAAATCGCCGCGTGGGCCGCCGCGTGATAGTCCACCTCGGCTTCGCGATCCTTGCCGAGGAGGTCGCGAAAGCGCGCGCGCAGGTAGAGCGCCTCCGCTTCCAGCGGCCCATAACGTGTCTCGGCGGCGCGCTGGACCAGAGGATCGACCCGCGAGAGCCCGTCCTGGTAACGACCCACGGCGAGCTCCGCGCGCGCGCGGGAGAGATCTCCCGTGACCCGGTCGATCGCCTCCTGCGCCGCCGGATCCGCCGGACGCGGATCCATCGAGGAGAGCGATTCCAGGTTTTCGCAATCGCTGACGGGCGCGAGCTCGGAGACCGCATGCGCGCTCTCGTCGACCACGGCGACGTCGGCCTGCGCGAGCGCCTGGGTGAGCGCGCCGAGATCCGCGAGCCGCCGCTCGAGGCATACCATGCGCCGGCCGAGCTGCTCTTCCGTCTGCTCGCCGCGTACCCGCGTCGCCTCGCAGGCTTGTGTATGCGCGTCCGCCCATTCCGTCGCTCGCCGGTCGAGGTGCGCCGCGATCTGGTCGAAGGCGCCCGCCGCATAGGGCAGCCCGGTCGCGAGGAACGCTTCGCGGACGGCGGCACGCCCGGACGCGTCCCACACGCCCTCGAGCCTCCTCGACGCCCCACGACAAGGCGGCTCCGCGGAAGGCCCCATCGACGCACGGACGACCCCGCCCGCGACGACCGCCGCGAGCAGGGGGACGACCCACATCGCAATCCGCCGGCGGAGCGCGCGCCGATCCCGCTCGAGGATGGCGAGCAGATCCACGAGCGAGGCATGCCGGGCTTCGGGCTTCACGGACAAACCACGCCGGAGGGCCTCGTTCAGCCAGGCAGGGATATCGGCCGCGTGCGGGGCGTGGATGTCTCCGCGCTGAATGGCGTCGAGGATCTCGGCCGGTGTATCGCCGCGGAAGGGGCGTGCGCCGTGGAGAGCCTCGTGGAGGGCGACACAAAAGCTGAATTGGTCCGCGCGCGCGTCGGCGCGTCGGCCCTGATGTTGCTCGGGCGCCATGTAGGCGGGGGTGCCGGCGATGACGGTCTGCACCGCCTCCGCCTCCGCGCCCGAGCTCGATGCTTTCGTGCCCCGGGGAAGCCCGTCCCGCGCGAGGCCGAAATCGAGCACCCGAACTCTGCCATCGCGCCCGACCACCACGTTCGCGGGCTTGAAGTCACGGTGCACGATCCCCATCGCGTGCGCGGCGGCGAGCCCCCGGCCCGCCTGGAGGAACACCGGGAGGAGCTCGTGCAAGGGGCGACGGCGCTCCGCGAGCCACGCGGCGAGCGTAGGCCCCTCGACGAACTCCATCACGATGAAGACGTTTCCGTCGGTCACCCCCACGTCGTGGATCGAGACCACGTTCGGATGAGCGAGGCGCGCCAGCGTCTGCGCCTCGGAGAGCAGGCGCGCTCGGGTCGGCTCGCTCCCTTCCCCTCGGTTCTCGGCGCGGAGCACCTTCAATGCCACCCGCCGGTTCAGCTCCGGGTCGTAGGCGGCATACACGACGCCCATACCACCGGCGCCCACCCGGGAGAGCACGACGTAGCGGCTGACGGCGCTTCCAGGCTGAAGCGGAGCCTCGGCGCCGGGGGGACACGTGCCCATGACCGTCGTGGCTTCGCCCCTGGGACGAGCGGCGAGCTCCGGCGTCGCGCCGCTCTCCCGTGACGTGTGGAGGGGCTGTCCCACCACGGCGAGCAGCTCCTGGCACGCGGGGCATTCGTCCACGTGGTGCTCGGTCCGCGCGGCCATCTCGGGGGCGAGGTGGCCGCCGAGGAGCGCGTTCAGCGTGTTCTCACCCGGGCAATCCATGCGGAGACAGGGCACGTTATCGTGCGCGTCTTCCGCGGGCAAGGGCGCCACGGCGCGCCTCTTGGCAGGAGCCGCTCCCGTGATGCTACCATGCGTGCACATGGGAGACGGCACGGCTCTGGCTCGCTGCTTCTCGACTGCGTGGAGAGCCGCGCGGCCGGATGCTCCCGCGGATTGGCTCGATCTGGACGCGGCCTCGCTCGAGGCGGCGCTCGCCTCCCTCCTCGCCGCGGCGCGCGCGTGCTTCCCCGACGTGAAAATCGAGCCCGACGTATTCATTCCCTACCTCGCGGCGAGGGTGGACACGGACGCGCCATTGATTCGCGCGCTGTCGCCCCGCGCGGGCGCGGATCTGTACCTCGCCTGCGCTTGCGCCCGCGGCGACGCGACGGCCATCGCGACGTTCGACAAGACCTTGCTGCGCGACGTCACGGCTGCGCTCGCCCGTATCGACCTCGGGAGCACCACGCTGGAGGACCTCCGGGACCGTATCCGGCATCGTATCCTGGTCGGCGAGGGCGGTTCGCTCCCCCGGATCGCCGAATACGCGGGCCGGGGGGATCTGCGCGGCTGGCTCCGTGTCGTCGCCGTCCGCGAGGCGCTCGGCCTTTTGCGCAAACAGAAGCGTGAAGAGCGCGCCCACCTCGAGCTCGCCCAGATCGACCCCGCGTCGGGTGATCCCGAGCTCGCCCGGATCGAGCGACTTTACCACGAGGAGTTCCAGAGCGCGTTCCGGGAAGCGCTGGCCTCGCTGTCGCCGCGCGAGCGCAACCTGCTCCGCCAGCACTACCAGCAGGGCCTCGGCATCGATGAGCTCGGTGTGCTCTACGACATCCACCGCGCGACGGCCGCCCGCTGGGTCGCCCGCGCCCGCGAGCGCCTCGCCTCCGGCACGCGGCAGCGCATGCGCGAGCGCCTTCAGGTCGAGCGCGGCGAGCTGGACGACATTCTCCGCCTCATCCAGAGCCGGCTCGAGATCACCTTGCGGTCGCAGGGCTAGGGGGCGAGGGGGCGACGTCGACGTCTCGAAAAAAAATGCGACTTCGGGGCGCGCCGAGCATCCCCCGGATGCTGGGCCTGCGCCTGAAGGCGCGCCGTCAGACAGCATGCTGACGTCCGGAGTTGTGAAAATGAACACCAAAGCCTTCTCCCTTCTGCTCGCTTTGTCTCTCTCGCTGGCTGCGTGCAGCAACGTGCGACAAACGACGCCCCTCGCCTACGCGGGCGACGATGGGCGATCCACGGTGGCGTCGCTCGAGGGAGCCATTCAAAAGCGAGGCTATCGCCCCGTCTGCAAAGATCGCGAGTTCTGCAAGTTTCAGTACGGCCAGGAGGTCTGGGTCCATTTCAAGACGGGATCCGACAAGGTGGTGATGGCCGTCGACGTGGTCGATGGCAAGAAGATGCCCGCAGACAAGCGAAAAGCGCTGACGGACGAGGCGACGGCCGTCGGGGAGGCGATCTGGCGCGAGGCGAGCGCGGAGGCGATCGAGCGCGAAAAGGTCGCAGCCGAAAAGGCGAAGGCCGAGGCCGCGGCGCGCGCCGAGGCGGAGCGGAGGGAAGAGGAGCGCAAGACGGCCGAGGCCAAGGCCTCCGGGAACGGGGGTTCGAGCGGCGGCGGGCTCGGCGGATTCCTCGGCGCGGCCGCCGACGTCCTCGGGGGCATCCAGGTCAACACGGGGCCCGGGCAGGGCAATGGCTCGGGAGGCGGGCAGGGCAATGCCTCGGCGCATTGCTGCGTGAACGGCTCCTATTACCAGTGCCCCTCGGCCGCGGCCGTGAACAAATGCGCCGGCGAGTCCGCCGCGTGCCTCTCGCGCTGCATGTCGAGCAGCGACATGAGCTGCGGCGAGCGCTGCATGAAGGAGCACCCGCCGGATCCCTCCGATTGCCAGAGGCAGTCCGACAAAGACGGCCAGTGCAGGTGAATCCAGCCCGGGTCTGAGCACGGATCTCGTCTTGGGGCCGCCGCGCCGGGGCGCTGCCCCGGACCCCGCGGGGGCTGTTCGCCCCTCGACCCGAACCAGCGCAAGCGCTGGACCTCAGGTGGAAGAACTGCGCGATGCGCAGTTCTTCCAACGGGCCCGTTGGAAGACCAGGGACGACGTTGCCCGTCGAAAGGTCAGCGCGGCTGTCTTGGTTGGCAGGGGTCGTTCCTCGGCCTGTTCGATGAACTGCGCATCGCGCAGTTCATCGACCCCGGGTCCAGCGCTTGCGCTGGTCCGGGTCCAGGGGTGGACAACCCCTGGTGGGGCCTGGGGCAACGCCCCAGCGAAACGGCTCCCAGATGAAACCAATCCGCCGACGCCGCGCCGTGACCACGAGCCACGCGCCGCCCGCCCGCTCGCGTCCCCGAGCGGGCCGGGTGAACATGGCGGCCGAGGCGCGGTTCACGATGCTGGATGCCATGAAATCGAGGGCGCCCACGAACGTGTACGAGAGCCCGTCCTCGTTCGTCGGCCGCGCCCTGGATCTCGCGACGATCCTCGCTCGGTTCGACGAGGGCGCGCGGCTCGTCACGATCGTCGCGCCCGGGGGGATGGGGAAGACACGCGTGGCCACGCGGTTCGCGACGCTCCACGGCGCGGCGTACGCGGCGCATGGAGGCGGCGTCTGGTTTTGCGACCTGACGGACGCCGGCGACGTGGCGGCGATGTGCCGCGCCGTGGCGTCGGTCCTCGGCGTGGCGCTCGAACGGACGACGGAGGAGAGTGCCGTGGTGGCGGCGCTGGGGCAGGCGATCGCTCGGAAGAACCGCGTGCTCCTGGTCCTCGACAACGTGGAGCACATCGCGACCGCGGCCGCCGGGGTGGTGGCTGCTTGGATGAAGGTCGCGCCGCACGCGCGCATCCTGGTCACGTCGCGCGCCGTGCTCGGCATCGCGGGCGAGCACCTCGTGCCGCTGGAGCCGCTCCGCGTGCCGGAGCCTGGCGCGAGTCGCGAGGAGCTCTTCGCGACGGAAGGCGTGGTGCTGTTTTTGAGCCGCGCGCGGGAAGTGCGGCCAGATTTCGAGGTCGGGCCGGGCGAGCTCGCGGCGCTCGGGGACGTCGTGCGCGCGACGGACGGGATCCCGCTCGCGATCGAGCTCTGCGCGGCGCGCGTGAGGCTCCTCGGGCTCGGACAGATCCGGAGCCGCCTCGCCGAGCCGCTGGATTTCCTGGTCCGACGCGAGGATCGCGGGCGGCATTCGTCCATGCGGCGCGCGATCCTGGACTCGCTCGTGCAGCTCGACGAGACCGAGCGCGCGTGCTTCGCGGCGTCGTCGGTGTTTCGCGGGGGTTTTACGGTGGAGGCGGCGGAGAGCGTGCTCGCCCGGCCGGGCGCGGACGTCCTCACGGTACTGGATGGGCTCGTCGCGCGCTCGCTCGTACGGATGCGCGCGGAGGGCGACGAGACGCGCTTTTCGCTCTTCGAAGCGATCCGCGAGCTCGCCGCGGAGGAGCTCTCGAAACGGCCGGGAGAGCTCGATCGCGCCGCGAGTCGGCACACCCGCTGGTTCGCGCGGTTCGGCCGCGCGCTCGCCGGGGAAGCGGCCTTCGGCGGCGCCGCGCGGGAGAAGCTCGGCCGCGAGATGGACAACATGGTGGCGGCGCACGCGCGTGCGCTCGTCGACGCCGAGCGTGCGCCCGACGGGGACGGCGCCGAGCTCGCGCTCGGGCTCGCGCTCGCGCTCGAACCGGTCGTCGTGCCGCGAGGTCTGTTCGAGCTCCGGCTCGTGCTGCTCGATCGAGCGATCACGGCTGCGCAGGCGACTGTATCCGGGACGAACCTCCCGGATTTCGCGGCCGCCCTCGTCGCGCGGGGCGTCGCTCGGCGCGAGCTCGGCGACCCGAAGGCCGCGGGCTCGGATCTGGAAGCCGGCCTTGCGCTCGCTCGCGCGCGCGGCGATGCGGCGCTCGAGGCGCTCGCATGCATGCACCTCGGGGAGATCGTCGAGACGCTCGGCCGTACGGTCGAGGCGCGTGCGCACTTCGCGCGAGGGCTCGCGTGCCTCGGGGGCGCGACGGCCGGCCGATCTCGGCGCGCGCGTGAGGCCGAGATCCGGGCGTGCCTCGGGCATGCACTCCGACGCGAGGGCGAGCTCGCGGCGGCCGAACGCGAGGCGAAGCGCGCGCTCGCGCTGTACCGCGAGGCCGATTGCGAGGATCGGCTGCCGAGGGTGCTCTACGAGACGGGGGTCATCGCCCTCTTTCGGGAGAGCTACGCCGAGGCGAGCGCGTGTTTCGACGAGGCGCTCGTGATCGTGCGGCGCATCGGCGACATGCATGCCGAGGGCGCGCTCCTGAGCGCGCAGGGCATCCTCTTCCAGGAACGGGGCAAGCTCGACGAGGCGCTCGCTTGCCATGCGCGCGCGGTGCGGTTGTTTCACGAGATCGGCAGCCGTCATCGCGAGGGCAGCGCGCTCTACTACCTCGGCGGGGCGTTCCTCGAGCGAGGCTCGCCGGGCGAAGCGACGAAGCTCCTCGGGCGCTCGTTCGAGCTGATGGGCGTGGCCGGTTTCCAGCGGTACGAGGCGTTGATCGCCGGGTGCCTCGCGTCGGTGTGGTCCGACGAAGGGGATCCCGAAGCCTCCGCGCAGTGGCTCGCGAAGGCGCGCTGTGCGGCCGCCGCGTGCGAGAGCGAGCCGGCGCTGCAGGCGACGCTCGCGATCCACGAAGCTCACGTCGCGCTGGCCAAGGCGAGCGAGCCCGAGCGAACGCGGCTCCTCGAGAAGGCGCGCGCGCTCGCGCTCGGGCGCTCCAACGACGACGTGCGCTTCGCGCTGCGGATCCTCCTCGCGGCCGGCCGGCATGGACTCGCGGCGCCCGCGGAGGCGCTGGTCATCTCCGACGACGGGGCGCGGTTCCGGCTTCCGGGCGCCCGCGCGTCCGTGGACCTGTCGCGCCGCGCGCCGCTGCGCCGCATCCTGCTCGCCCTCGCGAAGCTACGGGCCTCCGCGCCGGGCCAAACGTTGCCTCTCGACGAGATCGTCCGTGCCGGCTGGCCCGGCGAGCGGATTGGCGCGGACGCCGCGGCGAACCGCGTGCGCGTGGCGCTCGCGACGCTGCGCAAGCTCGGTCTCCGCGAGGTCCTGATGACGGGGCAGGGCGGATACCTCCTCGACCCCGCGACGGCCGTCTACATCCCGTCACGAGGCGCTTGACGGGCTGCGCGGGCGGGCACGCTCCTCGCGCGGCGAAGCGCCATGCCGCAGGCGCGGCGAGGCGCCCGCGCGTGATTCGCATTCCGTAGGAGAGGCGCGATCCGCGCCATCCCAGCGAGATTTGGGCCTGAACGGACAGTCGGAGCGTCGCTTGCCGGCGGCGTGTTCAGCTTCGATGTTCGCATTTACCCCCGTTCGCGCGAGCCCACGGAGCCGAGCGCTACGCTCCAACGGCGCATGATCACATCCAATGCCTTGCGGCGCGGGTTTTTCGGGGGCGTCACCGCTGCGCTCCTGCACTCCGCGCTCGCATCTTCCCCCGTGGCAGCCGACGAGGACCCGAAGGCACGGGCGCAGAAGCTGTTTTTCGAGGGACTCGCGGACATCGAGGCGGGTCACAAGCAGGCGGGGTGTACCAAGCTCCGCGAGAGCCTTTCTTTGTTCGCGACGCCCAACACGCTGTTCAACGTGGCGCGCTGCGACGAGGACGAAGGGCGGATTGCGGCGGCGCTGGAATACTGGCAGCGGGGACTTTCGCTGATCGACGCCAAGGATCCGCGGGCGAAGGTCGCGAAGGCGCGAATCGACGCGCTCGACACGCGGGTCCCGCGGCTGCGGGTGCTATCGCCGGAGGGGCAGGTCAGCGGCGCCATTTCGCTCGACGGCAAGGATCTCGGGCCGAGCAAGCTCGAAGCGCCGCTGCGCGTGGAGCCGGGCAAGCACGTGATCGTGGTGCGCGCGCCGGGGCGGGAGGACAAGCGCTACGAGGTCGATCTCGCCGAGAAGGAGCGGACGGAGGTGGTCGCCGAGCCGGGGCCGGAGGTGGTCCCCGTCGACGTGCCCAAGCCCCCGCCATCGACGAACAGCAGCGCGCAGGTCCCGCCACCTTCGCCGACGCCGGCGAGCGGACGGAGGACGGCGGGGTTCGTCGTGGGCGGGGTCGGCCTTTTGGGAATCGTGGCGGCGGGGATCACCGGGGGCATGCTCGTCGCGCGTGACGCGCAGATCATGAACGATTGCGACGAGAATGGTGTCTGCGTGAAAGGGAGTGATGGCTACGCGCTGTCTCAGGCGAGCGGGCCGCTCCTCGTGGGGAACGCCGTGGCGTGGGGGGTGGGAATCGCGGGAATCGGAGCGGGGCTCGCGCTCGTGCTCACGGCGCCGTCGGGAAAGGCGGGCGAGGCGCGGGGTCGGGAGGCTTCGATCGCGCCGCTCGCCGTGCAGGGCGGCGGAGGCTTGCGCATTTCGGGGAGGTTCTGATGCGGTTCATCTCGGCGTTCGCGATGGCCGCGGGCCTCGTCGCGCTCGGCGGCTGCGCGCTGATGTACGATTACAGTGATTTCCACGAGGAGGACACGCCCGGGGAAGGGGGAGCCGGGGGCGACGGGGGAACCGGCGGCACCGGCGGCACTGCGGGCTCCGGCCCGTGCGAGCCGAATGTGACGGAGAGCTGTTTCACCGGACCTCCGGCCGCGCAGAATGTGAGGCCCTGCCAGGCAGGAACCCGAACGTGCCTCGACAACGGCACCTGGGGGACTTGCGTGGGCGAGGTTCTGCCCGGCGTCGAGCTCTGCCGTACGGACAATAGCGAGAGCTGCAATGCCGTCCCTTGTCCGGAGGCCATGTGGAGCCGGCGGTATGGGGACGACAAGGATCAGGAGGTGCTCGCGGCCGCCGTCGACGGGGCCGGGAACGTCCTCCTGGCCGGGCGCTATCAAGGCGTCCTCGCGCTCGACACGAGGGGCATGATCAAGCTCGGTCCGTCCAATGAGGTCACGACGGACGACGCCTTCGTGGCCATGTTCTCGTCGGACGGGAATCCAGCCTGGATTTGGGGGGTCAAGCTTGGACAGCAGCCCAGGCGAGCGATCGCGGCGGCGTCGGGGGAGAAAAACGAGGCGGTCTTCGCTGGGTATTACACCACGAGCCAGGGGGACCGGGACGCCTTCCTGGCTTGGGGTTCCGGAGCTGGGGTGAACGTCGTGCCGCTCAACGCGGCTGGGGACGAAGAGCCCGTGGCGGTGGCCGTCGACCATCTAGGTTTTGCCTACCTCGTCGGCACGGTCCGAGGGATGGGGACATTGCCCTGCAATGGAGCGGCGAACGCCGACTTCAACGCCGGCGACGAGGATCTCTTCGTCCTGAGCTACAATCTCGCCCTCAGCCAGTGCAGGTGGGCCCACGTTTTTCCGGGTGGAATCCACAAGCCTCGCGCCATGGCCGTCGACGCTGCGGGGAACGTGTACGTGACGGGCAGCTACACCGGCACGATGAACATCCCCGGGGTGATGGTCCCCGACGCCGGCGCGAAGGCCCGTGCGTTCGTCCTGAAGCTCGACGGCAAGCCGGACGTGCAATGGATTCGCACGTTCGGCGAGGCAGGTGGCGACGCGGAGGGCGCCGCGATTGCGGTGGACGCCTCCAGCATCGCCGGCAAGGTATTCGTGACCGGCACGATGAGCGGTACGGTCGTCTTCGGCGACCAGACCTTCATGACAAATGGCAAGGACACGTTCGTCCTCGCGCTCGACAAGACGAGCGGCGATCCCAAGTGGAGCACGCAGCTCGCGGGGAATCAGGATGAGCACGGGACCGGCCTCGCGCTCACGGCGGACGGCGACGCCCTGGTCGCGGGCCATTTCTCCGGGACGATGCAGGTCCCTACCGGCGCCGAGCTCACGAGCACCGACAACAACGTTTTTCTGATCCGGCTCTCCCCGGAGGGCGCACCCTCCTGGGCCCATCGATTCGGCGGCACGGGTGAACCCCTCATGCCCCGTTCGGTCCGCGTGGCGACCGGGCCTTCCGGAGCGGTCCTGGCAGGTGGTTGGATCACCCCGCTCGATTTCCCGCCCAAGGGAGCCCTGTCTCCCTACGGCGGACTCGACGTTTTCCTTACCTGGTTTCCAATACCTTGATCAGCCGGGCGTCTCGGGCGCGGCGTGCTCTTTGGCGTGCCGCTCGCGCAGGCGCCCGATGTAGCCGAGGATCAGGTCGGTGATGTCCGCGGTGAGCCGGAGGTCTCGCAGCTCGTCGGGCCGCTGGGTCAGGGCGTCCATGAGCAGGGTGCGGACGAGGAGGACGAGGCGCGCGGCAGCCCGGGCGGCTTCGTCCGCGGGAAGCTCGGGCGCGACGCGGTGGACGAGCTCCCGGGCGCGATCGTCGAGCATTTGCCACGCCTCGTCGCTCGCGTCGAGATCGCCGAACCGCAGCACCTGCAAGGCGATCACCTGCCATCGATCGAGGTCGACGGTGTGCGCGGCGACGAGGCCCGTGGCGAAGCGACGCACCATTTCTTCGGGACACGTGGCGCAGAATGCATCACGCATCTTCTCGTCGACGCGCGCGAGCATCTCTCTCACGTGGGAGTCGATCAGCGCACGAACAATGGCGTCGCGATTGGGAAAATACTGGTAAAGCGAACCGACGCTCGCCCCTGCGATCTCGGCCACGCGGCGAGTCGTCAATGCCTCTTCGCGGCCGTGCTTCAAGATGCGGACCGCAGCCTCGATCACCGCGCTGACGAGCGCCTGCGAGCGGCGCTGTTGCGGTACCTTTCTCGGTGAAACGGCGGATCGATCCGGCATCGGGCTCACGAAACGCTATCGCGCACGGTACGGTGCGTCAAGTTGTAGAGACGCTCTCAGGGTGACTGCCCGATCGGCACCACGACCACGCCGTTCGGCGCCGGCAGCTCGAAATTCATCGTCACCTCGTACGAGGGGGTGCCCGCCTGCGCGTCCATGTCGGAGGCATACACCGGCACGCGGATCCGATATCGCCCCGCCCGAGCCACGTGGGGTTCGTGGCAGGAGCACCCCTTGGCGCTCGTTCCAAACGTATATCGCGTTCCCGACCAGGTATCCGTGGATTGCGCGCCGACATCGACCGGCACGCTGGCCATCAGACATGCTCCGCAGGTGAGGCAATCGTCGGTGCTGCTGCACGGCTGGGTGCACATGGCGTGGGTGGACACCGCTGCATAGCCGTACTCGCACGATTCAATCGTATACTGGAGGAAGCAATCCTCCCGCAGGAAGGCCGGGAATGCCCCGTTGTTCTCGAACTGGAACGTCACCTCGTACGGCCCGGGATCCGACGCCGGGGTCTCGACCGCGCACTCCGGCGGGATCACGCCTCCCTCGCCGCCGCTGCCCCCCGTCCCGCCGCCCGTGCCCCCGCCGCCACCGGCGCCGCCGGACCCGTCCTGGTTCACCGTGCTCCCGCACGCCGCCGAAAGCACGAGCCCCAGCGCCATTGCACCACGCATCCACCACGATATCATGTTGCGCCTCCTTGGACCGAGGACGGGCATGGGCTCGACCTCTCGGGCGCTGCATGGCAATCTCGGCGCCCAGCACGAAACCCCGAGGATCTCGTCGCGCCGACGCGGACTGCCAGGTCAAACGGCGCCGGGATTGTGCCAGCCTGAGCCGTTTTTGCGTCGTCACCCCGGGCGCGCGTGCCCTTCCTGCGGGCCTTCGAGCGGGAGCGCCACCGTGAACGTTGAACCCTGTCCGACCTCGCTCTCCATCCAGATTCGTCCGCCGTGCCGTTCGACGATGTCGCGGCTGATGTAGAGACCGAGCCCGAGCCCGCCATACGCCGTGATGGGCGCGTTCCGGGCGCGGAAGTAACGCTCGAAGAGCATCCCTTGCTGTTCTTTCGGGATCCCGATGCCGGGATCGGTGACGGACAAGAGGGCCTGGCTGTCGCGCTTCGCCAATGCGACACGAATCGTCCCGCCGGAAGGTGAATATTTGACCGCGTTGTCGAGGAGGTTGGCGATCACCTGTGCGAGGCGGCTCCGATCCCCGATCACGACGAGGTCGTCGAAGGGCTCGACCATCACGATCGCGTGCTTTTGCAAGCTTATGGCCGCATTCGCCACCGCCTCGCGCGCGAGGTCGGCGAGCGAGACTTGCTCGGCCCGGATCGTGAGCCGCCCCTCCGCGATGCGCGAGACGTCGAGCAGATCATTCGTGAGCGCCGTCAGCCGGCCGACCTGGGCGAGCGCCCGGACAATCGGCTCCTTGTCCACGGGCAGCCCGTCGCGGAGGCGGCGAGCTATCTGCTCGAGGCGTAACGTGAGCGTGGCGAGCGGCGTCTTGAGCTCGTGGGAGGCGATGGAAAGGAAATCGTCCCGCACGCGGATCGCTTCCTGCGCTTCCTGGTAGAGCTTCGCGCGCACCACCTCGGCGCGTTTCTGCTCGGTCAGATCGACGACGACGACGCCCACGCCGAGGAGTTCTCCCCGCGCGGTCCTGACAGGATAATAACTCGCGAGCCAGTGCCGGTCGTGATCGGGCGTCGCCGGGACCCGGGCCGATATCTCCACGCCGACCAGCGGCTCTCCCGTATCGAGGACGCTGCGAATGTAACGTTCGACCCGGGGGGCGAGCTCCGGGATCGCCTGGCGGGGCGTCAGTCCGACCTCGGCCTCCGGCGAACGCCGATGGATGCTCACCGCGAGGGCCCGGTTGCTACGGACGTATCGCATTTCCTTGTCGAGGAACGCGAGCCCCACGGGGGCGGTCGTGAACAACGTGTCGAGCAACGCGAGCGACTCTTCCTTGCGGCGCAGGGCTTCCTGCGCTTCGCCATAAAGCTGCGTGTTCTCCAGCGCCGTCGCGCACCTCCGACCGAGCTCCTCGACGAGGGCCTGATCCTCCGGCGAAACATGGGCGTCGAGCGATTTCACGCCGATCGCGAGCACGCCGAGCGTGCGCCCCTTGACCTTCAATGGCACGAGCAGCCGAGGCGTGGCGCCGAGGGCGCGCAAGAGCGCGAGGTGCGCCTCGTCGCGCGCGGCGGCGCGGAGCGCCTCGTCGGGGATGTCGGGCGCGAGGAGGGGCTCGCCCGACCGCAATACCTCGGTGAAGCCGAGCGGATCGTCAGGGCTCGGCAGATAATGCCGGAGGAGGGGACACAGGCTCTCGGCGATCGTCGGGCTCTCGTGCGTCGCCGCAATCGTCGGTCGGCCGTTCGCGAGGGCGCCCTCGGGCAGGACGATCGCACACCACCGGCCGAGCGCCGGGACCGCGAGCTCCACGACCGCCGCGAGCGTCGGCTCGACGTCGAGCGACGCCGCCGCGAGTTTGCGGCTCGCCTCGGCGAGGAGTGCCATGCGACCATGCGCGCGCTCCGCCTCGGCCCGCAAGCGGCGCTCCTCGACCAGCAATCGATCGCGCTCCGCCTCGGCGCGAAAGCGCCGCGTCACGTCGCGGAAGCTCCACACCCTGCCGATGACCTCCCGGCCGAGCCGTTGCGGGCGCGAATAACGCTCGAAGAGGCGCCCATCCTTGAACGCTACGACATCGTAACTCTCCTCGTCGGGGGACTCGTAGAGCCACCGCACCTTCGCGTGGTACGCGGCCGGATCGGCGATCTGATCGAGGACGAAGGCCAATGCCTGCTCGTCGCTCCGCGCCTCGAGGACATGCAATGGAAGCCGCCACATCTCCACGAACCGCTGGTTGTACGTGTTGATGGCCGACCCGTCCGACGCGGTGACGAGGATCCCATCCGCGGTCGAGTCGAGGGTCGTGCGCAGGAGCGAGATCGTCCTCTCGAGCTCCGCTTGCACGAGCTTCCCCTCGGTGATGTCGACCATCACCCCGCGCAGCCTGGCGGGACGGCCATTCTCGAGCACCACGCGGACATAGTCCCGCAGCCATACCACCCGGCCGCCTTTGGCGATCATTCTGTACTCGAATCGATGCGGCTCCCCTCGGGCCGTCGCGTCCTTGCAGAGAGCCAGGCACCAATGGCGATCGTCCGGGTGGATGTGGTCCACCCAGAAACTCGGCTCCTCGATCCACCGCGCTACGGGATACCCGAGGACCTGCTCGGCGTGCGCGCTCACGTAGCTGAAGCGGAACGTGTCGGCGTCGACCTCCCACACGATACCGTCGACGTTGTCGATGATGTCCTCGATGCGACTCAACCGGGCCGCGTGCCGGACGCTGAGAGGCTCCCCGGCCGCGTGCACGGCCTGCTTGCCGTCCGGCGCGCCGTCCTGGCCCGTCGCCGGCTCCTGCCCGGGAGCGGCGAGCCCCACGAAGGCGAGCGCCACGAGCGCCCCTTCGGTCTCCGCCTGCACGGCGTGTACGTGGCCCGAAAGCGGGACGAACTGCCCGCCGGCGGTGATGACACGGTAATCGACCGGGCGGCTTTGGCCGGTCGCTGCCACGGCGCGGCATACGTCGCGGAGGTGCCCCTGATCCTCGTGGTGAACGCGGGAAAGGACGCTTCCCGGCGGCGGAACGTCGCTCCTCGTGAGGCCGAGCAGCGTGCGGGCCTTTCGGTTCAGGAAGGAGAGCGACAGGTCGGTCACGTCGGCGAGCCAAACGATGGCACCGAGGCTGTCGAGGAGCGAAAGACCGCTCCCATTTCTCCCGAGCATCTCGCGCAACGTGCTCCCCGCCACCTGCGCGTCCAAGTCGCTCGCTTTATCGTGCACGCCGTCAATCCTTCCCTCGGAGCGGTCCAACGACTGTTCTACATACCCGATACATACCCGACGGCGGGAGTACTTACAAAGCGGCGCGAACGGGCTCGGGTGGCGAGCGGGAGCTGCCGCGGTCTGTCCTGCCGATCTTGCCCCGGCAAGCTGACTATCCCCGCTCATCCAGGGTCGTCGGGCACAGGATTGTCAGGAACATCGGAAGCCGTCCGGCGGGGTCGAGGTCGGCCTTTCGGTCGCGTTTCGGTTCTAAGCGGCGTCTTGCTCCCAGGCGGCAGAAAGGGCGAGGATGCGCGCGTTTTCGGCGACGTCCTCGAGGAAGCTCCTGCGGAGCTCCGCGTCCTGGACCTTGGCCGCGCGCGAGAGCAAAAGGTCGCGGGTCTCGAGCAGCACGGTCCGCGCTCGGGCGTGATGGCCCGTCGCGTGCAGCGCTTCGGCGTGGGCGAGGCGCAGGGACAATTGATAAGGTCCGCCGCTATGCCCGCCGCTCGCGTCGCGCCGCGCCGCCGCGTCCTCGGTGAGGCGGAGTGCCTCGTCCGCGCGCTGCTGCTGGAGGAGGATGGCCGCGAGCCTCGCCTCCGCCGCCGCGCGCCAGGGCGTGGTGCCCGAGAGAATTTCGGCGGCCGCGCGCGCCTCGCGCTCGGCCGCGCCGAGATCCCCGGAGCGCAGGAGAATGGAGGCCAGCGTCGCTCGGACGATGCCCAGATCCACTTCCCCCATACCCCACGCGGGGTTGCGTCTCCGACCCTCTGGAGCATGTCGCGCGCTTCCTGGTCCACGCGCGCGTAGGCCCCGAGGTCCAGGTAGCCCACGGCGACAAACAGGCGGGCCCATGCCCCGTGCTGCCGTGCACCGGCCTCCTCGTAGCTCGCCAGGGCGACTCTTGCAGCCCCCAGGGTTCCCCAGACATCACCCTCGAGTTGAAGCGTCGCGCTTCGAGCCTCGTACAGCCTTCCCCGAACCTCGGGATCGTGCGCCGCGATGGTGCTGCCGAGCTGCTCCATGCGCGCCACGCAGAGCTCGGCCAGGTCACGCCTGCCTTGATGGCTCAGGTTTTCACAGGCGAATCCGAGGGCATACACGAGCGTCCGCACGCTCTCCGGGTCCGGCTACGCCCCTCGGCCACCGCCCGGATCCGTTCTTCCAGGAAAAACGGATGCCTCGCGGCGCGCTCGACGACCTGCGCAACCGTCCGAGGATCGGCCGCATCCCGGAGCGCACTTCGAGCGAGCTCCTCGGCTGCCCATGGGGTCAGCTCGCCCAGGCGAATCTCGGACAAACCACGCTCGACCCATAGCTTGGGAAATACGTCGTGCACCTCGGGCCGACCAAAGGCTGCCACGAGGAGCGGCTTGCCTGCGAGATCCCGCAATGCTGCGTCGACGAGCCTCACGGAGGGAAGATCGCCCCAATGCAAGTCATCGAGGACGAGTAACACCGGCTGCGCACCACACTCGGCGATGAACTGCCAAAAGGAAGATTGAATCCGATCGGCCATGAGGCGCGCGTCGAGGCGCGCGGCGTGGAGCTTCGCGCTCTCGTCGTCGGGGAAGGGCGTGCCCGTCATTTCGCCGAGAAACCCGGCCACGTGATGGACCTCGGGTTCGGCCTCGTGACGCGCAACCCGCTGGGAAAACCGCCAGCATCGAGCCGTCCGCCAGCCATTCGATTCGTGCGCCAAACGGCTCGGCGGCCGATTCCAAAACCTCTCGGATATCGCTGGGCTCCTGGTCATGGAGCACCTTGATGGCCACCGGCCCGCCGGAAAGCCGGTCGTGCGCCTGGAATACCGAGCCCATTCCCCCCGAGCCGGCGACCCGCTCGATCACGAATCGATCGTCGATGACGTCCCCCGCCCGCATATGCCACCCCGATGTGGGAAAATCTAAGGTCACGTACGGCATTTGCTTAGAAAATCGGAGCGTCGGCCGTTTGACGGCCAGCGACTGAGCGGGCCAGCTCCAGAGGGAGATCGTGTGGCCTTGGCGACAGGACTGCCTGAAGGGCAGCGCCTGGCATACCGCAGCGTATGGCAAGGATTCTTACCACGGGTGTGGGCTGTTTCACGGTTCGTCGAGGTTTCTGGGGCAAGCGCGCGTTTTGTGCTGGCTTGGCAACGAGACTTGTGGTCGTTTTATTGTCACGGAGGGTTCATTCGTAGCGATGGACAGGCACCCCTCTCAATCCGTGGTCACCCCCGACACCGATGTCGAGTCGTTGCGACAACAAATTGCGGATCTGGAGAAGCAGCTCGAAGCTCGAACCAGCGAAGTCGCGGCGGCCCGGGAGGATGCGCTTCGTTACCGTCGCTATTTCGATTATGCTCAGATCGGAATGACGGTGACCTCGCTCGAGACCGGCTGGGTGGAGTTCAATCAGCAGCTGTGCGAACAGCTGGGCTACGCCCCGGAAGAGCTGAAGACCACGAATTGGGTATCTCTCACGCACCCCGATGACGTTTCCCTCGACAAGGAGCTGTTCGACAAGCTCGTCCGAGGCGAGATTCAGCGATACAGCCTCGACAAACGTTTCGTGCGCAAAGACGGCAGCATCATGTATGGGAACATTCTCATTCAGGGTGTTTACCGTCCCGACGGCTCGTTCGACCACATCTTCGGCTTCCTGCACGACATCACCGACCGCTGGGAGGGCGAACAGGAGCGTCTGGGGCTCAAGCAGGAGATCATCGACGCACAGAAGCAGGCGCTGCGCGAGCTGTCGACCCCGCTGATCCCCGTCGCCGAGAGCATCATCGTCATGCCGCTCGTGGGCACGATCGACAGCGTGCGCGCGCAGGCCGTGCTCGAGGCATTGCTCGATGGCGTCACCCGATATCAGGCGAGAATGACCATCCTCGACATCACGGGCGTTCAGGTCATGGATGGCGAGGTCACGAGCGCGCTCGTGAAAGCCGCCCAGGCCGTGAAGCTGTTGGGCGCGCAGGCGATCCTGACGGGAATCCAGCCGCGCATTGCCAAGACGCTGGTGGAGCTCGATGCCGAGCTGAGCACCGTCAAGACCCTCAGCACCGTCCGAGAAGGGATCTCCTATGCCCTGGGGAGGTTGAAGCGATGACGACGTTTCACGGGCTGGATGAATGGTTGGACTATTCGACGGCAAGCTGGCGGGCGGCGGGTGGCCATGCCGCCCTCGACCCGCGGCTCATCCCCCGGAACCCGACGTCCTACAACAGCGAAACCTACCGTTATCTCGCCGTGCGGTATAGGCACCTGTTCCTCGACCTTTATGAGGCCGTTCGGACCGACGGGACCCTGATCCGCGAGCAGCCCGAACACTTCGCGAAGCAGTGGGCGGCACATTACGACCCGATCACGATCTGGAAACAGGTTTGTCCGCTCTTCGTGTTTGGTCAGGCGCTCGGCGGACTCGACGCGCGTCATCGAGACCTCGCCCGTGCATACACGCTCGGGTACGGCATTCCGGTGATGGCCATCGATCGGATGATGGACGCGCTGCCTGGGGCGCCCTCCACGAAACACACGTGGCTCTTCGTCCTGGCATCCTATGCGCTCGGGCTCGAGCAGCTCCGAAAGGTCGATGCGAAAGCAGCCGTCGAAGGCTGCTTCCTTCGCCATACCCAGGAAATGTATCACTTCTTCTGGGGAGAGGAACGAGAGCGTTATCGGTTGCCCGACGCGGTCTCCACGGCCACGCTGAACGAGTATCTCGAGGGCCACAGCCGCCTCCTTTCCTCCATCTTCTTTCCTGTGACGATCGAGTGGGCTTTCTTGCTCGCCGAGGGAGCGCTGCCGTCCGAGTTTGCCCCGGCGCTCGTTGCTTTACGGCGAATGCGCCAACTCAACGACGAGGTCGTCGACGCGGACGAGGACATTCGCTACGGGATCGTCACGTTTCCCTATTTGCATGGTATGGCTTCGCCTCATGGCGCCGAGCTCGCCCAGAATGTCCTCGCGACCTGGCAGCTCGATCACGACGAGCCCGATTCGCCGAAGATGGCCGCGCTCACTGCGGAGCGCCGCCGCCTCCTGCAGGAGGCCGGGAGCTTGGGGGCGGCCGCGCAATCTTCGATGCAGTTCTTGCGAACGGTCATGCAGGCTGTCATGAGCCGTTTCCCGGCCGAGACCGCGTTCGACGTCACCCTGCTGGTCAATCAACGGGTGTCGCACCTGTTCAGGTTGGAGGAGCACGGGTGGCAGGAAATCACCGGCGTGTACCAGCCGGAGCCGTTCTCGAAATCGAGCGAATCGGCCGTTTCCTTGCACGTCCCCTGGACGTGAGCACGTCGATTTCGGCGGGATCAGCGCGCTTCTGCGGAGGGCACGGGCGTCGGGAGACGGCCGGGGAGGAGAAGCGCGCAGCCGAGGGTCACGACCAGCGATACGCAGAAAATCACGATCGAAGTCGCATGCTCGTGCCTGGCGATTTCGGGGACCTTGCTCTCCGTGAGGACCAGGCCGAGCACGGTCAAGCCGGCGATGCCGCCGAGGTAGCGCATGGTGGACGTGAGGCCCGCCGCCATTCCGCTTTTTTCTCGGGGCACGTCGTTCATCGACGAGGCCTGCGACGGCGCCGACGTCAGGCCGAGGCCCGCGCCGAGCAAGCCGAGCGCGGGCACCGCGTCCGTCACGGCATGGAAGGGGAGGAGCACGAGCAGCGTCATTCCACCGAGCGCGAGCGCAGAGCCGGCGAGCGCCACGGCGCGCGCGCCGAACCGCTCGGACGCTCGCCCTGCGACGGGGGAAGCGACGATCATCATGGCCATCATCGTGACCAGCGTATTGCCGACGTCGCGTGGCCCGGCGCCGAAGAGCCGCCCCGCCACCTGCGGCAGCTCGAACAGCAT
Organism: Polyangium sp. 15x6; assembly: GCF_029960785.1. Taxonomy (GTDB): domain Bacteria; phylum Myxococcota_A; class Polyangia; order Polyangiales; family Polyangiaceae; genus Polyangium. Next base: position 29,258 of record NZ_JASBQE010000046.1, read on the forward strand.
CGAATACATGGCGAAGTTCTGGATCGCAATGAGCAAGCTCCCCGCGATGAACGTCCGGCGCCGGAATAGCGAGAAATCGATGATGGGATCCGCTGCGCGCCGCTCCCACAAGGCGAAGGGGACAAACCCGAGGACGCCGAACGCGGCCGCCCATCGGAGGTCCTTGTTTTCGAGGCCGATCACGAGCCCGAGAAGCGAGGCCCCGAGCAGCACGGAGCCGAGCACGTCGAAGCGCGGTCGCGCCACGGCGGGCTCGTTCGGTCGCGCCGCGGCGGACGCGCCGAGGTGCAAGACCGCGGCGGATACGACCAGGACCGGGACGTTCGCGAGGAAAATGGAGGTCCACCCGAAATGCGTGACGAGCAGCGCACCGATCTTCGGCCCGAGGCCCGCCGAGAGGCCCAGAAGGGCGCCCAGCGCGCCGAATGCGCGTCCTCGCACCTCCGCCGGGAGCTCCGTGCGGAGCAAGGCAAACGCGCTCGGGGCGAGGATCGCGCCGCCCGCGGCCATGAGAATGCGCGCGGCCGTGAGCCCCGGGAGCCGGGGCCAGACGTAGGCGAGCGCGGCGCCGAGCGCGAAGAGGACCTGGCCCAGCGCGATCGCCCGCCGATACCCGAGCCGATCGCCGAGCTTGCCGCCGGGGCTTTGCAGGACGATGTTCGTGAGCAGATAACTCGACACGAGCCCCTGCCGGAGGACGCTCGATTCGGCGCCGAGGTCGCGCGACATCTCGGGCAATGCGACGGCCACCATCGTGGAATTGAGCGGCGCGAGCGAGGCCGATAGCGCGATCGCGACGAGCAGCCGCGCGGGGATGCGGGGGCGGGACTCAGCCACGGGTGATCGCTCTCCTCTGGAGCAGATACAGGCGATCCTCGGCGAACGCCCATTCCAGATCCTGCGTCCCGCCGAAGGCCGCTTCACACGTCGAGGCCAGCGCGTCGAGCGCCGCGAGGCGCGCGTCGTCGAGGCAATACGCGGAGACCTTGTGCGCGGGGACGGGGACCTCGGCCGTGCCGCCTTCCTCGCTCCACAGGATCGCGCAGTCCTTCTCGCCCGGCCTCTTTTCGAGGACGCGCCCTCCGCGGGCCACGCGATAATGGTCCGGCGTGACGATCCCCGCGACGACCGCCTCGCCGAGGCCCCACGTCGCCTCGATGACGCGCTCGTCGGCGCCCGTCGTCGGGTGGCGAGTGAAGAGCACGCCCGCGCAATCGGCGTGGACGAGCCTCTGCACGACGACGCCCATGCGAGGCTCCGCCGGGAGCCCGAGCTTGCGTCGATAAGCGAGCGCCGACGCCGTCCGCGCCGAGCCGTGCACGGTCGCGAGCGCGTCGAGCAACTGGCGGACGCTCCGCACGTTCAAGACCGTCGCATGTTGCCCTGCGAAACTCGCCGCGTCGCCGTCCTCGCCGATCCCGGAGGACCGCACCGCCACGGGCCCGGCGAGCGTCGCGAATGCGTCGAAGAGCCGGCCGCGCAGCGCTTCGTCCCCCGCGACCACGCGATCCACGCATTCGGACGAGAGCGCGAACGCCGGCGGCACGGGCAGGCCGCTTCGATGCGCATGCCCGAGCTGCGCGGCTTTTCCGCCGAACTCGGCCTCCGGGAGGTGTTCGTCGAGCGCCGTGATCACAACGCCACCTCCGCCACGAACGAGGGCGCCGCGGCCAGGATCGTCACTTCGCCGGTCGCGCCGTCCACGCGCACGCGCGCGCCGTCGGGGATCGTCGCCGTCGCCTCCTTCGTGCCGACGATACCGGGAATGCCATACTCGCGGGCCACGATGGCCGCGTGGGAGAGCTGCCCGCCTCGATCCGTCACGATCGCGCCGAGCAGCGGGAGCACGACGTTGAAATAAGCCGACGTCGACCGCGTCACGAGCACGTCGCCTTTCTGGATTCGCCCGAAATCCGCGGGATCGAGGACGACACGCGCCGTTCCTTCGTACACACCCGCGTTGATGGTGAGCCCTTTGACGCGCGCGGCAGAGCTCTCGGTCTCGGACGGTTTTCCCACGTCCGCATGGTCCGCGGTCATGTCGGCCATGAGCATGTTCATGGCCTTCATCGCGCGGCGCGCTGCGGCTGGGAACACGTCGAGGGGCGGTGGCTCGCCGGGCGGCGCATTCAACCACGGAGGCGCGTGTTCGAGCGTCATCGTCGCTCGATAGAGAGCGCGCTTCGCGATTTCCGCCGCGGCGGGGCCCGTTCGGCCTTCGAGGAGCGCGAACATCTCGTCGAGCGTGAGGTCCGCGGCGTGCTCGAGATCCTCGACCTTCCCGGCGGAGGCGAGCCGGCGCCCCACCTCGAGCACGGCCCTCCGCGCGAGGCCCGTCCCCCAGCTATCGGCGTAAATGCCTCGCTCGTCGCGCAGCCGATTCACGAGCCGCGCCTCGCCGAGCAGCTCGTCGAATTGCGTCCGGTGCGCGGCCGGCACACGCGCGCGGATCTCGCGCTCCTTTTCATCGCGCGCGGTGAGCGCGTCTTTCCCCCGATCCTCCTCGGCCGCCGCTCGAAGGGCCCGGACGAGCATGTCCGGCAGCTCGCCCGCCGTCTTGTCCGAGATATCGTATCCGATCGATCGGAACCGCACGAGATCCAGATACCCGCGCGCCGCCGCCCCGACCTCTCCCGGCATCGCCATGAGCGCATCGAGCACGCCCTGCGCGTGGCCCTGCCGTGCGAGCACCGCGCGGCCCTCCTCGCTCGCGCGGAGCGCCTTCGCCAGCGCTTCGAGTTCGTCAATCGCGATCCCCCGGGCGAGCGGCGACGTTCCTCGCAAAAGCGAGAGCGCCTCTCCCGTGCTCACGCCCGTCCATTCGCAGACGTGCGCGAGGTAATCCCCCGTCGGCAGGATGACCGTGAAGTTGTACAGGTGGTGGAGCGTGATCATCTCCGACATGTGCGCCCGCGCGCGCTCGACGTGCTTGCGAAGCGCCTGGAGATCGAGCGTCGCCGGATCGATCGCCTGGAGGGCCAGGTGCTTCTCGACGGCGCGCGGTTTGTCGACCCGATCCCAGTGCTGGAGATCCGTGCGCCAGAGTTTCGATTCGAATACACGCTCGCATCGCTCGAAGCGCGCACGAATTTCGGGATGCAGGCGGAAGAGGAGCCACATGACGGGCTTCGGCGGCGGCCCGCTGCCCAGACGCGAGGCCAGGCCTGCAGGAAGGCCGAGCGGCATCATCTGGGCGTAGGCGAAGCCATTCACCATGGACATGGTCATCCCTTTCATGGGAAGCCCGTATCGCTCCATTCCCTTCGCGAACCCCACCGGTAGGCCCCTCGTCAGCGCGTCCGCGCCGAACCGAGAACCAGGGCGCGTGAAATGTGACTTTTCGATCTCCCAGGGGCCGGGCCCGGGCGGCTCGAACCTGATATCGGCGAACATCGGATGGACCTTCATTGCCTTCACCTCGTCCTGATGGTGACGATCTCGTTACGAACGCGTGACGGTTCCGAGGCTAGGGGCTCCGCGTCCGGCCGTCCAGTACTCTCTGACCATCTGGGAAAGTTGGTCATCGAGTACCGGCGAGTGTTGGTTCTCGATCGGAGACCGCTTAGAGTACGGCACGATGGCAGCGTGCGATGACGAACAGCAGCGAGTGCGCGGCGAGCGGATCCTCGCGGAAGCCCAGGCGCTTCTCCTCGGTTGGGGCTACAAGCGGGTCACGATCGACGACATCGCGCGCCGTGCTCGTGTAGGGAAAGGCACCATCTACCTGCACTGGAAATCGAAAGAGGCGCTCTTCATGGAGCTGCTGCGCCGTGAGATGGCTTCCATCCTGGCCGCGCAGCTCGACGACATGCGAGCGGATCCGAGGACGGTGCTGCCGCACCGGATGCTTCGTTCGATGTTCCTGCTCCACGCGGGGCGCCCGCTCGCCAGGGCCATTTTCGGAGAGGACACCGATATTCTGGGGGCGCTCACGCCGGACCGATCGACGCCGTCCTTGGCCCGCGTCCTCGGCCTCGCGGACCTGCTCCATCGGATGTTGCAGGCCTTCAGGGAACACGGGCTGATGCGCGTGGATCGCTCGCTCGCCGACCAGGCGCATGCCATCGAGGCCATCCTGGCAGGCTCCTTCCTGCTCACGAAGCTGCCGCCGCACGAGGCGCCCACGCTGGAGCGGCAGGCGGACATCCTGGCCGCCACGATACGAGACGGATTCGAGAGGCCCGAGCCGCCGAATTGCGCAGCCGTCGAAGCGGCGGCGCTGCGACTCGGCGTGATGCTCGACGAGATGCGCGCGGACCTGCTCGGCGGGAGACCTTAGACGTCGCGAGAGAATTTTTTTCCGCGCGACCGATGAGTTGTCGGCGCGGACCCGGTCTACGTGGACAAGGAGACCACGATGACGACGGGTACGCGCAAGACGCACGATTTTTGCTGGATCAACCTGATGACCCCGGAGGCCGAACGCGCGCGCGCGTTCTTCGGCGCGCTGTTCGGCTGGACGTACGGCGAGATGCCGGGCGTCCCCGGCGGTCAGCTCATCCTTGTCGGAGGGCGCACGGCCGGCGCGCTCATGGATCTTTCGGCGCCGCACCAGCCGCAAGGCATGCCGCCGGTCATCGGCGTCATGGTGAAGGTCGAGAGCGCCGACGCCGCCGTCGCGAAGGTCGCCTCGCTCGGCGGGCGCGCCGAGCCGGCGTTCGATGTGCTCGAAAACGGCAGGATGGCCATGTGCACGGACCCGAACGGCGCCGTCTTCGCCGTGTGGCAGCCGAAGAAGGAGCCCGGCATGGACGTCGACAGCCACGCGCACGGCGCGCCGAGCTGGTTCGAGACGATCACGAGCGACGTCGGCCGAGCGGCGGCGTTTTACGCGGCGCTCTTCGGCTGGACGCTGGAGGAGCAATGTCCGGTGCCCGGCATGACGTACACGCTCTTCAAGCTCGAAGGTGTCCCCGTCGCCGGCGCGATGCAGGCCCTGCCGCACGTGGGGGACGTCCCGCCGCACTGGGGCATGTCCTTCGCGGTCACCAATGCCGACGAGACGGCGCGGCGCGGCGTGGAGCTCGGCGCGTCGCTCTGCATTCCGGTGCAGGAGCTCTCCGGGGTCGGGCGCTTTGCAATGCTCAAATCGCCGCAAGGTGTACCGTTCCACATCGTCGAATGGGCGCCTCCCGCCGAGGACGCCAGGTAGCTCCGCTCCTGAAGGAAGCCCTCGGGGGCCTCGCTGGTGGTCAGCCGCAGCCGGTTCGGCCTACTGGAACGCCTTCCCATGGCTCTTCAGCCAATCGTCGAAGGTCCGCGCCTCGCGCCCGAGGAGCTCTTCGACCGTATTCGTGATGTCCGCCCCGAGCCCGGCCTTGACCATGGCGTGCGCCTCGAGGATGGCGCGGATGAATACCTCGGGCAAACCCGCCTTCACCATTCCCTCGCGAGCTGCGTCCTCGGTCACGTCGACGAACGCGACGGGCTTCCCGATCGCCGCGCCGATCTTCGCCACCTGCTCGGCCGTGCTCAGCGCCTCCGGCCCGGTGAGCATGTACGATTTCCCTTCGTGCCCAGGTGAAAGCAAGACCTTCACGGCGACCGCGGCGATATCGCGCGGATCGATCGGCGCCGCCTTCCCGTCGCCCGTGGGTTGGAAAACCGCGCCGCGGCTCTTGATCGAGCCGGCCCAGTTGAGGGCGTTCGACGCGAAGGCTCCCGGCTGGAGGATCGTCCAGGCGAGCCCCGATGCCTTGATCTTCGCCTCGGCGTCGATGTGCCAGCGGCCGAGCTGACTCTCGGGCGCCTGAATGACGGTCGATGACGAGATCATCACGATGTGCGTGACGCCTCCTTTCTTCGCCGCTTCCACCACGTTGCCTGCGAGCGTCGCCAGGTCGGCCCCCGTGAAGAGCACGAATGCCTTGTCCACGCCCGCGAACGCGGCGTCGAGCGTCTCGGGTTTCGCGAGATCGCCCTTCACGACCTCGACCTTCCGGCCGAGATCGCCGAGCTTGGCCGGGTCGCGCACGAGCGCGCGGACCTTCTGGCCCGCCTCGACGAGCTGCTCGAGCACTGCGCTGCCAACGTTCCCTGTCGCTCCGGTCACGAGAATCATCGCCCGTTCCCCTTCCTGCGCCCTCGCTAGCACTGCTTTTTTTCTCCCCTGGACCCGCCTCCAACCCGCCGGAAGATTTCCATTCGCTTGGCGGACGATCGCAGAGCGGCCCTCGGGGAGCCCGGCCGAGCCCCTCCGTCGCGGGCACGGATCCGCGCAAAAAAGCACTTGTGTACGGTTGCCCTCTGGGCCATCTCTCGGATCATGCAGCGCATCTTTCTGACGGCGGCGGCGCTCCTGGTGATGAACGGGTGCGGTAACGAGTGCAGTTTCAGGAAACAATGCAATGGCAACGTCCTGGAGATCTGCGGCGAGGGGCCGGATCAGGTCGTCAACCGGAAGGTGCACGACACGCCTTGCGAAGCGCCCAACGAAATCTGCGTCGAGCCCACGGAGGACGAGGCTTACTGCGCGCGCGCGCCGCAAGCCTCGTGTGACGACACGTTCGACGAGTCGTGCGACGGGACGGTCCGGGTGACCTGCCGCCCGAAGCTCATTGCGCCCGAGGGAGTCCCCCGCTTCGTGGTGGCGGTCGACTGCGCGGACTCGGCCAAGACGTGCGTCGATGATGGCACGACGACACGCTGCCAGTAAGGCATGACTTGACCCGGAGCCCGTCCCGCGCTGGGATGCAGGGGACCCACGATGGCAACCCCTTCCTCCCTGCCTGCCGTGCTCTTCGCGCTCGCCGCGAACACGCTCGTGACGCTCCTCAAGTTCGTGGCCTTTTTCCTGTCCGGCTCGGGCGCGATGCTCTCCGAGGCCATCCACAGCGCCGCGGACACGGGCAACCAGCTCTTGCTCTTCATCGGGCTGAAGCGCGGCTCGCGGCAAGGGGACGAAGAATTCCCTTATGGATACGGCGGCGAGCGCTTCGTGTTCGGCTTGCTCTCGGCCGCCGGCATCTTCTTCATCGGCTGCGGCGTCACCGTGTATCACGGCATCGAGGGGCTACGTCATCCGCACGCGACCTCGGTCAACGTGGTGACGTTCGTCGTCCTCGGCCTCTCGTTCCTCATCGAAGGAAGCGCGCTCGTCTTCGCCGCGCGGAGCATCGCCACGCAGCGCGGGAGCATGCCTTTCCTCCGGTATGTGCGCGAGAAAGCGGATCCGGCGTCGGTGGCCATCCTGCTCGAGGACGGCGCCGCCGTGCTGGGCCTGCTCCTCGCGGCGATCGGCATCGTGGCGTCGTATTACACGGGCAGCCCGGTCTGGGACGCGATCGCCTCCATCCTCGTCGGCTTGCTCCTCGGGTACGTCGCGATTCACCTCGTCACCCAGAATCGTGAATTGCTGATCGGGATGGCCGTGCCCGACGGCGTGGAGGAGGCGTTCGTCCGGGTGCTACGCGAGCGGCCGAGTGTCCGCGGCGTGCGGGACGTGAAGAGCCGGCGGATCACGCCGGAGATCTACAAGCTCAAAGCCGAGGTCACGTTCGACGCTGCTTTCCTCGCGGCCCGGCTCGATCAGGCGCTGCCCGCGCAGCCCGGCGCGCTCTCGGGCGCGGAGCGCGAGAGGACGCTCCGGGTCGTGGCGGATGGTGCGCTCCGCGCCATCAGCAAGGAGATCGACGATATCGAGGTGGCCGTACGCGCCGTCATTCCGGAGGCGAGGCACATCGACATCGAGGTGGACCATCACATCGAGGAGCGGCTCGTCGATTCGATGCGCGAGCGAGCCTTGCCTGGAGCGACGAGCGCCGAGCTGGCGAGCTGATCGGCTCCCCCATGGGTGACGTACTCTCGGCGCTGGGCGTGGCCGTCGTCGTCTTCGTTTCCACGAACGTCGACGATCTCTTGCTGCTCGCGGCATTTTTCTCGGATCCGAGCTACGAGCCGCGGCACGTCGTCGCCGGCCAGTTTCTGGGCATCGCCGCCCTCGTTGCGGTGAGCGCCGCGTGCGCGCTCTTCGCGCTCGTCGTGCCCGAGGGCTTCATCGGGCTGCTCGGGCTCCTGCCGCTCGGGCTCGGCCTTCGTGGCCTGTGGGCCCTCTGGCGGGGCCAGGAAGACGCGGCTGCCTCGGAGCCCGAGCCGCGCCCCGGGATGGGGCGTTCCAAGGTGCTCGCCGTCGCCGGCGTCACGGTGGCGAATGGCGGGGACAACCTGGGCGTGTACATTCCCCTCTTTTCGAGCGCCCCGAAGCTCGTCCCGCTTTACGTGGGCGTGTTCGTGGTGATGACCGGGGTCTTTTGCGCCGTCGGCCATCAGCTCGTCCACAACGCGCTCCTGGGACATCGTATCCGACGCTGGGGCCGCGTGGCGTTGCCGTTCGTCCTGGTCGCGCTCGGGCTCTTGATCTTGTCCCGTTCGCTCGTGCTCGTCCGCGGGTGAAGTCATGCCCCTTGTGCCGCTCTCGGGCAGCCCGATACGGTGGGATGCCTCGGAGGTACACGCCATGACCGACATCATCTTCCCCGAACGAGCAAAAGAAGAGCTCCTCGCGCTCATGCACCAGTGGACGGCGGCCGTGGGCGCCAAGGACGCGGGGTATTTCGATCGGCACGTCGACGACAGCTGGGCGTACATCGATTCCACCGGCGCTCAACGCGGCAAAAAGGATTACTGGATGCTCATCCAGGACGTGACGTCGTATACCGAGGAGTTCCGGCGGTTCGACGTGCGCATCGTCGCCGAGCGCGTCGCGCTGATCACGGGGGTATACCTGGGGCGGGTGGAGCTGCGGGGTGGGGTGCGTCTGGAAAAACTCCTGGCGTTCAGCGCTGTATGGCAGCAGCGCGAGGGGGTCTGGAGAGCGCTCATGCATCACACGACGGACGCTCCAGGCTGAGCCCCATTCGGATGGGTCCGCCTTCTTCGCTTCCGCGCGGAGGCTGCTCGATGCGCTCGCAGGCCAGGAAAAACCAGCCTTGCGATGGGCGCCGGCCAGCGTTACGAGCCGCGTGCGGCGGCGCTGCTCCGGACATCGGAGGAGGGAAGAGGCATGGCCCCCGAGCCGAAGGATTTCAACGCCGGGCGTGGCGGCGACGCGAACGGGCTGAGCGAGATTGCGGCCCGCTCCTCCCGGTCGATGCTCGTGCCGCTGGCGCTCGCGCAGTTCCTCGCGAGCTACGACGCCTCGAGCATGAACGTCGCCATCAGCCGGATCACGGAGGACCTCGGGACGACGGTGACCGGTGTTCAGACGGTCATCACGCTCTTCACGTTGACCATGGCGGCGCTGATGATCCCGGGGAGCAAGCTCAGCGATCTCTGGGGACGCAAGCGCTGCTTCAGGCTCGGGATAGCCATGTACGGCATAGGCGCGCTCGTCACGGCGCTCGCGCCCGCGCTGGCGGTCATGATCGCCGGCTTTTCGCTGCTGGAAGGAATCGGCTCGGCGCTCATGATTCCTCCGATTTACATCTTGATCACGGTCTCGTTCGCCGACCCGGTTTCGCGCGCGAAGGGGTTCGCGCTGGTCAGCGCCGCGGGAGGGCTCGGCTCGGCCAGCGGGCCGCTCATCGGCGGGTTCCTCACGACGACGATCTCCTGGCGCGCCTCGTTCCTCGCCGAGGCATTGGTCACCCTCGTGATCCTCTACTCGAGTCGCCGGATCGTCGAGCCCAAAGCCGACGTTCCGAAACGCGAGTTCGACCTCGTGGGCGCGGTGCTGTCCGCCGCCGGCCTCGCCCTCACCGTCGTCGGCATTCTCCAGGCCGGAACGTACGGCTGGCTCCGCGCTCGCAAGGATTTCGTGATCGGCGATGCCGTGGTCCTCGAGCGAGGAGACCTCTCGCCGGTCGTCCTGTTCACGACGATGGGCATCGCGCTGCTCGCGCTCTTCTTCTTGCATGTGCGGCGCCGGGAGCGCGCGGGCAGAGCACCGCTCCTGTCGACGAGGCTGTTCGAGAGCCGGACCGTGAATTTGGGGCTCGTCACGCAGAACGTGCAATGGTTCATGATGATCGGCACGTTCTTCGTCGTTTCCGTCTTCTTGCAGGTCAGCCGGGGGTACGACGCCATTCGAACCGGCGTCCTCGTGACGCCCGCGACGCTCGGAATCCTGATTGCATCCACGCGAATGGAAAGGATGACACGAACGTACCCCCAGCGCTCGATCATTCGCGCTGGATTCGTGACGGCTCTTTCGGGCATCGCGCTCTTGCTCTTGCTCGTCGACGCTACATCCAGCGTCCTCACCTTCATCCCCGGGCTCTTTTTGATCGGGTTTGGCGCGGGTATCATGCTCACGGCCTCGGTCAACATCGTGCAGTCGAGCGTACCGGACGAGGACCAGGCCGAGATCTCCGGCATCTCGCGCAGCGTATCGAATCTAGGTTCATCGCTCGGCACCGCGATCGCAGGCGCGGTGCTGATCTCGGCCCTCCATGCCGGGATTGCCTCCCGCGTCGCCGAGAGCACGGTCCTGTCCGCAGGCGAGAAGCAGCGGCTGTCCGCAGCGCTCGAACACAGCGTCAGCGCCGTGAGCGACACGGTGGTCCGCGAGGCCCTGCAGGGCAAACCCCAGGCCGTCGTGGAGGATGTGACGAGGATCAACGCAGAAGCCCGGGACCGAGCGATTGGCCTGGCATTGGCAGCGGTGGGCCTGTTCGGCTTGATTGGCCTCGCCGCAGCGATGTTTCTCCCGGCGAACGCCGGGTGCCCTCGGCCCGGGCATGCCTCGACGAAATGAAGCTCCGGCACGGCCGTTGCTTGGGCGGACCTCGAAAGGAGCACGTCATGAGTGATCTGGTCGTCATCGCATACCCGGACGAACACCGCGCGGCCGAAGTCATGCTGGCCATCGACCGAATGAGCAGCGAGAACCTCGTCGATCTCGAGGACGCCTGCTATGTGACCAAGAATCCGGATGGAAAGGTCCGGCTCCACCAGAGCAAGGATCTCACGACCGCCGGCGCGCTGTCGGGCGGATTGTGGGGGATGTTGATCGGCCTGTTTTTCCTCGCCCCCGTGTTCGGCCTGGCCGTCGGAGCGGCGACCGGAGCGCTCACGGGCAAAGCATCGGACTACGGGATCGACGATGCTTTCATGAAGCGGCTCGCCGAGCAGATGAAACCAGGAAGCTCGGCGATCTTCACGCTCACCCGCAAGGTCACGGCCGACAAGGTCATCCCCGAGCTCGCCAAGTACGGCGGGACGGTCCTGCAAACCTCGCTCTCCAAGGACGCAGAAGAGAAGCTCGAGGCGGCGCTCGAGCAGGGCCAGAAGGCCGCATGACCGCGCGCCGCCCCGGCGTGTAGGAATCCATCAAGCTGCCTTCCGGAGCGCCTCCCTCTCGGCCAGCCAATCACGAAGCACGTCGATGCGCGTCCGAGCGTCCGGACGCTCCGCGTGTACATCGGCAGGCTCCCATCGCCCCGGGACACGGCGAAGCGAGAGCGAAGCGATGCTGTCCGGCAGGAAGGGCGCCGATGTCAGCTCGTCGCCCTTCGGCTCGAGGCCCAAAAGCACGCGGATGGCGAGCAGGGGCGCTCCGGAGGCCCAGGCCTGCGGGCTCGACGCCGTGGGATACTCGACGGGGAAGCCGGTCCTTTGACGCTCGTACCCGGCGAAGACCTCGGGCAGGCGCCATCGGAAAAACCTCGCAGCGTCGAAGAGAGCCGCACAGATGCGGCCGGCTTCCTCGCGATAACCATGACGCGCCAGGCCCGCGGCGATGATGGCGTTGTCGTGGGGCCAGACCGTACCGTTGTGGTATTCGATGGGGTTGTACCCTGTTTCGCCGTCGGCCATGGTCCGGACACCCCAGCCGGAAAAGAGCGCCGGGCCCATGAGGTGGCGGACGATCGGCTCGACCTTGTCGTCCTCGACGATCCCGCTCCACAAGAGATGTCCGATGTTCGAGGTGAGACTGTCGACCTTCCGCTTTCGCCCATCGAGCGCGAGCGCGAAGAAGCTTCGCTCCGGAATCCAGAAATCTCGATTGAATCGCGCCTTGAGGTCGGCCGCCTCGCTCTCCAATCGCTCGGCGAGGGCTGCGTCGCGGAAGATCGATCGTGCGAGCCGCGCACACCGGATCTTGGCGTCGTACGCGTACCCCTGGAGCTCGCAGGTCGCGCGCGGCCCCTCTGCGAGCGTGCCGTCCGCGAACAGGATCGAGTTCCAGGAATCCTTCCAGCACTGGTTCTCGAGGCCGGTATCGGCCCTTCGCTCGTATTCGATGTACCCGTCTCCGTCGCGGTCGCCATACCGGTCGATCCAGTCGAGCGCGGCGCGCGCGACCTTCTCCAGCCGGCGTACGAGCGCCGCGTCGCCGGTCCATCGCTCGTATTCGTCGAGCAGGATCAGGAAGAGCGGCGTCGCGTCGGCGGTGCCGTAATAGGGCGACTGCGGTCGCTCGCCGAAGACGGTGAGCTCCCCGAAGCGCAATTCGTGCAGGATCTTCCCCGGCTCCTCGTCGCGGAAATCGTCGCATTCGCGGCCCTGCCGCCCGCCGAGCACGACGAGCGAGGTCGCGGCGAGCTCGGGGATGAACGGTAGCGCTTGATAACTGGTGATCAGGCTGTCGCGGCCGAAGAGCGCCATGAACCAGGGCAACCCTGCGGCGGGAAGCGCGTATTGCGGGAAGATGTCGGGGTAGGGGTAGAAGCGAAGCGCCGCGAGGTCGACGATGCTCCGCATGTATACCTGCTGGATGATGGGGGGATCGCTGCTCACGAGCGGCACGCTGCCCAGCCATCGCGACATGTCTTCGCGCCGGTCTGGCCTGAGCCATTGCTGCGGCTTCGAAGGATCGACCTCCGTGACGTGGCCGGAGACCGGGCGTACGGACATGGTCGTCGTCCACGTGGATTTCGGTGGCATCGCGAGCTCGAAGACGAAGCCTTCGTCGCTCACCTCGGCGGGCTGGCTCGAGCCGATGAGGGTTTGCCGTACGAAGCCCTCCCGCCGGTAGCCGAGCAGGAGCTCGTTTCCCCGTACCTCGCGGTACAGCTCCCCCTTCTTGGCGAGCGCGTCCTTGACCTCGAACAGGTCGGCGAAATCGGCCGCGGCGTCGATGTGGAGCTTCATCTCGATCGGCTTCATGGAATGGTTGATGACCTCGATGTCCTCCCGGAAGCCTTCGCCTGCATGACGGCGCCGGATGATCGAGACATAGGGATTCTCATAGATGCTCCCTGTGCGAGGGAACAGGAAAAACTGGGCAAAGTAATACTCCACGCTGTCCGCCGTGAGCACGTCGGGGTGCTTTCCATCCACGCGTAGGATCCAGCGCGAGAGGTGGCGCGTGTCCTTGTAGAATAGCCCGTGCGGCTGATCCGGCGTGGCTTCGATGTCTCCCGTTCGACTGGACGTGACGAACGTCGATCCATCGAGGATGCTGATCATGATCTCGGCCATGACGAACTCCCTTGGCGTTCCGGTTTTTCGCAGACGTACTTGATGCGCGTCGGCGAGCGCCGCAAGGCGCCATGATCCGGCGAAGGCGCTCTGACGGAGACGGGAGCAAACGCGGAAAGGAGAGCGAGGCGGGTTGTCCGACCAGACCTCGTCACGGCGGACTCGGGCGCGACCACGAGCGTGCTCGACGTGCGCAGGAGATTCGTAGGGTTACTCATTGCAACGGAGCGCCTGGGGCTCTCCTGCATGGATCATCGCCGAGGGATGACCCAAGAAGGGTATTTCACGCTCGAGCGGCGACCGGGCAGGCGACATCTTGCTGGTAGACTCCACGACCTTCACCACGCTGCTCGGGGGTGACGAGAGCCTGGTGCATTTCTGGAGGCACCTCGCAACCAGGTGAAGCATCGTCGCAGGACGCGGCGGAGACCGGTCGCGCAGGCGAGCCGCATCTCGCGCACGACCTCCGGTACGCGCGCGCCGCGCCGCTCGGGGCCGAGGTCCACGCCGCCCCGCTCCCGCCTTCGCCACTGACGCCCCGCGCAACGTTCGCCGTTCGGTTAATCAAAATGTTTTACCATCAATGCCGTCGCGACGGTCGAACCTTTCATGTACCGTACGTTCCGACGATGGGGTGTTGCGGGGAGACAGACGCGAAGCTGCGCGGGATCGCGGCCTCCGGGGAGCGGAACCATGCTCCGGCGAGGGCCTCGCGCCGCGGGGCCCGCCGTCACGACCCGCCACCGCTTCCAAGGGGGAGAGGTCAATGACCTGCAGCCGCAATCGCGTGTTCCCGTGCATCGTGGCCGCCCTGCTCGTGAGCGCTGGGGCGCCCGCGATCGCCGGGGAACGAGCGCAGGGCACGCCCTCCGCGCAGGACCTCTACGTGTCGGCGCAGAGGCTCTTCGATCGCGGCAACTTCGCCGAGGCGCTCGTCGGCTTTCGCCACGCTCATAACGCGTCGGGCAGCCCGAACGCGCGCATCATGATCGGCAATTGCCTCGTCGCCCTCGGGAGGACGGCCGAGGCCTACGAGGAGATGGCCGCGACGCTGCGCGAGGCCGGCAAGCGCGCGGAGACCGAGCCGAAATATGCACCGACACGCGACGCCGCCGCGAAGCATCTCGCGCTCCTCGAGTCGAAGGTGGGAAAGCTCGTCGTCGAGGTCGCGGATCCCGCGGGCGTCGAGGTGACGGTCAATGGATCACGCGTGCCGCCGGAAAAGCTTGGCGTCCCTTTCGCGGTGGACCCCGGGACGGTCGTCGTCGCGGCGACGCGCGCGGACGGGCACGCCGTGCGCCGGGAGCAGACCGTCGAGGCGGGCGCGAGTGAACGCGTTTCGCTGATGTTCCCGGAAACCGGGCCCAAGAAGGTCGAGGCGACGGCGCCCGTGCGCGTGGAGGGCGCGAAGCCGCCGGGCAGCGACGAGCTTCGGACGGGCGGCGCGGTGCGGACGGCGGGGTTCGTCGTCGCGGGCATCGGCGTCGCGGGGATGGCGGTCTTCGGCGTCACGGGGCTCATGGCCCGGAGCCGGTTCGCGACGCTCGAAGAAGAGTGCCACGCGGCGCGCTGTACCGATCTGAAATACGCCGACGTCGTCGACAGCGGCATGGCGTTGACGACGGCCGCCAATACCGGCCTCGCCATCGGCGCGGCGGGGATCGTCGGTGGGGGGCTCATGATCTTGCTCGGCGGGCCGCCCTTCGGTCGCCCTTCTGCGCGCTCGGTTCCTTTGGGCACGAACTTCGTGTCGCCCGAAAGCCCCGTCGTGGGCGCGGGTTTTACGGTGTCGCCGGGGGGCGCGGGCGTTCACTGCACGGTCGTTTTTTAGGAGGGGGCATGGATTCGATCCGTAGGCGTGGTCCCGCGTCGTCTCCCTCGCTCTTCGTCGTCGCCGTCGCCGCGGCCTTCGGCAGCGTCAGCGCGTGCAGCTTCGATTGGGAGGGGTACGATCCGCGGCTTGCGTCGAACAGCGAGGCCGGGGCGACGGGGCCCGGATCCGGCGGAGGTGGCGGAGCGGGGGGCGCGGGCATTGGAGGAATGGGCACCGGCGGAATGGGCGGTGGTGGAGGGGGCGCAGGCGGCGCACCCCCGACCGGCCTCCGCTTGCAGTACAAGAACGCCAATCCGAAGGTCGATGACATACAAATCCAGCCGCATTTCAAGATCGTGAACGAGACCCAGGAGAACGTGCCGCTGAGCGACCTCGAGATCCGCTACTGGTTCACGGGCGACGGCGGGATGAACTTCGTCTACGATTGCGATTTCGCCCAGTTCAACTGTATTCATACGTCGGGCACGTTCGTCCCGGCGTCCGGCATGAAAGCCGACATGTATGCCGAGATATCGTTCGCCGTCGGCGCCGGCGTGCTCGTCGCCGGCGCCGACAGCGGGGAGATCCAGGCGCGCTTGCACACGCAGAACTTCACGACCGTGAACCAGGCGGGGGATTACTCGTTCGATCCGACGAAGGTCTCCTTCACCGACTGGACGAACGTCACACTCTATTCCAAGGGCGTCCTTGTCTGGGGAAACGAGCCTTGAGGAGCAGGCAATGGAGCTGCGGGGAGGGCGATACGAGATCCTGCATTTGATCGCATCGGGCGGAATGGCGACCGTGCACCTCGGGCGCGCGCTCGGCATGGGCGGCTTCGAGCGGCTCGTGGCGATCAAGACGATGCACGCGCACCTCGCCGACGAGCCCGAGTTCGTCGCGATGTTCCTCGACGAGGCGCGCCTCGCCGCGCAGATCCGCCACCCGAACGTGGTCGGCACGATCGACGTCCAGCAGGACGAGCGGGGCGTCTTCATCGTGATGGAGTACATCGAGGGGGCTTCCCTGCAGCAGCTCTTGCGCGCCCTCCACAAGCAGGGGGCCACGCTGCCGCTCGACATCGCGCTCCGCGTGTTTCTGGACATGCTCGCCGGGCTGCACGCCGCGCACGAGCTCTCGGACGTGCAGGGCAAACCCCTCCACCTCGTGCACCGCGACGTCTCGCCGCAGAATGTCCTCATCGGCGTGGACGGCGTCGCGAGAATCACGGATTTCGGCGTGGCGCGGGCCGAGGCGCGGATGTCGACGACACACGGCTCGCAGCTCAAGGGCAAGATCGCGTATATGTCGCCCGAGCAGGCGGGGCGATTGCCGGTCGATCGGCGGACGGACGTCTACGCAGCCGCCGTCTTGCTCTGGGAGCTCATGTCGCTGAGGCGGCTCATCCGCGGCGACAGCGAGGCCGAGATGCTCGCGAAGGTCGTGGCGAGCGAGACGCCGTCCCCGCGCTCCGTGAACCCCGACGTGCCGGAGGCGCTCGACGCCGTGTGCATGCGCGGGCTCGAGAAGAATCCGGACGCGCGTCATGCCACGGCGGCCGATTTCGCCGAAGCCCTGGACGACGCCGTCCGGAGCATGGGAATGAAAATCGCGACGCCGCGCGCTGTCGCGTCGTTTGTCCGGGCCCAGGGGATCCACACGCCGCTCGTGGAATTGCGCTCGAAGAGCAGCGAGGAGGGCCAGGCCGCGCTCGTTCCGACGCGAATCGACAATCCTGGCTCCGGGCGCGCTCGGGCCTCGAGCACCTCCGACGTGAAATCGACGGCGAGCGCGTCGGCCGTCATCGTGCCCCCGGAGGAGAGCCGAGGCAGGCGCGTGCGGCCGGCGCCGCTCGCAATGGCGGTCGTCGCGGCGCTCGCGCTCGCCGCCGGCGCATTCTGGGGGCTTCGTCCTCCGCGGACGAACGAGGCCGCGCCGGCGGTGTCGTCGACACCGGCGCCGTCCATCGATCCTCCGGCGGTCGTGCCTTCGCCGAGCGCGGCGGCCGCGTCGGCACACGCGACGAGCGCCCCCGAGGCGCCCGCTCCTCGGGCGACGGAGTCCGCGCGGGCGGCGCCCGTCTCGTCGAAGGCGGGGAAGAATGCGGCGACGACGAAGCGTGATCCGAGCACGCCCGCGACGGCGACCGCGCGGGCTTCGGGCGGCCCGATGTATCGACCGCCGGAGCTTTAGGGTTTTACAATCCCGCTTGCGCGTGGCTCCTCGCGGAGCGACAGCCGGGGAATTCCTTCCGTCGGCGTGCGCGGGGCACCGACGCGAATCCCGAGTTCCGTCGTCCCGGATGGCAATGCAAGGCGGCGGTGCCTCGGGCGGAACCGATTCGTTCCGGGCGGGGTTTCACCACGTCGCGGGCGGTCCCATGAACACGCCCGGGGGCCGACGGTTCGTGGGAACCATGCCTCCATCACAAGGAGAGAGGTCATGTCCATCCATTCCATGTCTCGAATGCTGAAGACCGGTTTTGGGCTCGCTCTGGTTGCGTCGTTCGCGCTGATGAGCGGCAGCGCGCTTTCGCATCCCAGCCGTGATGGGGCAGCCGTGGAAGAAGGGACCATCGGGGAAGCTGCATCCGCCATCGATACCGGGATCTTCCGCTGCACCCTGGGGAGCGGAAGCGTGATGGGGTCGCTTTTGGTCAGGCCGGACGAGACGTGCAGGCGATTCACGACGACGCTGGCCGGTGCCTCCAATCGGTACTGTCCGCAGGGGGCCTGCGTATCGTGTTATAGCCTCGCTCGGGATATCGGCTGTATTCTGGAAAACTGAGGCCAGGTCATACGAGTTCGCTGGCGGCGTCGAGGAGGGGGGGACGCGAGGCGTCCCCCCTTCGGGACGAAAAAGCTGGAACGTATCGCGGTTGTCGAGTCGATCGACGTTCAGCGCACGATCGACGATGGAGGCGACGATGAGAATCACGCATCGCGCGAGGCGCGCCGTCGGGGCCGGGCTCGCGCTCATGGGCATGTTCACACTCGTGGGCGGGTGTACTGCGATGGATCCTGCAGGCGGGGCAGGGGAGCCCGACGAGGGAGCGATTGTCGAGGCGGAAGAGAGGATTACAACCGGGGTCTATCAATGCAGCATGGCGGGGGCACGGAGATCGTCCTTGGTCGCGAATGAGGACGGGACGTGTACCCGGTACAGTACGCACATCGTGGGGGCGTCGGAGTTGTACTGTATCGGAAACTCCTGCCAGCCGTGCTGGCACGTCGGGCGAAAGCTCGGCTGCCACTCGGTGCGTACGGCCCGACTGCGGAATTATGTGACGAGTACACCCCGTACCTATCGTTGCACGCTGGCAGGGGGGACCATCGTCGGGGCGCTCGTGGTTCGGCCTGACGCGACATGCTCGCGAATCCCGTCGTGGGTAGAGGACGCCAAGATGGATTTCTGCCTCGATGGGGTCTGTCCCTCGTGCTTCAGCCTGGGTCGTGACATCGACTGTCTGATGAGCAATTGACGGCGAGGGGGATGGGAAACACCCAGGCACCTCTCCCTGATCGCGCGCAAGGCCGTTACGACCAGAATCTCCACCAGGGACGCCGGGCCTTCGTGCTCGTCGGCTGAATGCAGACGAACTCGCAGCCGAACTCGCGCGCGTGGATGTCCATCTGGTTCGCGAGTTCGACCACGACTTCCAGGCCGCGCACGAGAGGGCGGGTGATGACCTTGATCTGGAGCTGCCCGGCGTTTTCCTCCGAGACCTTGGCCTCCCAGTCCTCGTCACCTCCAAGCTCGGCGGCGAGCGACGTGGCCGACGCTCGATCGCTCGAGACGAAGAAAGCTTCGAATCGCCCCCGCGAGCCTTCCTGCACCCCATCGGCTGCCATCTTCGACCAGAGCGCCTCGGCGGCGCGGAGATGCGCCGCCCGCTTTTCGTCGGCCTTCTCTTGGTCCTCGATCTCTTGGAGGAGCAACCTTTTGGCATCCTCGCCGGAGATCGGCTCGCCGAGCGTGATGCCATGTGGCAGATCGGCGCTGTCCCGCTTTCCAGCTACGACCTCGGCCGCGATCTTCAGTACTTCTTCCTTCTGCGCGGTCGACGGGTTCCCCATCCGGAGGTGCCTCCAGCGGCGGCCTCATAGCACGACATCCGCTCCCGTCACCAGGTGACCGGGAACTCGTACATGCCGTACACGGTGGCGTCGTCCTTGAAGCTCAGCTCCTCCTCGGGCACGGCGGGGCGCAGCTCCGGGATCCGCCGGAACAGCGTATCGAGGACGATTTGCAGCTCGAGCCGGGCCAGGTTTTGACCGAGGCACTGGTGCGGGCCAAAGCCGAAGGCGAGGTGATTGCGGGCGCCACGTGCGACCTCGAGCTCGTCTCCGTTCGTGAAGACCTCCGGATCACGATTGCCCATGTTGGCCAGCACGACGACGCCTTCCCCGGCCCGGATGAGCACACCACCGAGCTCCACGTCCTCGGTGGCGACCCGACCGATGCCGGCTTCTGCAATGGTGAAGTAACGCAAGAGCTCCTCGACGGCTGGCAGGGTCTTTTCGGGGTCTTGCCGAAGGACCGCCAGCTTTTCGGGATGCTTCAGCAGCATCAGTGTGCTCAGCGAAATCATGTTCGCGGTCGTCTCGTGACCCGCGATCAAGAGGATGAAGGCCAGGTTGAGCATGGCCTCGTGATCGTAAGCCCCTTCTTCGCGCAGCTTGACGATCTGGCGGCCGAGCAAATCGTCGGTCGGATTTTGCTCCTTGTCGATCACCAGCTTGTTCAGATAACCCACGAGCTCGAAGAACGCGCCCGCCTTCTCTTCCATGGACACCGTACGTCCCACCAGTTTCGCGGAGCGCGTCTGGAAAAACTCGTGATCCGCGTAAGGCACGCCGAGCAGCTCGCAAATCACGAGCGATGGCACCGGCAGGGACAACGCCTGCACCAGGTCGACCGGGCGCGGTCCGGCCAGCATGGCGTCGATGGACTGGTCCACGATTTGCTGAATGCGCGGCGCGAGCGCGGCCATCCGCTTGACGGAGAACTCACCCACCACGGCCCTTCGTGCGGACGCGTGCTCTTGCCCGTCCATATCGATCAGGAACGGCTTGGCGCTCAGGGGCGGCGGCGTTTTTTCGGTCAGGTGGGGGAAGCCGGGATTGCGCCGGCTGGCGCTGAACCGTGGATCGGACAGGATCGTCCGAATGTCCTCATGCCTGGTGACAGCCCAAGCCGTCGCGCCCGAGGGCAGCTCGACCTTGGCGATGGGCGCCTCTTTTCGGAGCTGTCGATGCTGCGCAGGCGGCGCGAAAGGGCAGGTCCGGGTGATGGCGAGCGGAATGGCATCGGCGATCATGGTTCCTCCTCGGTTCGGGCTCAACACTAACCGATCGGTAAGTATATGGCAAGCCGATCGGTCAGGATGTGGCTTACCAAACGGTAAGTTCGACTGGCTGATCGGAAAGCATGCCGAACGGCGAGGGGCGGGGTACTGTCTCGGGTCCCAAGGAGGGCCATGACTGCCGGCACCGCTGTCAACGACACGAGATCACGACTGCTCGCCACCGCGCTGAAGCTGTTCGGCGAACACGGGATGGAGGGCACGTCGATGCAGATGATCGCCGACGATCTCGGCGTCACGAAGGCCGCCCTCTACTACCACTTCAAGTCCAAGGACGAGATCGCCGAGGCCGTGGTCGCGCCCGCTTTGCAGGAGATGGATCAGATCCTCGATGAAGCGCGCACGAAACGGAGCCGGGGCGCGCAGATCGATCACGCGCTCGCAGGGTTCGTCGACCTCATCGTCCGTGAGCGCACGCTGGTCGGCCTGTTCAACAGCGACCCCGGGCTTCAGCGTCTCATCAACCGGACGTTGCAGGCGCGGGACGAGGACCTCAAGACCAAATTGAGAACGGTCTTCGCTGGTGCCGATGCGAGCCTCGCCGACGCGATCACCGTGCACGTCATGTCCGCGGGGCTCGCGATGGCCGGCGGCGCTCGCGAGTTCGCAGCGGTCGACGACGACTCCTTGCGCCAGCACCTGCTCGACGCGGGCAGGCGCCTGCTCGGCCGTCCTCGCCCCAAGCACCCAGGCAAAAGCCGGCTGGGTCTCCGCATCTGACCTCATTGCGGGCTGCGCCGCGGTTGCATGGGCGAGGCCCCCTCGGGTAGATTCCGGTCCTTCCTCATGAGAATGCGATCGCTGCCCAGGGTGCTGGTCACGCTCCCACTCGTCATTTCGTGCGGAGCGACGTCGGAGCCCGCACCGAGACGCGTCGCGGTAGCGCGTCCGGCCGAGACCACACCGCAGCCTCGAACGTCGCCTTCGGCCCCCGCAACGCCTGCGGTGCCGCCTTCGCCTCCGCCGGACGTACCGCCACCCTCGCCAAAGCTCGCTCCTCCGGGGCATGTGACGCGCGTCGTCGGCGGCGACGACAGTGATCGCGCCTGCGCCATCTTCGAGAACGGCATGCTCCAGTGCTGGGGCGGGTCCAACGCCTCTGGCGAGCTCGGCCGTGGCCATACCCGTCACGAAACGACGCCGGCCTGGGTCCAGGGCATTCGCGACGTGAAAAAGCTCGTGCTCGGCCGTTCCGCCACCTGCGCCATCGTCGGGTCGGGAGACCTTTCTTGCTGGGGCACCGACCGTCTCCAGCAGGACTGGCATGGATACGTGACGATGCCCGCCCGGGTCCCGGGGCTCTCGAACGTCGTCGATGTCGCGGTGAGCGTCTGGCACGTGTGCGCCGTGGACGCCGCGGGAAGCGTATTTTGCTGGGGCAATAACCAGAGCGGGCAGCTCGGCCTGGGCGCGAGCGCGATCGGCACCGAAACGAAGCGGCCCACGCAGGTCCCTGGGATTCAGGATGCCGTGGGGGTGGCCGTATCGGACGACACCACCCTGGTCTGGACCCGCGGCGGCGACGTCCTCCGGTGGGGAAACGCGCGAGACCTGACGAAGCCTTCGGCCGCGCCGGACCCGCGCAAGGTCGAAGGGCTCTCCGGCGTCAAGCGTGTCCGCATGTCGCACCATCAGGCCTGCGCGTTGCTCGCGACGAGCGAGGTGCGGTGCTTCGGCAGCGATACACTCGTGTCTCTCGCGGCAGGCAAGGAGCACGACTACGGCCCGGAGCTCGCTCGGCGCGCGGCCAAGCTGAAGCTACCGCCCCGCAATCTGAGCTTCCCCGATGGACGAGGGATCTCTGGGGTCGTCGACGTCGCGTCGTTCAACCATGACGCCACGGCCTGGACCGAAAAGGGGGAGGTTTTCTCCTGGGGGAATGCGGAGCGCGGCACCGTGGGCCGGCCCCTCGGGACGAGAGGGTATTTACCGCCGACCCGGATCCAGGGGCTCTCGGACATCGTCGAGGTGGCTGGCAGCTTCAAGCACCGCTGCGCTCTCGAGAAACAAGGCAACGTCTACTGTTTCGGTGACGGCAAATCGGGGGGATTCGGGAGCGACGTGCAAAGGAGCTCGCCCTCGGGCGTGCTCGTCCCCGGATTGCCGAAGATCGTCCACATCGCGTCCAGCAGCTATTGCACGTTCGCGCTCGGCGAAGATCACTCCCTGTGGGGCTGGGGGAGTCTCTGGGGCAACGCATGCGGCATCGACGGTGGCGGAGAGAGAGTGACGAAGGCCCCGATGCGGGTGCCGCTCGAGCCGCCGAGCCCATGAGCCCTGCGCGGGCGCGAGCCGGGCGCCTCAGTTGTCTGGACAAGCGCTGTTCGGGATGTTGAAGCCGCACCTCGTTCCCAGGCTCTGGTTGTTCACCACGTCCGACGAGAAGACATTCGAGTGCACCCGCGTCTCGGTCGCCGACCCCGTGATGTACACGCCGTTGTAGCCATTGCTTTCGAAGCGGTTGTTCTCGACCATGGTCGCGTAGGAGCCGAGCATCATGGCGCCGACGAGGCTCCCCTCGAAGCGGTTGCCCGAGAAGAGGTGATCGTTGTTCCACGCGCCCGGGCCGTCCGAGGGGCCGAAGACCTTGACGCTGTAGAACGTGGCGAGGCCCAGCGTGCTGTCGCGGACGCGCCAGTGATTGGCACCCCTGTGGAGCATCATGTTGAAGGCGTTCCCGTAGAACGTCGACTTGTCGACGAGCACCGAATACGCGTCCTTGCCGAAGAGGCCCACCGCGAAGCCCGAGACGCGGACGTTCTCGAGCCGAACGATATTGCCCCCCGACACGTTGATGCCCGAGTTCCAGGTGCCGCCGCTCCCGCGGACGATCCACAGGTCGCGGATGACATTTTCGGAGACACCACTCGGGAGCACCGGCTCGACGCTGAGCGCAGGCGCATGGTCGGGCAGATTCCAGAAGGCGAGCACGCCCTGGCCGGCGGGACCGACGCCCGCCAGCGTGAAGCGGGCCGGGATCTGGATGGGCTCGTAAACGTCGCACTCCTCGTCGACGATGAGGGTCGCATTCGCGTGCTCGCTGTTCTTCACCTCCTTGAGGAAGCAGGGGAGGTTTTCACAGCCAATCTCGCTCAGGAAGTAAAATCGATCCTTGAAGAGGCCCGAAAGCCCCCCGGGGGGGATGCCCGGGCAGCTCGTGATGTCGTCGACGAACGTGGACATCGCGTCCGCATCGAAGCCCGCCAGCATCTGCGCGTTCGTTGGAGGGGCGGTCTGCGCGTGTGCGATGCCCTCGACGAGGTCATCGGACCATCGATAGGCAGCCGATGCCACGACGGAAGCGCATGCGACGAGCACGGCGGCGCGCACGGCGATGGGACGAGTGAAGATGCGGAACGTGGTGCTCATGATTGCCAATGCCTCGCGGTAAGGGTCGAAATCGTCTCGATCGGTCTTCGGTCGGTCCTCGGTCGGACAGCAATGACCATGCCGCGCGCATTTCCCCGCACGTCACGAGGAGAGAACGCCCATCTCCGACCCAAACTGTTACGTCCGCGCTACGGTCGCCAACGGAGGTGTCATGGCGTCGTGTCAGTGTCACGCGCGCGTTACACCGACGAGCGCGCGCACGGCGTGATCGTCTCGACCCGCATGCATGAGAGGCTGAATCGGGCATGGTACGGGTGTTGCTTGGCGGAAGCGATCGTCTTGAAAGGCAGGGCATCGTGAAGGACGTCGGCGACGAGGGGAGGAGCGAGGACCCTCCTATGGCCGCGACCGCGGAAGCTGCGGTCGTGGATCCCGGGGCGCCTCCTCGCGCCGCCGGGCCGGCGCTGCGAAACACGGTGAGCGATGATCGAAAGCACGCGGCGGCCCTCCCTGGGATGGCCGTGCTCGAGCGTGCTCCGCGGGACGAGATTCGGGAGCTGCCGCCTTCGATATGGGAGAGGTTCGACGATCTCTCCCTCCTCGGTCGAGGCGGCATGGGCACGGTTTATCGCGGGTGGGACAAGCAGCTCGCGCGGGACGTGGCCCTCAAATTCGTCCACGGGCACGACGCGGCGCGCTTTCTGCGCGAGGCGCGGGCGCAGGCGCGGATCAATCATGACAATGTCTGCAAGATCTACGACGTGGGGTTTGCCGACGGGCAGCCCTACATCACGATGCAGCTCGTGCGCGGGGAGCCGCTCTCGTCGGCTTCTCGCGAGATGACGCTCGAGGAGAAGGTCAAGGTCATTCGCGAATCGGCCAGCGCGCTCCACGAGGCGCATCGGCTCGGCCTCGTGCACCGGGACGTCAAGCCGCAGAACATCCTCGTCGAGCGCACCGAAGATGGGCTCTTTCGGCCCTTCGTCATGGATTTCGGCCTGGCGCGTATCGTGGGGGAGCGCGGGGAGACCCTGACGGGCCAGGTCGCAGGAACCCCGGCGTACATGGCGCCCGAGCAGGCGCGCGGGGAGATTCGTTCGCTCGATCGGCGCACGGACGTGTATTCGCTGGGCGCCACGCTCTACGACATGCTCGCGGGTCGGCCGCCGTTCGTCGAGGAGCATCCATGGAAGGTCTTGATGCGGATCGCCACCGAGGACGCGCCTGCGCTTCGGAGCGTGTGTCCGCGTGTTCCTGCGGATCTCGAGACGATCGTGATGAAATGCCTCGAGCGGGATCCGGGGCAGCGTTACGAATCCGCACGGGCGCTCGGGGAGGATTTGCAACGGTACCTCGATGGCGAGCCTGTGCTCGCCCGCAAGGCGTCGGTCGGTTATCGGCTGGTGAAGCTCGCTCGCAAGCACAGGGCCCTCGTCTCGCTCGTGGCGCTCGGGCTCGTCGTGGCTGCCGTGCTTCTGGGGTTCGCCCTTCGGGCACGGCGGCTCGCCGCGGAGGAGGCGCGGCTCGCGCAGGAGCTAGGCGAGGACGTGAAGGAGATGCAGCTCTTCATGCGGTATGCGTACTCGCTGCCGCTGCACGACGTCGAGCGAGAGCGGGCCGTGGTTCGCAAACGGCTCGCGGAGATCGAGGCAAGGATCTCGGTGACGGGGGCGATCGGGCGAGGGGCCGGGCATTACGCGATCGGGCGAGGGCATCTGGCGCTGCAGGAGCCGGAGAAGGCGCTCGGGCATTTGAAAGAGGCGCAGGTTGCGGGGTACACGTCGCCGGAGCTCGAATATGCGCTCGGGCGGGCGATGGCGCATGTTTATCGCGAAGAGGTCGAGGGGCTGCGGAGGATCGAGGACAAGAAAGAGCGCGCTGAGCGCAAGGCGGAGCTCGACGCGACGTACAAGACCCCGGCGCTCGCGCATCTGCGCGCGGCGACGGGATCGAGGCTGGAGCACCCCGCGTACGTCGAGGGGCTCATCGCGCTGGTCGAGGGGCGGCACGAGGACACGTTGCGGCTCGCAAAGCAGGCTGAGAGCGAGGCCCCGTGGTTCTACGAGGCGGTGGTGCTCGAGGCGGAGACGCGCTTCGCGATGGGGAGCGAGTTCAGGCACGACGCGGCATTCGATTACGAGAGGATGATGTCGCATTTCGGCCCCGCCATCGAGGCGTACCGGCGCGCCTCCGCCGTGGGCACGAGTGACCCGGCGGTGCACGAGGGGGCGTGCAACGTCTTCGTGCAGATCTTGAACGCGGCAGCATTGACCCGACGGAGCGTGCAGGAGCCCTTCGAGGAGGGCAAGAAGGTATGCGAGCAGGCGGTCGCCTCGGACCCGAGGCGGGGGTCGGCGCACGTCGCGCGGGCTTACCTTCATCATCCCTGGACATGGGCCGTGTACTACACGAAAACCGATCGGGTTTCGCTCTGGCGTGATCAAGTCGACATGGCGGAAAATGCCGCCCGGATGGCAAACGAAGACCCGGTTGCGCATTGGCTCGTGGGGGCTGCGTGGCACGTGTACGGAATTGCGTTATATCATGCCAATCTGGACGCGGACGGCGCATTCGAGCGATCCGAGGCCGGGTGTCTCGAGTCGCTCCGTCTCAGCCCCACCTTCGCGTTGCCGAACAACGATCTCGTGCGCGTGTACATCATGCGCGCGCACCTCGCCGAAATTCGCGGCGCGGATACGTTCGCGTTCATCGATCGTGCGCGTGCGGCGGTGGTGCGCGCGCGGTCGAAGGCACCAGATTTCAAACCGGTACGACAGTCTCAATGGGACCTGAACATTGATGAAATTTTACTCCGTCTCGAGCATGGCCAGGATCCGACATCCCTGATCGCATCGGCCAACCACGACTGCAACGACCCCATCCTCCCTTTGGCCAAGGATGAGAAACCAGCGCACGCCAGATATTGCTACCTAATGGCCCTGTTCGATGTGGACTTCGCCCTGGCCAGCGGTCGCGATCCCCGCGCGTCGCTTGCTCGTGCGGCGGAGCTCGTCGAAGACCTGCACACACTCGAACTCCGAGAGGAGCTTTTCGTGCGCGCAGCGCAGGCTGCCCTGGCCCGCGGAGAGTCACCGGAGGCCGACGTCACCCGTGCGATCGAGGCGATTCTCAGCGACAGCGCAACGACCGGGATGAGCCGGTTCGCTTCCATGAACCTCGGCCTCATGCAACTCACGCTCCTTCGATGGGCCATGATCCAGGGCACTGTGAACGCCCGGATGTTCGAGGAGCCCCTGGAGAGCCTCGCGCCCATCTCGGGCCCGAAGCACGTCGATCCGCAGCCCTTCCAGCTCGCCGCCGCGGTCCACGAGCGCCGCGCCGCCTGGCTGCTCGGCCAACGAAAGGACCCCTCGGAGGCGCTCGCGAAAGGGTTTGGCATGATCGACGAGGCATTCCGCCGAAACCCGCGCATGCCCCGGGCCTTCGCCACGCGCGGCGATCTGCACCTCGTCGAGGCGCGCGCCGCGAAGGATCCCAAGATCCGCGAAGAAGCCGCGCGGCGCGCCAAGGAATCCTTTGACGCGGCCCTCGCCGGCAACAAATTCCTCGCCCGCGAGACCGAGGCCTCTCGCAGGGAGGTCGACCGGATGCTCGAAGCAGAAGACTCCTCGAAATGACGTGGACCAAGAATAGAGGATTGACATGCGCTTGATCTCCAGAGCCACACGATGCTTTCTCATGGGAGCGACCTGCGTCGGGCTGCTCGTCGCGCCTCCTGCCTTCGCCGCCGGAGACGCGGTCTTGACCGGGACCATCCGCGACGCGTCGACCAAAAAGCCGCTCGCGAACGTCGTCGTCACCGTGACCTCCCCCGCGCTGCAGGGCGAGCAGACCGTCGTGACCGACGCGGCCGGCAACTATCGCGTCCCTCAGCTCCCACCGGGCGAATACACGATTCGGCTCGATGGGGATCGGCACAAGCCCTTCTCTCGCGGCGGGATCACGCTCCGCACGAGCAGCACGCTCCGCGCCAACCTGGAGCTCATGCCGGACGAGCTGCGAGAGGAGATCGAAGTCGTCGCCAAGGCCCCGACGGTCGACATCGGATCGACGACGACGGGCTTGATCGTCGATTCGGATCTTTCGCATCGCCTCGCGGTGGCCCCCCCGGGAGGTCGTGCGTCCGCCGTGCGATCGTTCGAGAGCCTCGGAGCGCTCGCGCCCGGCGCGCAGCCGACCCCCATCGGCTTTAGCATCAACGGCTCGTCGGCCCCCGAAAACCGATTCCAGATCGACGGCGTCTCCGTGGGCAGCGCATCGGACGGCATCAACGATACGCCGCTTTCGCTCGAGTTCGTCAAGGAGGTCAACATCGCCACGGGTGGATACATGCCCGAGTACGGCCGGACGACCGGCGGCGTGTTCGATGTCGTCACGAAGTCGGGTGGCAACGAGTTTCATGGGTCGGTCTTCGGCAGCTTCACGCCGGGCGCATTCGAGGGACAACGAAAGCCCGTGCGCGCGGCGGGCACCGTGGTCGCCGTCGACCAGAAGCTCGGCGCGATGCGTGATTTCGGTTTCGAGCTGGGCGGGCCCATCATGAAGGATCGCCTCTGGTTCTACGCGGGCTTGAACGTGGCCATGCAGGACCTCGATATCGTGCGCTCGCTCAATCGCTTGCGGTACGAGACGAACCCCGACGGCTCCTTGGTGCTGGACGCGAAGGGCAACCCCATCAGCCTCCGCGACGAGTACGGATTTCAGCTCACCTCGCCCATCGAAGGAGGCACGCGTCGATACATCGCTTCCAAGGAGACGCTGCAATACATCGGCAAGCTGACCTGGCTCATCAACCCCTCGCACACGTTGACGCTCTCCGTGTTCGGCTCGCCCACGTCGTCCGGCGGTGATGGGCGAATCTCGCTCAACGGGGTCACGGGCACGACCACGACGATCAACACGAGCTTGCTGGAAGGAGAATACGCGGCCTTCGGGAGGCAGGAAGAGCAGAGGATCAACACGGTCTCGCTCAAGCTCTCGTCGTCCTTCCTGAACAAGAAGCTGCTCCTCGACACGACGCTCGGATATCACCACGCTTATTCGAATCGCCTGCCGGTCGACGGGTCGGGAATCGGCAGCGGCCAGGGGCTCGATACCGTGCCCGGCATCTCGTGGACGCGGGGGACCCCGCACACCATCGCCGATTTCGAGAATCTCCCGGCGGGGAGCGGCTGCGAGCCCAAGGGTTCGACGAAGGTCATCTATTGCCCCGTGCGCGCGTACCTGACCGGCGGACCCGGGAACGTCAACGAAAACATCACGAACCGCTTCCAGGGTCGAGCCGTCCTCACGTACCTCTTGAGCGCGCTCGGGCAACACGTCATCAAGGCGGGGATCGACCTCGAGGTGTC
The DNA here is from genome assembly GCF_029960785.1 of Polyangium sp. 15x6. Taxonomy (GTDB): domain Bacteria; phylum Myxococcota_A; class Polyangia; order Polyangiales; family Polyangiaceae; genus Polyangium. Next base: position 58,500 of record NZ_JASBQE010000046.1, read on the forward strand.
GAACAGCCTGTTCGCGCGAGCGAACACCGGAAACGTGTGGTTCTCGGAGACGTACGACGGCTCCGCCTGGCAGGTCTGGCGCATCGGAAACCTGACGAGCCCGGACAACGTGTACGTGCCGAGCTTGCAGTCTCCCACGACGCACTCCACCATCGTCGGCGGGTTCGTTCAGGATAGCTTCACGTTCCTGGACCGGGTCACGGTGAATGCGGGGTTGCGGTACGACGCGCAGATGATGTCGAGCAGCGAGGGGGTGGGCATGGTGCTGCCCAACCAGTGGTCTCCGCGCGTCGGAGCCATTTACGACCCCACCGGTCAGGGCCGGTCGAAGATCTTCGCCAGCTACGCGCGTTATTACGAAAACGTGCCCCTCGGCCTGGCCGAGGGCTTGTTCGTTCAGCGGCCGTTCACCGTGTCCAATGTGTCGAAATCCGTGTGCGACCCGTCCGATCCCACCAAGGTCGAGGCCTGCCTGGACCCGAAGAACCGCCTCACGATCGGAACGCCGTTCTCGCCGAACCGGCAATGGGGTTTTTATTACGGCGATCGCGCGCCGGTGGATCCGGAGATCGAGGCGCAGTCGATGGACGAGATCTCGGCGGGCGGCGAGTACCAGGTCTTCGACGCTGCGCGCGTGGGCCTGAACTACACGCACCGGTCGCTCCATCGCGTCATCGAGAACATGAGCCGGGATGAAGGGACGTCGTTCTTCGTTGGCAATCCCGGGCACGGCGCGGCCTCCGACTTCCCCGAGGCGCGACGTGATTACGATGCCTTGACGCTGTTCTTCCAGAAGTCGTTCTCCCAGGGGTGGCTCGCGCTCGCCAGCTACACGGCGTCCTTTCTCCGCGGGAACTATCCCGGGCTCGCCACGAGCAACTATCCGTCCCCGCACACGCTCTCGGACTTCGACCTGCTCTCGCTCCTGCCGAACCGCGATGGCCCGCTCCCCGGGGATCGGCGCCATACGGTCAAGGTCTACGGCGCCAAGGAATTCGCGCTCCCGAAGAACATCCGCATCAACGTCGGAATGAGCTACACGGGCACGTCGGGCGCCCCGCTCGATGTCCTCGGCGCTCATCCCTATTACGGTCGGGGCGCCGCATTCATCCTGCCGCGTGGTTCGGGTGGCAATCTGCCGTGGATCCACAGCATCGATTCGAACCTCGCCATCGGCTACAAGATCAGCAAGGACAGCACGCTCTCCGTGAACGTGGACGTGTTCAACTTGTTCAACTTCCAGGCCGAGACCGGCCGCGATCAATCCTTCACGTACGCAAACGTCCGGCCCATCGAGGGAGGAACGCAATCGGACCTGCCGGAGAAGGACGAGTCGGCATGCGCGACCGGCGCCGGTTGTCGGTACAAGCTCGTGAACTTCGCGGACGGCTCGCCCTTCGATCCCGCCAACCGAAACCCCAACTACGGCAGCCCCACATCGTACCAGGCCCCGAGGACGATCCGCATGGGCGTCAGGTTGACCTTCTGATCGCGTGAACGAGGAGACGAATCATGAAACGCCACGATCACATCAAGTCGTTCGCCCTCGGGGCCTGTGCGCTCCTGTTCACGGCCGCATTCGGCACGTCATGCGAGCAGCCGCCAATCCTCTGCGAGGTCGCGAGCGGTGCCTATATCGTGAAGTACTTCCCGAAAGAAGCCGGCAACGATTGCCTCATGCTGCCAGGGGAAGAGGTAGGGATGTCCGTGTACAACCCGCCGAAGGGAGATGACCGAGAAATCGATGCCCTCCGGGCAACGGTCGCGATCCAGGCAACCTCGATGGGCGTTCTGGCGGACACCGCGAAGGCCACGGCGGAGGCGACGGATCCAGACCCGAACCACAAGCAATACTCGTTCGGCAATTACACGGCCCGGCCAGACGCGAACGATTTCTGCGCAGCATCGGACCTCTCCGTCGCCGAGCAGCACATCCCGGAGACGGCCTACGAGGACAAAGACGGGAACCCCGCAATCTACCCCGAGACGCGGCTCGCCTACGAATGGCGCGACGTGCGGGTACACATGGCCTTCGCAACACCAGGCAACGCCGCGACAGGCGAAGTGACCATCACGCGAGAGAGCGAAGACCCCGCTACAGGCAATCGCGAGACCTGCACCACGACCTACATCGCGAGCGCCCTGTTCCCCTCCGTCGGTTGCGAAGCCGTAGACGCCGCAGGTCAAGCGACAGGAACGCCCGACGACACGCGCTGCTGCGCCAAGGCCAACCCAGACAAAGGAAGGCCCTTCGGCTCCGGCATCCACCCCGATTTCAAGGTAAAGTGTGACCCAACCCTGCTTCAGTGCGTGCTCGACTGGAAGCCAGGGGAATCCTTCCCGCCCCTCGGGGCGAATTCCTTTTGCGGCGACGGGAGCTGAGTCTCTCATCGGGGGCGCCGCGCCGGGGCGCTGCCCCGGACCCCGCGGGGGCTATCCGCCCCTCGACCCGGACCAGGGCAAGCCCTGGACCTCAGGTGGAAGAACTGCGCTCCGCGCAGTTCTTCCAACGGGCCCGTTGGAAGACAGCGTTGCCAGTCGAAAGGGCAGCGCGGCTGTCTCGGCTGGCAGGATCGTCGCCGGTCTTGACCCGACTCGTTCGATGAACTGCGCATCGCGCAGTTCATCGACCCCGGGTCCAGCGCTTGCGCTGGTCCGGGTCCAGGGGCGGATAGCCCCTGGTGGGGCCTGGGGCAACGCCCCAGCGCAACGCCTTCCAGCTGAGACCCCGTCAATCGTCCTGATAACTCGGTATGCTCAACCAGAAGCGCGCGCCTTTGCCTGGGGGCGACTCGACGGAGAGATTGCCGCCGTGGGCCACGGCGATGCGCTGCGCGAGGTAGAGGCCCATGCCGAGACCGGTCGAGCCTTTGCCTGCGTAGAAGCGGTCGAAGATCCGTGGGAGGATTTCGGCGGGCACGCCTGGCCCCTCGTCCACCACTTCGACGCTGCCGATTTCGCCCTCGTCCAGACGTTTCTTGCTGACGGACATGACCACGGGGGCGCCTCGTGGTGAATGGCGGATGGCGTTGGATACGAGGTTCTCGAGGCATTGGCCCACGCGGGATGGATCGGCGCGGACGATGACCTCCTGGTCCAGCGTGGTGACGATGACCTCGTGCGTCGGCGTGGAGAGCGTGCGCGCGATGTCGGCGCATAACGAAGCGAGATCGACCGGCTGGAGGTCGAGGCGGAAGACGCCTTGGTCGAGCCGGGCCACGTCGAGGATGTTCGAGATCAGCCGCGCCAGCCGCCCGACCGCGTTCAGCGCTGCGTCGCTGTCGCGCACGTCCGCTGCGCGTTGCTCTTGCTCGGCGCGGCGCCGGAGGATGTGCAGGCGACCGCTGATTGGCGAGAGGAAATTGCGCAAATCGTGGGCGAGCACCGTCATGAGCTCCTCGGCCACTGCGCGACGCCCTTGCTCGACCGCGTTGTGCCCGATCTCCTGGATGAGCTCGGCGCGGTGGGCGATCGTCCCGACCCAGCGGCTGATCGACGCCACGAACCGCTCATCGTCCTCGGTGAAGAAATCGACCTTCAACGAGGCGACCATCAGCACGCCGCGCACCTCGCCTCCGAGCTCGATCGGAACGCCCACCTTCGACTGGATCTTCAGCGTCTCGCGGATGCCCTTCAGCTCGTCCGGATCCTCCTGCAGCCGACCCGTCCGGAAGGGCGCCTTCGTCTCGAAGACTTGCACGACGCGCCCGCCGTTCGCGATTTGCAGCACGTCGAGCCCCACCTTCCGCTGCAGGCTCGAGAGCGGCTGGTTGCTCGTGCCCATGGCGACGAGCGAGTGCTTCGCTGGATCGAGGAGGAACGCGTCCACCTTGTCGGCGTGCATTGCGTCGGCCACGGCGTCGCAGGCGAGCGCGAGCGCCGTCGGCAGGTCGGCTGATGGGATTTCGAGCAGGCGCTCGAGCGTGCGGAGCAAAAGCGCCTGATTGGGTTGCCCCGGCATACCGCGAACGTAGGTGCCTGGATCGTGTCTGCCAACACGGACAGCCGGCCCGCTCCGGGGCAAAGCCGTCAGCCCGTCGGCGCCGCGGTCGTGCTCTCTTCGCCCTCGCTGCTCTTTGGCTTCACTCGCCTCGAGTTGAGCGCGGGCGCCCGTTCCTCCCAATCGTCCTCGTGGAAGTAATGGGCGACCACCTGAAGGCGCGCGTGGGCTCGCACGAGCAAGGTGGCGAAGCGATTCCGCAGATCCACGGCCTGGGTCGGGCCCGTCGAGAGTTTGGGCGGAGCGTCCGCGGGCCGCAGGGTCGCGACGAGCCATGAACCGACCTCGGCGGCCTCGTCGATTTGCGCGACCGTCACGGGGTGCTTGCCGTTGATGGCGGCGGCGTGCTTGCGGAAGAGGGAGGCGAGGGACACGCAATCCTCGGCGCGATCGCGGACGCCGCGCCCGGCGGCGATGGCGTCGACCTCGGCCTGGGGGACGAGCCCGTTTTCGGCGAGGCCCTTGGCGACGGAAAGGAGCTTTCCGCGCAGGTCACGCGCGAGCGACAGCTTTGCCTGAACCTGCGATTCGCTCGGCGCTTCTTGCTCGGCGGCGAGCGCCGCGTACTTCGCGGCCAGGGCGAGCTCGGGCAGGGCGAGCAAGGAGGCGAGGTCGATCTTGGGCAAGTGCGTGGGAATCGCGGCCTGGTGGTCGTGGACGACCTTCATGCAGGTCTTGACGTTCACGAGCGCGAGATCGGGGTCGAGGCGATACGGGAGAATGGCGTCGACGGGCAGGGCTTTCGCCGCGAGGAGGAACTTGTCGTGGGCTTTCTGGAGATCGGGGTCGGCCATGAGGAGGGCTCCGGCTGGATGTAGGGATGAAGGGTGGGGGACTGTACATGGATGTTCGTTGGGAGCACAAGGGCTCGGGGGAGGGAAGGCACGAACAGAACGGGATGGGGGAGGGGGACGGTGGAGGGAGGGGGGAGTGAAAGATGTTTTACAAATGTGGACGGTGGAAGGAAGGGTGAATGAAAGATGTTTTACAAATGTGGACGGTGGAGGGAGGGGGAGATGAAAGATGGTTTTCAGAGGGGGGACGGTGGAGGGAAGGGGAGATGTGAACCGGTTTTGCCGGAGGAGACGGTGAAGGGAAGGAAGAGGCTCAAACCAGGGTCATCACGACGAACGGCGTGGCGACGAGCCGCAGCGCCTCGACGGGTTTCGCCCATGGGCGCCCCTCGATGAGGCCGCCGAGCCCGACGAGAGTGACGGCGGTCCACGCGATGAACGCGAGTTGCATCGTCCGCGGCCGGGGGTCCAGGTCGTTGTTGATGAGGAAGTATATCATCATCGCGATCGTGAGCCCCGTCATCGCCATCAAATAAAGCGTCGTCCCGCGGCTGAGCTTCACGTCGTACTTGGGCCGATCGAGCCTGACCTGGGTGTCGGCCTTCGCCATGCTCTTCGGCCGCCAGTCGGGGGGCATGATCCAGACTCCAAGCTCATGCAGGGAGTCCGGTGTGCGCGACGCGCGTTCGATCGCATCGTCCAGCGGGGTCCACATGCAATGGACCGGGTCGAAGGACGCAATCGGCTCGACCGTGCCGTACACCGGCTGCTCGTGCTCCTCCGCGAACGTGCCGAACATGCGATCCCAGATGATCAGCATGCCCCCGAAGTTCTTGTCGAGGTAGCGGGTGTTGATGCCGTGGTGGACGCGGTGATGCGAAGGCGTGTTCAGCACACACTCGAGCGAGCCGAGCTTGCCGACGAGCTCGGTGTGGAGGAAGAGCTGGTAGGCCGCGTTGATGGTGACTGCAATGGCGGCCATCCTGGGGGGAAACCCGATGAACGCCAGGGGCAGGTAGAACGCGCGCTCGAAGAACCCCTGCGCCGGGTGCTGACGGATCCCGAGGGTGAGGTTGTAGTCTTCACCCTGGTGGTGCAACGCGTGCGAGGTCCAGGCGACATGCACGCGGTGCGAGAAACGATGAAACCAGTAGTAACAGAAGTCGACACCGATGAGCAGCCCGATCCACCCGATCGGCGAGTTTGCCTTGATTTCGAAGGCGGCCGAACGCTGGTAGATGAATTCGTAGCTGACCTGCAGGAAGCCAAAGAGAAGAACAGCGGGGGCGAGCTGCACCATGCCGAGCAGCAAGTTCGACGTCGCATCCGACACGCGAAAGACCTGCCGCCCACGCGTGCGGCCCACGTGCCATTCGAGTCCCATGACGATGACGAAGAACAACAACAGGAGCCCTTGAAGCACGGCGGACGAACCTACCACACGCGCCTTTGGGTCTTCCACCCGAAGGCATCCTGCTGTAGGAGGATGGGCGCCGCGGTCTGGCCATCACCTCGGTGTTGCTCGCCTGACAACCCCAGGGCAGGCATGGAGACGTCCTCGTTATTCTTTGATTACGTTTTTCCCGTCCTCGAGGTGCTCGCCGTGGGTCTCCTGGGGAGGGAACGACGTATCGGCGTCTGGGGAGCGCTGATTCTCTCCGTGGTCTTCACGCCGATCGGAGGACTGCTCGTCACGCTGCTCTCCGGCCCTCGGCCGCCTTCGCCCGACGCCGAAGCGGTAGGGACCTCTCGCTGACCGCCGTGCCGGGGCGCTGCCCCGGACCCCGCGGGGGCTATCCGCCCCTCGACCCGGACCAGGCACGGCCTGGACCGAGGGTGGAAGAACTGCGCGATGCGCAGTTCTTCCAGCGGGCCCGCTGGAAGACCAGGAACAGCGTTGCCAGTCGAAATGGCATCGCGGCGGCTTTGGTTGGCAGGGCTCGTTCCTCCGCCTGTTCGATGAACTGCGCATCGCGCAGTTCATCGACCCCGAGTCCAGCGCTTGCGCTGGTCCGGGTCCAGGGGTGGACAACCCCTGGTGGGGCCTGGGGCAACGCCCCAGCGCAGCGGCTTGTGATGAGACTTCAAAAGATGCGCGGCAAAAGCCACGCGGCGACGGAGATCAGCCCGGCGGTCCCGAGGAGCGGCCAGAAGCCCTTGATCTCGAAATCGTCGATGAGCTTGTCGGTGACGTAGAGCAAGATCGTGTTCACGAGCAGGCCGAGCACGAGGTACGGCAAGCCGAACGTGAGCACGGCAGCGGGCAGGAGCACGACGGCGAGCACGGCCCGGACGCCCCACCCGAAGAACAGGTTGAGCAACGCGAACGCGAAAGCGATGCCGATCGCCGTGTTGCCCTTGCGGACCCGAACGCCGGGCATGATCGCGCTCGCGACGAGGACCGCGAGCCCCGCGGCGATGGCTTGACTGAGGAACGTCTTCAACATGAGCACCTCTCCAGGGCCGGTCACCGCATCCGTCGAGCAGCCCCGTCCCGCCCCTCGTTCTGGCGCAGATGCGCGTCCCGCACAACCCCCGACGATCACCATGGGGCTTCGCTCAGGGCTGAGCATTGGTCTCATCTGGGAGCCGTTTCGCTGGGGCGTTGCCCCAGGCCCCACCGGGGCTATCCGCCCCTGGACCCGGACCAGCGCAAGCGCTGGACCTTTGGTCGATGAACTGCGCGATGCGCAGTTCATCGAACAGGCCGAGGCAAGACAGCCGCGCTGCCCTTTCGACTGGCGACGCGGTCCAACGGGCCCGGTGGAAGAACTGCGCATCGCGCAGTTCTTCCACCCCGAGTCCAGCGCTTGCGCTGGTTCGGGTCGAGGGGCGAACAGCCCCCGCGGGGTCCGGGGCAGAGCCCCGGCGCGGCGGTCACTGCGGGAGGGGAGTCGGCGGCTCGAGCCCCGAGCTCTTGGCGCCGCAGGGGCCCGTAGGCTCGGGGCAGCCGCATTGGTTGTCGTGGCTGCCGTCGAAGGACCAGGTGTAGCCGGCGGAGTCCTCCCCGTTCAGATCGAAGGCGTGGCACGCGAGCTCGCTCGAGACGAGCTGAATGGAGCCGCCGAAATTGGCGACGCCCGCTCGAGCGTTGTTTTCTAGCTGGGTTTTCGTGATGACGACGGAGGGGGGCAGGCTACCCCATTCGTCGTCCGGAGCGGAGAATACAGCGATTCCATCTCCAAGGGCGCCATTCGCATTGGGGAGGGTCCCATCCACGAGCGTCGACTCGATCGTCGCGTCCGAGTTGATCACGCAAATGCCCACTTCGTGATTGCTCCGGATGATGGACGCGTGCACGCCGGCGCTCGCCCGCTCGCCATTCCTGTTATCCGGTTGGACGTGAATACCACGCCCGAACCACCCATCTTCCCTGAGCTGGGTGTCTCGCACGACGCTTGCGTCGATCAACACATCCGAGCCCCCCACGTAGATGCCCATCTCATCGTTGTTCTCGATGAGCGACGCCGTCACGGCGACGCTCGCATGTTCTCCCGTCTCCGCGTCGCTCTCCAGACCGACACCAGCAAACTCGTTTCCCCTCACCACGGTCGTCTCGATGACCGCGTCCGAGCCTCCGACGAACACGCCGTGCATCTGGTTCTGCTCGATCACACAAGCGCGCACCGTGGCATGCGATCGCTGCCTCGGGCTTGGGGAGCCTGCCGCGCTGGGTATCGATTGTACGTTGATTCCCCGGCCCTGCTTCTCGAGTCCGCCCGCCGAGGTATCACGAACGACCGTGCTCTCGATGAGCGCGTCCGCACCACCTACGGAGATGCCAGCGCTATGGTTTTTCTGGATGTCGGAGCGTCGAACCGTCAACGTCGCCTGCGCTTCCATCTCCGCGACGGATATGACCTCGATGCCCCGCCCGGACTCCACCGTTTCGTCAGGCATGGTTTCCCGTACGGCGCTTCCGTCGATTTCCATGTCCGAGCCCGTCACCAGCACGCCAGTACGGTGGTTCTTCTCGACGAGCGAATGAATCAGCCTCACGCTGGCGCGCTCCGGCGGATTGTCGCGGTCCTCTGCCGCGATGCCAATTCCATCGTTCCCGTTCGCGTCGGGTCGAGTCCCCCGGACCACCGTCGCCTCGATGCTGACCTCGGCCCCCCCCGCGAACACGCCGACTTCGTGGTTGTCTTCGATGAGACAATCCACCACGGCGACCTTCGAGCGGGGCTCGTGAGGGGGGGTCGCCACGCTGATCGCCCATCCGGACTTTCCTTCGTCGTCCAGTTCGGTTGCTCGGATCGTCGTGGCCTCGACCAGGGCATCTGCATGGACCACACGCAAGCCGATGTTGTTGTTGTTTTCGAGCAGCGATCCGCGGATCGTGGCCTTCGAGCGGCTGCCCGAGCCGAGCCCGCCATTCAGGTTGATGCCCGCGTCGAGCGTATCATCCCCGCTGGGCAGGGTCTCCCGGATCACCGTCGTTTCGATCAACCCCTCCGAATCTATCAGAAAGACCCCTGCCCCATGATTTTCCTCGATGAGCGATGCGCGTACCGTCAGGTTCGAGCGTTCCTCTGGTCCGTCCCCCTCGCTGGTGACACCCCTGCCGAACAGCCCGCTGCCTTCGGGGAGTGTCCTCCGTACGACCGTCGCTTCGATCAGCGCGTCCGATCTCGATACGTAGATGCCAGCTTCATGGTTTTCTTCCAGGAACGACCCGCGGACCGTCGCATTGGATCGCCCTGCCGCCGCGTCCTCCACCTGGATACCCCGCCCAAAGTGCCCATTGCCGTTGGTCTGCGTCCCCGTCACCGCCGTCGCCTCGACGAGCAGATCGGAGGCCGCGAGGTAGATACCTACCTCGTGGTTTCGTTCGATGCTCGAACCGCGCACCGTGACGTTGGCCCGGTTCGCATCCTCCGCCTGAGCGTGGACGCCTCTTCCTGCCTTCCCACCGGCGTCGGTCTTCGTCTCGCGCACCACCGACCGCTCGATCGCAACGGTGGCTCCCGCCGCCAATACACCCGCCACGGCCGCGCGCTCGACGAGAGAGTTCGTCAGCCAGATCTCCGCTGGGCTCGAATTTGCAGCCACCGCTCCGATCCCGAGCTCTGCGGTGTCGTGGATCCGAACTGCATCCAGCACGACGCCGACCGACGTAATCGCAATGCCGGACTTCGGGCCCGTGATCGAGACCCCTCGCACCTCGCTCGCGCTCGCAGCCGTTCCTTTGATCAAGATCGCCGTGAAGGAGGCGGTGGTCCCGACGATCTCCACCATCGATGGGCACCTCCCCCATAACTTCACCGCCTTCCCCTGGATGCTCACATTTCCCGTGTACGTGCCCGCGGCAATCGCGACGATCGCGCCAGGCGCCGCCGCGTTCACCGCGGCCTGGAGGGTCTTCCATGGCTTGGCCTGCGAGCCATCGCCGTCATTCAGCGGATAGGCCGCGTTCACATGCTCCGTGGTCGCATCGACCGGAATGTCCCCCCAATCTCCATTCCCGCACGGCGCAACCTCTCGGCAAACCGTGTCTCCCGGCACGGCCATCATGCCATCGGGACAAGGATCCGGCGGCAGGATCGGCTCACAGCCTCGATGGCCATCGGGCACGAATCCCTCGCCGCACATCTCCGGCGGGATCCCCGCCACCGCGCAACCACCCCCTACCTTCTCCATCTCCCCTGGCGGACACGCCATGTCCGGCGGCAACCCTGCAGGCGCGCAACCACCCCCTTCCAACTCCCATTCCCCCGGCGGACATGCCATCTCCGGCAATCCCGCAGGCCAGCACCGGCCATCCTCGAGCAACAGCTCTCCCGGAGGGCACGTCTTCGGCGGCCCAGGCGCCACAGGAACCTCCGGGTCCTGCGAGCATCCCCCGAGCGCTAGCAGCACGAGCAGCAGCGGGAACAAAGGGTCTCTCGGCGTACGATGATTCATCTACAGCAGCATACAGGCACGCTGCGAACGTCGTGGGGTTCATTGGGGCGCCGGCCCGAGGCGGCTGCGAATCGAAGGCGCGCGGCAGATCCGTGGGGCGCCTCGATGCGCGACCCCGGGTCGGAACGACCGGAACGCTATCCCGCTCCCGCTCCCCTTTTGCGCTCCCGCTCCCACCCCCTGACGCGCCGCTTCCTCCGGCCCTCGTTTTCCCGTACCCTCGGCCTCGGAGATCAGGACAGGATGGGTCAGGTGGATCGGCAGGAGCAACGAGGGGCGCTCGAGCTCGTGGTGTACGCCGCGGGGGACGAGGCCGCGGCCACCGTCCTGCCGAAGACGGGCAGCGTCACCATCGGGCGCGGAGAGGGCAACGACGTGCGCATCGACGATGCGTCCGTCTCGCGCCGGCATGCCGTGCTCCACGTCGGGCCCGTGCTTCGCATCGAGGACAAGGGCAGCGCGAACGGTACGTTCGTGCGCAAGAGCGAGGACAAAGGCAGCGCCGTCGAGACCCGCCGCGTGCATCGCCTGCCCGGTGAGACGTTCGCGGTCGAGCTCGGGGATTGTATCGTCCTCGGCTCCGTCATCGCCGTCGTCCGGAGGGCGCGGCACGAGGAGGGGCCGAAGGCCGCGGAAGAGGCGCGGCGCGGCGCCACGAGCCGCGTCGTCGTCGCGGATCCCAGCATGCGCGCGCTGCACGAGGAGGCGCGCAGGGCCGCGGGATCGCCGTTCAACGTGCTCCTGCTCGGCGAGACCGGCGTCGGCAAGGAGATCCTCGCGCGGGCCATTCACGAGGCCTCGCCGCGGCGGGGCAAGCCGTTCGTGGCCGTGCACTGCGCCGCGCTGAGCGAGACGCTGCTCGAGAGCGAGCTCTTCGGGCACAAGAAGGGCTCGTTCACCGGCGCGACCGAGGACAAGAAGGGGCTTTTCGAAGCGGCCGACGGCGGCACCGTGCTGCTCGACGAGATCGGCGAGCTGTCGCCTTCGGTGCAGGTCAAGCTCCTGCGCGTGCTCGAAGATCGCGCGGTGCTCCGGATCGGCGCGGTCGCGCCGCGGCCCGTCGACGTGCGGTTCATCGCGGCCACGAACCGGGATCTGGAGGCCGAGGCGCTGCGCGGGACGTTCCGGCAGGACCTCTTCTACCGGCTGAACGGGATCACCTTCGTCGTGCCGCCGCTGCGCGAGCGGACCGCGGAGATCGCACAGCTCGCCGCGTTTTTCCTCGAGGACGCGTGGAAGAAGCTCGAGCGCAAGGGCGAGCCTTCCATCGCGAAGGAGGCGCGGGAGATGCTCGAGCGGCACCCGTTCCCGGGCAACGTGCGCGAGCTGAAGAACGCGATGGAGCGGGCCGCGGTGCTCTGCGCCGGCGACACCGTGCTGCCGGAGCACCTGCCGCCGCGGATCGCGCGGCCGTCGGGGCCACCGTCCTCGCGCGCCGTGGCCCCGGTCGCGGCGGTGCAGACGGCGACGCAGCGGATCACGGAGCTCGACGTGAACGAGGCGCAGAAGCGGCTCGACGAGAAGCAGCGGATCCTCGACGCGCTGGAGAAATGCGCCCACAATCAGACGCGCGCGGCCGAGATGCTGGGGATCTCGCGGCGGACGCTGGTGTCGCGCCTCGAAGAGTACGATTTGCCGCGGCCGAGGAAGAGGTAACGAGGCGTCCATGGCGGAGCGGGGTCGCTTGTCCCATCGGCTGATCCTGGGCGTCTTCTGCGTCGGCGCGCTGCTCGGCGCGTACCGGGACGGCGACGGAGCCGGCGGCGCTCCCGAACACGCGTCGCTCCGGCCGGAGACGCCCCCGGGCGGCGGCGCCGGCGGCAACGGCAACGTTTGCGAGGGGGAGATCCTGCGCTGCAAGAACAACCCCACGCGGCTCTGCGACTGCGGCTACATCTGCCCGGACGATGCGTGCTTGCCGGCGCCGCCGAACTGCGAAGAGCACACGGATTGCCCGAGCGGAGTCTGCGAGGGCGGCAAGTGCAGGTGTATCGAAGCCCCCGGGGTCGACCAGTGCAACCCGAAGGTGTCGGACAAGCATACCTATACGTGCAACAGCGCCGGCTTTTGCATGCAGCTGCCCGATCAATGCAACGTGGAGGGCGCGCCGTGCGGCGACGACGGGATTTGTCGGCGCTCGCAGTGTCACGAGCGTTGCTCGTCGGATCGCGATTGCCCCGCGAGCCTCGTCTGCAAGAAAGACCGATTCTGCGGGGCCGCGCTCGTGCCGGACGGCCCGCCGCTGATGTATTCGTGCGCCGCGGGCGGCGGCAAGGGGGACGGGGGAGACGCGTGGCTCTTCGTGATCGTCGGGATCGCCGCGACGATCAGGGCAAGAAGCCGAAGGTGAGCTGAGGGACCCAGAGCTGCATGAGTCCGTGCGCGGTCTGCAGCCCTTGCCCGGAGACGTCGGCGATGGTCTCCGGCGCGCAGGCGACGCCGTTGTCGCCGCCGGGCGGGCAGGGCGCCTGCGCGTCGAAGGCGCGGCCATTGAAGATATTTCCTTGCGCCAGGAAAAGGATGTAGCCGAGGGACAAACCCACGCGGAGGCCGCCGAGCTTCGCCTCGATGCCGACCTCCGGCATGAGGAACGTGGGCGCGGAGCGGAGGACGGTGCTCGTGCCCGAAAAGATGAGCGGCGAGGCATGGCCACGATCGTCGCGGCCGACGCCGCTCACCGGATCGGAGGATTGCGCGGCGACGAGGCCGAGGGAGCCGCGGAAGACGGCTCGCAACCGCGGACCGAGGTCGAGCCGATACCCGACCGCGGGCCCCATGAACGGGCCGCGCAGCGAGAGCTTGTGCGAGAGCGTGTACGTGACGGTCGAGATGCCGTCCGGGACCGGGACATCCCGCGTGAGCGTGCGCTCGAACGTCGATTCGACGGAGAAGAAGCCGGTGAAGAGCTCGACGGAGACGTTGTTCGCCGTGATGTAGCCGCCGCGCGCGCCGGCGAGGAATCCGCTCGCGAAGGGGCAATGGTCCACGCAGACGCTCTGAGAATCGCGCTCGGCATTGCTATCCATGGAGGCGCCGAGCGTGGGGCCGCCGAAGGCCTGGGCGAACCAGCCCTGCGAGCGCGCAGGCGGCGGGGGCGGTTGCCCGGGGCCGACCACGATGCGCAGCGATTCGCCGGCCGGGAGGTCGTGATCGAGCAGCACGGCCCTTCGGTTGACGCGCACGGTGTGGTGGCCGGCGGGCAGGTAGAGAGGGCATTCGCGCGGCAGGAGGCCGATTTCTTTTCCGTCGACGTGGAGCGCGCCCTCGCCGTCGACGACGTGGAGGGTGGCGACGAGGCCGCGCAGGCGCCGCACGTCGTCGATGAGCGCTTTTTGCTCCTCGGGCGTGAGCTCGCCGCGGAATCGATCGAGGACCTCTTCGTAAAGCGGGATCGCCTCGGCCGCGCGGCCGAGCTTGTCGAGGCAAACGGCGGCGTTTTTCGTGTTCGACTTGCGCGGGAGGATGTCGCGGGAGGCGAGGTAGCGGGCGAGCGCGCGCTCGAGCTTGCCCTCGCCTTCGAGCGCGCGGCCCTCCTGGAAGAGCTTCTGGGCCTTGTCCTTGTCCGCGGGCGAGAGCGCGCGCGGCGGCGGGTAGGGGCGGCAGGCCGACGCGGGGCGCGGGGCGAGGAGCGCGGCGGCGCCGAGGAGCATCACGAGGCCGATTCCGAGGGCGTTTCGGGGGGCGCGCATCACTAGAATTCGTCGTCCGGTTTCGTGACGGGGCCCTTCGCGTCGGCCTTCGAGGTCGCGGGGACCGGGGCGCCGGTCGCGGCCGGCGCGGTCGCCTCCGTCGGCGCGGACGTGTTCGCCGGCGTCGTGGTCGACGTCGTGGCCGCCGGCGCAGGCGAGGCCGCCTTCGGGATGGGGCTTCCGCCCTGCGCCACGTTCGCGAGCATGGGCTGCGGCGCGGGGAGCGTGGAGGGAGACGTGGTGGCCTGCGGGTCGGGCTGCGTGGGCCCGGAGAGCGTCTTCTGGATGCGCTCTTCGAGGTCCTTGTTCAGCGCCGCCGTCGCGCGGACCTCTTCCAGGAGTTTTGCCTTTTCCTTGTCGTTCCGCTCGGCCTCGGCGCGCTCCTTCTGCTCGCGCTCGAGTTTTTCCTGGGCGGCCCGCTCCTCCGCGCGCACGGCCCGCACGTACCCGAGCCCGCCGACGACGATCGACGCCGCGACGATCGCCCCCGCGGTCGCCGCGAGCACCCTGCCGCGCCGCGAGACGCGCACGCTCGCCTGGATGAACCGCTCGGCCGCCGCCGACAAACGGACCGTGCTCTTCCGCTGGAGCTCCTTCGCGAACTCGAGCCTCCGCCCGCGCCAGAGCGCGGCGCTCTCCGCGTCGCGGGCGAAGCGCGCGGCGTCGTGCTCGATCTCCTCGGCGAGCATCCGATCGCCCTTCGCCTCGGCGATCCACGACGCGAGCCGCCCCCAGCGCGAGAGCAGCGCCTCGTGCGCGAGCGTCACCGAGGCCCCAGGGCCCTCGGCCGGCACCACGAGCCGCGCCTCGCCGAGTGCCTCGATCACGCGGCGCGCCCGCGTCCCCGCGATCGCCGCGAGCTCGTCCACGCTCATCACGCGCCGCGTGCCCTCGGCCGTCGTGAGCGCGAGCAAGAGGGCGCGCGCCGCCTCGATCGAGCCGTCCTCGGCCTGCTCCATCGACGCGAGCACCGCCTCGGCATGCCGCTCGAGCGCGCCCTCGACGCCGCCCACGGCCGTGAGCGCCGAGCGCAAGAGCAGCTTCTTTCCCTTGTCACGCGCGTTCCAGAGCTCGGTCAGGGCGAACTCGACGAGCGGCATCGCGCCCGCCGTCGCGTCGATCCCGGCGAAGAGCTCCTCCGCGAGCGCGGCGTCCTCGAGCGCGTAGCCGTACGACGCGAGCGCGCGCTCCACGCTGTCGCGCCAGTACGTCGGCGAGAGCGGCTCCACCCGGCAGAGGCCTCGCGCCATCGTGTTGCCGAGATCCCCCATCGCGAGGAGGTGATGCAAGAGGTCACTGCGCGCCGCGACGATCGCGCGCACGCCGGGCAGGGGCTGCGCGCCGATGCGCACGAGCAGGGCCGCCGCTTCTTCGCGACTCTCGCCCGACGAGGTGGTGACGAGCTCTTCGAGCTGATCGACGAAGAGCACGAGGCCGCGCTCCTCCTCGCTCGCGCGCCGGGCCATGGCCTCGCAGAGCGGGCCCGGCGCGAGCATGGCGGCGTTCGGGAGGAACGGGGCGAGCGCGGCGGTGATCGCGGCGCGTGGATCACGGCCGGGTTCGGCGATGGCCGTGTCCCACACCTCGGGCCAGCCCACGATCCCGCCCTCGGCGAGCGCCGGCAAGATGCCCGCGCGCGCGAGGCTGGATTTGCCGCTGCCCGAGGGGCCGACGAGCGCGATGAGCCCGCGGCCGCGGCAGAGCTCGATCGCGGCCGCGATCTCGGGCGTGCGGCCGAAGAAGACGTCGCGATCGCGCGCTTCGAAGCGGCGAAGGCCCCGGAACGGGCCTTCGTCCTCGTCGGGCAAGACGCGCGCGCGGCCCGCGAGATCGCGGCGGATCTGTTCGAAGTGGTGCGCGACCCACGAGGCCCGCGGAGGTCTGTCGTCGGGGCGCGGCGAGAGCAGGTGGTCGACGAGCGCGGCGAGCGCGCGGGGGACGCCCTCGATGCGCGCGGCGAGCGGCAGAGGCCTCGTGTACCCCGTGAGCACGCCGGGATCGAGCGCGCCGTCGCCGCCGAGGCGCTCGGCGGGCAGCGCGCCCGAGAGGCAACGATGCAGCGTGACGCCGAGCGCGTAGAGATCACTCGTGGCCGAGGGCGGCGCGCCCGCGCCGAAGACCGCGGGATCGATGTAGCCGTACGTGCCCGTGATGCGGCCCGAGATCCGCGCCGTCGCGGCGAGCGCGCGCGGCGTCGTGCCGCTGTCCGGTCCGGCCGGGATCACGTCCTCGACGGCGGCCGGGGTCGAGGACGCCGACGCGATGCCGAAATCGATGAGCTTGTACGCGCCGCCGGCCTCCTCGACGATGTTGCTCGGCTTGACGTCGCGGTGCACGAGGCCTGCGCCGTGCACCGCGGCGAGCGCGGAGGCGATGGCCACGCCGACGCGCAGCGTCTCGTCGACGGAGAGCTTTCCTTCGGCCTCGAGCCGGTCCTCGAGCGATCGACCGGCGACGTGCTCCATCGCGAGGCCCATGACCCCGGCCGCTTCGTCGACGGCGAGCGCGTAGAAGCGCACGACGTTCGGATGCTCGACGCGGCAGAGCGCGCGCGCCTCTTCGAGGATGCGGCTCCGATCGTTCGCGTTCACGTCGAGCGAGAACAGCTTGACGGCCGCCGTGCGCAGCTCGGCCTTGCCGTAGGTCTCGCGCGCGAGCCAGACCGGCGCGTATCCGCCCGCGCCGAGCTGCTCGACGAGGACGAAGGGGCCGATGCGCCTCTGCTCCGGGGGGCGCGTGATCAGGCTCGAAAGGGCCGGGTCGAGGGTCTCCAAGGGTCTTCGTGACGAGCGCCGCGGGGTGCATCCACAGCGCGCGCCGGCCCCGAGGATGCCCGACCCGCGTCGAGGCGTAAAGGGAAGGGCCGTGAGCGAGCCTGCACGAGGCCTTTCCTTGCGTGCTCGGGGCGGGTTAGCATCGTGTCGCCGATGGCCTCGAAGCACCTCTCTGCGCTCCTCGTTCGCCTCCTCGTGCCCTTCGCGGGGGTGCTCTCGTTCGCGTGCGTCGGGTGCGTGGACCATACCGCGGGCGACATGGCGCTCGCCGAGGTGCAGAAGCTCAGGGCCGAGGCGCGCGCGACCGAGGCGCGGCTCGCGGCGCTCGAGGGGCGGCAGATGTACGTCGGGCAGCAGCTCTCCTACCTCGCGGGCGTCATCGGCGAGGTCGGGCGCGAGGCCGCGGCGAAGGCGGAGTCGGTCTCGCGCAAGCAGGACGAGGTCGCGCAGAACCTCGAGCGGATCGAGCGGGCGGGGATCGAGCGGGAGCGAGCGCGCGCGGCGGCCGAGTCGCCGCAGGCGATCGCGGCACGCGCGCAGGCGATGATCGACGCGGGGCAGATCAAGGCGACGGTGAAGAACGGGCGGGCGAAGCTCGAAGCGGTGGAGGGGACCGCTCCGGCTTCTCCGTCGGTCACGCCGCCTTCATCGGCGGCCTCTCCTGCGTCTCCGACGCGGAGCCTGGAGCTGGAAGACCCGTGGGCCGCGCAGCGCAAGCCGCCCGCGCCGGCATCGCCGCCCGTGAAGCCCACGGGGCGGCGGATGTCGGACGACCTGGGTTTCTAGGCACTCCCGCCGGACGACGTCCACATCGTGGGCGTGGCTTCGGGCGCCTCGGTGAGCCCGCGCAGCACGCGCAGCGCGTGGGACAGCGTGCCCCAGAGCGCCTCGTAGGCTGCGGGTTCGAGCCGGATCGACGTCGCGCCGAGGTGGATCGAGATCACGTTGCACTGCGGGCAGTGGTCGACGCGGGCGACGGGACCGCGCGAGAGCGTCACGGGGGCGCAAGGAGAGGCCTTCGCGGGACAAGACATGGTCGTGCTCCTGGGGTCTGGGCTCGGTGCTCGTTGAAAATGAAAGTGATGTTCAATATCAGTACAGGAACGAGTTCGACCTGTCAAGCGATCTCGTGCGGACGCTTGCTGATTCAGTCCTCGTCGTCGGGGGAGGCGCCGCTCGGCGGGGGAGGGGGGACGAGCCGCAGGCGAGGCCGCGGCGCGGACGTGGCGGGGGGCTCGGGCGCGTCGAGGGCGTAGACGAAGATGCGGCCGTTCACGACGAGGAGCGGCGCCTGCGTGAAGAGCTCGGGGTGGCAGTCGGGTCTCCGGGCGCGGGTGACGGCGTGAACGACGGCGACGCCGGGGCCGGGGCGGTCGCCGCAGCGGAAGCGATCGTATTCGATGCCGTTCGCTTCGAGCTCGCGGGCCATCATCCAGCCATAACGGTGGTAATACACGGGCCCGAGGTTCCGGGCTTTCAGGGCGGCGGCGGCGTCTTCCATGTCCTGCCCCCAGTCCTCGCCGACGACGCTGACCTTGGGCCCGAAGACCGGGCCGAGGGTGAGGGCATTGAAATACCCGACGGGGTGTCGATACCAGGCGATCGCCGAGGCGAAGGTGCCGGCGCCGAGCAGGGCGAGGAGCATACGCGTCCGGCGCTTTCCTTCCTCCCAGAGCCTCGCGGCGACGGTCCCGGCGCCGAGGACGAAGAAGGGCATCACCGGCAGGACGTGACGAACGCCGATGTTGATCCGCGAGCCGATGGAAATGGCGAGATAGAGGCCACACGCGGCGAGGAGCGTGCCGGCCACGCGATCCGGCGCGGCGCGGCGGCGGATCGATCGGCAGAGCCCGACGCCGAGCAAGACGAGCACGGCGAGCGGGTTCTTGATCGCGAGCATCACCGGGAAATACCCGCCCCAGCCGCCGTTCGCGCGCATGCCGAGGAAATACGTCGAATGCCCGTCGCGGCTCTGCACCGACACCATCGACAGGCCAAAGACGTACGTGTACGGAAGCGGCACCCGTAGCCAGCGCGGCAAGAGCGCGATCGGCGAGCGCTCTTCGAGGAGCCGATGATTCGCGCGTTTCGAGATGTAGCTCTGCGGCTCGGGCTCCGCGAGGATCTGCGCGACCGTGAAGCCCGTCCGCTGAAACCCGTACGCCGCATTGACGGCGAGGACCGTGGCGAGCGTGACGGCGAAGGCGTGCGCCGCGAATCGACCGAGCCTCGCGCGTCGCGTGGGGGCGTCTCCCTCGGCGCCTCCGCGCCACGCGAAGAAAAACCCCAGCGAGAGGAGGAGCGGGACCAGGAACGCCGCGCTGTATTTGATGCAGAATGCCGCCGCCACCGCGAGCGTCGTGGTGATCGCCGTGCGGAGCCGCGGCCGCTCGAAATGCTCGGCCGCCTCGCCCACGGCGATCGTCGTGGCCAGGGCGATCGGCAGATCCGTGGTGACGAGCCGGCCGTGCGCGAGGAGCGTCGGGTGCAGGCAATGGAGCCCGAGCGCGAAGAGCGCCGCGTGATCCCCGGCCCGCCGCCGCGCGAAGCGGAACACGTAAAGCCCGAGCAGGAACGAAAAAAGCACGTTCACGTGCCGCGCGATGACGAGCTCGGCCCGCGCCGCCGCCCAGTGCGCCGTGAAGTATTGCTCGGCCAGCTTGCCCGTGTCCGCGTCGGCCCACGCTGGAAACGAGGTCAGATCCACGCGGCCTCCGAGGAGCGCGGCCGGCAGCGCGAGCAGGGCGTCCGCGAGCGGCGGGTGCGCGTAGCCGAGCCTCGTGTCGCCGATCCACCAGTACGACAGGCCCCGCACGAGGTGGACCGGCTCGTCCATCGTCGGCGAATCGAGGTGGACACCGACGAGGGAGATCCCGAGGAGGATCCCGAGGAACAACGCCGCGAGCCACGGGATGCGACGCTTTGGGAGGGCTTCGAGCGCGGACATCGGCGAGAGCGGCCGAGCGACCCGGGGCCGCTCCATTCCTGCGGAAATCTCCGCGTGGCCCCCGCGAGGCCAGCAAAGTCGACCGGGATTGTCAAGCGAGGAGCTCCCCCGCGCCGGGCATGCCAGGGCTTGCTCGCGTTGCCTCGGCCGGGTAGGGTCGAGCGTGCAGGAACATCGCCTCCCCGAGTCCGCCGCGGCCACCTTGCTCTCGCTCGCGAGTCGTTGCCACGCGCGAGGCTGGGCCCAGGCGACGAGCGGTAACTTTTCGGTCCGCCTCGACGCGCATCGCTTCGTCATCACGAAGAGTGGCCTCGACAAGGGCGCGCTCCAGGCCGAGGACCTGCTCGTCGTCGACCTCGAAGGAAACGCCCTCACCGAGGGCCGTCCCTCGGCCGAGACGCCGCTCCACGCGCAGATTTACCGGCGCCGCGCGGGCGTGACCGCCGTCGCGCACACGCACTCCGTCGCTGCCACGGTCCTGTCACGCGCGCTCGTCGCAGAGGGGTACGTCGTCCTCTCCGGCTTCGAGATGCTGAAGGCCCTCGTCGGCGTGAACACGCACGAGACCTCGATCCGCCTGCCCATTTTCCCGAACGATCAGGACGTCCCGCGCCTCGCCGCGCAGGTCGACGCGGAGCTCGGCGGCGACGACTGCGTCTACGGCTACCTCCTCGCGGGGCACGGCCTCTACACGTGGGGCGATACGCCGACCGAGGCGGCGCGGCACGTGGAGGCGATCGAGTTCCTCCTCGAGTGCGTCCTGCACGGCAAGCGGTGAGCGCGGCTTCCCGTCCTCCCGACGCGCCGCCTCTTTCCGTCACGGAATCTTCGCCGTTTTGTAATGAAAGCAAATAAAACGGTAACGGCGTCGCGACCAAGTCGTAACGAGTTCGTCACCGAAGTCGCCTAGCGTGGTGTGCCAGAAGAAGAAAGGCCGGGACGTCCCCGGAATCCTTCCATGTCGCTCGCACGTCTGGCCGCGCGCTCGGCCCTCGCCGCGGTTTTTGGTCTTCTTTTGTCTCCGCGCTCGGCCGCGGCGGACGTCCCCGCCGCGCCCCGATCGGAGATCGCGCTGGCCACGATCCCGTCCGCGGATCCCGCCGCGGTCAAACCCGCCCCGAAGCCAGCGGCCAAACCCGAAAAGCCGAAGCCCGGCGAGAGCGCGGGCAAGGCCTCGCAGCACTGGTACGAGAAGCTCAAGATCCGCGGCTACTCGCAGCTCCGGTACAACCAGCTCGGCGTGACGAACGAGCGGCTCGTCAACACCCAGGGCGACCGTTCGATCGGCAAGGACGGCGGCTTCTTGATCCGCCGCGCCCGCCTGATCCTCCAGGGCGACGTGCACGAGCGCGTCTTCGTGTACATCCAGCCTGATTTCGCGAGCGTCGTCTCCGACCAGTACCACGTCCCGACGCTGCGCGACTGGTATGCCGACATCGCCCTCGACGCGAAGAAAGAATTCCGCTTCCGCGTGGGGCAGTCGAAGGTGCCGTACGGCTTCGAGAACATGCAGTCGAGCCAGAACCGCGCGCCCTTCGATCGCTCGGACGCATTGAACAGCGCGGTCAAGGACGAGCGGGATCTCGGCATCTTCTTCTACTGGGCGCCCGAGCGCATTCGCAAGCGGTTCAAGGCGCTCGTCGACGACGGGCTCAAGGGCTCGGGTGATTACGGCGTCGTCGCGCT
This sequence comes from Polyangium sp. 15x6, assembly GCF_029960785.1. GTDB lineage: Bacteria > Myxococcota_A > Polyangia > Polyangiales > Polyangiaceae > Polyangium. The sequence continues at coordinate 80,294 of NZ_JASBQE010000046.1, forward strand.
CGGCGTCTACAATGGCCAGACCGCGAACCAGAAGGAGCGGAACGACACGCCGCACGTCGTCGGTCGTGTCACGTGGCCGTTCCAGATCGGCAAGCAGATCGTGGAGATCGGCGCCGGTGGGTATGCGGGCAAGTTCGTCGTGAAGACCGCGGACGACGTCACGGCGCCCGACGAGATCCGCGACATCCGCGCCCACGCCTCGTTCGTCCTGTATCCGCAGCCGATCGGCCTGCAGGCCGAATACAACATCGGCCGCGGGCCGGAGCTCGTGGGCGATCGCGTCGTCGAGCGGCCGCTGCACGGCGGGTACGTCATGGCCATGGCCAAGATCGGGAGCTTCGTGCCCTACGTTCGCGGCGTGCTCTACGACGGCGGGCGCAAGTTCGAGACGAACGCGCCCCATTACAAGGTCCGCGAGCTGGAGATGGGCCTCGAGTGGCAGCCCATCCCGGCCGTCGAGGCCACGGCCGCCTACACGATCGCCGAGCGTACCTACCCCGAACCGCCTTACCCGCAGGAGAGCGGGCGCCTCGTTCGTTTGCAAATTCAGGTGAATTACTGAGCGCGTGATCGGGCTTGCAGCGAGGATCGGTTTGGGTCGATCCTCCAGGGGTGAGCTCGATCCACGTCTTTCGGGAAAACGCTCCCGGAACGCCCGTCCGCGCCTCGCAGGACCACGCCGAGATCGCGGCGATCCTGCGCGACGTGGGCGTTCGCTTCGAGGCCTGGGAGGCTTCCTTTGCGTTCACGCCCTCCGCCACCGCGGAGGAGATCCTCGCGGCCTACCGCGAGCCCATCGCAAAACTCTGCCGCGAGGGCGGTTATCCTTCGGTCGACGTCGCGCGCCTCTCGCCGGCTCCGGACGATCCGAGCTCTGCCGAGAAGGCTCGGGCGGCGCGCGGAAAGTTTCTCGAAGAGCACACGCACGACGAGGACGAGGTTCGCTTCTTCGTGCACGGCGCCGGCGTGTTTTACCTGCGCCTCGCCGGGCAGGTGCTCGCGGTGCGTTGCGAGCGGGGCGATCTCATCTCGGTCCCCGCCGGCACGCGGCACTGGTTCGACATGGGCGCGCAGCCCGACTTCTGCGCGATTCGTTTCTTCGGCACGCCCGCGGGCTGGATCGGAAACTTCACGGGCGACGAGATCGCGCGGCGCTTCCCCGACGCCGACACCCTCGAGCGGGGCGCGCCGTGGTGAAGCGCATCGTCACGGACATCGAGGGCACCACCACGTCGATCGCCTTCGTGACGGACACGCTCTTCGTTCACGCGCGAAGGGCGCTCCCGGCGTTCGTCCGGACGCACGCCGGCGAGGCGCGCGTCGCCTCGGCGCTCGATGCGGCGCGGGCGGAGGCAGGGCAGCCAGACCTGTCCGACGAGGCCGTGGTCGCGCTCTGGCTCCGGTGGATCGACGAGGATCGCAAGGCGACGTCGCTCAAGGCGATCCAGGGCATGATCTGGGAGGAGGGCTATCACGCGGGGGCGTATCGAGCGCACGTGTACCCGGACGTCCCCGGCGCGCTCGCGCGGTGGAAGGCGCGCGGGATCGGGCTTTCGGTGTTCTCGTCCGGGTCGGTCCTCGCGCAGAGGCTCCTCTTCGGGCACACGATCGAGGGGGATCTTTCGGGTCTCTTCGACGGCTGGTTCGACACGACGACCGGCAAGAAGGCCGATCCCGCGTCCTACGCGCGCATCGCGGCCGCGCTCGACGCCCCGCCGCACGAGGTGCTCTTTCTGTCGGACGTGAAGGCCGAGCTCGACGCCGCGCGCGCGGCAGGCCTGCTCCGCGTCGGGCTCGCGCGGGACGGCGCTCCGCCTTTCGCGGATCACCCGACCGCGCGGTCGTTCGACGACATCGTGATCGAGGGGGACGCCGTGCTCGTGCGCTGACTACCGGGCGAGCTTGCGGGCGAGCCACTCCGCCGCGTCGCGGGTGACCTCGTCCCGGTTCGTCTCGTTGAACAGCTCGTGACGCGCGCCCGGATAGACGCGGTACGTCACATCGGAAAGTCCCGCCTTCGCGTACGCGTCGAGCAGCCCGCGCAGGTTCTTCGTCCGCTCGTGGACCGGATCCTCCGAGCCAGCGACCACGTACATCGGCAGGTCCTTGCGGATCCGCGCGAGCGCGTCCGGGTGCGCGAGCGAGGGCATCGCGCCGAGGAGCTGTACCCATAACGCCGTCGTCGCCGGGAAGCCGCAGAGCGTGTCGGCGACGTATTTGTCGACCTCGGCCGCGTCGCGCGACAGCCAGTCGTAGGGCGTGCGGTTCGGGCTGAAGGTGCGGTTCCACGCGTCGAACGACATCCCCTGGATCACGGCGCTCTTGCCGCGCTCGCCGAGCCGCGCGCGCTCGGCCTTCGCCACGAGCACGCCCGCGCGCGCCATCATGCTCGGCGGTCCGTTGGTGCCCGAAAGGATCACGGCGCCGAGCTTCTTGCCCTCCTCGGGCAGGACGCCCTGCGCGATGAGCGAGCCCATCGAATGGCCGATCAGCGCCTGCGGAAGGCCGGCGTACGCCGTGCGGGCGCGCGCGAGCAGGCCCCGCAGGTCCGCGACGACGCGGCCGAAGCCGTCGCCCGGGCCGAAGTAGCCGAGCTCGTCGCCAGTCTTCGCGGTGCGCCCGTGGCCGCGGTGGTCGTGGGCCTCGACGACGAGGCCGCGCGCGGTCAGGGCCTCGGCAAGGCGCGTGTAGCGGGCGCCGTGCTCGCTCATGCCGTGCGACACGTGGACGACGCCCACGGGCTTCATGCCCTCGTCGGGGGAGAAGACGTGCACGAAGATCGGCTTGCCGTCGTCGGCGATCCATTCGAACGAGGAGGTACGCATGCGGGCGGCGGCCGTTCTACACACGGTCCCGGGCGGATGGGAAGAACGAGTGTGTCCCGGGCGAGAAGGTCACGTCCGTGAAAGAACACTTGCGGTGGTCAAAAATTCCCGCTAGAGGCTCGCCCGCCCGATCTTCCGAGCTCGTCCCCGTGTGGCGCTTTCGCCCCGTTCCCCGGGGGCTCGGATCGTGCAGAGGAGCAGGTAGACCCCGCGATGCGATCCAAATCAGCCGATCCGACCGATGGTCAACGCAGGCCCCGCCGCGGTCGCGAGAAGTGGGTACGGCGGTGGGGCCGGATCGAGCGGGACGACCTCGAGGCACTCGTGGCAGAGCTCGAAGGGGGCGGCGAAGAGGACGAGATGGCAGCCGCCTCGGCGGCATGGCTCGACGCCATCTCGAAGGTGTCAGGGGCAATTCTCTGTGGCGCGACGCTCGTCACGGAGACATATCTCGTGGGCGTTCTGCCGACAGGCGAGGAGCTCGCGAAGTTCGGTTGCAAGAGCGTTCGTGACGGCCGGATGATCGAGGTGTTCCAGGCGTTCGACGAGGGCGGGCTCGACGAACGTGGCCCCTACGCCGTGACGCACCGGGAGCGCGATTGGTCGGCGTTCGGCGCAGCACGCGCCTTCGTGGACTCCGTCGGGCCAAAGAACGCGGTGCGCGCGCTCGAGGCGTGGCACGAAGCGAAGACCGGGCAGCGCAACGCTGCGCGGCCCCGCCCGCCGGTGGTCATCGAGGTTGTCCGGGCGTAACCCACGGCCGTTGCGCCGGGGTTTCACCCCGGGCCCCGACCAGGGGTTGTCCACCCCTGGACCCGGACCAGCGCAAGCGCTGGACCCGGGGCGACAGCGCGCGATGCGCGCTGTCGACAAAGAAAACGTCCCCAGCACGTATGGCAGCGCTGCTGTCTTGATTGGCAACGGCGCTCGTGGTCCTGCCACGGTGTTCGATGAACTGCGCATCGCGCAGTTCATCGACCCCGAGTCCAGCGCTTGCGCTGGTCCGGGGTGCAGGGGGCGGACAGCCCCCTGCTGGGGTGCGGGGCAACGCCCCGCGCTGCGCCGCGCCGCGCGTCAAAGCGGGACGTCGAACAGGCACCGCGTGATCGGGATGCCGACGTCTGCCCATACGTACAGATAATATTTCGTGCCCGGGACGAGTTTTTCTGGGCTCCCGTCTGCGGGATGGCCTTGCCTTGTATTCGGCAGGATTTCGCCGTAGGTGATACCGCTCTTCACAGGCGCGGCGGTCCATGGAACGTCGAGCCGCCAGAGCGTCCCTTCGGGCAGGTCGAGGTTCGGCGGCGCCCCTGGGTTCTTCGCGTCGGCCGATAAAATGTAAACGTAACGGGCGTCCCCGCCGGTCCACGTGATCTTGCCGGCGGCGTCCACGCCCTGGCCGGCATCACAATCGCTCGGCACGTAAAGGCTCTGTTCGTACAGCGGCCCGCCGAAGGGCGTTTCGCTCGCGAAGTCTTCCTTCTTGAAACCGCGCCGGAGCAGCTCGCCTTCGAAGAAGGCGACCATTCGCGCCGGGTCTGTGCTCGGAAGGCCGGAAACGTCGCGGGAAAACCCGTTGTTCTGGTCTGGCGGATAGGCGCCGAGCGCGTCCGACGAGACCCAGCCGGCGGCGAGCGCGAGGCCCGTTGGATAGAAGCTATCGGTCCAGATCGGACTGGCCTCGATGTACCAGTTCGACGGACCCTCGGCGGGCGCGGCTTTCTCCGAGTGGCAACACACGCAGCCGCATGCCTCGACCTGCTCCGTCACCCACGCGAGCTCGCCGAGCCATTGCGCGTCCGAGAGACGCGGATCGTCGTCGGGCGTCTTGAAATCGGAGGGCGGGGCCGGCCAGTAGGGGCGCTGCGTGAGCACCGGCTCGCAGGACGCGTAATCGGTGAATCTGCGGCCGGGCTCGGTACAGCCCGAGATCGCGCCGAACGTGCAGACCTTGCCGCTGCTCTGGCCCGCGGGCTCGCCGGCCTTCGGGTCCGCGCACACCTCTGTGGGCCACTGGAAGACCGAGCCGCTCGGATCGGGATTGCCCGGCTCGTCGATCACGCCTTCACATGCGTCGGGCAGGAACTTCCCGCCGCCGAAGAGCTCGCAGCCGCGCTGGGTCGAGGCGCACTGGGCCGTGTCTTCGCCGGGGAACACGATGCTGTATTCGTCGTCCTTCCCGCCGTCGAGCACGCAGCGCCCGAGCGTCTTCGGATAGGCGCAGGCTTCGGCTTTCGTGAAGGTGGATTGCGCGAGCGCCTTGCAATCGGCCTCGGCGGACTCGGCGGACCAGCCCTTGCCGGTGTAATCGCGGCACTCCTCGGCCTGGGTGAAGGGGCTCGTGTAGATGCAACGACCGGGCGCCTCGGCGGCGGGCTCCGGGGCCGGCGCGGCCTCCTCTTCGGCCTCCTGGCAAGCGCCCAGGCCTCCGAGGGACGAAACGAGGAGCGCTGCGCCCAGCATCACGTGCGGAGAACGGAGGTGCTCTTGCTTCACGGTCGGTACTCCTGAACCTTGCCTTCGAACGAAGGGTAAATGTGTTCTTGAACGCTCTTTTGTGCAGCGAACGTTCTATGGAATATCGTTTGTTCATGTGTTGTGCAAACTTTGTCAAAACTTTTGTGTAGACAACGTGCGCAAGGATACGTATGCATCCAGGAAGCGCGGGGCGGGAGTGGGGAGCTACAGGGGGGAGGGCGGAGGCGGGGCGGCGGGCGGGGAGGGGATCAGGCGCTGCGGCGGCACACCCGCGCCCAGACGCCGCCTTTCGGGCGGAGCGTGGCGAACGTCTCGGGCTCGACGTCCTGGGGCTCGACCTCGAAGGACAAACCACGCATCAACGTGGCGAGCACGACGGGCCCTTCCATCAGCGCGAAATGGTTCCCGATGCACACGCGCGGCCCCACGCCGAACGGGATCCACGCTGCTTTCGGGCGCTTCGCCTCGTTCTCCGGGGTGAAACGGTCCGGATCGAACCTCTCGGGATCGGCGAAGCAATCCTTCCGGTGGTGCATGCCGTAGACGTTCATGAAGAAGACGGTGCGCTCGGGGAAGGTGTGGCCGCCGAGCTCGACGCGCTCGAGCGAGCGTCGCGGGAGCACGATCACCGGCGGATAGAGGCGCAGCGCCTCCTTGAAGACGCGCGTCGTATAGGCGAGCTTTTCGGGGTCGTAGGAGGTCGGGCCCTCGGGGCCGAAGGCGTCGGCCTCGGCCTGCACCTTCGCCCGCGCGGCGGGGTCGCGCGAGAGCAGGTAAAACGACCAGGCGAGCGCGGTCGCCGTGGTCTCGTGCCCCGCGATGAACAGCGTGTTCGCCTCGTCGCGGACCTGCTTGTCGCTCATGCCCTCGCCGCCGAGATCGGCGTCGCGCGCGTACAGGAGCCGCGTGAGCAGATCATTTCGATCGGCGTGACTCGCGCGGCGATCGTCGATCATGGCCTGAATACGTTTGTCGAGGACCTCGAGCGCGCGCACGATCTTGGGATCATTTCGGCCGGGCATGAAGATCGGCGTGTCGAGCGCGGCGCGGGCGCGGGCGCGGACGTCCTCGAGCCACGGCGGGAGCTTTCCGTCGAGGATCTCGGTCATCCCGATGGCCGAGATCTGCAGCGTCATGTACGGCGTACCCATGTGGCTGTTCACCCAGCCGAGCGCGATGGTGAGCGCCTCGCCGAGCTCGTCGGCCTCGTCGAAGGTCCGCGCGTCGAAGAGGGTGCGGCCGACGACGCTCATCGCGATCCGCGTCATCTCGGCAGCGAGATCCGTGCGCTCGCCGTCGCGGAGCCGTTCACGGACGCGCAGGGCCTCGCCGTTCATCGCGCTCACGTAGGTCTGGACCTGCGTCGGGTGGAAGAGCGGCGAGAGCAAGCGGCGCTGGCGTCGCCAGAGATCGCCCTCGCTCGTGAAGAGGCCCTGGCCCGCGAGATCATGGAGCAGGATCCGGATGCCGGGGGATTTTTCGAAGCTGCGCGCCTTCTCCACGAGCATCTCGTGCGCGGCCTCGGGGCCGTTCACGAAATAGAAGGTGCGATGGAGCATCCGGCCCGCGACGACGTCGCCCGTGTCGGCGACGCGCCGGAAGAAGGGCAACCGGTCGCTCTGGAAATGGTGGGCATGGCCGAGCAGGGTCTCGCCGGGGGCCGTGGGGATCGCCGTCGGGGTCATGCCTCTCGATAACACAACGTGTCCCGTCCGGGGGGCCCCTCGGGGGCCCTGACGGGAGTTCGCCTAGGCTCCTCCGCGCGTAGGCGAGGGTATTTCCATTTCGTTCGCCGCGCGCAGGCTGCGGATCCGCCCACGTTGACGGTCGACCTCGTGACGCCATGGATCAACGTGTCGGGTCGCGGTGCGTCGCGGCCACGGAACAGAAAGGGGGAGACTCATGATCTCACGCCGCTCCACGTTGCTCGCGACGGCCGCGGGCGCCTTGTTCCTTTCGGCCGGGCAGGACGCCCGCGCGCTCGACATCGCGGGTACGGCCATTCGTCCCGACGGGGCCCTCGTGGTCGTGTTCTGGGACGAGACGCTGCCCCAGAACAGCTCCGTCCGTTATTCGCTGGTGTCCAAGGTGACGGCCAGGTTCGTGTGCAGCGTGCCGTGGACGGCGATCACCTTGAGCGAGCCATCCACCCAGATTTTCCGCGACATCCTGCAGACCGTGACCCTCCGGGCCGACGCGAGCGGGAACCTCGAGGGGATCATCACCACGTCGGCCCTCGCCGCGCCCCCGCTCCAATGCCCCTTCCGCCTCGTACCGACGGTCGATTCCGTACGTCATGAGGACATCATCCTCCGGAGCCCGTTCGGCGAGGTCCCCGTGCCCTCCCTCTTCTGGGAGCGTCACCCGGGCAATGAATGAAGGAAGATTCCTTCCGAGGAGTGTGTCATGAAAACCTCGATTCTACCGATTCTAAGTACGATCCTGGCCGCCGCCGCGCTCCTCGCCTCCGCGGGAGAGGCGCGGGCCCTCGAAATCTCCGGCGCTGCCGTGCGTGTCGATGGAAGCCTCGTTGTGGACTTCCGGGACGACGTCCTGCCTCGCGGCGACGCCGTGCGCTACACGCTCACCTCCAAGGCGACGACCGTCTTCGTGTGCGCATACCGGAGCAATCCTCGGAACTTCGTGCCCTTCCCGCGCCTCGCGGCATCACTCCACGTGCTGAAAGTGATCACGTTCGAGGTGGACGAGGAGGGGAACGTGGAGGGCACCATCGTCTCGGATCCGCCTGCGCTCCCGCTGCTCGCGTGCCCCGTCGGCATGGCCCCGGTCCTCGCCTCGGCGCATTATGAAGACATTCTCCTTGTCAATCGGTTCGGATCCGCGCCCGCGCCCATGACCTCCTGGGAAGCATTCCCCTTGCCTTGAGTGCAATGAGCGGTCCAGACGAACGGCAGACCCTTTGCTTCTACCCTGGACGTGACACGGGCGGAGCCACCCGGAAGGGAAGCCGGCCGAGGCCTTCGCTCTTCACAGGAGGAAGCCATGAATACGAAGAATCGTGCCAGCTATGTCGCCGTCCTGGCAGGCGCCGCGCTCGTCTCCACCGCGTGCGTGGCCCATGCGGCCTTCACCAGGGCCGATAGCTCGATCCAGGAGGGTACCTACGAGCTCGTCGTCTCCTTCCAGGTCGAGAACCTGCCGAACAGCCACGCCATTCAGTACAACCTGCGCACCGAGCGGACGACACGTTGGGGGTGCGTCGATTTCAGGGATGGTCACTGGATCTCCCTGCCGGGATACACGCGCGTCTACAGGAACAACCTCCAGAAGTCCGTGGTGGTCACGACGGACGCGCTCGGCTCGGCGGAGGCCGAGGTCTCGACCGATATCCCACAATCGATGCTCCAATGCCCCTCCGGCACGGATCTCATGCTCATCGAGGTGAGGTACGACAACATCCAGCTTCGGAGCCCGTACGACTCCGCCGCCCCGGCCCCGGTCCGGCGGCAAATCCTTCATGGTATCTGATCCACCCCGGTGGACGGCCCGACGGTGTTCGCCGCCGCCGGGCCGTTCACAGCTCCGACGTCGCCCTGTGACACGAATTCATCCAGGAGGACAAACCCATGCGACACGTTTTCGTCTCCCTGCTGGCGGGGCTCGCGACCGCATGCGCTCTCCTCGTCGCGAGGGACGCCGCCGCGATCTCGAACGTGACGACGACCCTCGACGCGCGGGGAAACCTCGAAGTCCGCTTCGAGGACAACGATCACGTCCTCATGACGCGCACGTACACGCTCAAGGCCACCGTCTCGGCGCTGTACGTATGCGCGAACCTGCAAGCGGAAGTGCTGCCCTGGCCCGAATATCGGGTTCCGTTCCGAAGAGAGCTCGAGGTGAAACGCACGCTGACCATCGGCGAGGACGGGCGCCCCACCGAGCCGGAGCCCCTCCGGATCGAGCGCCCGGACAACCTGATCGAGCTCGATTGCGGCCACGAAGGATATTCGCCACAGCTCGCCGACATTCGTTATACCTGGATCCAGGTTCTCGGGCCGGATGGGTTTGGCGAGCTCGGACCCGACCGGAGCCGGCGCATCCTGTGAGCACGCCGTGGACGGATGCTCCGGGCAAACCAATTGCATGGTCTGCCCATGAGGCGATCGCTCAGGGGTGATCGCCCAGGGGGAGGAGCTATGAAAAAGCATTCTCGAATCTCGCTATGCACCCTGGCGACGACAGCCACCATCCTGTCCGCGAGCGCAGCCGCGCAAGCGCTTGACGTGGAGACGGACACCGACGATCTCGGCAACCTCACCATCGATTTTTCCGACATCGTCGGCTCGGATCGGCGCATTCCCTTCGTTTTCAAGGCCACGGCGACCGCCACCTACGTGTGCGCGAGCGAGTCCGGAGGGCTCCGCACCCTCGCTGGTCGGGACGTCAAGGTCATCAAGGTCCGGCGCGGCTTCCCGTTCGCCTCGAATCCGAAGGGATTCGTGACGGGTCGTGTCACCCTCGACCTCCACCCGCCCTATATGAAGCGTGGCTGCCCGGCCGGCTCCCAGGCGGAGCTCGCCGAGGCGGACTGGAACGAAATCGAGGTCATCCGAGGCCGCGGTCGCGAGCGGCTCGTGCAAACGGGAGATGCCAAGCGGTACACCAACCCCGCGCTCCCCGGTCAGGTATTCAGGCTCGCGACCATCTCGCTCAAGGGCGCGCTGAACGTCGAGGTCGAGAACCGGGCCCAGCTCCCGCACGATGTCGGCTTCAAGGTAAAGGCAGGGCGCTCCGCCCGGCTCGTATGCGTCGACGATCAGGGCAAAACGCACCCCAACCCGAACCTGCAGCACGACGTCGACGACGTCGTCGAGCAGAGCGGCCAGTTCGCGGCCGGCGCCGCGAGCAAGCAGACCGTGGCCCTGCCCGAACCCACGATGACCCTGCTCGATTGTCCCGACGGGTACACGCCCGAGCTCGCGTCCGTGCATTACAAGGACCTCGCGCTCACGACCGACGAGCACGCGAACATCAAGGTGCGCGGCGAGGACGCCTCGCAGACGTTCATCCAGCAGGAATGAGATCCCGTCAATCCGGTGACGAATCCGACGTCGGCGTGGCCCAGCCGAGGTGCTGACCCCCGTCGACCGCGATCATCTGCCCCGTCACCGCGCGCGCCGAAAGCAGGTAACGGACCGCGTCGCAGACGTCCTCGGGCGTGGCCCCGCGGCGGAGCGGCATGCTCTCGCATTGCGCGGCGAACTGCTCGGGCGTTTGTCGCGTGCTCGGGAGCGTCGGCCCGGGGCCCACCGCGTTCACCCGGATGCGCGGCGCGAGCGCGAGCGCGAGCGATTGCGTGAGCGCCCAGAGCCCGGCCTTGCTCACGGTATACGTCGTGTAATGCGGGCTCAGGTTCCAGACACGCTGATCGAGGACGTTCACGACCGCGCCCTCCACCCCCTCGGGCAAGCGCCGCGCGAATTGCTGCGTGAGCACGAAGGGCGCCCGGAGGTTCGCCTCCATGTGCAGATCCCACGTCTCGCGCGTGGCCGTCTCCGGCGTGTCGTACTCGAACGTCGAGGCGTTGTTCACGAGGGCCACGAGCGGCCCCACGAGCAGAGCCGCGCGATCCACGAGCGAGCCCGTCTCCGCCTCGTCCGCGAGGTTCGCCGGAACCGCCGCCGCGCGCCCGCCGGCCGATTCGATCGCGGCGACGAGGCTCTCGGCGTCCTCGCGGGATCGATGGTAGTGGACTGCCACGGAGAACCCGTCGCGCGCGAGCATCATCGCAATCGCGCGGCCGATCCGCTTGCCTGCGCCGGTGACGAGGGCTGCCTTGCTCATGGGAAAAACCTAGCGATCCTCGTACGTCGCGACGGCCGTGTCCGTCTCGTAGAAAGACACGGCCGTGACGGGCGCGCCGTGCGCGCGGAGGTGATCGAAAATGAGCTTGGCGAAATTCTCGGCGCTCGGATTCACCGGGAGCGTGACGAACGCCTCGCCCGCCTGCTTCAGGAAGGGAATGACGGGGTCGTCCTCCCGCAGGATGAGGCGGTGGTCGAACTGCGCGAGGATCCAATCCTTGCCGGCCTTCTCGATGTCGAAGAAGTCCGCGACGAACCCTTTGCGGTCGAGCGTGGGCGCCGAGAGCTCGATCGCGACGCGGGCGTTGTGGCCGTGGATGCGGGCGCAAGGGCCCTCGTAGTCGAGCAAGCGGTGGCCATAACAAAACCGCACTTCTTCGGTCACGCGGAACATGAGAAGGGCGAGATACCGCGGCGTCCGCCCCACGTCAACCCGCGCCTGGGGACGGACGAGGCTGGCTTCTCGCCGGGTCCGGGTCTATAGCGAGCGCATCCGTAGGATGTGCCCTTGACCGATCTCGTGACGTTTTTCTTCGTCGCCCTTTCGGCGGTGTTCTTCGTGGTCGACCCGATCGGCGTCGTGCCGATTTTCCTCGCCATCACGTCGAACGATCCGCCCGAAAAGATCCGGCAGATGGCGCGCCGCGCCTGCTTCACGGGCTACTTCATCCTCATGACGTTCGCGATCTTCGGCGGCGTCATTTTCAAGATCTTCGGCATCAGCCTCGGCGCCTTCCGCGTGGCGGGCGGGCTGCTGCTCATGCTCACCGCGCTCGACATGCTGCGCGCCAAGCGCCCGGGGACCCGCACCTCGCCCGAAGAGACCGAGGAGAGCGCGCGCAAGGAGGACGTGGCGCTCGTGCCCCTCGCCATGCCCCTGCTCGCCGGTCCGGGCTCCATCGCCAGCGTGATGGTGCTCATGTCCCAGGGCAACACGCGGAGCCTCCTCTACGCCGTGCCCGTCCTCCTCGCCGTCACGATCACGTTTGTCGCGGCCTATTTCATCCTGCGCGCGGCCTCGCTCGTGCAGCGCGTCCTCGGGCAGAGCGGCGTGGCGATCCTGGAGCGCGTGATGGGCCTCATCCTCGCCGCCATCGCCGTGCAATTCGTCGCCGATGGCGCGCGCGATTTGCTGCGCACCCCTTGACGATCACCGTTCAGCCATGTTTTCTCCCATACGCCCTTAGCCTAGAGGGAGGCATGACATGATCGGTCGACGTGGAACTATCCTTGGATTTGGCCTGGTAGCGCTGCTCGCGTTCGCAGGGTGCAACGACGATGTGACGGGCGGCGGCACGGGCGGCAACGGAAACGGCGGCAGCGGCGGCAGCGGCGGCAGCGGAAACGGCGGCGCGGGCGGCATCGGCACCGGCGGGACCGGCGGCGCTGCTGGCGAGGGCGGTGGCACGGGCGGCAGCGGAAACGGCGGCAGCGGCGGCGGCGGGCCCGCGGCGTGCGTCGTGGCCGAGCGGCTCGACCTGCTCTTCGCGATCGACAATTCGCGCAGCATGGCCGACAAGCAGGCCATCCTGGCCCGCACGATCCCGGACATCGTGCAGGGCGTCGTGAACCCGCCGTGCATCGACCCGTCGGGCGTGCCCGCGCCCCCGGGGCAGCAGCCGAACGGGCCCGGGGAAGCCTGTCCGGGCGGAACGGTCCGCGCCTTCGAGCCGATCGCCGACATCCACATCGGCGTCATCAGCTCGAGCATCGGCGGCCACGGCGCGGATTCCTGCCCGGACGTGGATCCGAACAGCTTCGAGTGCTCACCGAACCCGAACACGACGAACAACGACAAGGCGCACCTGCTCACGCGCCAGGATCAATGCGGCGGCGCGGATGTGCCGACGTACGAGAGCAAGGGCTTCCTCGCCTGGGATCCCAACCAGCAGCTCAACCCGCCGGGCGAAGACCAGATCAACGACGGGAATGGCGGCGGCCTCGTGCCGAGGCTGCGCGACATGGTCCTCGGCGTCGGGCAGATCGGCTGCGGCTACGAGTCGCAGCTCGAGAGCATCTACCGCTTCCTCGTGGATCCGGAGCCCCACGCGACCATCTCGGTCATCGACGGCAAGGCGACGCCCCAGGGCGTCGACACGGTGCTCCTGCAGCAACGCGCGGAGTTCCTGCGGCCGGATTCGCTGCTCACCGTGCTCATGCTGACCGACGAGAACGATTGCTCGACGAAGGAGTACGGGCAGTTCTATTACGTCAACCAGCTCCGCAACGGCGCGACGAACGTGCGGTTGCCGCGCGCGCGGCAGGAGTGCGCGGTCAATCCGAACGATCCGTGCTGCAAATCGTGCGGCCAGGCGACGGGTGACTGCCCGGCCGATCCGACGTGCCAGGACCCGAGCGGCGGAACGGCGCTCTACACGACCCAAGAGGACGACATCAACCTGCGCTGCTGGGACCAGAAGCGCCGCTTCGGCATCGATTTCATGTATCCGATCGACCGGTACGCTCAGGCGTTCAGCCAGGCCACGATCACGAACCGGGCCGGCGAGCTCGTGCCGAACCCGCTCTTCTCGGACCTCGACCCGACCGACAACATCACGGCGATTCGCGGGCCCGAGAAGGTGCTCATCTCCGGGCTCGTCGGCGTGCCCTGGCAGGACGTGGCGCGGGACAAGACCGACATCTCGAAGGGCTTCAAGACCGCGGCCGAGCTCTCGGCGCCGCTCAACGCGACCGGCGCGACGACCTGGGACGTCATCCTCGGCGACCCCGCGGGCGGTGTGAAGCCGCTCGATCCGCTCATGATCGAGTCGATCCAGCCGCGCACCGGGACGAACCCGATCACGGGCGATCCCGTCGTGAACGGGTCGAACCCGGGCGGCAACCCGATCAACGGCAACGACTGGACGATCGACAACAACGATCTGCAATACGCGTGCATCCTGCCGCTCCTGCCCGGCGACCAGCGCGACTGCTCGAACCCGGGCTTGACGGCGTGCGATTGCTTCGAGCCGAACAACGATAACCCCCTCTGCGCAGTCGACCCCGCGACCGGCGGGCGCACGCTGCAGGTCCGCGCAAAGGCCTACCCGGGCCTCCGGCCGATCGCGCTGATGAAGGCGCTCGGCGATCAGGCGGTCCTCGGCTCGGTTTGTCCGGCGAACATGGACGACCTCGCGTCGCCGGCCTTCGGCTATCGGCCGATCGTGCGGTCCGTGACCGATTGGCTCACGCGCCGCAACTGCCAGAACGAGCCGTGATTGGATAGGTAGAGGAGGGTGCGCCCCGCGTCGGGGGCGCACCCTTGCTCGCCTCGTCAGGAGACGAGGATCTGCATCGGGCGCTCGAGGAGCGCCCGCAGCGCCTTCAAGAACGTCGCGCCCACGGCGCCGTCGATCACGCGGTGATCGCAGGAGAGCGTCATCGCGAGGCGGCGACCGGGGACCACGGCGTCGCCCTTCACGACGGGCTCGCGCCGCACCTGACCGACGGCGAGGATCGCGCCCTCGGGCGGGTTGATGACCGCGGAGAACTCGTCGATCCCGTACATGCCGAGGTTCGAGATGGAGAACGTGCCGTTCGCCATTTCCTCGGGCTTGAGCTTCTTCGCCTTCGCGCGGGCCGCGAGGTCGCGGATCTCCGCGCCGATGGCGGTGATGCTCTTCTTGTCGGCGTCGCGCACGACGGGCGTGACGAGGCCCTCGGAGACGGCGACGGCGACCGAGATGTCGACGCGGCGATGCACGAGAATGGCGTCGGGCGTATATTGCGCGTTGCACTCGGGGACGCGGCGCAATGCAATCGCGCAGGCCTTGACGAGCAGATCGTTCAGCGAGATCTTCGACGCGTCCTTGCCGGGCTCCGCGGCCGCGGCGAGCTCGGCATTGATCTGCTCGCGCAGGGCATTCAGCGGATCCGCGTCGACGTCGATCGTCAGGTAGAAATGCGGGACCGTCTGCTTCGACTCGACGAGCCGCCGCGCGATGGCCTTGCGCATCATGCTGAGCGGACGCACCTCGGGCGCGAGGAGCTCGCCCGGCGCGGCGGCCACGGGCGCCGGAGCGGCGGCCGCGGGCGCGGGGGCCGGTGCGGGCGCGGCCTTCGGGAGCGTGTCGAGATCACGC
>NZ_JASBQE010000047.1 GCF_029960785.1 Polyangium sp. 15x6
CGAACAGGCCGTTTCAAGACCAGCCACGACCCTGCCAATCAAGACGGCCGCACTGCCATTTCGATCGGCAACGCGGTCCAACGGGCCCGTTGGAAGAACTGCGCATCGCGCAGTTCTTCCACCCCGAGTCCAGCGCTTGCGCTGGTCCGGGTCGAGGGGCGGATAGCCCCCGCGGGGTCCGGGGCAGAGCCCCGGCGCACCGGCCCCCAGCCACGATTCCCGCGGCGGCTTCCGCGGGCTAGCATCACGGCCCGATGACCGATCTCTCCGGGACTGTCGATACGCTTCGGTTTCGTGTGCTGGTCGTCGAGGACGAGTGGCCTGCGCGTAATTACCTCGTCGAGCTGCTCGAAGGCTCGCGCCTTGCCGAGGTCGTCGGCGCGGTCGCGAGCGTCGGTGAGGCGCGCCAGGCCTTGCAGCCGGCTCCTGCTGGGCTCGAAGTGGACGTCGTCTTCGTCGACATCGCGCTCGAGGGCGACGACGAGACCGGGCTCGACCTCGTGCGGACTTCGACGCGCAACCCGCGCCGGCCGATGTTCGTGCTGGCGACCGCGTTCAAGGACCACGCGATCGAGGCGTTCGACCTCGGCGTCGACGATTACCTCTTGAAGCCCTTCACCGAGGAGCGCGTCGAGCAGTGCCTCCGGCGCCTCGCTGCCCGACGCCGCCTCGTCGTGCCCCAGAGCCAGAGTCCCCTCCGGATCGTCGCGCGCCGTGGACGAAGCCTCGTGTTCCTCGAACAGAACGAGGTCTGGGCCTTCGAAGCGGCCGACCGGCTCACCTCGGTCCACACGCCCCACGGCACGTTCGACCTCGACCTCTCCTTGTCCGCCATCGAGGCCTCGTTCGGCCGGGCGCTCACGCGTGTCCACCGCAACTGGCTCGTGAACGCCGCCCATATCAAGGAGCTCGAACGGGACGGCGGTGAGACCCGCATCTTCGTCGGCGTCGGCATCGGCCCCGAGCGACGCGGCGTGAGCGTCCCCGTCTCGCGCGAGCGCGCCCAGGCCGTGCGGGAGATGTTGCTCGCCAGCGCCACGGGGCTCCGCCGCATCTGAGCACCGGCGCTCGCGCGTCGGACCTCTGGCCGAGTTTTTTTTCGGTGACCGTGCCATCGCGGCGGCCTCGCGTTCCCAAAGAGGCGACACGGCAACCTCAACGAAGGAGCGCCGCCCATGAACTTGCGTCGTCTTTCTCTTTTTCCTTTCGCCACCCTCGCCATCGCCTCTCTCCCCGTCGCCGGCTGCGGATCGCAAGTCGACCCGACCTACCAGGGCGAGGCCCTCGCCACCGTGCAGGGCTCCGTCGTCAACGACGGCAGCTCCGTCTCGGCCGCCGAGGTGGCCCTGATCTGGTCGCTCCCCCAGCAATCCCCGGACGGCCTCTTCGGCACCAGCGCCGCCGTCAGCGGCCAGTTCCCCGCGGGCTTCACCCTGCCGATCTTCACCCCTCCGCCCGACGGCGCCCTCATCACCGCGGAGGAGACCGGCCAGGACAAGGTCGGCTTGGCCCTCATCCTCGCCGTCGAGCCGGGCATGAGCGAGGGGTCGATCACGGACTTCGAGCAAGTCGAGGCCAACATGCTCGGCATGAGCGAGGACCACGTCCTCGTGTACGTCGACCATGAGCTCGAGCCGAATAGCGTGTGGGAGAGCCTCTTGGGGGGCCGACCCTCGCCCGGCTACCACCTCATGGAGGTCGTGCGCAAAACCCCCGCGGAGAAGGAGGCGATCCAGGCGTGCTACCAGCAGTACGGCGACGCCATCAACGCCTGTTTCGGTGCGTGCGAACAGGGCGCCATGTACGACGCGTGCATCCAGGCGTGCGACGAGCAGAATCCCGAGCCGGACTGCGGCAGCGGGAAGGACACCTTCCGCGAGGCGCCGAACGGGTTCGGCACCACCATCACGGTGCACCTCGGCACGCCGACGCAGGGCATCGACTGGTTCTGAGCGGACGGCATGCTGGCACGGCAGAGCATCGAGCAGGTCTATCGGACGCACGGACACTCGGTGCTCCGCCGCGCCGCGCGCCTCCTCGGCAACGAGGCCGACGCGCGCGAAGCGTTGCAGGAGGTCTTCGCCTCGCTCCTCGAGCGCCCCGATCAGTTCCAGGGGACGAGCTCGCTCACCACGTGGCTCTACAGCGCCACGACGAACCTCTGCCTGAACAAGCTGCGTGATGGCAAGACGCGCTCGCGGATCCTCAACGAGCGCGTCGCGCCCGCCGGCGGCGAGGCCGTGCCGCCCTCCGCGGAGGCCAGCGCGCTCGTGCGCGACCTGCTCGCCAAGCTGCCCGAGGACCTCGCGACGGCCGCCGTCTACTACTACCTCGACGACATGACCCACGAGGAGATCGCCGCGGTCATGGGCTGCTCGCGCCGGCATGTCGGCAACCTGCTCGATCGGCTGAAGACGTGGGCCGCGTCCCACGCGGAGGGTGAACCATGCGACCTGTCCTGACGCGATCGCGACCGGAGACCTGCCTCTCCGATCTGCGCCTCGACCGCCTCGTCGCCGGCGAGCTCGACGCTGCGGCCGGGCGCGATGCGCGCGCCCACCTCGATGGCTGCGCGCGCTGCGCGGCGCGCCTCGCCGAGATCGAAGCCGACCGCCGAGCCTTCCTCGCCGATCCGCCCCCGCTCCCGGCCGCGCGCCCGGTGCCCAAGGCGCGGCGCCTCGCTCGCTGGGCCCCGCGGGTCGCCGTGGCGCTCGCCGCCGCCGCCGCGTTCGCGTTCTGGTTCCGGGCGCGACCCGCCGTCGACGATCCCGAGGAGCCCGGAACGCGCATCAAGGGCCGCCCCCGCGTCGGCTTCTACGTGAAGCACGGCGCTGCGGTGACGCCCGGCGCGGCCGGCGAGAGCGTCTATCCCGGCGACACCCTCCAGTTCACGTACACGATGCAGCGCGACGACGCCTATTTCGCCCTGATCAGCGTCGACGGCGCGCGCAAGGCCAGCGTCTATTACCCCTCCGCGCCGCGGGCCGTGCGCATCACGCGTGGCAACGACGTGCCGCTCGACCAGAGCACGGTGCTCGACGACGTCCTCGGCGCGGAGACCACGTACGCCCTCTTCTGCGCCGATCCGATCGAGCTCGAACCTTTGCGCGTCGCCTTCGAGGCCGCGCCGGACAGCCCGCCGATCCCCGCCGGCTGCGAGGTCGATCGCGTCTCCTTCGTCAAGCGGACCGCTCCATGAAGTCACTCTGGATCCTCGGCGTCTTCCTCGCGACCCTGCTCCAGACAACCTTCGCGTGGGCGCGGATCGAGCGCTTCGCCGTGATCATCGGCAACAACGCGGGCGCCCCGGGCGACGTCGAGCTGCGTTACGCCGAGTCCGACGCGTCGCGGGTTCACGACGTGCTCAAGGACCTCGGCGGCTTCCCCCCGGCGAACATGGTGCTGCTTCGGGGCGAGGGCGCAGACACCGTCCGCGCCACGTTGATCGCGATGAACGATCGGATCCGCCAGGCGGCGGCGCCGGACGTCCAGATCATCGCCGTCGTTTATTACTCGGGGCACGCCGACGCGACGGCGCTGCACCTCGGCAAGACCACGCTCGATCTGCCGCAGCTCGAGCAGCTCGTGCGCGGCTCGGCCGCGAGCTTCCGCATCCTCGTCCTCGACGCTTGCCGCTCCGGCGCGCTCACGCGGGTGAAGGGGGGCAGCCCCGCGGCGCCGGTCGACATCCGCATCGACGGCCGCCTCGCGGGCGAGGGCGTCGTCTTTCTCACGGCGAGCTCGGCCAACGAGGACGCGCAGGAGTCCGATGCCCTCAAGGGCTCCTTCTTCACGCATTACTTCGTCTCCGGCCTGATGGGCGCCGCGGACGACAACGGCGACGGCTTCGTCGAGCTGGAAGAGGCGTACGATCACGCCTACGACAACACCCTGCGCGCCTCGAGCCGCACGCTCGCCGGCACGCAGCACCCCACCTTCCGCTACGAGCTGCGCGGGCAGGGCAAGGTCCTGCTCACCTCGCTCCCGGCCGGGGCCTCCGGCCGCGCGACCCTGGCGTTGCCCGCGGGCCGATCGTACCTGCTCTTCGGGGGGAGCAGCGCCGGCCCGGTGGTCGCCGAGGTCTCCGCGCGTGATGTCGCGCGGAAGATCAGCCTCAAGCCCGGCACCTACTTCGTGCGCGGCCGCGAAACGGACTACCTCCTCGAAGGCTCGATCACGCTGAGCGCCGGCCAGGCGGCCACCCTGCGCGACGACATGCTGACCCAGGTCGCCTACGCGCGCCTGGTGCGCAAGGGGCAGGCTCGCGCGGGCGCCGCGCATGGCCCGCAGGCTGGCTACCGCCTGCGCACGGCGTTCTGGAAGGGCGCGTCGCCTTGCCACGGCTTCTTCGCCGGGTACGCGATCGAGACCGAGCACGTGAGCCTCACGCCGCGTCTCGGCGCCTGCCGCGGCGGCTTCACCAACGACTTCCTTTCGGCGGACACCGACGAGCTCGACCTCTCGTTGCGCGTGGCGCACGCCTGGGATTTCCCCATCGTGAGCCTCGACCTCGGCGTCTCCGCGGGGGCGGCGCTCTTGCACGAGTCGTTCGACACGCGGGGCGTCGCGCCTGCCCGCACGAGCTTCGCCGGTCACGTGGGCGCGGGCCTCGACGCCATGGTGGATCTGCCCGCGGGCTTCTACCTCCTCGGCGAGGTGGCGGCGGAGACGTACTTCTTCCGCCAGCAGGACGCCGTCGATCCGAAGGAGAGCGCGATCACCGCTGCGTTCGCGATGCGTCTGCTAGGCGGTGCGGGCAAGCGCTTCTGAGACCGCGATCACTTCCGCTCTCCCGCGGCATCGATCGGCCATGCGGGTGAGAATGATCGGCCATGCGGTGGCGAATGATCGGCCATGCGGTGGCGAATGATCGGCCATGCGGTGGCGAATGATCCGCCATGCGGGCGGGAAGGATCGGCCGTGCGGGCGGGAAGGATTGGCCGTGCGGTTGGGAAGGATCGGCCATGCGGGCGGGTCTCGACCCTCGATCAGGGCAGACAGAGCCCCGCCAATTCCTGGCAGGCGTTGCAATCGGCGCCCGGGCAGGGGTCGACCGCGACGCCCTCGCACGTCCCGCCGTTGCAGTCCGCGTCCGAGCTGCACCCGTCCACCGGGTAACAGCCCTGCGGGAAACCCCCCTGCACAGCGAAGCAGTCGGGGTAGGCCAGCCAGCGACAACCCTGGGCGTTGCCGCACTGGTTCATGTCCAGCATGGCGCACGCCGAGGTCGGCGTGCACGACGAGGGGCTGGATACCCACACGCCATTTTCGCAGGCAATCTGGGCCGGGCAGCCACTCGCATCGAGGTACGCGCAGGTGTCCGACGAGCAGCATGCGTCGCAAGGCGTGCCGTCGACCGGCAGCGTGTCCGGGCAAGTCCGCTGGCAGGCATAGCCAGTTTCGCTGACGTACCACGTCTCGCCATCACACGACGCCTCGGCGCCGCCCCCGTCGCAGAGCGGATCGGGGTACCAACACCCCGTATAGTTGATGTCGCACGCGCTGCCATGGACGGGCTTCTCGGCAGGGCAAGGCTCCTCGCAGTCGCACCCGCACCCGGCGGGGTCGTAATAGGTGATGTCCCAGGCCCCGTCCGTGCACTCCGCCACGGGGCCGTAGCCGCATTTGTCGGTGTAGCTGCACACCTGGCCCTCGACCGAGCAGAGGCCGAGCGAAAGGCTGAACTCCGGACAGCTCGGCTCGCACTGCGCGGGATCCTGGCACCCACCCGAGCCCCCGCCGCCGCTGTTCGTCGCCCCCGTGCCGCCGTCGCCCCCGTTTCCACCCGAGACCACCGCGTTCCCGCAGGCCGTGGTGACGGCAGCCGCGAGGAAGAGGGCTGCGAGGGCTCCGATGCGCTTCGTCAGGTTCATGGTCTTCAAGCTCCTCATCCAAGGCACAGCCCGGCGCAGGATGGCGCGTCCGGCGTGCATCCCGGGCGCACGTTGCAACATCAGGGCCGGTATGCTCGGGGGCGTCTCGCCGGGGCTCTGCCCCGGGCCCCGCGGGGGCTATCCGCCCCTCGACCCGGACCAGGGCAAGCCCTGGACCTCAGGGGGAAGAACTGCGCGATGCGCAGTTCTTCCCACAGGCCGGTGGGACCGCCCCGCCCGTCGAGACGTCAGCGCTGCTGTCTTGGTTGGCAGGATCGCTCGCCGGTCTTGACTTGGGCCTGTTCGATGAACTGCGCATCGCGCAGTTCATCGACCCCGGGTCCAGCGCTTGCGCTGGTCCGGGTCCAGGGGTGGACAACCCCTGGTCGGGTCCGGGGTGAAACCCCGGCGCCACGGTTCGTGCTCGTCAGCGCTTCTTCGTCGCCCGTGTCTTCGTCGTGCGCGACTTGGTCGTCGTCGCGGGCAGCGCGCGTTTCTTCGTCGTGGCCTTCGTGGGCTTCTTGCGCGTGCCCTCTTCCGTCGTGCCGGGCTTGGTTGCCCGCTTTGCCGGGGCGCGCTTCTTCGTCGTGGTCCGCGCTGCCGCTGCGCGCGTGGCTGCGGGCGTGCGCGAGCTCGGGCGGGGCGAGCGCTTCGCCGTGGTGCGCGCTCGCGCTGGCTTTGGCGCTGGCTCCGAGGGCGCTGCCTCCTCCTCGGCGGGCTCCTCGACGGGGAGAACTGCGCCGTTGCCGTTCGCGTGATGCGGCGGCTCGGGCGCCTCCGGCGTCGGTGCGACCTTCGTGCGCGGCTGCGCGCGGGCTGGCTCGGCAGGTGAGGGCGGGGGAGACACGGGGGCGAGCGTCGAGACGAGCGGCGCGCCTGCGTCGGCGAGGAGCGTGTCGACCTCTGCCGCGAAGGCCGTGACGTGCATGTCGACGTCGCGCGCGTCCTGCTCCGAGAGCGGCGTGTAGACGACACGCACGCTGCGGCCGTCCGGGATCTCCCACTGCGCCGCGTTGCCCGTACGGCGCAGCGTGCGCGTGGCCGCGCGATCGATGAGGCGCGTCAGCCGCGCGCGCTCCGAGGGGCTGACCTCGCGCGTGAGCGGTGCCTTGCGTTCGAGCGTCGGCAGCTCCACCACGCCTTGCTCGACGAGCGCGCAGAGCTCGTCCGCGACGGCCTCTTCCAGCTCGAGGTGCAAGTCCGGATCTGCCGGCGGCTCGGGCACGAACACGGCTTCGCGCGCGGCCGCATCGTAACTGTCGAGACGCGCGCCCGCGACCACCCCGGCGCGCTCGAGCGCGATCACGAGCGACTGCGGTCGCGCGCGTTTGCCCGCGGTGGCGGCGACGTACCCGAGCAGATCGAGCTCGACACGCACGACCGCTTCGTCTTGCGAGGCGCTCGCCTCACGCAATGCGTGGCGGGCCGCGTCGAGCACTTCGCGCTCGACGACGCTGCGATCTGCGAAGACGTCTTCGAGATGCTCGGAGGCGAGCAGCGCTTGCGCCACACGGCCCGTGAGACGCGAGAGCGCCTCGCGTGTGGCTGGATCGTCGGCGGCTGCGTCGGGGCGCAGCGCGCGCTCGGCGAGTGGCTCGACATAACCGGACATCGCGTCGTCCACGGCTCGGACGAGCGCGGCCGTCCCGCCCTTGACGACGAGGATCCGGCCTCGACCTTTGAGGCCCTCGACGATGCGGGAAGCGAGCCTCCGCGAGAGGTTCAGCGCGTTCACGAAGCGTGAAGCTTACACGCTTTGGTGCGCGTGGGCCGCCGATTCGGCCGCGCAGCATGCGTGCAAAAAGATGGCGGCGATACGAGGGGAGGGGACGAGACGAACGTCCGCGCAGAGCGGCGGACGTCCGAGGCGCTAGTCGGCCTCGACGATCTTGACGACGACGTCGCCGACGCGAGCGGGCACGCGGGCCTTCGCCTCGGCGAGCGTTCCGGGGCGAACGCTCACGCGCACGACGAACCCGATGCCGTCTTCGCGCTCGACGCCGACGCCGGCGCAGAAGGGTTCTGCGCCAATCTCGTTCTTCAGTTGTTCCTTCGCGCGGCGCGCGGAGCCGACGTCACTCATGAGATCACTCGCTGTAGCCGACGGCGAGGACGCGGAAGGTGTCGGGCGGAGCGGCGACGTTGTAGATCTTCGCCGTGAAGATGCCGCCCGAGTTCGAGTCGAGATCGTTGCCGGCGACGAGGGCCTGATCCGCGCCGCAGATCTTGCCTTCCTTGTCGTAGAGCGAGACGAGCGCCCACACGCTCTTCGCCTTGAACGCGCTCTCGTTCGTGATCTTGCCCTCGACCTGGTGGGGGTTGAAGCCCTTCTTGGCCGTGAACTTGGTGTCCGAGATCTTGAGCTTCGCGGCCTTGCCCGTGAAGAACGGCTTCATCGGGTTCGACTCGGTCTTGTACGAGGCCCACTTCGTCGTCTTGAAGAGCGAGAACGTGCAGGGGACCTTCTCGCCCGGCGCGAGCTCGCGGATGAGGCTCGAGCAGGTGCCGCTGTCGATCGCGGTGTTCGCGTCGTCGTAGAACGTCACCTTGATGTTCGGGAAGCCGAGCGGATCCTTGCCCGTGTTGTGGATCTCGCCGACGAAGTGGATCGTGCTGCCGTACTCGGCCTTGTAGTGGCGGAGATCCTTCAGCTCGGCCTTGAGATCACCGGGCTTCGCGGGCTTGGTGAGGTCGCCGAGATCGCCGAGCTTCGGGCCGTCCGGGTTCGCAGAGTCGAGCGGGATCGCCGCGATCGCCTCGGACGTCTTCTTGGCCGCGTACCAGAAGAAGCCGACGACGCCGATGATGGTGACCAGGAGGAGGCCGCCGCAGCCGAGGCCGATGATGAGGCCCATGTTCGGGCCCTTCTTCTGCTGGGGCATGATCGGACCGCCCATGGGAGGTCCACCCATCGGAGGCCCGCCCATCGGAGGCCCGCCGAAGTTGCCGCCGGGAGGAGGGCCGTAGCCGCCACCGGGAGGAGGACCGTAGCCGCCGCCGGGAGGCCCGCCGGGAGGACCACCGAAGCCGCCGCCGCCGGGAGGCCCGCCGGGAGGACCACCGAAGCCACCGCCGCCGGGAGGACCGCCGCCGGGAGGACCACCGAAGCCGCCGCCGCCGGGAGGCCCGCCGCCGGGAGGAGGACCGTAGCCGCCGGGAGGCGCGCCGGGAGGAGGACCGTAGCCGCCGGGCGGGCCACCGCCGAAGCCGCCAGGCGGGCCACCGCCGCCGAAGTTGTCACCACCGGAAGGCGGCGCCCCCGGGGGAGGTGCCGGAGGCGGCAATCCACCCCCACCGGGTCCAAATCCATTTGCCATGCGCGGCTCGCCCGTCGTGTGCT
The DNA here is from genome assembly GCF_029960785.1 of Polyangium sp. 15x6. Lineage (GTDB taxonomy): Bacteria > Myxococcota_A > Polyangia > Polyangiales > Polyangiaceae > Polyangium. The sequence continues at coordinate 9,214 of NZ_JASBQE010000047.1, forward strand.
CGATCATGGCGACGGAGTATGCCGCAAAATGGGGAAGGACGGGCAAACGGATCCAGACGAGACGAACAGGATCCGCCGGCCGGGGCTGCGCGGCTGCTGCTAGGATCGTCCCTCATGACGAGCCTGTCGCGGAAGGCGACCCGCACTATCCTTGCGATTTCCATGGTCTTCGTGTTCGCCGGGGGAGGCCCGCTCGGCTGCGGAGGGGCCTCCGAGGGCGCGGCCGGGCCCGAGACAGCGGCGAGCCAAACCGCCCCGAAGGCCGAAGAACCGGAGCAGGAGGAAGTCGTGGAGGACTCGGGGACCCTCGACATCCTCTCGGATCCCCCGCAAGACGTGGTGCTCGACGGCAAACCGATCGGAAAGACGCCGCTCACGAACTATCGCGTGAAGGCGGGGAGCCACGACGTGACGTTCCTCGATCCGGCCGAAGGTGATCGGACGATGAGCGTCAATGTTTCGCCGGGCGATCACCAGACGGTGAAGCTCGATCACCCGCCGAAGATTCGCGAGCAGAAGTAACTCGACGTGTGACGAGCAGCGACGTGTCGCTGCGCGAGGTCGCGAAGCGAGCTCGCCTCGGGGGGTGAATCGGCCGGGCTTTGCCCGGACGCGAGGCGTCCCCCTCGGGACTAAAGATGGCGGCGCGCGATCTCGGCCCACGTGCCCGTGGGTTCGATCTCGAGGTACTTGCGCCAGCACGGCCTCGCCTTCGCGCTCTCGCCGACCTGCTCGTACGCCATCGCGAGGTTGAAGTACGCGTCGGCGAAGCGCGGATCACTCTCGATCGCGCCGCGGAAAAACTCGACGGCCTGGGCCGCGTGCCCGCGTTCGAGCATGACGTAGCCGAGGTTGTACTGCGCCTCGGGTTGCTTGCGATCGATCTCGAGCGCGCGTCGATAGAGCGACTCGGCCTGCACCTCGTCGCCGCGACGGAAGCAGATGTTGCCGAGGTTCGTGTACGCGATCGCGAGCCACGGATCGACCTCGAGCGCGCGTCGATAGAGCTCCTCGGCCTCGGTCATCGTGGACGGGTTCTCGTCGAGCTGGCTGGCGCGCACGTAGATCTCGTACGCGGTCTTCGCGCGATCACGACCGACCATCGGACGGAGGACGCGCACGACGTCGTCGCGCAGCGACTTCACGTCGAAGTCGAGCACCATCTGCCCGGTGAGCGGTTCGAACGTGCCCGCCGCGCTCTTCACGACGACGCGTTGTCCATCGGAGACGATGCGCAGCTCGGCGAGCGGGCGCGTGACCTTCGGCAGCGCGCCGCGGATGTTCTCGACCGCGCGCGCGACGTCGCGGAGGCGCACCTTGCGCGCGAGGAGGTCTCGCGCGGCGCGCAGCGCGATCACGTCCGAGAACGTGTACGCGCGGCGGCCCTTGCGGCGGCCGCTCGGCGACACGATGCCCGCGCGATCGAGGGATCGCAGGCGACCCGCGGAGATGCCGAGGAGCCGACAAACCTCGGCGCCGGTGAACATGTCGCTCACGGGCTCGCGCGTCTGCGGCACGGGTAGCTCCGCGGGCAAACGCGCCGGGTCGGGATCGGGTAGGCGCTTCGGAGGCTCGGCGACGCGTCCACCGCCCGGCCCGAAGATCACGTGGATGACCTTGTTTTGCTCGGGGTCGCGGCGTTCTTTGTTGTTCATAACGCTAGAGAGGTCGCGAGGAGCGAGCTTAGCGCGACGCGCCGCTCGCGGCGGAGGCATGTACGACGGCGACGACGTCGACCACGACGGCGACACCCGCGGAGGATGTGCGCACCTCGATCTCGGCGCGCACGGGTCCGAGCTCCCCCTGCACACGTGTACACGCCTCCCTTCGCGCGATGCGGAGCGCGCGGAGCTTGAGGTGCGGGTCACACGCGAGGAGCGCGGCCATGGACGCGAGGTCGGGATCGGGCAGCGTGCCACCGCGGGAGCGCGCGAGCAAAAGGACGCTCGTCGAGCCGTAGTAGACGACGCCGTCTCCTTCGGTGATGGGCATGCCCTCGCTGACGATGTCCGCGCCTTCGACCATGGCACGGACGAGGCCGTCCTCGGCGGCGACGAGCTCGAGCTGCCTGCGCCGGACGAGAGGCCCCGGGCCTGCCTTGACGATGCCCGGACGCTGGAAAGGAGGGCGGTTTGCCATCGGCGGCGGATCGTAGAGATCAAGCGCGCCGGGATCGAAAAACCGGCCACGATCGCGTGGGAACTTGCGCTCGGGGGCACTTCCGTGCCTTGGCGGTTTCGTGCGCGAGGCCGCACGAACTTGGCCCTCGCGCGCGTGGTCTGCGAGGGTCGCGGACGAGGAGCGAAACCGAGATGGGATACCCTGGCGTCGAGCGTCGAAGGCACTGCGTCTACGTCACGCGAAACACGGAGTACCACATGCGCGACGGGGTCTGCGTCGCGGTGCGGGACAGGCGGACGGGGAAGTTCGTCCCCGCGCACATCGCGGTCTCGTTGAAGCTCGAAGGGGGCGTGCGACTGTTCCCGAACGGCGCGGTGATCCCGCGCATCGAGACGCCCGGCGTGGGGGACGCGATCTGGTTCGCGACGGCCGTCGACGCGAGCCGGCAGATCGTGACGAGCCGGATCGAGGCGATCGAGCGTCCGTCGAAGGACGTCGTCGCCTCGTACGCGTGAGCGTGATCAGCCGATGTTGCAGAAGTGTTCGTAGTCGATGTAGCTCGTGATCGTCGGATCCGAGCCGCAGACGGGGCAGGTCTTGTCCTTGCGGAGCTTGAGCTCGCCGAACTTCATGCGCAGCGAATCGTAGGTGAGCAGGCGGCCCACGAGCGGGCTCCCCTGGCCGAGCACGAGCTTGATCGCCTCGGTCGCCTGGATCGTGCCCACGACGCCCGGGAGGATGCCGAGCACGCCGGCCTCCTGGCAGCTCGGCGCGAGGTGCGGCGGCGGCGGCTCGGGGTAGAGGCAGCGATAACAAGGGCCGCCGGCCGCGGGGTGGAAGGTGGTGACCTGACCCTCGAAGCGGAAGATCGAGCCGTGCACGACGGGCTTCTTCATCCACACGGAGGCGTCGTTCACGAGGTAACGCGTGGGGAAGTTGTCGCAGCCGTCCACGATGATGTCGAAGTCGCGGAAGATGCGTTCGACGTTGTGGCTCGTGAGCCGCTCCTCGAACTTCACGACCTTCACGTCGGGGTTGAGATCGCGGATCGTCTTCTCGCCGCTCTCGACCTTGGGCATGCCGACGCGCGACGTGGCGTGCATGATCTGGCGCTGGAGGTTCGAGGCGTCGACGACGTCGGCGTCGACGAGGCCGATGGTGCCGACGCCCGCCGCGGCGAGGTAGAGAGCCGCGGGGCTGCCGAGGCCGCCCGCGCCGAGCAGCAGGATCTTCGACGCGAGGAGCTTGGCTTGCCCTGCTTCGCCGACCTCGGGGAGGAGCAGATGGCGCGAGTACCGATCACGCTGCGCGTCCGAGAGCTGGGGCGGGGTCTCCATCGGATACCCGAGATCCTTCCAGCGCACGAAGCCGGGGTTCGCGCTCTCGACGTGCGTGTAGCCGAGATCGACCAGCGTCTTCGCGGCGAGCGCCGAGCGCGTGCCGCCCGCGCAGTAGAGGACCACGGGCGCGTTCTTGTCGGGGACCTTCTGCTCGATCTGCATCTCGAGGAAGCCACGAGGGACGCTGATCGCGCCCGGGATGTAGCCGGCGCGGTTCTCCTCTTTCTCGCGCACGTCGACGAGCACCATCGGCTCGCGGGCCTCGAGGCGGCGCTTGATCTCCTCCAGAGTCACGGTCGAGATGGTCTTGCGGACCTCGGCGATCAGATCGGTGTAGGTCGTCGGCATGCGGCTCCTCGGTGGGCGGAGACGTGTTCGTCGTTCGGAGGCGTGATGCCGTCAAGGGTGGCCCGGACGGCCGACCCGCGCACGTGGCGGGTCCTTGCTCACTTGGGCGCGGGCAGGTCCTCGGGGCGCGCGCGCAGGCCGGGCAGGACCTCGTCCTTGCGAAGGCCACCCTCGCACACGAGCTTCACCGTGCGCTGATCGGGCAGGATCTCCTCCAGCGTGACGATCTGCGTCTTCGCCTGGCAGAACGCGACGAGCTTCGCGCCCGTCTGGAGGCGGCCGAGGCGCAACGTGCCGCGCTTGACCTGGATCTCCTTGTCGTCGGCGAGGCGCTTGACCGTGACGTCCTGCCCCTTCACGGCCGAGACGATGCCGAGCTCGAGGTTCGCCTCGCCCTGGCGGAGCGGCGCCCAGACGCGCGTGCCGACGAGCTGATCGTCCGGCGGGATCCAGTCGGTCGTGTTCTTCGGGGCGAGCCGCGCGAGGGGCGCCCAGCCGACGGCGCGCTCGAGCTGCACGTCGAGCGAGGCGCCCGCCGGATCGACGTCCGTGACGAGCGCGAGGTCCTTGGTTTGTCCGAGGACCCACACCTCGGTGGCGGCCGCGAGATCCCGCTTCGACGGGGCGTCGCTCTTCGCGGCGGGCAGGACCGCGATCTTGCCGTGCGCCCAGCGCTTCTCGGCCTTCTTGCCGGGCTTCATCTTCACGCGCTGGGCCTCGACCCAGACCGCGAGCGCCTGGCGCTTCTTCGCCACGACCTCGGGCGCCGCCTTGTCCTTGGCGACGGGCGCCATGTCCGGGCCCATGATCTCCCAGCGCGCGAGCTTGATGAGCTTGTCGACGTCTTCGAGCGCCTTCGGCGCCTCGCGGCCTTGCCCCACGGCGCGCGCCGCCATGCCCGCGATCTCGGGCGTGATCGCCGCGCGCACCACGCCGAGCAGGCCCTTCGCGCCCTCGTCGCCGATGTCGCCGTTCTTCTGGGCCTCGTCGATCTTCGCGAGCGCGTCGGCCCAGCGCTTGGCCTTGAGCGGCTCTTCGAGCTCGGCCTTCTTCGCCTCGAAGATCGTGGTGTCGACCTCGCTCACGAGCTTCTTCTGCGCGGCGCCGCCGAGCACCGTCTTCGTATCCTCCGCGGAGACGAGTGCGCGCGCCGAGGCGTACTTGCCCCCCGTCGTGGCCTCGTCGATCCGCGACTGCACGCACGCGAGGGCCTGCGCGCCGATGAGGCGACGGAGCTCGCGGACGAAGACCTCGCTCTCGAGATCCCGCATCGGGCCCGCGATCTCGCCGAACGCGCCCTTGCAGTCGCCGTCCTTCAGCGACGGCTCGATCTCGTTCGCCCAGAGCTTGGCGTGGCGCTTGTCGACCTTCTCGAGCTGCTCGTTGATCTGGTAGCTCAGCGACTCGACGTTCAGGTCCTTCGCCTGTCCGAGGAGCTTTCGCGCCTCGTCGAAGTCCTTGGCGTTGTAGGCCTCGTCGGCCTTCTCCATGAGCTTCTTGGCGTCTTCGATCTTGGACTTCTCGGCGCGCTCTTCCGCGCTCTCCGGCGGCTTCGCGGGCTCCGGCGGCGGGCCGCACGCGACGAAGGTCGCGGCGAGGCAGGCCGCGGTCGCGAAGCGCGCGAGGATCGTCGCGGCGCGCTGCGAGGTGCTCGGGAAGGGGCGGAGGCTCGTTCGCATGGCGCGGGACTCTCCCATCCCACAACCTCGATCGTCAACTCGTGCGAGCGCCGAAACCTCTCGGCTTGACCGAGGTCCCCCGCCGTCCTACGACGGCCGGGCCATGGCGGACGAGTCGAAGCAGGGGGAGCAGGGCCCGACCGAGGGCACCCGCACGTTCAACAAGCCGCGGGTCACCATCAACCGGGTCTACACGAAGAAAGGCGACTCCGGCGACACGGGCCTCGTGGGCGGCCAGCGGGTCCCCAAGGACGACGCGCGGATCGAGGCCTACGGGACGGTGGACGAGCTGAACTCGTTCGTCGGCGCGGCCCGGCAGTCGATCCTGGAGGGGCTCACCGCGGCGAATACGCGCCCCGAGAGCGCGGCGCCGCTCGGGGCGCTCGCCGATTCGCTCCGCCGGGTCCAGCACGAGCTCTTCAACCTGGGCTCGCTCCTCGCGACGCTGCCCGAGGACGTGCACCCGCGCCAGCCCCGGGTCACGGCCGCCGACGTCGAGCGGCTCGAAGAGGAGATGGATCGCTGCCAGGAGGAGCTGCCCGTGCTGCGGTCGTTCGTGCTGCCGGGCGGCTCACGCGCGAACACGGACCTCCACGTTTGTCGGACGGTGTGCCGGCGCGCCGAGCGGCTCTGCGTGTCGCTCGCGCGGGAGACGGAGGTCGATCCGCTCGCCGTGACCTACCTGAACCGCCTGAGCGACGCGCTCTTCGTGTGGAGCCGCTTCGTCGCGCTCCACCTCGGCACGGGCGAGGTGCTCTGGGAGCCGGACAAGTCGGCGACGGGCCAGTCGAAGGCCCGCTGACGAGCCGAGGCCTCGCCCACCGCGAGAAAGAGGCCGTAGACGATCGCCACATACGCGAGCCCGAGCACCACGTCGAGCACGTAGTGGTGCCCGAGGTAGACCGCGGCGAACGGCATCATGAGCGCGTAGGCGATCTGCAAGGCACGCGAGGGCGCGCTCGCGGTGCGAAACGTCGCGATCAAACCATAAAGCGGATACGTGACGTGGAGCGAGGGGAGCGCGCCGAAGACCACGGCGCCGTGCCCGTAGAGCGAGGCGAAGTAGCCGTACCCGAGCCACGCGTCGACACGCGTGAGCGCGGCCGGTGAACCCTGCGCGGCGAGATCGACCGCGCAGCCGTGCGTCGCGACGTACCAGGGCGGCGCCGCGGGCAAGAGTAGGTACGTGGCGAAGCCGAGGACGTGCGTGCCGAGCGCGAGCCGCGTGAAGATCCGCGCCGCCTCGGGCTTTTTCACGCAGAGGTAGGTGTACTGCGCCGCCATGATGCCGAGGTACGAGCCGTACGGCACGGCGCAGAGCAGATCGAGCGCGGGATGCGCGAGGCCCGCGAGCCACTCGTTCGGCGTGACGATCGCGCCATGCACGCTCACGCCGAAGAACGCGAGCTCCACGTCACGCAGCTCGCAGCCGAGGACACGCGAGGCCGAGACGCTCACGGGCCACAGGTACCGCAGCGCGTCGTACAGGACGAAGAGCGTGAGCGCCGGGATCGCGCCGACGTAGAAGCGACGCGCGCGCTCCCCGCAGCAGGCCGCCGTCGTGGCGAGGACCGCGGCGAGCAGGATATCCCAGCGCAGCCTGTCGACGGCCGCGACCAGCGCCGCGTATCCGAGCCAGGGGAGCGCCGGTAGGAAGAACCAGCGCCGCCAGAGAGCGCGCGCTCGCGCCGTCATGGTTCGCCTCAGTGCTCGACGGGGAGCGGACCACGGGCGCCGGCGCCCTTCCGCGCGAACGACTTGCGCGCGTCCTTCGAGGCCGCGGGCCGTGGATCCCGCAGCGCCGCGCGGGTCCGCGCGACGAGCACGATCGACGCGACCGTGCCCACGACCGCCACGAGGCCCACGCCCGCGAGCGTGAGCGGGCGAGGCATGCCGCCGAGCACGTTCGTATACGGGACGAGCGGCCCGAGGAGCAGCGATGCCGAGAGGTACACGACGCGCTCGTGCCTGCGCATGAGCCCGTTCGGGAGCACGAGGTTGTGCTGATCGGCCTTCGCCCGCGCGTAACTCACGAGCGACGAGGCGACCATCGCCGCGAGCGGGATGACGAGCGAGAGGACGTTGTGCCGGTAGTAGATCGCGAGCCCGATGAAGGGCGCCGCGTCCGCGATGCGATCGACGAACGAGTCGAGCACCGCGCCCGACGGCGACGCGACGCCGCGCGCGCGCGCCACCATGCCGTCCAGGGCATCGAGCACCGATCCCACGATGACCACGGCCGCGGCCTCGGCGAAGCGCCCCGTCGCGGCGAGCGGCAGGCTCGCGCAGCAGAACACGAGCGAGGCGTACGTGCAGGCGTCCGGCGAGACGTGCAGCGCGATGAGCGCTCGTCCCGGCGCGTGCATCGCCCAATAGAAGGCCTCGACGAGCCAGCCGGGCAAGAGCGCGCTGCCGGGCGAGGGCCCGAGCCGCGGGTGCGACGCCCGTCCAGAGCGGGCCACACGAGTCGCGTAAGCCGCGACCACCATCGTGCACAGAAGAAGCGCCACGAGCGTGATGACCATGGTCACGACGTCCACTCGTGCACGAGGCGCGCCCGCCCCCGTCATGCGGTTTTCTGGCGGGCGCGCTGCATGGTTTGCTCGCTCGTTCGCTGTCAGTCGCAGCCGACCCGGCGCATCCGGATTCCGGCGTCTTTCTCGGACCACGCCACGCCGAGCTCGCTCCCCGCGAACGCGACCGCCGGGTAGCGGGCGTTTTTGCCCGAGACGCGGAGCGTGGCGCCGTCACGCGCGAGATCCGGGCCGAAGACCGAGAGGAAGATCGAGGGCGGACCGCCCTGGAACTGGTAGTAGGCGACGGCCGTGCGCTCGCCCATGACGGTCACGATGGGCCAGTTCGCGCTGCCCTCCGCGTCCTCGACGCGCACCTCGCCCTGCTTCGCGCCGCTCGAGGACGCGCGCGCGAGATAGATGCGCTCCACTCCCTCGCGCGTGTCCTCCCACGCGACGATCGACGCGCCGCTCGCGTCGATCGCCACGCTCGGCAGCCGCGCCTCGCCGGCGCCCGTCCGCACCACCGTCCCGGTCACCGAGCTTCCGGGCATTCCCGTCGTCCGTGCGATCGAGAGCTCAGCGCCCGAGCTCCACGCCACGGCGAGCTCGTTGCCTCGGCTCGCGAGCGCCGGGAAACGCGCCCCGGGCAGCGCCGTCGTCGAGCTCATGCCCCCGCTGCTCACGAGCCCGAGCCGCGCGCCCGGCGTCTCCATCCACGCCACGGCGAGCCCGCCGGACATCGGCGCCGTCGCGGGGCGTGCTTCCGTCGCATCGCTCGTGCCGAGCTGCATCGGCTGCCCGGTCGGCGCCCCGTCCGCGTCGAGCGTGTGCGCCTGGATCACGAGCCCGGACGGACCCGTGTCCTCCCACGTGATCATCGGCCCGCTGCTCGTCGTCTGCAGCGAGGGGACCGCGTGCACGCCTGCCAGCGTGGCCACGACGTGCGCAGGCGACACACTGCCGTCCGTGCCGATCCGCGCCACCCGCACCTCCTCCGTCCCGCCCGTGAGCGTCTGCCACGCGACGAGGTAGCTCCCGTTCACCCACAGGATCGAGGGCGTCGTCCCGTCCTCCTGGCTCACGACCACCGTCCCGCCGAGCGGCGTGCATGCCGCCTTTTCGCCGCCCGGCCCTGCATCGGTCGTCGCCGGCGGCTCGGGAGGCTTCGCCCCGGACGGCTCCGGCGCCTCGTCGCTCCCGCAACCGAGGGCCCCGAGCGCCGCTCCGAGCCCCAGCACAAACATCAAGGACATCCGCACCATAGGTATCCCCCCTGATCACGCGCCAGCCTGCCCGGGGCGCCGCGCGCGCACGCCGCGCCGCGAGGTTCGTGCGTGGTTCAACGCCCGCATCCCTCGCTCGGACCTCCGGCCAAGATTCGATTCAGTATGCGATGCCACCAACTCTCGGCCACGCCGTACGCTGGCAACGAATTCGTCCGTTCATACACCACGAATGTGCGTGAATGTGTTTGTTGGGGCACAATCGATCGCATGCAGCATCGAGTGCGCGGAGGGGGGCGCTTCCGGTGGATCGGGGCGCTGGGGCTCGTGGGGGTCCTCGGGGGCGGGGAGGCGCGCGCAGAGCCTGCGCGGGGAGGGGCGCCCGCGACGGCGAACCCAACGACGGTGGCGGTCCCGATTCCGGGATCCGATCTCGTGCGAGGGCGCGCGAAGGTGATCGTCGCCGCGCCGATCGACGCCGTGCGCGCGCGGGTGCTCGCGTTCGGCGACTACGCGCGGTTCATGCCGCATTACAGCCGCTCGAAGATCCTCGGCCGCACGAAGAGCGGTGATCGCGAGATCTACATGGAGGTCACGGCGCTGCACGGCGCGGTGCGCTTCTGGGCGCGGATGGCCGTTCGCAAACTCGTGGCAGCAGCGGGAGGCGTCGAGACCTACGACGTCTCGATGCTGGAGGGCAACGTGAAGGACTTCCACGCGGTGTGGCGCCTGCGCGCGATCGACGAAGCGCACACCGAGCTCGAACTCGAGCTCTTCCTCTTGCCGCGCTTGCCGCTGCCCACGACCTTGCTCAACACGGAGAACCTCCAGGGCGCAAGCAAGGGCGTCCGCGCGATGCGATCGTTCGTGGAGGGAAAACGCTGAAGGCTCCCCTGGGAGCCGTTTCGCTGGGGCGTTGCCCCAGGCCCCACCGGGGCTATCCGCCCCTGGACCCGGACCAGCGCAAGCGCTGGACCCAGGGTCGATGAACTGCGCGATGCGCAGTTCATCGAACAGGCCGAGTCAAGACCGGCGAGCGCCCCTGCCCATCAAGACAGCCGCGCTGCCCTTTCGACGGGCAAGGCTCTCTCACGGGCCCGTTGGAAGAACTGCGCATCGCGCAGTTCTTCCACCCCGAGTCCAGGGCTTGCCCTGGTTCGGGTCGAGGGGCGAACAGCCCCCGCGGGGTCCGGGGCAGCGCCCCGGCGAAGCGCCCCAGACGAGACCAATGCTTGGGGGTGAGGGACTCGTCCCGCTACGGACAACCGGCCGGCGCCGTGTCCGTGTACGCCGTGATCACACAGCCTTCGAGCGCTGGGATGAGGTCCTCGCACGTCGCCTTCGCCTTGTAGAACTCGAGGCAACCGTCGACGCTGCCCTTGTCGTACTGCAGGCACTCGGCGCTGAACTCCGCGCGCAAAAAGCCCGGACACGTGCGCGACGAACCCACGCATCCGAGCGAGAGCATCCGATCGCTGTGAGCGTCGATGAGCGTGTTGCACGCGTCGTCCTCGGTCGTGCGCTCGCCGCTCGCTGGCGGACGGAACCTCCCGTCGTCGGGCAGGGGCGTGAGGTCGATATCGTCTCCGCCGCACGCGGCGAGGAGCATGGAGAGGACGATCGCGACGCGGAGCTCTCGCACGGGGCCTACTCTTTCTCGTTGAGGAGGGCTAGCGCGAGCGAGCCGAGCACGTCGCGGGCCGAGGAGACTTTCCGCGGCGGGAGCTTCGAAAGCGAGCGCCGTACGGTGGCCTCTACCGTGCCGATCTTCAGCCCGTCGAGCTCGCGCCCGCGCGCCGTCAACTCGAAGAGCGCGCGACGCGCGTCGTCCGGATCGGGCTTGCGTCCGATGATGCTGCGCGACTCGAGCCGCTTCAGGATCCCCGTGAGCGTGCTCGGGTGGATGTGCAGCACGCTCGCGAGCTCGCCCGCGGAGATCCCCGGGAAGCGCCCCACGATCCGGATCACGAGGCGTTGCGGGCCCGTGACGCCGAGCGACGCCTCCATGCGCTTCGACATCGACTGCAGGGCGTGATCCACGGCCCAGAGCAGGCGCATGAAATCCAGGACCTCGCCGAGCTTCTCGGACTTGTCCGCCTTCTGCTTCTTCTTTTCGCTCTTTTCGCTGGGTGCTGCGCTCATGACCGAGCCAATTCCCTTTCCGCCGAGCGAGCCACGCTAGCCCACCTCGCCCCGTCGATCGAGATCGTCGAAGGGTGCACCGCGCTGAGACTCGCGCGGCGGCGCCAGACGACCCGTCGGAACGAAACGCGTCGAGGTTCCCCACGGACGATCGTTTTTTGCTCCGACGGTTTTTCTTTTGAGGGGCAACGACAGGCAGGCCATCCTTGCCCTGTGCGACTCGAGGATCTTGCCGTCATCGGAAACTGCCAATATTCCGCGCTGATAGACCGCATGGGGTCGATCGTGTGGTGTTGCCTGCCGCGCTTCGACGCCGAGCCGGTCTTCTCCTCTCTGCTGGACGAGCAGGGCGGGGGGGTCTTCACGGTCGGCCCGGCGGGTGGTGAGCCGGGAGTGCAGCGATACCTTCCGAACACCAACATCCTCGAGACGACCTTCCGGTCGTCCTCCGGCGCCTTCCGGGTGCTCGACTTCGCGCCGCGTTACTTCCAAAATGATCGGTTCTTCCGGCCGACCATGATCGTGCGGATCGTCGAGCCGATCTCGGGCATGCCGCGCGTCCGCGTCCGCTGCGAGCCGCGGCTCGGCTGGAGCAAGGGCACCCCCGGCCGGCTCGTCGGCTCGAACCACATCCGCTACGAGGGCTTCGGCGCCCCGCTCCGCCTCACGACGGACATCCCGCTCTCGTACATCACCGACATCCCGTTCGCGCTCACGGGCAGAAAGCACCTCGTGCTCGCGTGGGGCCCGCCGCTCGAGGAGTCGCTCCCCACGGCCTGCGCTCATTTTCTCGGGCAAACGCAGCGCTACTGGGAGCGCTGGGTCATGCACTGCGACATCCCGCCGCTCTTCCAGCAAGAGGTCATCCGCTCGGCGCTCGCGCTCAAGCTTCATTGCTTCGAGGACACGGGCGCGATCGTCGCGGCCATGACGACGAGCATCCCCGAGGCGCCGGGCAGCGGCCGCAACTGGGACTATCGTTACTGCTGGCTGCGCGACGCCTACTACGCGCTCGCGGCGTTCCGGCTGCTCGGCCACTTCGAGGAGCGCGAGCAGTTCATCCAGTACCTCTTCAACATCGCCGAATCCGCCGCGCCTTCGCTCTCGCTCGGCCCGCTCTATCGTGTCGACGGCACGCCCGACCTCGAAGAGTCCATCCTCGACGCCTGGCCCGGCTACGAAGGACATGGCCCGGTGCGCGTCGGCAACGCGGCGTCCACGCAGCTCCAGCACGACGTCTTTGGGGAGATGGTCCTCGCGCTCGCGCCCGTCTTCCTCGACGATCGCTTCGTCGCCGAACGATCGACGCACGGACTCGATCTCCTGGAGCGGCTCGCGCAGAAGGCGATCGAGGTGGCGGGCACGCCGGACGCGGGCATCTGGGAGTTCCGCTCGGACGCGCGCCCGCAGACCTTCTCGAGCCTCATGTGTTTCTGCGCCGCCGAGCGCATGGCGCGCGTCGCCGAGCGCCACCGCCCTGCGCGGGCGAACCATTACCGCGCCGCGGCCGAGCGCATCCGCGCCGAGATCGTGGAGAGGGCCTGGCGCCCGGATCTGAACTCGTTCGTATCGAGCTACGGCGGCGAGGAGCTCGACGCCGCGCTCCTCCAGATGGCGCCCTTGCGCTTCTTGCCGCCGAACGATCCACGCCTGCACGGCACGATCGACGCCATCCGTGATCGCCTCTCGCAGGGCGGCTGGCTCATGCGTTATCGCGGCGACGAGTTCGGCGAAACGAGCGTCGCGTTCATCATCTGCACGTTCTGGCTCTGCGAGGCGCTCGCGGCCGTGGGCCGCAAGGCCGAGGCGCGCGAGGTGCTCGACCGCGCGCGATCCGCGCTCTCGCCGGTCGGCTTGCTCTCGGAGGATTACGAGACCCGAAACCTGCGGATGTGGGGTAATTTCCCCCAGGCCTACTCCCACGTGGGCCTCATCCACGCAGCGTTCGCGTCCTCGCCACCGTGGTCCGACATCCTTTAAGGAGGAGCCTCCTCCTCTTCTTCCTCCTCTTCGGCGCGCTCCTTCCTTCGATCGCCTTCGGCTCGGAGGGGAGCGCGCATGCCGATCCCATCGGCGCCGTCGTCCTTTACCTCGCCGTGATCCTCGCCGCGGCCAAGCTCGGAGGGGATCTCGCGGTCCGGATCGGCCAGCCGGCCGTGCTCGGCGAGCTCGTCTTCGGCGTCTTGCTCGGCAACCTCGGCGCGCTCGGGTTCTCGGGGTTCGAGCCGATCAAGACGGACGCGAGCATCGACATGCTCTCGCGGCTCGGCGTGCTCGTCCTCCTCTTCGAGGTCGGGCTCGAATCGACGGTCGCGCAGATGCTCGAGGTGGGCGTCACGAGCTTCTTCGTGGCCACGCTCGGCGTCGTGGCGCCCTTCGCGCTCGGCTGGCTCCTCGGCGCGTGGATCCTGCCCGATGCGAGCCCGTACGTGCACGCCTTCCTCGGCGCCACGCTCACCGCCACGAGCGTCGGCATCACCGCGCGCGTGCTGCAGGATCTGAAGGAATCGCAGAGCCCGGAGGCGCGCATCATCCTCGGCGCGGCCGTCATCGACGACGTGCTCGGGCTCGTGATCCTCGCGGTCGTCACGGGCATCATCGGCGCGGCCGATCGCGGCGGCTCGATGAGCTACGGCGAGATCGGGATCGTCTTCGGCAAGGCCCTCGCGTTCCTCGTCGGCTCACTCGTGATCGGCGCGAAGGTCTCCCGGCGCCTCTTCTCCATCGCCTCGCGCCTGCGCGCCCGCGGCGTCCTGCTCGCGCTCGGGCTCGCGTTCTGCTTCCTCTTCGCGTGGATCGCGGGCCTCATCGGCCTCGCCCCGATCGTGGGCGCGTTCGCCGCGGGCCTCGTGCTCGAGGACATGCACTTCCGCGACTTCACCCTGCGCGGTGAGTCGACCCTCGAGCACCTCATCCAGCCGATCTCGTCGTTCCTCGTACCGATCTTCTTCGTGCTCATGGGCATGCGCACGGACCTCGGCGCCTTCGCGCAGCCAGGCGTGCCGCTGCTCGCGGCGGCGCTCACGGGCGCGGCGATCGTCGGCAAGCAGGCGTGCTCGCTCGGTGTGGGCAAGGGGGTCGATCGGCTGAGCATCGGGATCGGCATGATCCCCCGCGGCGAGGTCGGGCTCATCTTCGCGAACATCGGCCAGTCGCTCACCGTGGGTGGCAAGCCCGTGGTCTCCGGCGCGGTCTTTTCGGCCGTGGTGGCGATGGTCATCGTCACCACGATGGTCACGCCGCCCGCGCTCGAGTGGAGCCTGGCCCGGCGCGCGGCCAAGCCGCCGAAGACGCCGCTCCCCGACGCGCATTGACCTTGCGAGGCGGTGCTCGTAACACCGATCTGTGGACGCGCTGCGCACCGACCTCTACCAGCTCACGATGGCCGCGGGGTACTTCCACCGCGGCATGCAAGACAGGCGCGCGACGTGCGAGATGTTCGTGCGCCGCTTGCCGCGGAGGCGTCGGTACCTCCTCGCGATGGGGATCGAGCGGCTGCTCGGCTACCTCGAGGACCTCTCCTTCACCGAGGACGAGATTCGCTACCTGCGCGATATCCCGGCGCTACGCGACGCGATGACGGAGCCGTTCGTCGAGTACCTCCGGCGCTTCCGGTTCCGGGGCGACGTCTCGGCCGTCCGTGAGGGCACGGTGGTGTTCGCGAACGAGCCGCTCGTGCGGATCTCGGCGCCGATCATCGAGGCGCAGATCGTCGAGACCTTCCTGCTCTCGGTGGTGAACCACGCGACGATGATCGGGTCGAAGGCGGCGCGCGTGGTGCGCGCGGCGGGGAGCGCGGGCGTGATCGAGTTCGGCACGCGGCGCACGCACCCGGAGGCGGCCGTGGACGCGGCACACAGCGCGTACGCCGCGGGGTTCGTGGGCACGTCGAACGTGGAGGCGGGCAAGCGCTTCGGCATCCCCGTCATGGGCACGGCCGCGCACATCTGGACCATGGCGCACGCCACGGAAGAGGAGGCGTTCGAGAACTACGTCGCCACGTTCCCGAACGCGTCGATCCTGCTCATCGACACATACGACACGCTCCGTGGGGCCGAGCGCGCGGCGCGCATCGCCAAGGACAAGCTGAAGGGCGTGCGGCTCGACTCGGGTGATCTGCTCGCGCTCTCGCGCGCGGTGCGTCCCATCCTCGACGCGGCCGGGTGCACGTCGGCGAAGATCGTCGCGTCGGGGGATCTCAACGAATACAAGATCGAAGCGTTGCGCCGCGCGGGCGCGCCGATCGATCTGTACGGCGTGGGCACGGATCTCGTGGCGAGCATCGACTCGCCCGCGCTCGGCGGCGTCTACAAGCTCGTCGAGATCGAGCAGGAGGGGAATGTCGTCCCGATCTGCAAGTTCTCCGAGGGCAAGGCCACGTTCCCCGGGCCGCACCAGGTCTACCGCTTCGTCGACGGCGCGGGCGTGCTCGCGCGTGACGTGATCGCGCTGGCCGACGAGGATCCGCGCGGGCTCGGCGAAGGAGAGCCCGAGGCGTTGCTCGTGCCGCGCATGACGAACGGAGCGCGCACGGAGCCGGCCGAGGGGCTCGACGTGGTGCGCGCGCGGGTCGCGCGGGAGCTAGCGCGTTTGCCGGAGGCGCTCCACGTGCTCGACGAGGCGCCGCCGCCCACGGAGCGCACGGACGAGCCATTCCGCGCCGTGCCCTCCGCGCGACTGCTCGAGCTCGTGGAAGATGTACGCGCCCGGGTCGTGGGGGCAGCGACGTAGGAGGGAAGGATCATGCGAACGATCTTCGTCGACGTGGATGTGCAGAACGATTTCTGCGAACCGAGCGGCTCGCTTTACGTGAAGGGATCGCCGACCGACGCGATGCGGAAGCTCGTCGCGTACGCGGTCGCGCATCACATCCCGATCGTCGGATCGGTCGACTCGCACGCCTGGGACGCGTGGGAGTTCGCCTCCACCAGCGGCACGGGTCCGAACGGGGAAAAGCCCAACTTTCCGGACCACTGTGTGAAGGGTACGCCGGGCTGGCTGAAGGTCGACGGCACGCTGCCACCGCGCTTCCGGTTCGTGCCGAACGTCGCGGACGCGCCGATCGCGCCGATCGTGGACGAGGTCGTCCGCGGCGCCACGCAAGGCGTGTACTTCGAGAAGGAGGTCTACAGCCTCTTCGTGAATCCACTCGCCGATCCGTTCGTGAAGGCGCTCGCCGCTCGGTACGACGAGCCGCTCTCGTTCGTCGTCTTCGGCGTGGCCACGGACTACTGCGTGCGCGCCGCGGCGCTCGGGCTCGCGGAGCGCGGGTATGCGACGACGCTGGTCACCGATGCGAGCGCAGGCATCACGGAGGAGGGCGTCGCGCGTGCGCTGGAAGAGATGAAGAGCGCCGGCGTGAAACTCGCGAAGTCGTCCCAGGTGATGCGGTGAGCGACAAGGAGTACCCGAAGCCGAGCTTGACGGCGGACGTCGTCACGTTCTCGCTCGACGACGAGGGCCGTATCTCCGTGCTGCTCATCCAGCGCGGCAAGGATCCTTTCGCGGGGCGATGGGCGATCCCCGGCGGGTTCTGCGAGCCCTCGGAGACGGTGCGCGAGAGCGCAGCGCGCGAGCTGGTGGAGGAGACGGGCATTCGAGATCTGCCGATGGTCGAGCTCGGCGTGTTCTCGCGGCCAGGCCGTGATCCACGCGGATGGGTCGTGAGCGTCGCGCACGTCGCGATTCTCCCAGCCGACCGGCGCGACGAGGCGAAGGGCGGCGACGACGCGCGAGCCGCGAAGTTCTTCTCGATCGGCCTGGACGAGCGTGGTCGCGTGACGCTCACGGCCGACGGCGAGGAGGCGGGCCCACTCGCATTCGATCACGACGAGATCCTCGCGCGGTCGATCGCGCGGCTCGAGGCGAGCTCGGACATGCTGGGGCCGATGCTCTTCGGTCGACCCATGTCGGGCGAAGAGGCGCAACGAGCGATCGAGACGGCGCTCTCGCGAGGATGAAATGGCCTTCGTATTCTTCGGCCTGACGGGCGGAATCGCGTGCGGCAAGAGCACGGTCGCAGCGCGCTTGCGCGAGCAAGGCGTGCAGGTGATCGACGCAGACGTGGTGGCGCGTCAGGCCGTCGCACCGGGGACGAGCGGGCTCACGGAGATCGTAAAACTGTTCGGCGAAGGCGTGCTTCGGCACGACGGCACGCTCGATCGAGGCAAGCTCGGGGCAATCGTGTTCGGCGACGAGGAGAAGCGCCGCGCGCTGAACCGGATCCTGCACCCACGCATCGGTGCGCGGACGATGATGCTCGCGCAAGAACTCGCCCAGCGCGGCGAGCCGCTCGCATGTTACGAGGCAGCGCTGCTCGTGGAGAACGGTCTGCAGGACGCCTTCCGCCCGCTCGTCGTGGTGACCGCACCCGAAGAGGTGCAGGTCCAGCGCACGATGGTGCGCGACGGGCTCGACGAGAAGGCAGCACGCGCGCGAATCCGCGCGCAGATGCCAGTCGCCGAGAAGGTAAAGGTCGCCGACTACGTAATCGACACGAGCGGCACGATGGAGCAAACGATCCAGCGCGCCGACGAGGTACTCGCCGCGATCCGCGCGAAGGCAGCCGAGAGCTAGGCGGTTTCAACCTGGGGACGTGGAGCCGGGGCGCTGCCCCGGACCCCGCGGGGGCTGTCCGCCCCTCGACCCGGACCAGGGCAAGCCCTGGACTCGGGGTGGAAGAACTGCGCTCCGCGCAGTTCTTCCAACGGGCCGGTGAGACAGCCTTGCCGGTCGAAATGTCAGCGCGGCGGTCTCAGTTGGCAGGCCTGCTCGCCGGTCTTGCCTCGACCTGTTCGATGAACTGCGCATTGCGCAGTTCATCGACCCCGGGTCCAGCGCTTGCGCTGGTCCGGGTCCAGGGGCGGATAGCCCCGGTGGGGCCTGGGGCAAAGCCCCAGCGAGACGCCTCCGTACTCAAACGCGCCTCGCGCGAAGCGTGGCTTCGTCGCGGGCCCAGGTGACGCGGATGAATGCGGCTGCGTTGCCGCCTTGGTCGGGGTGCGTCTCCAGCGCGAGACGTCGGAAGGCGCGGCGGATGTCGTCTGGGGAGGCGGTCTTTGGCAGGCCGAGGACTTCGAAGGGGCAGATGTCGGGTTCGGCGACGGAGGGCACGAATCTGCGACGTTTCTGTCGTGAATCCTTGGGCGGTGGTTCTTCGTGGCGGGTGCGTTCTTTGGACTCGACCCACGGCGACTGACCTGCTTGCACGCGGATCCAGGCGCGCGCCCAGATGGCTTCGACCTCGCGCAGGGGCTGGCCGGCGGCGCGCTCGGCTTGCTTGCGTGCTTCTTCGAGCGTCTTGGCCCCGCCGGAGAAGGCGTCTGGCTTGCGGAAGGGCGTGCGCGTGGGCTCGCCCGTCCACCAGGCGCACCAGAGATAACGACGGCGCTTGGTGGTGGTGATGGAGACGACGCCGGACATGAGAGACTTCGGCGCGAAGGATGGCTGCGAAGTGGGGGGCTGTCACGTGGTCGACGCTGCGGCGATGCGAGACCACGCTCTTGCTCATGCCGTCGTTGATGTACCGACCTGGGGCTCCGCTGGGTGCGTTCGTCGACTGCTTCTGGCACTACGACGGCGACCCTGCGCCTGCGGCCCGTGAGCGTGCTCTTCCCTCTGGCAGCCTCGATCTCGTCATCAACCTCGACGCCGATTGCCTCGAGTTCTTTGCGGTCGATGCCGTGACGCCGCTCGGGCCGCTGCCTGGCATCGTGCTCAGTGGCGCCGCTGCTGGCTTCGTCACCATCGGCCCGCGACCACGAACCACCGTCATGGGCGTGCACTTCAAGCCGGGCGGCGCGTTTCCTTTTCTTGGTGTTCCGGCTGGTGACCTCGAAGGCGTGCAGGTCCCGCTCGAAGCGCTCTGGGGCCCGAGCGCGCGCGAGCTGCGGGAACGCCTCGCCGAGGCCGCCACGCCAACCCAACGCTTCGCGATGCTCGACGCTTGCTTGCGCGAGCGCGCGCGGAGACCGCTCGAGCGCCATCCCGCTGTCGCCGAAGCGCTCCGCGCCTTCGAGGATCCGTGGCTCGAGAGCGTGGCGCAGGTCAACGCGCGCACCGGCCTGTCGCCGCGCCAGCTCATCGCGCGTTTTCGCGACCAGGTCGGGCTCGCGCCGAAGAGCTACTGGCGCGTGCGACGTTTCCAGGCGGCGCTGCGACATCTGGAAAGCGCGCGCGACGCGCGCGGCGCCGCGATCGCCGCCGAGCATGGCTACTTCGACCAGGCCCACTACAACCGCGACTTCCGCGCGTTCACCGGCATGAGCCCGCGCGAGTATCTCGCGCGCGAATACGCGCGCCCGAACCACGTGCCCTTGCGCGGCAAAAATATCCAAGATCCCACCGCCTGAGCGCGGCACGGTCTGCGCATGGACCATCCCGTCGAGACCACCGCTCTGCTCGTCGCCGCGATGCGCGCCGAGGAATCCACCCGCGGCGATCGCCTCTTCGAAGACCCCTTCGCGCACGACCTCGCAGGCGAGGCTGGACGCGCCGCGCTGCGCGACTACCGCGCCGCCACCGGCGCTTCCATTCCGATCATCGAGGTGCGCACGCGCTACTACGACGAGGCCCTCCTCCGCGCGCAAGACGCGGGCATCACGCAGTTCGTGATCCTCGCCGCCGGCATGGACGCGCGCGCGTATCGCCTCCCGTTTCACGGTCATGCGCGGTTGTTCGAGCTCGATCAACGCGCGATGATCGAGACCAAGGCGCGCGGCCTCTCCGCGGCGGAGCCTCGTTGTGATCGGCGCGCGCTCGCCGTGAATCTCGCCGAAGACTGGCCCGCCGTGCTCCTCGCTGCGGGCCTCGATCCGAACGCGCCTACGGCTTGGCTCGCCGAAGGGCTCTTGCAGTATCTCGAGGCGAGCGTCGTGCATGGCCTCTTCGAGCGGATCGGTCGCCTCTCGGCCCGGGGCTCGGTCTTGCTCTACGACGTCGTCGGCGAAGCGCTCCTCTCGGTCATGCGCGAGTCCGTGCTCCGCTACATGCGCGAGCTCGGCGCGCCGTGGATCTTCGCGACCGACGACCCCGCTTCGCTCGCCGCCGCGCACGGCTTCCAGGCTGACATCACGGACGCGAGCGTGATCGGCAATGCGTGGGGTCGCTGGCCCTTTCCCGCCGCGCCGCCGGGCGTGCCCGGTGTCCCGCGCGGCTACCTCGTGGAAGCCCACAAACGCTGAACGACTGTGCCCTTGCGGGGAGCGACTGTGCCCTTGCGGAAAGCCGTCCCGCCCTTGCGGAACATCGTCCTGCCCTTGCGGGAAGCGACCCCGCCCTTGCGGAACATCGTCCTGCCCTTGCGGGAAGCGACCCCGCCCTTGCGGAACATCGTCCCGCCCTTGCGGGAAGCGACCCCGCCCTTGCGGAACATCGTCCCGCCCTTGCGGAACATCGTCCCGCCCTTGCGGAACATCGTCCCGCCCTTGCGGAACATCGTCCCGCCCTTGCGGAACATCGTCCCGCCCTTGCGGAACATCGTCCCGCCCTTGCGGGAAGCGACCGAGCCCTTGTGGAACGCGACCCCGCCCTTGTGGAACGTGACCCCGTCCTTTGGGTGCCTGTCTTGATGTTCAGTGTTCGTCGTGGCAGCCTGAGCCCCGGGAGCGCATGGCCTCGTTCGCATCCAAGCTCGCCCGCTTGCCGCCGATGCCTGGCGCCGCGCCTGCGCCTGTCGCCGCACCCGCGCCCGCGCCCGCCGCTCCGGCCCCCGAGCCCGTTCCCGTCCCCGAGAACGCCGCGGCCGCGCTCAAGTCAAAGCCGTCGCTCGACGAGCTCCGCGATCGGATCGCCCGCATCATCAGCAAAGCCGCGCCCACCGCGCCGCGGCCCGATCCCACGCGCACCGAGCTTCCATTCTTCGTCGAGCACACGACGCGCGGTCCCCTCTACGTGCGTCGCGACCGCACGCCGCCCGCCGCGCGCGTCGGCCGGGCGCCGCTCGTCGCCGCGCGAGACGCGGAGCCGGGCTTGCTCTCGCTGCTCGCACTCGATCCCGCGCTCGCGACCTGCGACGCGCGGCGCGCGCTCTTCATCGACACCGAGACCACGGGCCTCCAGGGCGGCACGGGCACGGTCGCGTTCCTGCTCGGAATGTCGTTCTACGACGAGGCCCAAGGCGCGTTCATCCTGGAGCAAGCGCTGCTCCGGCGGCTCGGCGAGGAGGGGCCGATCCTGGAGCTGCTCGCGCGCAGGCTCGACGAGGCCTCGATGATCGTGACGTTCAACGGCAAAGCCTTCGACATGCCGCTGCTCCGCGCGCGCTTCGTGATGAACCGCATGTCGCCGCCGCGGGAGCTGCCGCACCTCGATCTCGTGCACGTCGCACGTCGCATCCACGGCCATCGGCTGAAGAGCCGCACGCTCGCCGCCATCGAGAGCGAGGTGCTCGGGCGCGAGCGGGTAGGCGACGTGGGCGGCGCAGACGTGGTCGCCTGTTACATGCACTATCTGCGGACGTCGGACGAGGGCGCGCTCTCCGGCGTGGTGACGCACAACGAGCACGACGTGCTGTCGATGGTGGCGCTCGTGGGTCTCTACGGCGAGCCGATGCACGGCGGGCTGCCCGGCGCAGATCTCGCCGGCGTGGCAAAGACGCTGCGTCGCGCAGGCGAGCTCGATCGCGCCGCCGAGACAGCAGAGGCCGCCGTCGTGCGAGGCGGCGGGGCGCTGGCGAAGCGGACCCGCGGCGACATCGCAAAGGCACGCGGAGACAAGGCGCGCGCGCTGCTCGACTACGAGGCGCTCGCCGAGGAGATCGACGATTCCTCGGTGCGGCTGGAGCTCGCAAAGCTCTACGAGCACCACGTAAAATCATTCGCCGCAGCGCTCGCGCTCGTCGAGCAAGGGACCGGCGAAGCAGAAGCAGCCACGGAGAAGCGTCGCGCGCGGCTCCGGCGCAAGATCGAGAAGAGGCCGTGAAGAGGTTCGTCCTGGCGCTCGCAGCGCTCCTCGCAGCGCCGAGCTGTGGATACCGAGTCGTGGGCGCCGAAGCAGCCTCCGCAAGCCCACTCGCCGTCCTACCCGCACCCGGCGTGGTCGCATCCGCCGTGGCCGAAGAGGGCGTCGTCGCCGGCGCACGCGCCGAGCTGGCCGCCACAGGTCTCCTCGCCTCATGTGATCCCCGCACCGACACACGATGCCCAGCCCTCGTCGTCGAACTCGTACGCGTGGAGGAAGGCGGCGCCGCGCTAGGCGTCGAAACCCGAGACGGCCCACCCCTCGCACGCTCCGTAGTCTTCACACTCCGCGCCCGCGCCTTCATGCGTCGCACAAAAGACGCCCCCCCCGAACGTCTCGGCCCCGACCTCACCGTGCGCGAATTCGCCGCCCGACAGGACGACCCCACAGCGTTCCACGCAACCCGCGAAGAAACCCTCCGCCGCGCAGCCGAGCGCCTCGGCGCGCTACTCGTGCGTCGAGCTCTGGAGTGAGCCACGGCGTAGCGCCGGGGTTTCACCCCGGACCCCGACCAGGGGTTGTCCACCCCTGGACCCGGACCAGCGCAAGCGCTGGACTCGTGGTCGATGAACTGCGCGATGCGCAGTTCATCGAACGGGCCAGGTCAAGACCGGCGACAGTCTTGCCAGTCGAAACCGCAGCGTCGACGTGCCTGCTCGAGCTGGGGCAGCGCTGCTGTCTCGGCTGGCAACACCGCTCCTGGTCTTGCGACGGGCCCGTCCGAGAAACCGCGCATCGCGCGGTTTCTCGGCCCTCGGTCCAGGCCGTGCCTGGTCCGGGGTGCAGGGGGCGGACAGCCCCCTGCTGGGGTGCGGGGCGACGCCCCGCCTCCGCCTCCGCCTCCGCCTGGGGGTTTGCCCACTGGGCTCGACCCGTGTGCGGGTTCCTCGGGGCGGGGCCTTTCTCCAGCAATGACAAACAGCGGCGCGTACGCTACCGTGGGGAGCGATGATTACCGTCGGCTGCGCCGGCTTTCCCGTCCCAGCGACGCGGTACTTCCGCGAATTCATGTTCGTGGAGGTTCAGGAGACCCACATGTCCATGCCTGGCCCTGGCACCATCCGGCGGTGGCGGCGGGAGGCACCGGAGGGGTTTCGGTTTGCGTTGCTTGGTCCGCGTGAGGTGGGGCAGGAGGGGTTCCGGGACGGCAAGGTCATCGAGACGGCGCTGAAGGGACTCGAGGGCGTCGCGGAGGAGCTCGAGGCGAAGACGGCGGTCTTCGTTGCCCCGCCCGAGTTTGCGCCCAGCAAGACCAACAAGGGCATGCTCCGTGAGTTCCTCCACGCTGTCCGCTCGCGCTTCGACCGCGTCGTCTACGAGCCTGCGCCTGGGTGGGATCCTGACGAGTGTGACGAGCTCACGCAGGAGGTCGGGGCCCTCGCGGCGCGGGATCCGCTGGTCTCGGGCCTCTCGAAGCTCCCGACGGGCTACTACCGGCTGCATGGACCTGCGGGCCACAAGTCGCGCTACGAGGACCCGGCCATCGAGAAGCTCGCCGACATTGCCCGCGGCGGAAGACACCACAAGGATGCGACGTACGTGTTCACGAACGTCGACATGTTCGCGGACGCGAAGCGCTTCAAGAAGGCCTTGAAGCTCTAAAGTTCGTGCCTCGCGGGCGGCCGCTTCTCGCGGGCGGGGGCTTGCGTTAGGCTGTCATCGTGCGCGCCTGGCTGGCTTGCTTGTTCATGCTCGCGCCGACCGTGGTGCTGGCGTCGAGTTGTGCCCTCGAAGGCTTCGAGACGTTCACGCCTCCGCCTGAACCCGCGGAGCTCTGCGGCCATGCCTCGGTGCCGGGACCTCCGGCGCCCACGCCGCCGAACGACGCGGAGCCTGAAGAACAGTTCGTCGTGGCGCTGCGCGTCCTCCGGCTGAAGACCGACAAGGACGGCGGTGACCTCGGGCTCGATCTCGACCGGTTCTGTAGCTGCCAGGGCGAGGAGCGGTCGTGCATCCCGCCTGCGGGGCAGCCCGAGAAGTTGAGCTGCGACAAGGCGATGGGGCGGGACAACCAGATGCCTGCGCTGTTCAACCTCGTCGAGCTTGCCTTGCAGGTGCAGGACCTCTCCGAGCGGTACAGCCTCTTCGCCGAGCTCGGCAACTGGGGCATCGTCTTCCACGTCAGCGACTACAACGGCCAGCTCGACGACTCGAAGGTGCGCGTCGCCTGGTACGGCAGCGAGGGGACCGCGGCGACGCCGGCGTGGGACGGCAACGACGCCTGGCCGATCTCGACGAGCACGCTCGAGAACGGGCTGCCGAAGTACTTCGACAACGACGCCTACGTCACCGACGGCACGCTCGTGATCTCGGCGCCGACGGGCGGGATCGCGGTCGCCGGCGGCAACACGCGGCTGCACATCAACCTCTCTTCCGGCACGATCACCGCGAAGATCCTGAAGGACGACTTCGGGCGCTGGGTGCTGCGCGACGGGCTCATCGCCGGTCGCATCCCGCAGATCGAGCTCTTCCGCATGGTGCAGAGCTTCCGCGACGATACGGGCACGCCGTTCTGCACCGACAACATCTTCTGGGGCGCGACGCAGGACGCGTTCTGCCGCGGCCTCGA
The DNA here is from genome assembly GCF_029960785.1 of Polyangium sp. 15x6. GTDB lineage: Bacteria > Myxococcota_A > Polyangia > Polyangiales > Polyangiaceae > Polyangium. The sequence goes on from NZ_JASBQE010000047.1 coordinate 34,111, forward strand.
CGTGCAGACCGGCCCGCCCGAGCCGAACAAGCCCTGCAACGCGGTCTCGTTCGCGGCCGGCTTCGACGCTGATCCCGCGCAGCTCGGCATGCCGAAGGATCCGAACCCCGACACGATGGGCTGCCCGCCCGAGACCGATCCGATCGCTTCGTTCCAGATGTTCGGCTGCCCGCCGCCGCCGAACCCCTGACTCATTCGTCCGCGGCGTCGCCCCCGTCACCCGCGTCGGGCGTGGCGGGGGTCGTCGTGCCCGCGTCCACGGGCTTCACGACGAACGCGCAGTCGGCGAGCTGCTCGGGCTTGCGCGTGATCACGAGGCACGGCGCGATCGCGGCGGGATCCGCGGCGGCGATGAGCGGCTCGGCGGGACAGTCGGCCATGGTCGCGGCGCCGGCGCGCGCGCATGCGGCCACGGCGCGCACGGCTTCGACGCAGCGGGCCGTCGCGTCGGCGCTGGGCTCGACGTCGTTCTGGATCCCGTGCAGGCATTGATCGCGGTAGAGGTTGATGCAGAACGTCGCCTCGGCCTCGGTGGCGCCGCAGGCCTGCGTGGCTTCGCACCGCGCCGTCTCGATCTCCCGACACGCGTCGATCCCCACGGCGTCCGTACCGCACGCGCTGGCGACCGTGGCGGCAAGCAGGCCGAGGGCTGCGGCGAGGAGATGGCGGGGTCCGGGGCGCAGGCGCACGGCGGTCGGGTAGCATGGCTCTTGGCCATGCGTCGAGCTTTCGGCAAAGCTACGCGCCGAAGCGCCGCCCCGACGGAAACGTGTGGCCGTCCAGGGCGCTGCTCGAGCCGGAAGAGGCCATGACGACCGCGATGATCCTTTGCGCCGGCCTCGGCACGCGTTTGCGGCCGATCACCGACGAGATGCCCAAGCCCCTGGTTTGGTTCGGCAACAAGCCGTTGCTCTTTCACATCCTCGATCGCCTCGCCGCCGCCGGCGTCGAGCGGGTCGTGCTGAACACGCACCACCTCGCGGAGCGCTTCGAGCGGCGGCTGTTCCTGGGGGCCCCGATCGGGGTGACCCTCGTGCACGAGCCGAAGATCCTCGGCACCGCGGGGGGCGTCGCGGCGGCGGCGCCCGCGCTCGGGCCGGGGGACGTGCTCGTGTGGAATGGCGACATCCTCGCGACGTTCTCCGTCACTGCGCTCGAGGGTGCCCACGCGCGCGCGAAGGCCAAGGGCGCGATCGCCACCCTCGCGGTTGCGTTCCGGGATCCCGAGAAGATGCGGGTCGGGGAGGGTACCGTGGGCCTCGGGGAGGATGGCTCGATCGTGCGGCTGCGCGGCGAGACGTTTGGTCGCGAGGTGCGGGGGGCGGATTTCGTCGGCGTGCAGATCCTCGGCGAGGTGGCGCGCGCACGCTTGCCCAGCGAGGGTTGCCTCGTTGGGGACGTGTACTTGCCGGCGCTCCGCGCGGGCGAGCGGGTCGCGGCGAGCGCGATCGTGTCGCGCTTCTGCGACCTCGGCACGCCCCACGCTTATTTCGAGGAGAGCATGCACTGGCTCGCCGAGTTCGGATCGTGGCGCGGCGAGGACGTGCACGTCGATCCCGAGGTCTCCCTCGCGAGCGTCATCCTCGGCGACGGCGTGACCGTGCGAGGGCGGGGCGAGCTTCGCGAGGTCGTGGCCTGTCCCGGCGCCGCCGTGGAAGCGCCGCTCGAGCGCGCGATCGTCCTCGGGAGCGGAACGATCGTACGGGTCTGAACGAATCGATCAGTCGGGGAAAAACGTCTCCACGTGCAGCGCGGGCGAGCCGTCTTCGAGCACCCCGCCCAGGATCGAGAGCGTCCCGTTCGGCGCGGCCACCACCGTCGCGCCCGATCGTGGCTCCCGGAGCGGCCGCTCTTCCACCGTCGGCCCGCTCAGATCGATCACGAACACCCGCACGTGACGCGGCGGCAGCGGCTCGTGCCCGACCACGATCACGCGTGATCCTCCCAGCGAAAACGCTTGCGCCCGCGTGATCCACACGGGCAGCGTCGCGCCCGAAACCTCCTGGGTCGCGCATCCCGACGTGCAGCTCGGGCTCCACGTCCGCACCTTCGCCGCCGCTCCGGCCGCGTCGATCCCGCCGACGAGCGCCATCTTTCCATCACCCGCCACCACCGCCGCCGCGCCCTCCATCCCGTCCGCCGGCATGTCCCTTTGCACGAACGCCGTCCCGCCCTCCGGCAGCACCTCGAACCCCGTCGCGCTCGCGTTTCCCCCGACCACCACGAGCCCCACGCCCGGCGCCCACGCCGCCGCTGCGCCCTTCCGCGCCGCCGACAGCCGCAGCACCGACAGCGCGCCGCTCGAGCTCACCGCGAGCACCTCGTCCGTCGCCGTCTCCGCTCGCGTCGCCCCCACCACGTAACTCGTGCCGGACGGTGACTCCACCACGAGCCCTCCGGCCACGTCGGCGAACGAGCCCGCGCTCTCCGGCCACGCCACCGCGTACGTTCCGCTCCCGTCCACCGCGCTCGCGCCCGCCTCTCCGACGAGCATCATCCCGCTCGGCCGTCCCACGATCGTCCGCGCCGTGAGCGGAAACGCGGCCATCACGGCCGGCCCCCAGCCGAGCAGATCGTAACAATCTCCGAGCCGCACGTCCCCCGCGCCGTCCGCGCCCGCCGCCGCGCTCCCGCCCGTCGTCACCAGGAACTGCTCGCCGATCACCGCCCCCGGCGCGTCCACGTGCGCCCGCACGAGCTCCCCCGGCGGCCGCGCCCACTTGCCCACGCGTTGCACGAACACCGGCACGTCACGCACGAACGCGCTGGGCACGATCCCCGTGAGCGACCGACCTCGCACGACCGTCGCCCCTTCGGCCGTGGTCCCTGTCACCTCGACACCGAGCGGCTCGTCTTCGGGCACCTCGCCGAGATCGAACGTCCCGCCGGGCGTCGTCTCCGCGGTGAACGTCGTCCCGCTCGCCGTCTTCGCCTCGATCCGGATCTTCGTCACGGCGGGCGCGGCCGAGAACGTGTCCGCCTCGTGGCCCGTCACGATCTGCAACGTCCGCTCGATCGGCTCCTCGCTGCATCCGCTCCCGAGGAGCGCCGCGATCACGAGCCACCCAGCGCGCTGGTCCATTCGAGCGCTCACGCGGCGCGAGCGTACCCCGAGCCCGGCTGCTTTTCATCTCGCCGCCGCGCCGCGCGCGCCCCGTGCTAGCAGGATCTCGCCGTGCTCGTCGGTCGACAGCTCCCCCTCGCGCCCGATCCGGTTGCCCTCGCGGATCGCCTTCGCGCTGCCGGCGCGGACCGCCTCGCCCTGCTCCACACAGCCGACCGCACCCCCGGCCCCTACGCGCGGTTCTCGTACGTCGCGTGTGACCCCGACCGCCAGTCGAGCGCCCTCGATCCGCTTGCCGACGACCCCGATTTTCCGTTCGGCGGCGCGGCGGGCACGTTCCGGTCCGTGCCCCGCTGGATCGGCGTCTTGCCCTACGAGGGACACCGGCACCTCGAACGCCCCGGCTGGACCCCGCGGGAGGGCGATCGACGGCCGCGGGCGATGCTCGAACGACCGCTCTGGCTCCGGTACCCGGCCGTCGTCGTCGTGGACCATGCCGAGGGGCGTGTGTTTGCGGTGGGCGTCACACACGACCACGTCGAGGCGCTCGCGCGGCGCCTGCTCGCGACGCCTGCACCGGGGGGGCGGGGACCGTTCGCGGTCGAGGTCGCGGATGCGGAACCGACACGGCTTCACCTCGAACGGATCCTCGCCGCGAAGGAGCTGATTGCCCGAGGGGAGCTCTACCAGGTCAACTTGGCGCGACGGCTCCTCGTGTCGCTCGTGCGGGGCGAGCCGCTCGATCTGCACCGCCGGCTGAGCGCCGCTGCGCCGTCTCCGTTCGCCGCGTGCCTGCACCTCGGTCGTGATCTGGCCGTCGTGTCCACCTCACCGGAGCTCTTGCTCGAAGCGCGAACGAGGTATTTCCCCGAAGGCAGGGAGTTTCCTGCAGATGGATTGCGATCCTTCATGTCGAACCTGCGAGAGGGTCGAAATCGGCCTGATCGGGGAGGGGATCCACGACGGAAATCCATCCTGAATTCGGTACCTTTCGGCAGATTGTTCACATGTCCTATCAAGGGCACACGGCCGCGCGGAAAAGACGCCCGCGAAGACGCTGCGCTCGTTCAGGAGCTCGACCAGGATCCCAAGGAAAACGCAGAGCTCACGATGATCGTGGATGTGGAACGTAACGATCTCGGTCGTGTCGCGGCCGTGGGATCGGTCCAGGTCCTCCACGGACCCGGTGTGGTGACGCACAGAACCATCCACCACCGCGAGGCCCTGCTCGGGGCGTGGACTCGACCCGGCGCGACCCGGCACGACGTGCTCTCCGCCATGGTCCCGAGCGGCAGCGTCACCGGCGCGCCCAAAATCCGCGCCATGGAGGTCATCGCCCGCCTCGAGAGCGCCCGCCGCGGCCTCTACACCGGCGGCTTCGGCCACGTCGCCCACGACGGCAGCGTCCTCCTCGCCATGGCCATCCGCACCGTCGTGCTCCAGGGCCGTGAGGGCGAATACTTCACCGGCGGCGGCATCGTCGCCGACTCCGACCCCGCCCGCGAGCTCGAAGAGACCCGCTGGAAGGCCCTGCAACTCGAAAAAGCGGCAAATCGGACGTTCGCGGCGTCTTGATGTGCTCTGATGTAAGACTATGTGCTGACAGAAAGTTGGTGGTCCGAGCGGCCTCGGGGTACTAATCCGCCCGTACGATGGGCGTCGAAGAGCAAGTTCGGAATCTGGTGGTGGGTGCACTCACCGATCTGGCGGGGAGTGGGGTCCTGCCGTCGGAAGTTACGTCGGCAGCGTTCTCCGTGGAGCGCCCGAAGCGCCCCGAGCACGGCGACCTGGCGACGAACGCAGCCCTCGCGATCCAGAAGGCAGCGAAGAAGCCGCCTCGGGAGATCGCGACGCTGCTCGCCGAGCGTCTCGGCAAAGAGCCCGACATCCGCGCGGTGGAGATCGCCGGTCCGGGCTTCCTGAACTTGCGCCTCGCGCCGGCGATCTACCAGCGCGTGCTCGGCGACGTGCTCGCCGCGGGGCCGTCGTTCGGGCGAGGGCCCGCGGGGCTCGGCGAGCGGGTGCTCGTGGAGTTCGTCAGCGCAAACCCGACGGGGCCGCTGCTCATCTCGCACGGCCGCGGCGCGATCCTCGGCGACGCGGTCTCGACGCTCCTCGAGGCCGTGGGGCACCGCGTCACGCGCGAGTACTACATCAACGACTTCGGCAACCAGATCCGGCTGCTCGCGGCGAGCGTGCTCGCCGTGGCGCTCGGCCGCGAGCCGCCCGAGGGCGGCTACGGCAAGAACGACTACCTCGAGGATCTCGTCGCCTGGCTGCAGAAGACGCACCCCGAGCTGATCGCCGACGACAAGGTCGAGGAGCTCTCGCGCGTCTGCGTGACGCGCATGCTCGACGGCGTGCCGGGCTCGAAGGCGCTGCCGGGCATCAAGAAGACGCTCGCGTCGCTGCGGATCCAGTTCGACGGCTGGTACTCCGAGGAGAGCCTGCACCGGTGGGGCCGGGTGAGCGCGGCGCTCGCGGAGCTCTCCACGCGCGGTTACCTCGAAGAACGCGAAGGGGCGCTCTTCTTCAAGAGCACCGACGAGGGCGACGACAAGGATCGCGTCGTGAAGAAGCGCGACGGGTACTACACGTACTTCGCGAGCGACATCGCGTACCACGCGGACAAGATCAACCGCGGCTACGACCGGCTCGTGAACGTGCTCGGTGCCGATCACCACGGCTACACGGCGCGTGTGCGCGGCGCGCTCGCGGCGCTCGGTCTGCCGAAGGAGCGCTTCGAGGTGGTGCTCTACCAGCTCGTGAACCTGCTGCGCGACGGCAAGCCCTACAAGATGGGCAAGCGGCTCGGAAACCTCGTCACGATCGAGGAGGTCGTCGACGAGATCGACGAGGCCGCGCGGCGCAAGGGCGCCGGCGCCGACGCCCTCCGCTACTTCTACCTCGCGCGGCGGAGCGACACGACGATCGACCTCGACATCGAGCTCGCCAAGAAGGCCTCGATGGACAATCCGGTCTTCTACCTGCAGTACGGCTACGCGCGCCTCTGCTCGATCCTGCGCCGCGCCCAGGAGAAGTTTGGGCTCCAAGTACCCCGGCACTCGTCCGCGCTCGCGGCGCGCCTCGAGCACCCGGACGAGCTCGCGATCCTCGGTCGGCTCGGGGGCTTCCCGGCGGTCGTGGCGGAGGCGGCGGCGCTGCGCGAGCCGCACCGGATCCTGTTCTACCTGCAGGAGCTCTCGCAGGACTTCCAGAGCTACTTCACGCGGCTGAAGAAGGACGGCGACACGATCCTGCCGCTCGACGCGCAGATGGCGGAGGCGGGCTGGCAGGAGAAGTGGGATCGGCAGAAGAGCGAGGCGCGGCTGCTCTGGATCGAGTCGATCCGCACGGTGTACGCCGCGGGGCTCAAGCTCGCCGGCATCACCGCGCTCGAGCGGATGCACAAGCTCGAAGGCGAGGCCGCCGCGGCGGAAGCAGAAGAGGAGGCCGGAGCGTCATGACCGTACGTTCGGACATCGGGGACGGCGGGGCCATCAAGAACCTGGAGGACATCCAGGAGGCCGATCCCGCCTCGCGCCCGTCGCGCGCCTCGGCGCTCGTGCTCGCCTCGCTCGGCGGCGCGTGCATCGTGTTCGCGGCCGTCGCGCTGCTCCGCGCGCCCGTGAAGGAGAAGCCGACGAACGTGGATCCGCTCGGCGATCTCGTGGCGAAGGCGCACCCCGCGGGCGTGAAGGTGGACAAGAAGCCGGACCTCGCCGGCCACGAGATCACCTTCCCGGGGATGCTCTCCGACACGAAGAACACGACGGCGCTCGAAGCCGTGCGCTCGCCGCAGTCCGCAAAGCAGCCGCCGCCGGAGGCCGCCGCGGCGCCGCTCCCGCTGCCGCCGCCGGAGACGGTCGCGGAGAAGCTCCCGCCGTCGCCGCTGCCGGCGCAGCACATCCTGCAGGCGCCGCCGGACTCGGCCGCGGGTCGCGACACGCTCACGCAGATGGCGAAGCACGTGGCGCGGGAAGACGGGGCCGAGGCCGCGGAGGCCGGCGGGCCGGGGCAGTACCAGCTCCAGGTGAGCTCGTTCAAGACGCAGCAGGAGGCCGACAAGTTCGCCGCCGCGCTGCGTCGACGTGGCCACCGCGCCTACGTCGAGCCCGCGATGGTGAAGGGCCGCGGCCTCTGGTACCGCGTGCGCATCGGCCCCTTCAAGTACAAGCACTCCGCCACGATCTACCGGCAAGATTTCGAGGCGAAGGAGCGGCTCGTCACGTTCATCGTGGAGCCGCCCAAGAAAGACGCCGCCGGCAAGCTCGCCGCGGACGAGAGCGCCGAGCAGTAAACGGCTACCGCCCGATCCCCCAGATCTCGCCCGTCGCCCAGGTCGCGTCGAGCAGCGACAGCGCGCCGTGCACGACCTCCGCGGGCGTGCCGAAGCGGCCGAGGGGAGAGCGGGCGGCGAGCCGGTGCAGGCGCGTCGGATCGGCGTCGGCCTCGGGGTCGGCGACGATGCCGATCGCGAGCAGGTTGACGCGCACCTGCGGCGCGAGCTCGACGGCGAGCGCGCGCAGGCCTGTCTGTAGCGCGCCCTTCGCGGTCAGGTACGCGACGTGGTTCGGGAAGGGCCGCGTGACGCCCGCGTCGACGAGCGCGACGACCGCGCCCTCGGTGCGCGTGAGCTCCTCGGAGAGCGCGTTCACGAGCAGGAGCGGCGCGACCGCGTGCACGGCGAGCGTGTTCTCGAGGTCCTCGCGCGAGAGCTTTTCGAGCGGCGTGTGCGGGAAGGGGCCGCAGGCGAGGATGACGCCGTCGAGCCGGCCGCCTTCGAGCACGCGGCTCGCGATGCGCTCGGGCGCCTCGGGATCACGCAGGTCCGCGCAGACGGTGGTGGGTCGGCTTTCGGGCGCGCGCGAGAGCTCGTCGGCGAGGGCGTCGAGCCGCTCCTGGCTACGGGCCGTGATCGCGACGTGATCGCCGCGTTGCACGAGCGCCTTGGCGATGGCGACGCCGAGCCTGCCGGTGGCGCCGACGACGAGGATACGCTTCGGATCGTGGGGGATCGTCATCCCTGCTCCTGGTCTCGGTCTCTGTCTCTGGAAGGGGAAGCTTGGGCCTCGTTCGGGCGCGTGTCGTCGGCCACGGAGGCGGCGACGCGGAGCTCGCAGGAGAGCACGCCCTTCGTGCCGGCGATCTTGCCGGCGAGCGCGGAGAGGCTCTCGGCATGGCCGCGCAGCACCATCGTGTCGAGGTAGCGCTCGCGATCGATCCGCACGTGCTGGCTCGCGACGACGAGATCGGCGCTGCCGGGTTCGGGCTCGGAGAGGCGCAGGACCTCGCTGCGCACGTGGGGCTTGTAGACGACGGAGAGCGTGGCGACGACGGAGGCGCCGCGGTCCCAGGCGGCGCGCGTGAGATCGGCGCGGACGAGATCGCGGATGGCTTCGGAGCGGTTCTCGTAGCCGAGCGCCGCGATGCGCCGATCGAACTCGGTGAGCAGCGCGCGGTCCATGGCCACGCCGAAGCGGACGAGATCGCTCATCGTTCGAACACCGTATCAGCTCACTGCTTCTTCCGGTCGAGGTGCCTGCGCGCGGCTTCCTGAATCGCCTGGGTGACATTCTTGCTCTTGGCGAGCTGGCGGACGTCCGCGTCGCGCAGGAGCGGGATCAGGCGCGTCGACATGGTGAGGGGCGTCTTCGGGTTCTCCACGAGGTTGCGCTTGATGGTGTAACTCTTCAGCCACTCGGCATTCGATCCGAGGATCCGCAGCACCTCCTCGGAGACGTTGCGGTTCTTCGTGATGAGGTTGACGTCGTCCTCCTGGAGCATGGGACTCCGGGCGACGGCGCTCGCCACGAGGCGGTTTCGGTCGCGCACGAGCAGGAGCCGCTCCTCCTTCGAGCCGAGCTGCGCGCGCCGCACCTTCTGGCTGATGCTCATGTCGGCGATGAGCTTGTAGAGCGGCTTGAACTTCGGTTTTACGGCCTCGGTGCCCTCGTCGCCGGCTTCGTGGGTGTCCTCGGGGGCGGGCGAGGCGAGCGTGTCGGCGAGGGCGGCCGTCTCGGCGAAGAGGACGTCGTCGGGCGTGGGCTCGTCGGAGGCCTCGGGGACGAGCTCGCCTTCGAGCGCCGCCGCGGCCTCGCGGAAGGCGGGGATCCCGGAGAGCTCGAGGCCGTTTCGGCGCGCGAGGTCGACGATGCGATCGGCCGTGGACATGCGCGTCGCCCGGTTCATGTAAAGCAGCTCGATGAGCCGGGGGTGGGCGAGCAGGCGCGCCTCGTTCGTCGCCACGAGCTCGGTGACGAGCTCGGTCCCGGTCCGCGCGAGGTGCTCGACCGTCTCCAGGTTGACGCGCGGCATCGTGACGAGCTTCTCGAGCACGTCGAGCTTGCCTCCCGAGGCCCGCGCGAGGGCGTCGATCACGGCCGGGTGGAGGTCGCTCGCGAGGGCGCCGGCGAGCAGCGGCGGGGGCGGGGCGTCGAGCGTCGAGCGCGCCGTCGTGGCGACCTCGGCACGCTCTCTCTGCGCGAGGAGCACGACCACGGCGAGGACGTCGGCTGGCTTCAGGCCCGGCGCCACGCCGCGCGCGGCGAGCTCTTGCAGCTTCGGCGGCGCGCTCGGGTCGAGGAGCTTCTGGGCGGGGCCTGGCAGGGAGCCGATGTCGATCGGGGCAATCATGGGGGGACCTGTGCTCTTCCGGCCGGCTTGCCATTGCTGGAGACCGTGCTCGGCACTATTCTCACCGACGTCGCGGTCCGTCGCGGCGAAAAGTTCGAGCCATGGGAAGCGGGCCTGCCGAAAGCGGGTTTCGCGTGACGTGGCAAGGCGTCCGTCCCGCCGGCTCGCGGGCGGAGAGCAGGGAGCTCGACATGGGGATCATGGATTTCGTCAAGGGTGGCGTGCGCGAGATGATGATTGCGCGCCCCGATAGGTTCAAAAACCTCATCGTCTACAAGCACCCGGATCAGAACGTCCCGTTCTGGTCGCAGCTCACCGTCGACAGCGACGAGTGCGCGCTCTTCTTCAAGGACGGCAAGTACATGGGTTACCTGCCGCCTGGGCGTCACACGCTGCAGACGCAGAACATCCCGTTCCTGAACAACCTCATCAACAGCTTCACGGGCGGCGACGTCTTCATCGCGGAGATCTACTTCGTGAAGATGCAGCCGATCCGGAGCGTCCCGTTCGGCGGCCCGCTCGAGTCGATGGAGGATCCGATCCTCTACGAGTTCGTCACGCCGCGCATCTTCGGCGAGTTCTCGCTCGTCGTGACGGACCCGGTGCGGTTCGTCATCGGCTACCACGGCCAGGCGGCCGGCGCGCAGGACAACGACGTGATCCTGAACTGGATCAAGGGCCTGTTCTTCATGAGCGTGAAGACGGTCATCGGCCAGATGTGTGCGCAGCAGGGCAAGAGCCTGCTCAACCTCGGCGGCATGAGCATGGAGATCGCCGGGCGCATCCAGCAGAGCGCGCCGAACCTCGACGAGATCGGGGTCAAGATCCTGCAGATCGGCAACTTCAACATCAACTTCGCCGCCGACGATCAGAAGCGCCTCACGGAGGCGAACAAGGCGCGGGCCGAGGCGCGGCGCGGCGTCGGGATCGCGGCGGACACGGCGCGGGCGAACCAGTTCCAGCTCGATCAGAAGTTCCAGCAGGACGCGCGCAACGCGCAGTACCTCGGGACCAACCCGGGTTGGAACAACTACGCGGCGGGGCAGGCGATGATGGGCGCCGGCGAGGGCATGGCCAAGGGCGGCGGGAACACGGGCGTCGCGCAGCTCGGCGCGCAGGCCGCGATCGGCATGGGCATGGCGCAGATGATGCACCCGCAGAACTTCCAGCAGCCGCCGTACGCCCAGCAGCCGCAGGCGCCGCAGCAGCAGGCGCCGGGCGGGGGGCAGAGCGTGGAGGCGCGGCTCCAGAAGCTCGCTTCGCTGAAGCAGCAGGGCCTCATCAGCGACGAGGACTTCAACGCGCGCAAGGCGAAGATCCTCGAAGAGATCTGAGCCGCCGAGCGGCCTCGACGGAGAGCACGGGCGCCTCACGGCAACCGCGGGCGCTCGTGCTTCGTACGTTCGAGAAGGTTGCCCGACCCTCGCGCACATTGATACCGTGGAGACTCGGGGGCAGGGCGGCGGGAGCCGACGGTTTGTCCCCGCGCGGGACACCCATTTTGAGGACGCGGCCTGCCGGTTCCTCGGTTAGAGTTGTTCAGTGGCGCGAACCATCCGCATAGGGAACGACGCTCAGGCGCCTTCGCCCGCACCTCCTCGCGAGCCGAACGGAGCCGCCGCGGACGCATCACTCGTGACCGACGGGAAGCAAAAGCGGGCGCGCGCCCGGCGCTGCCCCGCTTGCGACAAATGCTTCTCCGGTGAGGTGCGCTTCTGCCCGTACGACGGCGACGCGCTCATCGACGCGCCGGACTGGAACCCGAACGCCGATCCGCTCATCGGCCAGATCATCGACAGCCGTTACGAGGTCGTGTCGGTGCTCGGCGAGGGCGGGACGGGCTCGGTGTACGAGGTCCGGCACACGACGCTCGGGCGCAGGTTCGCCCTCAAGGTGCTGCGCGCCGACATCGCGCGCGATGCGCAGATCGTCACGCGCTTCATCCAGGAAGCGAAGGCGGCCGCGGCGATCGGGCATCCGAACATCGTCGCCGTGAGCGACTTCGGCGAGGTCGTCCCGGACAAGAGCGCGCCGCTCAGCTCGAAGGTCCCGTACTTCGTGATGGAGCTGCTCACGGGCAGCTCGCTCGCGAGCGTGCTGCGCAGCGAGCGGATCCTGCCGGCGGATCGCACGGCGGCGATCGGGCTTCAATGCGCGCTCGGCCTCGCGTCGGCGCACGAGGCGGGCGTCATCCACCGCGATCTCAAGCCCGACAACGTCTTCCTCGTTCGCAGCGGTGATCGCGAATTCGTAAAACTGCTCGACTTCGGCCTCGCGAAGATCGCGGGCACGAGCCGCGTCACGCGCCAGGGCATCATCTTCGGCACGCCGCACTACATGAGCCCCGAGCAAGCGATGGGGCAGCCGGTGGATCACCGCACCGACATCTACGCGCTCGGCGTGATCATGTACGAGTGCCTGACCGGCCGCGTGCCCTTCGAGGCCGACAGCTTCAAGGGCGTGCTCGATCAGCACATCCACGGCGCGGCCGTGCCCGTCGAGCAACGCGTCCCGGATCCCACGCAGATCGGGCCGCTCGGCGAGATCATCAACCGTTGCCTCGCGAAAAACCCGGCCGAGCGGTTCGCCACGATGGCGGAGCTCGCGGCGGCGCTGGAAGAGGCGATGGGCCTCATCCCGCAGAGCGGCGACCTCATGTTCGGCGAGGAAGGTCAGGCGATCGGCCCGCCGCGCGTGGAAAAACGCGAGGCGCCTGCCGCGTCGGCCGCGCGGGGGCCGCTCGTCGTGGTGCTCGCCGCGGCCACGGTGATCGCGCTCGGCGTGGTCGCGTATCTCGCGATCCAGCCGCCGCTCAATCAGCAGACGACGGGGGCGACGGCGACGGCTCCGACCGCGCCGACCGCGCCGACGGCGACGGTCCCCGCCACGCCGACGACGCCGGCCGCGGTCGCGACGCCTGCGCCGACGCCGACGGCGACGACGCCGGTCGCGGTCGCGACGGAGGAGCCGACGGCGCCGACGCCGACCGCGCAGGTCCCGCCGACGCCGACGGGCACGCAGACGGCCGTGGTGCGTCCGTTTGGCACGACGACCGGCGGCACGTGGAAGGGCACGGGCTCGCCGCCCACCGCGACCGCGCCTGCGACCACGCCGACGCCGCCGCCGACCACGACGACGAAGAAGAAGTCGGGCGGCGGTGGAGACGTCGTCGATCCGTGGGGCTAGCGAGGACCGCCGGCGTTCTCGATCACTTGCGAATGACGGGCCCTTGCTGCCGGGATCACCCGACTTGACACCCGACGCGCGCCCTCGCCATCCTTCCTGGGCGGAAAACCCTCGTGGCAAAACAACAGCTCCTCCTGGTCGACGCTGACGCCCGCAGCCTGCGGGTGCTCGAAGTAAGCCTCAAAAAGGCCGGTTTCAGCGTCACGACGGCGCAAGACGGAGCGGATGCCCTCTCGAAGATCGAGCTCTCGTCGCCCGACCTGATCCTCACGGATACGCGCCTGCCGAACATGGACGGCTACGCGCTCGTGCGGCGGCTCAAGGAGAACCGCGACTGGGCCTCGATCCCGGTCGTCTTCCTCACGAGCCAGAAGTCGATCGAGGACAAGATCCGGGGCCTCGAGCTCGGCGTCGAGGACTACCTGACGAAGCCGATCTTCGTCCGCGAACTCATCGCGCGCGTGAATCTGCTGATCGCGCGGCGCACGCGCGAGGGCATCGCCACGAAGCAACAGAACCAGACCGGCGGCCGCACGCGCTTCAGCGGCCTCGTCTCGGACATGGGCGTGGTCGACTTGCTGCAGACCTTCGAGGTCAGTCGCAAGAGCGGCATCGTGCACATTCGCTACGAGCGGCACGACGCGCACATCTACTTCCGCGAAGGCAAGGTCGTCGACGCGACGCTCGGTCGGCTCATGGGGGAGGAGGCGGTGTATCGCGCGCTCCTCTGGAACGAGGGGTCGTTCGAGGTCGAGTTCTGCAAGGTCGACAATGTCGACGTGATCGGCACCTCGACGCAGGGCCTCCTGATGGAAGGCATGCGGCGCGTCGACGAGTGGGGGCGGCTGCTCGAAGCGCTTCCGCCGCTGACGACGGTGTTCGAGGTGAACGCCGAGGAGCTCGTCGATCGGTTGAACGAGATCCCCGACGAGCTGAACGGGATCCTTCGGTTGTTCGATGGTCGTCGTGATCTGATGGCCGTCGTCGATGCGTCGCCGTTCGAGGACCTCTCGACGCTGTCGACGATCTCGAAGCTCTTCTTCGAGGGGCTGCTCGTGCCGCGCATGGAACCCTCGGAGCCGCCGGCGCCGCTGGAGGACGCGGTGGTGGGCGAGGGCGCGCACGACGAGGCGGCGCCGCAGACCGCGATGACGCGTTCGCTGCTCGGCGCGACCTCGTCGCAACGCGCGGTCATCCCCGCCGAGCCGATCGCGCCGATGCCGGGGGATCTGCTCTTCGAGGATCCGATCGTGCCGGCCGCGTCGTCGATGATGCTGTCGGCGACGGCGCCGGTGAGCACGCGCGGGCGAGGCGCATGGGGCGGCGTGACGAGCCCGATTCGATCGATCGGGATCTCTCCCGCGCCGGAGAGTCGGCTGAATCCGCCGCGCGGGCCGGAGACGATCCGGCAAGGGACGCCCGGTACGAGCGCGGTGGCGGTCACGCGCGCGGCCGAAGAAGAGCGGCCGCCGCAGACACGTCGCGCAGGGGGGAAGGGAGCGCTCGGCGCGCCAGGTCGGCTCGCTGCGGACGAGGGGGAAGAGACCGCGCCGCCGACGACGGCGTCGGGTCGAGCGCCGGGCGCAGCGCCGCCGCCGGTGTCGGCGCCGGAGCCCGCGGCCGATGCAGCCGCGGAAGCCGCGTCGGAAGAAGCACCGCCCGAGCCGCTGAAGGCCGCCGAGACGACGCAACCCACCGAGCGTGAAGCCGTGCGGCTGCCGGAGCCCGAGGCCGCACCGGAGGAGGCCGCATCGGAGGCGGTCGAGGCGCCGGCGCACGCGGAGGCGACGCAGGAGCAGGAAGAGGCGCCGGCCGAGGCCGCGGAGGCGACGCAGGAAGAGGCGCCTGCCGCGGAGGAAGCAGCGGCGGCAGAGGAGTCGACGGAAGCGGCGGAAGCGGCTCCGGCGGAGGAGAGCGCGAGCGACGAGGGCGCGGCGCCTCCCGCGGAGGAGGCGTACGCGGAGGGATCGGGCGAGCCGCTGGAGGATGCGGCCAGCGCGGAGATGGCGCGCATCAGCGAGGAGCCTCCGTCGAGCGACGTGCTCCCGATCGGCCCATCGCCCGAGCAACGCGCGCGTCAGGCGCGGATGATGAAGATCGTCGGCGGGGTGCTCGCCGTGCTCGCCGTGCTCGTGCTCATCGGCATCGCGAAGCAGCAGTTGTCCGGACGAACCGACACGAAGGGCACGAGCACGACGCTGCCGACGCCGCCCGCGCCCGCGCCCACGCCCACGCCGACGACCACGCAAAACGCGGTCGCGCCCGCGACGACGCAAGCTCCTCCGCCCGCACCGACGGCGGAGCCCACGGCCGCGCCGACGGCGGAGCCCACGGCCGCGCCGACGGCCGAGCCCACGGCGGCCGCGTCGTCCGCGCCGACCTCGCAGCCGGCGTCCACGGGCAAACCTTCGGGCGGCGATGCGCCCGCGTCGGAGCCTGCGCCTCCGCCCACGCCCGCCGACGACTCGGGCCCGCTCCCGGTGCGGATCCAGAAGGCGATGGAGTCCGGCAACATGGGCAAGGCGCGGCAGCTCGCGAAGCAGTACACGCAGCAATCGCCGGGCAGCGCCGAGGCCTGGTACCTGCTCGGCGCGGCGGGCGGCGGCGCGTCTGCGTTCCGCAAGTGCGCCGAGATCGCCGGCCCCGAGTCGGCGCGCGGCGCCGAGTGCCGCGCGCTCGCCGGGATGTGATCACGCGTCGTTCTTCGGAGCGCGGTCGATCCGCGGATCGAGGAGCGGCGCGACGAGGTCGACGACCAAGGTCGAGAGCACGACGGCCGTCGAGGCCACGAGCACCGTCGCGACGATGACGGGCCCGTCGCGGTTCAGGAGCGACTCGACGGCCATCTGCCCCATGCCGGGCCACCGGAAGAGCCGCTCGGTCACGACGGCGCCGCCCACGAGCGCGCCGAGATCGAGCGCGGCGAGCGTGGTGATCGGGACGAGCGTCGTGCGCAGGCCATGCACGACGAGGGCCCGCGTGCGCGAGGCACCCTTGGCGAGCGCGGTGCGCACGTGGTCCTCGGCGAGCGCGGCGCCGAGCTCGGCGCGGACGAGACGCGCGTAGAGAGCGCTGCCGTAGATGCCGAGCGTGAGGGCCGGCAGCACGAGCGAAAGGAGATGCTCGCCGGGGGTTTTTCCGAGCCCGTCGTACGGGAGCACGCCAAGGCGATGCGCGAGCACGTACTGGAGCGCGAGCCCGGTGAGGAACGTGGGCGCGCTGATGCCGAGGAGCGAGAGGCCCGCGCCGAGCTCGTCCCATCGGCTGCCGCGGCGCGCGGCCGTGGTGATGCCGAGGCCGAGGCCGAGGGTGAGCTGCACGAGCAGCGCGGCGAGCGCGAGCTCGAGCGATCGCGGGAGCTTCGTGGCCACGAGGTCCACGACGGGCCTTCGATAATGAAAGCTGTGCCCGAGGTCGACGTGCACCGGCCCTAGCGCCGCGCAGCTTCGGTGTTCGCGCTCCTTGCGAGCTTCCGGCGTGGGGCCCGCGCCGGTGTGCACGAGCCTTCGCATGAAGCGCAGGTACTGCACGCGGAGCGAGTCGCCATGTCCGTAGAGCTCGCGCGCGCGCGCGACGTCGGCGGCCGAGGCCTGTGGGCCGACGAGCATGCGCGCCGGATCGCCGGGGAGCACGTGCACCAGGACGAACGACACCATCGTCACGCCGTAGATGACGACGAGTGCCCAGCCGACGCGGCGCGCCATGCGCGCGAGGATCATCGCCACGGCGCACCTCGTCGGGATGTGAAGGGGAGCAGGAGCGACGCGGGTCCGAGCTTCGATCGAGATTGCGCCTCGGCGAGGGCGATCGTGTCGATCCAGGTGTCGCGGAAGCGCTGCGGGACGATCGGGTGCGGCGTGTAGCCGCGCACGTAGGGTTGCCAGATCTCGAAGACGCGCGGGGAATACACGGGCACCCACGGGGCCTCGTCGCGGACGATCTCCTCGGCGCGCACGAAGAGGCGGCGTCGCGCCTTGGGATCACGCTCGCTCGACGCGGCTTCGAGGACGCGGTCGAGCTCCTCGTGCGCGAAGAAGGCGTAGTTCTGCGAGTGGTCGTCGTCGATCGCGCGTGACGAGAGCGTGGGTTCGAAGAAGTTTCCGGGGTCGGGGAAGTCGGCCTCCCAGCCGGCCCAGCCCATGGGGGTCGTGCGCCTGCGTGAAGCTTCCGCGAGGTAGGTCGCGTAACTCGTGAGCCGCAGCCGCACGCGAAGTCCGATGCGCGCGAGCTGCTCGGCGAAGACTTCGGCCGCTTGTTGCTCGAACGTGTCCGCGGGCGCGAGGTAGTCGACGGGATGCGGGTAGCCGCCGCGGCCCGTCGCCGGGTCGAAGGCGTATCCCGCGCGCCGCATTTCTTCGAGCGCCGCGGCGAGGTCGTGACGGCGCATCGGCGGGATGCCCTCGGCCCCCGGGATGCCTTCGGGGAGCACGCGCGACGTGGCGCGCACTTCGCTGCGCACCTTTTCGAGCACGCTCGGATCGACCGCGAGCGCGACGGCGCGACGCACGGCACGCACGTCGAAGGGCGGGAGCTCGGTGTTCATGAAGATCGCGTTCGTCGCGCGGGAACGTGAGAACGCGTGCTGCCCCGACCACGCGGGGCTCGCGCGGTAGAGGGCGGCATCCTGGCTGCGGAGATCACGCGTGTAGTCGAGCGCGCCGCGTTCGAACTTGTAACGCTGCGAGGTGGAGCGCTCGCTCGTGTGCCACTCGATCGCGTCGAGGTAGGGTTTGCCCGGTTCGAAGTAGGCCATGTGCCGCTCGAGCCGGATCGGACCCTCGGGCTCCCACGACGCGACGCGAAAAGGGCCGGCGCCGCAGGGCAAGGGCGGGCGGGCGGGGTCGACGGTCGCGCCGGACGACGGGCACACGGGCGCGGCGAACGCGAGCGTGAGGAGCGGGAGGAACGTCGGGTCGGGGCGCTCGAGCGTGATCTCCACGGTGAGGTCGCCCGTGGCGCGCACGCCTTCGAGGCGCGGCGTTTTCCCCGCGTGAAAGGCGGAAAAACCGAGGATGGACGCGTAGTGGCTCGCGGCCGGGCAAGGCGTGCGCGGGTGGAGCGTGCGTTCGAGGGAGCGCGCGACGTCGGCGGCGCGGAGAGGCGCGCCGTCGTGGAAGACGACGCCGTCGCGCAGGAAAAACGTGTACGTGCGGCCGTCGGCCGAGACCTGCAGATCTCGCGCGAGCTCGGGGACGATGCGGCCGTCTTCGGCGAAGGTGACGAGGCGCGCGAAGACGAGGTCGGAGAGCGCGGTCGCGGCCTCGTCGTAGGCGAGCGCGGGATCGAGCGTACGCACGTTGACGAGGGTGGCGACGCGGAGCGTGCCGCCACGCATGGGCGCGCGATCGGGCGGATGTGAGGTGAGCGGCGGCGCGACGGGCGCGGGGCGGATGACGGTGAGCAGGAGGAGCGCGGCCGCGACGAGCAGGAGATCGGCGTGCAGGCGCGCCTTCGGCGGGGTTTGTCCCGACGGAGATTCCAACGCGTCGCGCAAACCTTCACCGACGCGACCGAACGCGAGCACGGAGAGGAGGATGGCGATCGCGGGCGCGGCGACGAGGCTGAGGCGCGTGCCGACGAAGGGCTCGGCCTCGTGCAGCATGCGTCCCCACGTGGCCTCGGGCGGAGGCACGCCGAGCGAGAGGTACCCGAGGACGGCCTCGGCGAGCATCATCTGTCCGACGCTCGTCGTGGCGAGCACCACGATGGAGCTCGCGGCGTTCGGAAGGACATGGCGTAAGACGATACGCACGTGCCCCGCGCCGAGCGCGCGCGCGGCCATGACGAAGGAGAGCGAGCGGATCTGCATCGTCTTCGCGCGGAGCACGCGCGCGAAGCCGCCCCAGCCGGAGAGGCCGAGCACGCAGAGCACGGTGAGCGTGTCGGAGCGACCGACGAACGCGCCGATCGCCGTGACGACGAGCAGGAACGGGAGCGCGAGCAGGATGTCGACGATCCGCATGAGCGTGACGTCGATCGCCGCGGCGCGTGTCTGTGCGGCATACCCCGCCATCACGCCGACGGTCGTGCCAACGAGCGTGGCGATCAGCGTGGCGAGGGTCGCGATGCCGAGCGAGAGCCGACCGCCGTGCGCGAGACGCGCGAGCACGTCGCGGTAGAGCGCGTCGGTGCCGAGGAGGTGCGTCTGCGAGGGGCCGGGCGGCGCGCCGAGCGCGTCACGCGCGAGGGAGAAGTCGCTCGTGTTGGGATCGTGCGGGATGAGGAGGGGGCCGAGGAGGGAAAAACCGACGAGGCCGAGCACGAGGAAAAACCCCGTACGTTGCGCGGGGTTCTTGGCGAAGGACCGCGCGGCCTCGCGGAGGTTCACCGTTTGCCCTCCAAGAATTGCGCGGCGAGGTCGGCGAACTCGCGCGGGCGCTCCTCGTGCGGGGCGTGCGCGGCGTCGAGGATCGCGAGCTTGGCCTGGGGCAGCTCGCGCGCGAGGCGCTGCGCCGAGGCCGCCGGAAAGATGCGATCGTCGCGGCCCCACACGACGAGCGTGGGCGTCGTGATGCGCGTGATGCGCGCGACGATGGGTCGCGTGTCGAGGATGGCGCGCAGCACTGCGTACGCGCTTTCGCGCGCGGAGGGGCCGTTGAAGAAGTCGTAGTGCTGATCGATGCGCTCGTGCGGCAGCGCCGCGCCGGGGCGGAAGAACTCGTCGCGGAAGTAGGAGCGGAAGGTCCTGCGTCCGTAGAGCTGCTTGAAGATCGCGCCGCCGATCACGGGCAAGAGCGGCAGGCGGCCGCGGAGGCTCAGCGGGAACGGGTAACAGAGCGCGTCTTCCACGACGAGGCGCGTCACGAGCTCGGGGTGCTCGGCCGCGAGCGTGAGCGCGACGGCCGCGCCCATCCCGTGGCCGATGACGGACGCGCGGCCGACGCCGAAGGCCGCGATGAGATCGGCCATCGACTCGGCGAAGGCCTCGATCCCGTACGGATACCGTGTCGGGCTCGGCTTCTCGCTCTCGCCGAAGCCGGGCAGATCGGGCGCGATGACGTGAAAGCGCGGCGCGAGCGCGTCGATGATGTCGTCGAACGAGCGGTGGCTGACGAGGAAGCCGTGCACGAGCAAGAGCGCGGGCCCCGAGCCTGCTTCGAGGACGCGCATGCGGACGCCGCGGGCATTCACGTCCCGCAGGACCCGCGCGGGGGGGTCAGAGGTCTTGTCGGCCATGGGCATGGGAAGGAGCAAGCCTATCAGTCGTGTGGAAAGCGGCAGTCTGTGTAGGGAAATGCACCAATTGACGGCCCTGGGGGGGATCCTCAGATGCACAAAACGGTCAAGAAAAAACGATCATAGGGCGGACCGAAAATGTCCTAGCGCGTTTCGGAAAATGCGGGATGCGCCGGGTCTTCGTGCATCCGGAAATAATCACAGTCCGTTAGATTGACTGTATTCTACTGAGTGGAATACATTCACGAGCGTCGTTAAGGGAGCTGCCCCGAACGGGGCGGAGGCGGAACCTTGCAGCGGATCTCGGACGACGCGCTCGATCGTCTCGAACGCGAACACGAACAGGGCATCACGTCGGCCGAGATCCTCGACATCTTCGCCGCCCACGGGATCAAATTCAGTGAGGCCACGCTTCGGAAGTACGTACAGCTCGGCCTCCTGCCCCGGAGCGTCCGGGTGGGCAAGAAGGGCAAGCACCAGGGCTCGCAAGGGCTCTACCCAGCGACAGTGGTCAGGCAGATCCAGCGCATCAAGGAAATGATGGCGCAGGACTACACGATCGAGGAGATCCAGCGGGAGTTCCTCTTCGTGAGGGGTGACATCGAGGAGCTCGAGCGGACGATCGGTAAAGTGTTCGATGCGCTTCGTGACGCAGCCAAGGATCGGCGAAGCGAGACGAGCGATCGAGCCATCAATCAGGAGCTCTCCATGGCGGAGAGGCTCGCCAAGGACCTCGTGGCCAAGCTCTCGGCGATCGAAGAGCGATTGATGGCCCAGGCCCGGCTCTCGCGAAGAGCAGCGGCGACAGGCTCCTGAAGGACCGAAAAAGAAGATTTTTCCGCGGCGTCGCGATTGACGTCTCGGGGCTGATTTCAAGTCGATGAAGGACGGCTGGACCGTCCTCCATCGATGAAGACGAAAACGTAATCGACAGGGAGCAGGACCCCTGCACTCGTCCGGACCGGTCTCCGAACGGGCAGGGGGACGTGCGCGCGCAGTACGGAAGGATCAGCGGGAGGCAGCGCATGGCAACGATGGGTGATGGCGAGCTCGGCGGTTTCGGAGAGCTCGAGGACGATATGGACGGCGGCATGAACGACGCGCAGACGAGGGAGACCGGCGACGAGAACCTCGTCGAGGGCGCGCTCGCCCGAAAGGCAGCCCCCGCGACGTCCGCAACCGCGATCACGCGCGAGCAGAGGCGCTCGCGTCGCAAGCGTGAGGTCCGCGCCCGCACGATCAGCGTCAAGCGCATGACCAAGCGCGAGCTCGAGATCGGGCGGATGCTCTATCCGGAGACGGACTACTGGAAGCCCCGCACGCGCGCCGAGTGCGTGGACGGTCCGCGGCCGTGCCCGTACGTGTCGTGCAAGCACCACCTGTTCCTCGACGTGTCGGCGAGGACGGGGGCGATCAAGCTGAACTTCCCGGATCTCGAAGCCTGGGAGATGAGCGAGAGCTGCGCGCTCGACGTGGCCGATCGTGGTGGCACGACGCTCGAAGACGTGGGCGCAATCATGAACCTGACGCGCGAGCGGATCCGTCAGGTCGAGGTGAAAGCTCTCGCGAAGCTGCAAGCGCTGCGCGACATGATGGGGCTACGCGACTACGTGGACGAGGGTCCCGTCGGGAAGCGTCGTCTGCCGGTGCTCGCCCAGAGCGACGACGAGGACATCGACGAGGAAGAGCGCGACGAGGACGAGGACGACGACGATTTCGATGACGACGACGCGGACGCCGAGGCGAAGGCGGAGTCGGAGTCGGATGAGCCGCAGCTCCTCGAGGAGTCGGACGATCTGTTTTGAGTAGGTGCCCTACGGCAGCGTAGTGCCGGGGTTTCACCCCGGGCCCGACCAGGGGCTGTCCGCCCCTGGACCCGGACCAGCGCAAGCGCTGGACCGCTGGTGCATCGACCGCGATGCGGTCGATGCATTCAGGGATCGGGGTGCGCTTCGACGACGAGGAGCGCGTTTTCAGCGAGGGACGTCGCGAGGAAGGCAGCGAGCGCCTGGGCCGTGGGTGTTTCGCGGGGCGTTTGGCTGCGGCCGGACCAGAGCTGGATGAGGCGGCGGCGCGGGTCGGCGCGTGACTCGGTGTCACGTCGCGACGCGAGCGCCGCAGCGCGGCTGAACTCCGGCGCGCCAAGGCCCGAGCGCGAGAGCCGGCCAAGGAGCGCGCGGACGTCGTTCACCGCAGACACGAGCAAATCCGAGGGCGCGCGGACGTCGATGACGAGCGCAGCCGCTTGATTCGTGCCGACGATGCGCGCAGCCGCGCGGACGCCATTCGAAGGCGGGAGCGCAGCTTCGAGGAGGCCACCTTCGCCGCCGAGCGCAAGCGCCACGAAGAGCGCGAGGTCGTGGCCGGACGCAGAGACGGCCGGCATGGGCGCCGCGATGAGCGCCTGCGCGAGGCCCGCGTCGCGCGCGAGGCGCGCCGTGAGCGGGCCCGCGCGAGGTGCGCCACGTGTCGGGGTCGGACAAGCGCGCGCAGGCGGGCGCGGGACGAGCCATCGATCGACGGCCTGCGCGACCTCCGCGGCCTGCGCAGCGTCCGCGTTCGCGAGCACCGCGAGGCGGAGCGGTCCTTCGAGGAGCGTGCGCAGGCGGAGGCGCGTGCCTTCGAGGCCCGCGCCGGAGACACGCGTGTAGACGCCGAGCGGATCGAGCCACGATGGATGTTCGGGCACGAGCGCGGACGCGAGCGCCTCGAAGGCGACGCCGCCGCGGCCGGTCGTGCGCTCGATGTGCCCGAGCGCCGAGGTGCGCGCGTCGGTGAGCGCGATCGAGGTGAGCGCGGACGGCGACAAGGCACGCGCGGCCGCGTCGCCGACACGTCGCGCGAGCTCGACGGGCGTCTCGTGTTCGTCACGCGGCGCGGCATGCGCGACGAGGCCGACGCCATCCGGTCCGATCCACGGTTCGAGGGCGACGCCCGCATTCGGATCTCGCGAGGCCGCGGCCGCGAGCATCGCGAGGGCCGTCGAGCCAGCGTCGGTCGCGCCTTCGTCGACGATGCCACAAGGGCTCGCGACGAGGGCCCAGAGCTCCCCCTGGCCACGCTCGACGGCGGCGCGACGCTCGACGACGGGCTCGCTCGCCTTCGTCCACGCGCTGTCGAGCTCGGCGGCGAAGGTGCGTCCGAACGAACCAGGCGCGGGCGTTCCGCGCGGCGGCAAGGCGAGCGCGACGGCGAGACGCGGAGGCGCGGAAGGGACGGGGGTCGTGAGATCCCACCAGGCGGCGCGGGATGCGGCATCGCGCGGGTCGGCCGCGGAGAGGATCTGGCGCATCGCGACGGAGGCGTTCGCAGGGGCCGCGCTCTCGAGGCGGATCTCGTGACGCGTGATGGCAGCCGCGCGGGCAGCTGCGCGCTCGAGCGCGGCGGGGTCGAGGCGCGCTTCGGGTTCGATGGTGACGCTGACGCAGCCGCCGCGGGCGCGCGCGACGCCGACGACCTCGACGGCGTGGAACGCCTCCGGCAAGTTGCCGAGCCGCGCATGGAGCGGTGAGCCCGGGGCCGCGAGGCGTTCCGCGGTGGCGACCGCGCCGAGGGCATCGCCGAGTCGAACGGCGAGCGTGACCTGACCACGCGGCGCGCTCTGCGGCGGCGCGACGTAACTCGCGACGGTGTCGGCGGTCGGGAAGGGATCGGCGGCGGGCTCGCCGATGGGCCAGCCTTCACTTGCTTCGAGGGCCTTCGCGACGAGCGCGCCGAACGACGCGGGGCCGACGGCGGCGATGGCGGCGCGTCCTGCGTGCAGACCTTCGCGGCGCTGTCCTTCGAGCTCGCCGGCGAACGTGGGCGCGGCGGGATCGGGCACGGGCTCGCTCGGCGAGAGGCCGAGGCGCCCCGTGCACGCGGAGGCGGCCGCGAGCTCGGGCGCGTCGAGCGGCGTCTTGCGCAAGGCCGAAAGGCGACGCGTGATGAGCGGCGTCTCGGGCCCGTTCGCGACGACGGGATCACGCATCGCGCGGACGAGCGCACCGAAGAAGGGCGCGATGCGCGTGGTGTTGTCGACGAGCCACTCGACGCGGAAGCCGGTGCGATCGGCGCGCACGCGTGTCTCGAACCCCGCGGTCGTGAGGCGCGCCTCGACGAGCGCAGAGAGCGCTGCGGCCGTGGCAGGGCCCGGATCCGTGGCGAACGCGACGGCGATGGCGGGCGCGGGATCGCCGTCGCGGTTCACGAGCGTGAGGCGCGGGCGTTCGTCGAGGGCGTGGACCTCGATCCCCGCGATCGGCGCGCCCCCGGGCGCGGTGAGCACCGAAGGACCACCCCGCCTGGATGTTCCATTCGCGCCGCTGCAAGAGGTGAGCACGAGGGTCGCGGCGAGCGCGGCGAAGCACACGAACGTTCGCGACGGAGGCCGCCGCGGGTTGTTCTCGGGCGGGGTCTCGGGCGTCGTCTTCATGGCCGGTGCGAGGCGCGAGCTCGGGGATCAGAGCTCGAAGTCGGCCGCGGAGCGAGGCGCGATCTTGAAGCCGTAGAAGTAGGTGACGACGCCGGTGACGGCCTTGAACTTCACGCCCTCGGCGAGGAGCGGGCCCTTGTTCTTCAGGTCGAAGAGCTCGTTCGAGATGCTCGGGACGTCGATCTGGCTGATGCCGCCGCCGACGTCGATCGGCGCGGAGTAGCGGCCGCTGCTCTCGTACGCCTTGTCGGCGATCTCGACGTTCTCGATGCGCACGAGCATGCCGAGCCACTGGCGCGCGCCTTCATACGTCTTGAGGTCGGTGGTCGGGATCGTCCTCGCGGGCAGGTCCGGGCCGAGCTCGAAGCGGAACGTCATGGTGCCGCCGATCTCCGGCAGGGTGCGGCACTGCGGGAACGGGCCGCTCGTGGGGCCGGGGAACTCCATGAGGTTGCCGAGCACGTCGACGACATCGCCCTCGGCGAGGCGCAGATCCGGCGGGCTGAACGAGGGCGCGTACACCGTCATGCCCGAATAGGGTCCGATCGGATCGGCGCAGCCGTCTTGCACGTAGTAGTTGCCCGACGCGCCGTTCCCGGTCTCGTCGAAGCGATCGATGGCGACGATACGCAGGCCCGAGAGGCTGACCGGCCGATCGGGCGGGTAGCTGCACGAATTGCTCATCGCCTGATCGGGATCGACCCAGGTCGGCTCCGAGACGACGTCGGGCAGTCGGTCGCCTCCACCACACGGATCGGCGGCGGGCTTGCTGGGCGGATCCCCCGTGCCACCGTCGCCCGTGCCGCTGCAGGCCGTGGCGGCCAGGGCGACGAGGAGCGCGAAAAGGGAAGGCCGCGCGGCAACGCGGGTCGGGGCGCACGTGGCGAGGCAGTCGCGAAAGAAGCGCATCTCCTGTCCGGGTCTTACCACGTCTCGGGCGATGCTTGGATCCAAAGGCCCGGGTGGCTCGTTCGTGTTGCCTTCGAAACCATGCCTGCCCCGAGGCGCGCACGTTGCTATAGGGAGAACGTGCTCTCCGGTCGCGCGCTCGCTCTCGTGGTGCTTGCCTGGTCGCTGATCAAGGTCCTCGTCGGGAGGCTGTTCGGGCGGAAGACGGGCCTGCCGCTGTTCCATGAGAACTACGACGCCGACGGCCTGCCGGCGCTCGATCCGTCGGAGCGCGAGCGCGTCGCGAGTTTTTCGCGGTGCATCGCGTGCGGGCGTTGCGACGTGGGCGAGGCGGATCGCATCGCGGCCTCGGCCGGGGAGTACCCCGGGCTCATGACGATCGTGCTCTCGTCGTCGCGCAGCATGCCGGACTACGACGCCGCGGCGCGCTCGCTCGCACACGTGCCGATGGAGGTGCTCGCGCAGAAGGAAGAGATCTGCCCGACGCGCGTGCCCTTCGTCGAGCTCGCTCGGTTCGTGCGATCGAAGGCCGGCGCGAAGCAGCTCCCGGCGCCAAGCGTCATGGCCGCGACGACCGCGGAAGCCGCGGAGGCAACTCCAGCGCAACGCGAGCATCCTCCGGCCACGGCCCCGACGTAGGATTTGCTTTTCGTCCCCAGCATGTCGGGATAGACGGGAAGTACGGCCGCGCCTCGGGCGCGCCTCCCGCTCATGCTGGTTCGACGTCTTTTTCAAGGGCTCGCGCTCGCAACGCTTCTCGGCCTGTCCACGGGCTGCGGCGGCGGCGCGGAAACGACGGGGCGAGGCGCAGTCACGCCGGACGCGGTGTCCGCAGGCTCGGCCGATGCGGGGCGTGAAGAGCGCGGCAAGGCGAGTTATTACGCGGACAAGCTGAAGGGCCGGCCGACCGCGAGCGGCGAGCCATACGAGCCGACCGAGCTCACGGCCGCGCACAAGACGCTGCCGTTCGGCGCGATCGTGCGGGTCGAGCGCGAGGGGCATTCGGTCGAGGTGCGGATCAACGATCGAGGTCCTCACGTGCGAGGACGGATCATCGATCTGTCACGGCGCGCGGCCGAGGCGCTGGGGATCGTGCGGATGGGCGTCGCCGACGTGGTGCTGCGCGTGGTGTCGATGCCGCCGCCGAAGACAGCGAAGAAGAAGAAGCGTCGCTGATACAGGCATCGCCTTGCGCCGGGGTTTCACCCCGGACCCGACCAGGGGTTGTCCACCCCTGGACCCGGACCAGCGCAAGCGCTGGACTCGGGGTCGATGAACTGCGCTCCGCGCAGTTCATCGAACGGTCGCCGTCAAGAGGCCCGTCATCCTGCCGAACACGTGCCCTCTGCCGTCGACGGTGCGTGTTCGGCGGCGCAACAGATGCCTCCGGCTGGCGACCGCCCGAGGGACGTTGTCCGCCCTCCTGACGTTGGCCTCGACGCTGGCTGATCGTCCCCCGCGACAAGGCTCATCAACGGCCGACGGTCCGTGTTCGGCTGCTCGACAAGGCTCGTCGGCCGCCTTCGGCCCGTGTCTTCGGGCTCGACCTTCCCCGGGGAACACGCCTCGCCCCTTGTCCGTCGGCGAGACACTTGCCCTGTCGCGCCGACGATCCTTGTTCGGCTTCGCGACCGAGGTCGGGCGACGGTGACGTGGCATGTCGCGGAGCAGAACAGACGAGGACGACTGCCGATGTCACCTGTCAGCGCTGCGACCTTGATCGGCAGGGTCGTCGCTGGTCTTGCCATCGGCCGTTCGATGAACTGCGCATCGCGCAGTTCATCGACCCCGAGTCCAGCGCTTGCGCTGGTCCGGGTCCAGGGGCGGACAGCCCCTGGTGGGGCCTGGGGCAACGCCCCAGCGCTACGCCGCCCCGAGAGCCTCTCACACGAGCCGGAGACGTGGACCGGTGGAGAACGCGGCGATGTGTCCGCTCTCCTCGACGACGTAGACGTCGCACCGCTCGTCCACGCGGAAGAGATCCGGCACCAGGTCGGCCGGGACGCGGCCGAGGAGCTTTCCGTCACGAGGACGCACGACGAACAGCTCGCTCTGCGGGACGAAGAGCGCGCCTGAGCGGAGCATCGGTTCGAGCCTTCGCGGCTTGTCGCCCTCGGCGCCGCCGAAGACGTGACGGTAACGCGTCGTGCCGTCCTTTGCGTCGATGGCCACGAGCTCGCCGCCCTCGCTGTTGAGGATGACGGTACCGTCGACGACGAGGGACGAGGCCGCCGAGGCGCAGGCGACGATGTCGAAGCGCGGGGCGCCCGTGGCGCGATCGAAGCCGACGAGACCCGTGCCGCGGCGGCCGTGCGTCTGGATGACCACGGTGTCCGGCGCGAGCAGGGGCGCGCCGAGGGGGCGCGTATCGGCGGGAAGATCGATGCTCCAGCGCGCGGCGCCGGACCAGGGATCGATGTGGTGCAGGCCCGCGCTGCCACGATCCACGAACGCGCCGTCTCCGCTCACTGCGAAGAGCGCGTCGTGATCGACGGCGACGTGCGAGGCGAAGCGGCGACGATCGCAGAACCGCCAGACGACCTCACCCGTGAGCACGTCGAGCGCGACGAGCGCGGACTCGCCCGAGGCCACGACGAGCAACTTGCCCGCGCGCCGCAGCCGGAACATCCCGCTCCTCCGCGACGCGTAGCGCCACCGCACCTCGCCGCCGTGCAGATCGATCGCGGCGAGGTGGCGCGCGCCCTCGTTGACGACGAGCATGCGCGGCAGACCCGGCGTGCTCACGACGACGCCCGACGCGCTCGCGCCGGCGCGCGGCGTGAGGCTCGTGGTCCAGAGGACGTCGCCCGTCTGCAGGTCGTGCAGGTGGAGCGCCCCTTCCGCCTCCATGCGCGCGAGGCCGAGCGGCGTCATCACGCTCGCGGCGCGAGGCACGGGCCGCGTCCACGCGAGCTCGCCCGTGCGACGATCGATGCACGAGAGCTCGCGCGTGGCGCCGACGACGAGCGCGTCGCCGCAGAGGAAGGTAGCGCGCAGATCGATCGAGGGAATCGCGGCGAACCAGCGCGGCGTGTAACGCAGGCGGCTCGAGGCGAGCGTCTCGTCCTCGGGCGGAGCCGGCGGCTGGCGGAGGGACGCGGCGAAGGCGCGGTAGCCCTCGGGGGCGTCGTTGATCTTCGAGTCGTCGCGCGTGAGGTCGCGCATGCGCTCACCGAGATCACGCACCTTCGTGCGGAACGCGGAGAGACGGAGGTTCTGCGCCTGCGCGCGGTTGCGGCGCACGACGCTCCGCGCGAGCGCGCGGCCGAAGGCGACGACGCTCTGCACGAGCGCGCCCACGTCGACGGCGGGGAAGGTCCACACGTGCCCACGCTCGTCGCTGCCGCGGCGCGGCATGCCGATCGTGAGCGAGGCGTGGCCCTCACCCTGGATACGCACGGCGCAGATGGCGCCGCCGATGGTGAGGCGGCGGTAGTAGGGCCGGCCGAGCGCCCACGCGGAGAGCGCCTCGAGCGTGATCTCGACGAGCTGCTCGGCGAAGAGGAACACGAACACGTCGGGCAGCTCTCGCGCATGCTCGCCGACGATGACGCGCAGCTTGCCGCGGAAGAGGAGCGCGAAGAGATCGGCGCGCTGCACGGCCGTCTCCGCCGCGGCCGAAGGCGCGGGCGTGCGCATGAGGATGTCGGCCGCGATCGTGATCGGCACGTCACCCGTCGGCTCGACCGCGACGACGGCAGGCTCGGTGAGGTCTTCCCCCGGGCCGAAGGGCGCGCTCGCGGCGAGGTGCTCGCGCGCCGCGGCGATACGAGCGGCTTCGCCGTAGAGCTGCGACCGCGGCCCTTCGCCGTCGAGGGCGGCGAGCGAGGCGATGGCGCTCTGCTCCGAGCGACCCGCGAGCGCGTCGAGGATCCGCGTGGAGAGCGCGTCGCCGTCGACACGTCGCTCGTGGAGCGCCACCTCGGGCTTCGAGCTCGTCTGCGCGAGGGAGACGAGCACGTCTCCTCCGGCGCGCTCGAGGCCGAGCTCCCAGGGCTCGCCGCCGAGGCTCACGCGGACGGCGGCGCGGCGCCTGCGAGAAGCGCATAGGTCCGCGACGGAGTAAGCGAGGTCGATCACGAGCGCGGTCGCGTCACGCTCGGGAAGGACGGTGGCGTCGGGGGCGCGATCGAGCACGAGGTCGAAGAGCGCGCGTAGCGCCGGGCTGTCGACCGAGGTGGTCGAGGCAGGCTGGATCTCGGGGCGTCGGGCAACGAGAGTTAGGCCGGTCATCCGTGGGCCGAATGCTAGAGAGGCTTCCGTCGCTTCCTAAGTTTTGTGCATCGATCGTCGCGGAGTGGACAAACCGATGGAGTGTCGCTAGGAGCCCCTCCGTGCCGGTTTCTTGGCCGCGCGCCCTTGGATTCGCCGCGCTCGGCGCGGCGCTCGCGCTCCTGCCGGCGCTCGTCCTGTACGGCTTCACGGTCGACGACGCGCTCATCCCCGCGCGCTACGCGACGCACATCGCACGTGGCCTCGGCTACCGCTGGAACATGCACGGGCCGAGCACCGACGCCGTGACGCCGCTCGGGCTTCCTTACTTGCTCGCGCCGTTCGCCGCGCGTGGACCCCTCGACGCGCTCGCAGCCGCGAAGCTCCTCGGGCTGCTCGCATGGACAGCGGCGGCGGCGCTGCTCGCGGTCACGATCGATCGTGCCTCCTCGTCTCGCGCGCGCTGGTCCGCGCTCGTGATGTTGCCCGCGTCGGCGCCGCTCGCGGCCTGGAGCGTCGCAGGGCTGGAAACGGGCCTCGCGACGGCGCTCGTGTCGATCGCGGTGTGCCTCGTCGCGCTCGGATGCCCAAGGGCAGGCGTGTTTCCGCTCGGGCTCGCGGCCGCGCTTCGGCCAGAGCTCTTGCCGTTCGTGCTCGTCGTCGCGATCACCCCGCCGCCGGGGGAGCGAATGCGCCTCGGACCTGCCGAAATCTTGCGCGCAGCCATCGCAGGCGCGCCTTTTTTCCTCGTCGTCGCGATTCGCCTCGCCGTGTTTGGTCGTCCCACGCCGCTCGCGGTGCTCGCCAAGCCCTCGGATCCCTGGCTCGGCGCGAAGTACGCGCTCGCGTGTTTTTTGCTCACGGGCCCGCTCGCGCTCGTCGCGCCGCGCGCGCTCCTGCGATCGACAGCCTTCGTGCGCGGGCTCGTGCTCGCCGTCGCCGTGCACTTCGCCGCGGTCGCCGTCGCGGGCGGCGACTGGATGCCGCTCTCGCGCCTCGTCGTCCCCGTGCTCCCCGCGGTGATCCTCGCCGCTGCGCACCTCGCCTCCGTCGCGGATGCGCGCGTGACGGCGGCGCGCGTCGCGCTCGCGCTCGCGGGCGAGCTCTTCGTCATGATCAAGATCGGCCCCGCGGCCGCGCGTGTCGGGGCGGATCGGAGCGCGCTCGTGCGCGAGCTCGGTCCCGCGCTCGAAGGCGCTCGTGTCGTGGCTTCGCTCGATGCCGGCTGGGTCGGCGCGGCGACCGAGGCGAGCATCGTGGATCTCGCGGGGCTCACCGATCCGGCGATCGCTGCCTTGCCCGGCGGGCACACGACGAAGCGCATCGCGCCGGCGATGCTCGACGCGCGCGGCGTGGACACGCTCGTCCTCCTGCTCGCGCCGGGCGCGCGAGTCGAGACGCCATGGACGGCTTCGTTCTTCGATCGCGGCGTCGAGGCGCGAATCGCGCGTTTTCCGGAGATGGCTGCGAACTTCGAGGTGACCGCGGAGAGCCGCGTGCCCGGCTTGCCGTACGTGGTGCTGCGCCTTCGAGCCGACGCGGCGAGGGACGTCAGGGGCGAAGCCCCTTGATCCGAGGCCACGGCCGGCCTTTGATGCGGTCATGGCGCGGCTCGTCGAAAGCCTGTCGAACTTCTTCGGACGGGTCGAAATCCTGGCGCGGGGGCTCGAAAACGAGCGCCGCGCCGCAGAGCTCTCGCTCGCGCGGGGCCGTCCGCTCGAAGCGCGCGACCTCGCGCGGACCATCCTCGCGAGCGTGCCCGGCTCGCCGCTCGGGCTCGCGCTCTGGGCAGACGCCGCCGAGGATGCGGGCCTCGATCACGAGGCCGCCGAAGCGCTCGCGGAGCTCGCCACGTTCGTCCCCTGGCGCGCCGACGTGTGGCTCCGGCTCGGTCAAGCGCGGGCGCGCATGGGCGACGTGCGCGCCTCCGAGGCGCTCGAGCGCGCCGCCGACGCGCCCGAGGAGCGCGAGGCCGCGCGGCTCGCGCTGCTCGACCTGTGTGATCGTGACCTATGGGCCGGGGATCCGGCGCGGGCCGGCCGCTGGCTCGATCGTATCGGCACGTCGCTCGCGGCGCTCGCGACGACCGGGACCGAGCTGCCTGCGGCGCCGGACCGGGAAGTCGCGCTGCGACGCGCCGAGTGCGCGCTCGCGCTCGGCGACGTGACCGCGGCGACGCGTCATGCGCCCGTCATCGATCCCGAGCGAATCGACGGCCGCGGCGCGCTCGTCCTCGCGCGGCTCGCGTTCGCCGGAGGGCAGTGGTCGACCGCGCTCGATCTCGGCCTGCGTGCCTGCATTCTCGACGCGCCTGGCTCCGCCGAGCTGCTCTCCGCGCTCATCGCGGGCTGCCGTGACGTCGTGCTCGTCGATCGGGCGCGGCGCG
The DNA here is from genome assembly GCF_029960785.1 of Polyangium sp. 15x6. Lineage (GTDB taxonomy): Bacteria > Myxococcota_A > Polyangia > Polyangiales > Polyangiaceae > Polyangium. The sequence goes on from NZ_JASBQE010000047.1 coordinate 66,094, forward strand.
TCGTCACGGCGGCGGGCCTCATCGAGGAGCCTGCATGGGCCGCGGCGTTCGCATTCGCCGAGGGCCGGCGGGCCGACGCGCGCGCCGCGCTCTCACGAGGCCTCTCCGCCGGGCATGCGGGCGCCGCCGCCGCGCTGCTCCGGCTCGCCACCGAGACGCGGGATCTCGACGCGCTGCATACGCTCGCCGCGCGCGATCCGGGCCGCCTGCCCGAGGACCTGCGCACGCTCCGCGAGGGCGCCGTGCTCGCGGCCGAAGGACGTCATCGCGCGGCGCTCGCCAAGCTCGAGCGCGTCTCGGGCGAGGCCGCGGCGTGGGCGGCCGAGATCGCGAGCGGCATCATCCGGAGCTGGGTCCCGGGCGATGGCATCGCCTCCTGGCCCGACTTGCTCGACGAGCTCGGCCGCTCGGCGCGCGCGCTCGAGCGGCTCGACGTCGTCACGGGCGTCGAGGCGATCGCCGTCGAGCGCGAGCGTCCGCTGCGCGTCGCCGTGGTGGGCGAGTTCAACGCCGGCAAGAGCACCTTCCTGAACGCGCTCCTCGGCGAGGACGTCGCGCCGACGGGCGTCTTGCCGACGACCGCGACGATGCACTGGGTCGCGTGGGCGCCGGATCCTTTCGCGCGGATCGTGGTGCGCGGCGCGCCCGATCGCGTCGTGCCGCACGCCGGGTTGAAGGCCGCATTGAAGAGCCTTTCCGGCAGCGGCGAGCGGGTCGAGCGGGTCTTCATCTACGCGCCGATCGAGCGACTCAAGCGCGTGGAGATCCTCGACACGCCGGGCTTCAACGCGCCCGATCCCGATCACATCGCGGCGGCGCGGCAGGCCTTCGACGAGGCGCACGTCGCCGTCTGGCTGCTCGACGCGAGCGGCCCGATGAAGGAGAGCGAGCGGCGCGTGCTCTCCGAGATCAAAGGCCTCGGCGTGCCCGTGCAGATCCTCGTCAACAAGGCCGATCGCCTCTCGCCCGACGAGCTCGCGCGTGTCCTCGTGCACGTGCAGAAGAGCCTCGAAGAGACGGGGATCGGCTCCTACGCGCCGCCGCTCGCGTTCTCGGCGCGGCTCTCCTTGAAGGGCAAGCTCGGCGACGCGGCCGCGCTCGAAGCTTCGGGATGGGCGGACGTCGAGGCGCTCTTCGCCGAGCGGATCGTCGATCGCTCGGCGGAGCTGCGCGAGCGCGCCCTTCGCCGCAGGGCGCTTCGTATCGCGCGCGAGCTCGCGTCGGTCGCGGCCGCGCGCGCCGCGGAGGATCGCGCGAAGAGCGAGGAGGCGCGCGCGACGCACGAGGCGCTCCTCGCGTCCGCGGCGAAGCTTCGCCACGACCGACGCACGATCGCGGCCTCGATCGAGAACGCGCTCGAGCATGCGCGGCGCGTGCTCGCGGCGGATCTTCGGCCCCTCGGCGATCTCGCGGACGAGCGAAAGCGCACCGATCCGGGGCTCGAGGCCTACGTCGAAGAGCGCTTCGTTTCCAGGCTCACGGACCCCTTGGTGCAGGAGATCGCGCGGCACGCCGGCGTTCCGGTGCCGCCCGCGGCCGCGGCTTCCGTGCGCGCCGCGCTCATGGGCGCGGTGGCTGCGCTGGAGAGGCCCGCCGAGCGGGTCGATCAACCGCTCGGACGCGTGATCGAAGCTGCGATCGTGGCCTTCGCGGCGGCGCTCGTGGCCGCGACGGAGGTGGGCCTGCCTGCGGCGCCGTTCGCGCTCCTCGAGCAACGCGCGGCGATGGTGGAGCGCGCGCTCTCCGCGAAGACGTGAGCGACCCGGCCCGGAAAAACACTTTGGAGGCTCGCGGGCCGCGTATTTCGTACCCCGCTCGTCTGCACGCGGGTATCATCGCGCCCAAGAATTTTGCGGGATCGAGGCAAGATCATGGATTTGTCGTTTGGCGGAAGCAGTGACACGCAGAAGCGAAATTCGTATCGGCGGGGCCTCCTCGGCGGGCTCGCGCTCGCGCTCGGTATCGTCGCGATCACGCCCTCCTGCTCCGTCATCGTCGACACGGGCACGAAGCAGTGCGAGGTGAACACGGATTGCCCGAACGGCATGAAGTGCGAGGCAGGCGTCTGCGTCGGCGGCGGCGACGTTCTCTGCGCGAAGACGAGCGACTGCAGCGCGGCCGGCGAAAAGCAGTTCTGCCGCAAGGGGCCTGGTGATGCGTCCGGCGTCTGCAGGCCGCTGCTGTCCCCCGAGTGTCAGGTCGTCGAAGGGGATCCGACGGCCGACAACGTCTTCCTGATCGGCTCGATCCACCCGACCACGGCGACGGGCTTCGACGGCGAGATCGGCGTGTCGATGGAGAACAGCATCCGGCTCGCGGTCCGGGACATAAAGCAGAACGTCGGCGGTCTGCCGCCGGCCGCGGGAGGGGGCACGCGCCCCGTCGTGATGATCGGCTGCACCGATGCGGGTGAGGGCAGCGTGAGCGTCAAGGCGGCCAAGCACCTCATCGACGACCTCGGCGTCCAGGCCATCATCGGCGGCGCCTTCAGCGGCGTCGCGATCCAGACGGCCAACGAGGCGACGGTCCCGGGGGGCGCGCTGTTCATCAGCGCGTCCGCCACGGGCATCGCGTTGACGGACCTCTCCGACAAGCCGGCCGGCGCGACGGCCGGGCTCCTGTGGCGCACGGTCCCTTCGGACATCTTCCAGGCGAACGCGATCTTGCAGTACGTGCCGAAGCTCGAGGAGCGGATCCGCACGGAACTCGGGCTGATGGATAGCGAGCAGATCAAGCTCGCGCTCGTCCACAAGGGGGACGCATACGGCCAGGGCCTCCGAACCGCCCTCGAGACGACGCTGACCTTCAACGACAAGACCGCGCTCAACAACGGCGAGAACTTCCTCATCGTCGACTACGGCGATCCCGAGGGCACGACCAAGTACCCCGAGACGATCGAAGCGGTGAAGAACCACGGCTCGCACATCGTCCTGCTCATCGGGACGGGCGAGGCGGTGTCGTCGCTGTATGGCCCCATCGAGATCGGGTGGAACAGCGCGCTCGGGTACAAGCCGCGGTACGTCTTCTCCGACTCGAACTACAACACCGGCGCGCTCGCGGGTGCCATCGACGTCGGGGCGGATGCCGTGGCCAAGGCCGACTGGCGCAGGCGCACCACGGGCGTCGTGCCCGGTCCGCAGAACACCGACCAGAACTACCAGCTCTTCGTGAACCTGTACGGGACGACGTTCGGGACCGAGAACGGCGACCCCTCGATCCTCGGCGCCGCGAGCGCGTATGACGCCGCCTACTTGCTGTTCTACAGCGCGTCGACGATCGCCGACGGCGTCATCACGGGGCGGAAACTCGCCGTGGGGATGACGAAGATGTCGAACGCGGATCCTCCGGGGGACGAGATCAACTCCGGCTCGAGCAAGCTCAGCGATACGATGAACAAGCTCATGTCGGGCGAATACAAGTCCATCGATTACAACGGCGCCTTCGGCCCGCTCGACTTCGACCCCAAGACGAATGATCCCGCGGCGAACGTCCAGGTGTTCTGCCTGTCCGACGACGGAACCGGCAAGACCAAGGAGCAGCTCTCCGGCCTGTACTACGACGCGGAATCGCACGCGCTCGAGGGCACGTTCACCGACGACTGCAAGTAAAGCGACTCGCTGAAACGAACGAAACGCCGTCCTCCGGGGCGGCGTTTTCGTTTCGAATGCGCTCGCAAAGGTGCGGACATGAAAAAGGCCGCGGTGCTCTCTGGCGCCGCGGCCTTCGTCGAGGGGCAGGGAAGGGGGTTAGAAGGTGCCCTTCAGCGTGAAGCCCGTCGGCGAAACACCGACGTCGACGCTCTTGATCAAGCCCGTCTTGGGTTGCTCCTTTGCAGGCGCGGGATCACGCACCGTGAAGTAGAGCGTCACGGCGCCCGCCACGACGGCAGCGCCCGTGAAAATGTCGCTGACGAGCGCGAGGGTCGCCGTGGAGCTCGAAGCGTCGTCGAGCTGCGCCTTCGTCGCGCCCGAGTCGGGCTTGCGCAGATCCGCGAGCTCGCCGTTCTTCGAGAGCGCGAGCACGCCCGTGGCGACCGCGCCGATCGCGAGCGCGCCCGTCACGCCCCAACCGGCCCACGGGACCGACTTCGGGGGCGGGGGAGGCGGGGTCATGGGCGCGGTGTTCGTCGGCGACGTCGTCGGCGCCGCCGAGGCCGTGGGAAGCGACGTGGGAATCGTCCCCGTCTCGGCCGGCCTCGGCGCGATCTCGGGCAGATCGAGCGTCACTCTCTCCGAGTCGAAGCTCGCCACCTCGATGGTCTTCGAAGCGCTCGTCCGGCCTTCTTTCGTCGCCACGATCCGGTGGCGACCCGGGTTCACGAGCAGCGGCTTCGTGAAGGGCGACTTGCCGACGGGCACGTCGTCGATCGTCACGTCTGCGTCGGGGACGCTCGTCACGATCTCCACGCGCGCCACGCGGGTGCGCAGCTTCTCGATGTCCTTGTCCACGTCGGCGCGGCGCTTCGCGTCGATGTTCGCGCCGCCCTCGGCCAGGTATTTCTCGAACGAGACGAGCGCGTTCGCGTAGTCCTGGAGCTGGAAGTAGACGTTCCCGATGTTGTAGAGGACGTTGTAATTCGGGGCGAGCTCGTTCGCGCGCCGGAACTCGATGAGCGCGGCGCGGTAGTCACCTTCGCCGAACAGCTCGATGCCGCGCTTGAAGCGCCGCGACGCTTCTTCCTTGGCTTCTTTCGAGGGTTCGGCTTTCGCCTGGGCCGGCGCCGCGGCCGGGCCCGCGGGCTGCTGGGCCGAGACGACGAAGGGAATGACGGGGAGCGAGAGGGCGACCGCGAGGGCGATACGTCGGGATGTCTTCATCACTGATACGGGTTGTTCGGGTCGACGGTGCGGTTCGTCTTCTTGGTGCCGCCGGTCTTCATCGGATCCTCGGCGGTCGTGGTCGGCTGCGGGACGAAGATGACCTTGGTCTTTTCCTTCGAGGTGTCCGTGGGTTGCGGCGTCGCCACCGGCGTCGCGGCCTGCTGCTCGAGGACCATCTCGATCGTGCGGTCCTTGTCGAACGTCACGTCGCGGCTGCGCGTGGTGAAACCCAAAGCCTCGGCCTTGATGATATGCGTCTTGTCTTCGCGGGGAAACTTGCCGACGAAGGGGTTCGTCGCGAGCTCCTTGCCATCGAGGAAGATCTTCGCGTTCGGCGGCGTGACCGTGATCGTCACCTCGATCTCACCCGCGATCGGCGCGGCCGTCGCCTGCGTCGGCGGCGCAGGCGGAGGCTTTTGCGTCATGAACCAGACGCCCGCCCCGATCGCGGCGACCGCGATGAGCGCGACCGCGCCGAGCAGACCACGATTCGGCCCTGCGGCCGTCTGCGAGCCCGTGCTCGTCGCGGACGCCGTCGAGGCCGTGAGCGAGGTCGGCGACGACACGCCGTTCGTGCGGCGCGTGCCGGGCGACGAGAGATCCTGGCTCGACATCGCCTCGCGCGCCCCTGTCCGATCGACGGACATCGGGCCCGACGCCGACGTGCCGTCGAGGTGCGGGAGGCCGATCGACTGGAACTCCGTCGTCGCCAGCGACTTCGCGGCCTTGAGCTGGGCCTCGACGATCTGCTTGATCTTCGAGCGGTTCTCGTCGAAGTGCCTCGCGACGAGCTTGCCGACCTCGCGCAGCGAGGTCTTGTCGCCCATCTGATCCAGGAGCTCTTCGAGCGCAGCCGCGAGATCCGTCGAGGTCGCATAACGATCCTCGCGGCGCAGCGCGAGCGCCTTCATCACGATCTTCTCGAGGCCCTCGGGTACGTCGGGATCCACCGAGCGAGGCGAGGGGATGTCGCCGTTGATCAGGCGATGCAAGACCGTCAGATCCGGGATGCCCTTCCAGAGGCGCCGGCCCGTGGCGGCTTCCCAGAGCATCACGCCCGCGGAGAAGATGTCCGCGCGCCGATCCACGCGCTCACCGCGCGCCTGCTCGGGCGCCATGTACGCGACTTTGCCCTTCACCACGCCGAGGCGCGTCTCGGCCGACGAGTTCATCGCCTTCGCGATGCCGAAGTCGACGACCTTGACCTGACCTTCGTACGTGACGAACACGTTGTGCGGCGTGACGTCGCGATGCACGACGTTGAGCGGCGTGCCATCGAAATCCGTGAGCTCGTGCGCGTGGTTCAGGCCCGAGAGCATGTCGACGATGATGCGCAGGTGCATCGCGAGCGTGAGCCCGCCGTCCCGGCCGATCCGGTGCAGGATGCGGTTCAGCGGCTGCCCTTCGAGGTACTCCATCGCGATGAAGTACCGCTCGCCCTCCTGACCGACCTCGTTCGTCTGCACGACGTTCGGGTGCGAGAGGCGCGCCGCGAGCCGTGCTTCATCGAGGAACATGCCGAGGAACTCGGGATCCGTCGCGAGCTGCGGACGGATCTGCTTGATCACGCAGAGCTTGTTGAACCCTGCAGGTCCCTGCACGACGGCCAGATAGACCTCGGCCATACCGCCATGGCCGAGCTCGGCGATGAGCCTGTATTTGCCGAGGGTATTGGCCTCGGGCCCCTTCGTGACGCTGGACCCCTCCATGGTCGACATTCACCTCGCTGGAGAGCCGGATCGGATCTGGGCGTGCGTGCTCCAGTACGCACCCCCACGTCAAAGCATGGTACCGAAGAGTGCCCCTAGAGCGCAATCGATGCGAGTTTTCGGTGCGCAAAAAAAACCAGATCACGGTTCGCCCCGGAAGCGTGGATCCAGGCTCGCGCACGACGTGGTGTCGCAGGGTACATCGAGCCCGGCAAAGGACCGAAAGGGAGGTCCTCGCGCGGCGTGGCTCGCCGTCCGAGGCCGTCCGGGGGGCGGTTGACGGAGGGGCCCGAGGTCGGGCACCGTGGCTCTCGTCGCATCGACGGGAGGCGCGCATGACGACCAGGGCCGGTGTCGGTTTCTCGAACGAATCGTCCTCGACCGACGCGGGGACGGCGGCCGCGCAAGAGGCGCTGCGCACGCTCGACAGAGGGGAAGCCGACATCGTCTTCGTCTTCGCGTCGACGAACCACGACTACGGCAAGCTCCTGCCCGCCATCCGCAAGATCACCGGCCCCGTGCCGCTCGTCGGGTGTTCGACCGCGGGCGAGTTCACGCACGCCCACGTCGGACACGGCTCGGTGGCCGTGATGGCCGTCAAGAGCGACGTCATCCGGTTCCGCGTGGGCTTCGGCCGCGGCCTCAAGAACACGCGCCAGGGCGCGACGACCGAGGCGCTCCGATCGTTCGCCGCCGAGCATCGCGCCGCGCGCGCGGCTGGATTCGGTCACGCGACGTGTATCGTGCTGAGCGACGGCCTCGCCGGGCAAGGCGAGGACATCGTCGAGTCCGTCCACGCGAGCGCAGGGATGCTCGCGCAGGTCGTCGGCGGCGCCGCGGCGGACGACGCGAAGTTCGCCCGGACCGATGTGTTCCTCGACGAGCGGCACTTCACGGACGCGCTCGTCGTGGTGTCCGCGTTCTCGAAGACGCCGATCGGCATCGGCGTGAGGCACGGCCTGACGCCCGCGTGTCCGAGCATGATCGTGACGCGCGCCGTGGACAACGTGATCCACGAGATCGACGGCCGCCCGGCGCTCCACGCCTACGAGCGTTTCGCGGCGGACAACCGCGAGTCGTTCACGGAAGCGAACCGCGATGCGTTCATGATCACGCACGAGCTCGGCATGCTGACGTCGAGCGGCGAGTACAAGATCCGTGCGCCGCTCAAGGCGACCGAGGACGGCGCGATCGTGATGGCCTCCGAGGTGCCGGTGGGCGCGAGCGTCACGATCATGCGCGGCAGCGAGGAAAAGCTCGTGTCGGCGGCGGAGCATGCCGCGCGCAGCGCGCTCGCGAACCTCGCGGGGGGTCGGCCGGGCGCGGTGATGGTCTTCGACTGCATTTGCCGCCGGATTTTCCTCGGCGAGCAGTACAAGCGTCAGGTCGACGCGTTCCGCTCGGTCGTGGGTCAGGACGTGCCGCTGATCGGCTGGGAGACGTACGGCGAAATCGCGCTCACGCCCGGGCAGCAGTCCGGCTGGCACAACTCGACCTCGGTCGTCGCGATCTTGCCCCACTGAGGCAGACGATCCGGGTTGAAAAACGGTCCGACCGATCCGAAGCTGAGAAGCGGAGAGCAAGTGGCTGACAAGACGGATTCGAACGAGCAGAAAGAGCGCGATCCCGCGGCACGCCGCGCGGTCACGCGGCGCAAGATCGACGTCTACCTCGATCGCATCGTCAACGACGTCGAGGCCATCGCGCGAGGCGATGACGGACGCGAGCTCTCGCCCCCGCCGGCGGACGAGCCGCGCGCGGCCCGCCTCCACGCGGCGCTTTCTTCGCTCGTCGAGTCGAACCGGAAGGCCGGCCGCGGGATCGTCGCGGCGACGCGCTTCCGCACGCTGGGCCAGCAGGTCGCGGGCACGCTGGCGGAGCTGCTCGCGAGCACGCGCCAGCAGGCCGCGAGCGGCAGCCAGCAGGCCGGGATGGTCAACGACATCACGACGACCATCGAGGAGCTCAACGAGGTCGGGATCCAGAACGTCGAGAAGGCCGAAGGGATCATCCAGATCGCCGAGCAATCGGAGCAGATCTCGCAGGACGGCCAGCGCGACGTCGTCGCGGCCATCGAGGGCATCGACCGGCTGCGCCAGCAGGTCGAGCTCATCGCGGCCAAGATCCTCGACCTGACCGAGCGCACGCAGCAGATCGGCGAGATCATCAGCAGCGTCAACGAGATCGCCGAGCAGAGCAAGCTGCTCGCCCTGAACGCCTCGATCGAAGCCGCGAAGGCCGGCGAGCATGGGCGCGGCTTCGCCGTCGTTGCGCTCGAGATCCGCACGCTCGCCGAGCAGTCGAAGCAAGCGACGCAGCAGGTGCGCTCGATCCTCGGCGAGATCCAGAAGGCGAGCCACAGCGCCGCGATGGTGACCGAGGAGGGCTCGAAGGCCGCGACGGAGGGCAGCTCGAAGGTGCGCCGCATCGGCGAGCGCCTCGGGCAGCTCGTCTACGTCATCAACCAGACGACACGCGCGGCCCGGCAGATCACGGGCGCGATGCGGCAGCAGAGCCTCGGGCTCGAGCAGATCGCCCAGGGCATGAAGCAGATCAACATGGCCACGCAGGAGACGAAGATCAGCGTGGAGCAGGCCGAGGTCGCGCTCGATCGGCTGGCCCGGTTGACGGAGCCGATCCGGACCCACGACCACGGCACGGAGGCTTGAGCTTGGACGGCGGGGTGACGAACCTCGTCCTCACGCGGATGGGCGGCCGCCCGTGCGCGATCCCGTGCGAGCACGTGGTCGAGATCATCCCGCGTGTGCAGCTCGATCACGTGCCCGACGCGCCGTCCGAGGTGCTCGGCGTGATCAACCTCCGCGGCCGCGTGGTGCCCGTGATCGATCTGCGCGGGCGGCTCTCGCAAGTGAAGCCGCTGCCGTTCTATCAGCACCTCGTGATCGTCCGGGCCGCGAATGGAAAACTCCTCGGGCTCGCGGTCGACGAGGTCCGGGACGTGGTGACCGTGCAGGAGGACGCGATCGAGAAGCCGGGCGATATCGCCGGCGTACGTTCGCCGGGCGTCGTGCGTATCGAGGACGACCTCGTGCTCGTGCTCGGTCCGGAGGACGCCTACCATGGCTCGAGCTGAGGCCCGGCGCGCCCCGGATCCGGGTGTCGTGCGGCGCCTCGGCGAGCTCTTGCGCGCGCGGACGCGGCTGCAGATGCGCCCGCGCAACCTGGAGATCCTCGAGCGCGTGGCCGAGCGTCGCGCTGCCGAGCGCGGCACCCCCGTGGGCGCGTACCTCGAGCACGTGATCCTCTCGCACGACACGGCCGAGCTCGAGTCGTTCATCGCGGAGATCACGGTCGGCGAGACCCACTTCTTCCGCGGCCCTCCGCAATTCGAAGCGCTTCGCAACGAGATCGCCCCGTCGCTCCTCCACAAGCGCCGCAAGGAGCGCGTGGTCACGGCGCTCTCGGCCGGCTGCGCCACGGGCGAAGAGGCCTACTCGCTCGCGATCGTGCTTCGCGAGGCCGCGATGAACGACACGTTCCGCGTCGAGGTCACGGGCATCGACGTCAACCCGCGCGCCCTGCAGAAGGCCGAATCCGCGCGGTACTCGGCGTGGTCGCTGCGCGACGTCCCCGAGGTCGTGCGCCGCATGTATTTCCGCACCGAAGGCGAGAGCTTCCAGCTCTCCGAGGACGTGCGCCGCCTCGTGCGCTTCCGCCGCTTCGGGCTCACCGAAGGCCCGCTCGTGAACGTCTTTCCGAAGGGCTTCGATCTCATCACCTGTCAGAACGTCCTTTACTACCTGGAGCCCGAAGCGCGGCCCGAGGTGATCGCCTCGCTCGCGGCCGCGCTCGCGCCGGGCGGCGTCTTGATGTTCGGCCCCGTGGACCACGCCGGTGACGTGCCCGGGTGCCGAGCGGTGCACGTGGGTGAGGTCGTGGTGCACGAGCGCTTCGGGCCCGTGAGCGTGCCGCCTCCGTCGCCGCGCGGCCGCAGGTACGCGCTCCTCTCGATCCCGCCTGCGCCCTTGCCCGAGCTGCGCATGGAGGCCGCGGCCGCGCCTCCGAGCGTCCCCGCAGCGCCGCCGCCTCCGTCGCCCGAGCCTGCGCCCGAGGCTCCGGCTCCGGCCGCGGCGCCCTCGCTCGCGAGCGCCTTCGCGCACGCCGACGCGGGGAACCTCGAAAACGCCCTCGCCGAGCTCGAAGCGCTCCTCGAAGAGGAACCCGAGGAGCCGCGGGCGCACTTGCTGGAAGGGCTCCTCTTGGTCGAGCTCGGCGGCTTCGAAGCAGCGCTCGACGCCTTCCGCCGCTGCGTGTACCTCGATCCGTCGATGATGCTCGCGCACGCGGGCGCGGCCGTCGCGGGCCTTCGCCTCGGCCGCCCCGATCTCGTCGAACGCCACGCCGCACGCCTGCGCGCCCTCACGGTCGCGCGCGGCAAGGGCGCCGACGCGCCGATCGAAGGATGGGACGGCATGACCGTGGGCCGGCTGCTCCGGCTGTTTCGAGACACCGAGATCCAATGAGCGCCCGGGAAGAGAGCGTCTACGAGAAGCTGCGCACCTCGCTCGCCGAGCTCGAGGAGAAGCTGCGCGAGGGCAAGAGCGGCGAGCGCGAAGTCCATCCGCGCATCCTCGCCGAACGTACGCGTCGCATCGCGCGTGAGCCGACGCGCCTCGAGCGCGCGCCCGACTCCATCAGCTGCATCGTCTTCGAGCGAAGCGGCCGGCGCTACGCCGTGCAGCTCGAGTCCGTCGACGAGGTCGGCCCGATGAGCCGGATCACGCGTGTCCCTGGCGTGCCCGACTATTTCCTCGGCGTCGCGGCGCGCCGCGGCCGCATCGTCGCCGTCGTCGATCTGCCGCTGCTCTTCACGCCCGACGCGCGCTCCGAGACGTCTGCCGAGCACCTCGTCATGGCGTCGAACGCGGAGGTCGTCTGCGCGGTGGCGGCGGACGCGCTCCACAATATCATCGAGGTCAACCGCCGCACGATCGCCAAGGCCATGCCCACGTTTCCCCCGCTGGTCCAGCGTCACACGCTGGGCGTGCTCGAGGATCGCACCGTCGTCCTCGATCTCGGATCGCTCCTTTCCGACCGCTCGTTGCGCGTCGAGGAGCGCGGCTGATGGCCCTCGACGACGCGGCGTTCGAGGCCCTCTGCGAGACCCTTCGCAACGAGGCCGTCGAGCAGGTCGAGCGCATCGGGACGGCCCTGCTCCTCGTGGAGCGAGGCGCCGAGGGCAGCGCGCGCGAGCAGCTCATCGACGAGGCGTTCCGGCAGGCGCACAACATGAAGGGCGCCGCGAGCTCGCTCGGGTTCGCGCACACCGCGCGCCTCGCGCACGCGATCGAGTCCGTGCTCGCCTCGCTCCGCGCGATGGACTACGAGCGCACGCCCGAGGTCTTCGACACGCTGAACGCGGGCCTCTCGACCGTGCATCACGCGCTCCGCGTGGATCCGAACCCGGATCCGGATCCCGTCATCATGGAGGCGATCGAGGGGCTCGAAGCCGTGCTCCTCGCGTCGAAACCCTCGCCGGGCCTGCCCTTGCCGGCGCCGCCGCCTCCGCCCGTCGTGCGGCCGGTCGATGGGATCACCGTCGCGACGAGATCGAGAAGCCCCCAGTCGATCCTGCGGCAGCACCGAGCCGCCGCCGAGGCCGCGGCGCCGTCGCGCAACGTGGGCCCGGGCTACAACGAGCCGAAGACGAAGCACAGCGAGCCGCCGCCGAACCCGCACGCGGGCGGGCCTCTCGTCTCCTCGCATTACGATGCCGCCCCGCTCCCTGCGGGCTTCGGTCCTCCGCCCGTCGCGTTCAGCCCTCCCGCGATCGGCCCCTATGGACCACCGACGGGATACGTCGCGCGCGCGGACCTCGCGATCCCGGGCGGCGTCACGCCGCCGCCGGCGCCCGTCGTCACGCCTGGAACGTCGGGCGGCGTCAACGCGCCCGGCACCTCCGCGGGCTCGCCCGGCACTTCGGCCGGCGTCGCGGTGGCCGCGGCCCGTGCGAGCGCTGCAGGCAGCGATCGCGGCGCGAACCCGACGGGGCAACTCCCGAAGATCCCGAACGCCCCTGCGCCGCTCCGCTCGAGCACCGAAGAGACGCTGCGCGTCTCCATGAAAAAACTTTCGGCGCTCATGGCGCAGGTCGGCGAGCTCCTCGCCGCGCGCGTGCGCACCGATCAGCGCCTCGCCGAGCTTCGCGCCGTCCTCGCCGCGGAAGAAGAGCGCCTCAAGGCGCAGACCGCGATCCGCGCGATGGTACGCGACGAGGCGCCGGCGAAGCTCGAAGGCTGGTCCGAGCGCCTCGTCGAGGTCCAGAACGAGGACCTCGAGCATGAGCGGCTCCTCGTGCGCAGGCTGCGCGAGATCGTCCGCGCCTTCGAGGCCGACGCGCTCCAGTCGACGATCCTCTCGGGTCAGCTCCAGGAGGACATCCGCCGCATCCAGACCTTCCCGCTCGCGAGCGTGCTCGAACCGCTCCCGCGCGCGGTCCGCAACATGGCGCGCGAGGCCGGCAAGATGGTCGACCTCGTCATCACGGGCGCCGAGCTCGAGCTCGACAAGAAGGTCCTCGAAGAGCTCCGCGATCCGCTCTACCACCTCCTCCGCAACGCGATCGATCACGGCTGCGAGCACCCGAGTGTTCGCGCCGCCGCGGGCAAACCCTCGCGCGGCACCATCCGCATTCGCGCCGAGCACCGCGGCGACGTCGTCACCATCACGGTGAGCGACGACGGCCCCGGCGTGGACATCGCCGGCGTGCGCCGCGCGGCCATCGCGTCGGGCCTCGCGACCGCGCTCGAGGCGGCGGAGTTGCCCGAGCACCGCGTCCTCGAGATGCTCTTCGCCCCGGGACTCACGACGCGATCCGAGGTCGGCGAGCTCTCGGGCCGCGGCGTCGGACTCGACGCGGTCCGCACGAACATCGAGCGGCTCCACGGCACCGTCACGGTCGAGTCCCGGCAGGGCGTCGGGACCTCGTTCGTCATCGTCCTGCCGCTCACGATCTATGTCGTCCACTCGCTGCTCCTGCGCGTCGGCGAGGAGCAGTTCGCGATGCCGATCTCCTCGATCCAGCGCATCTTGCGCATCAGCGCCTCGGATGTGCTGGAGGTCGAGCGCACGCACGCGATCGTCGTCGATGGCCGCCCGATCGCGCTCGTCCCGCTGGCCACGCTCCTCGGCTTGCCGGTGGAACTGCCCCCGCCGCCCGAGCGCATCCCGGTTCTGGTCATCGGCATCGGCGAAACCCGATGCGCGCTCGCGGTCCGGGAGATCGTCAGTGATCAGACGGTCCTGGCGAAAAACCTCGAACCGCCGCTGGTTCGTGTACGGAACATCGCAGGTGCGACCATCCTGGGGGACGGCCGCGTCGTGTTGATGTTAAATCCCATCGATCTCCTCCGCTCGGCCTCCGGACGCGATGCCGACCGCTTCCGGGCGCTTTTGCCGAGGGTCGAAAACCGCCCCAAGCCGAGGCTCCTTTTGGTCGACGATTCTTTCACCACCCGCGCGCTCGAGCGATCGGTGCTCGAGGTCGCCGGCTTCGATGTCGTAGCGGTCGCCGACGGCAACGAGGCGCTCTCGGCGCTCGAGCTCGAGACGTTCGACATTGTCGTCAGTGACGTTTCGATGCCCGAGATGTCCGGGCTCGAGTTGTGCTCGCAGATCCGGCAAAACGATCGCCTTCGAAGGCTCCCGGTCGTCCTGGTCACGTCGCTCGGATCCGACGAAGATCGCCGCGCTGGCCTCGCCGTCGGCGCCGACGCCTATATCGTCAAGAGCGAGTTCGATCACGAGGTGTTCGTGAAGACCGTGAACGAGCTCGTGGGGAGGGCTTGATGGCACGCGTTCTCATCGTCGACGACTCGGTCGTGATGCGCGACATCGTGCGCGCGCACCTCGCCGGACTTGCGCTCGATCTCGAGGTCGCGAGCAACGGTGAGGATGCGCTCGCGCGCATCGGCACGTCGAGCCAGCCCTTCGACCTCGTCATCACCGACTACGCGATGCCCAACATGAACGGGCTCGAGCTCGCGCGCCGCGTGAAGGAGAGGGGAGGCACGCTCGCGCCGAAGGTCATCCTGATCAGCGCGAACAAGGAGCTCCGCGAGCGCGATCTTCTCGCCACGGGCTACATCGACGCCTTCTTCCCGAAGCCCGTCGATGGCTCGCAGCTTGCCGCGCGTGTCTCCACGATCCTCGCGCTCACCATCCCGTCTGCGCCGGTCGTCCCTTCGAGCCGCAGGGTGCGCCCCGTGATCCGCGTGGTCATCGCCGACGACACCGAGGTCGGCCGCACGCTGCTCGCGCGTGTCCTCAAGGTCGATCCCGAGATCGACGTCGTCGGCATGGCGCGCGATGGTCAGGGCGCCGTTGATCTCGCCGTGCGCGAGAACCCGCAGATCATCCTGCTCGACGCGATGATGCCCGGCCTCGACGGCGTCGCCGCCACCCGCCGCATCATGGCGCTCGCGCCGACGCGCGTCGTCATCGTCTCCGATCAGCAAGGGAGCCGCCCGGCCGCGCAGATCTTCTCCGCGACCGAGGCCGGCGCGCTCGACGTGATCGCGCGGCCGAGCTGGGGCGATCCGATGGGCCCGCAGGCCGTCGCCTTGCGCGACAAGATCAAGATGCTCGCCGAGATCCCCGTGGTTCGTCGCTGGGCCGACGGACCGCGCTCGGTGCGATCACGCCGCGGCAGCAGCCACCGCGCGCAGAACCGCGCCACCGTCGTCGGGATCTGCGCCTCGACCGGCGGCCCCGCGGCCATCGCCGCGATGTTGCCGGGCCTCGCCGCGGCCACCTCGTCCGTTCCGGTCTTGATCGTGCAGCACGTCCTCGCGGGCTTCGACGAGGCGCTCGCCGAGTGGCTCGCCGAGGTCACGCAGCTCCCCGTTCGCCTCGCCACGCACGGCATGCCTTTGCGTGGCGGCGTCATCGCGCTCGCCCCCGAAGGCAAGCATCTCGTCGCGCAATCGCCGCTCACGATCGGCGTCATCGAGGGCCCGCCCGTCGGCAATCATCGGCCCTCGGGCACGCCGCTCTTCGAGTCGCTCGCGCGCCACTTCGGTGACGGTGCCCTCGGCGTGATGCTCACGGGGATGGGCAACGATGGGGTCGAGGGCCTGCGCGCAATCAAAGCGGCCGGCGGAAGTGTGCTCGTCCAGTCGCCGGATTCCTGCGTGGTGAGCGGGATGCCCGGAGCCGCGATTTCCCGCGGTTACGCGGATGCCGTTCTGTCCCTCGACGAACTCGGCCCCGAAATCGTCGAGCGCGTCCGTGCACCGGCGCGCTCGCGTCATTGAAGGAGCAAAGGAGCTGATATGGTTCCTCCGATGCAGGAGCCGGAGCTCCCGGAGCGGCTGGGGAAGTATCAAATCATCCGCAGGCTCGCCTATGGCGGCATGGCCGAGGTACTCCTCGGCCGCCTGACGGGGACCGACGGCTTCATGAAAGAAGTCGTCGTCAAGCGGGTACTGCCTCAGTACGCGTCGAACAGCGAGTTCATCGCGATGTTCCGCGACGAGGCGCGCATCACGGCGCGCCTTCATCACGGCAACATCGTGCAGGTCGTCGAGTTCGCGGAGGAGGGCGGCCAGTACTACCTCGTGCTCGAGTACGTCGACGGCCCGAGCCTCGGCGCCGCGCTCTACGAGCTCCGCAAGCGCGGCGAGCGCCTCAGCATCCCCGAGGTCGCGCACATCGCGGTCGAGACCGCGCGCGGCCTCGACTACGCGCACCACAAGCTCGGCGAGGACGGCCGCCCGCTCCTCATCGTCCATCGCGACGTGAGCCCCTCGAACATCCTCCTCTCGCGCGAGGGCGTCGTGAAGCTCGCGGACTTCGGCATCGCGCGCGCCCGCGAGCGCCTCTCGCCCACGCAGGGCGGCGCAGGCACGCTCAAAGGCAAATTCGCGTACATGGCGCCCGAGACCATCTTGCGCGGCCGCCTCGACGCGCGCTCGGATCTCTTCTCGTTCGGCGTGGTCCTCTTCGAGATGCTCACGGGTCGGAGCGCGTTCACCGGCGAGACCGAGGCGCACACCATCCAGCGCGTCACGACCGAGGACTTGCCCCCCGCGTCGAGCCAGAACCGCGCCGTCCCGCCCGAGTTCGACGAGATCGTCCATCGCCTTCTCGATCGCGACCCGGACAACCGGCCTTCACGAGGCCTCGAGATCGTCGACGCGATCGGCAAGCTCCGCCTTCATACCTCGCCGCCGCCGAGCGAGCTGCTCATGGAGACGCTCACGCGCCTCTTCCCGATCCACCGACACGAAGCTCGTGATCGGGCCACGGTTCGTCCGGCGAAACCGCGTGTCATCGTCGTCGACGAGTCGCGCACGCTGCGCGCGCTCGTGCGTGCGAGCCTCGGCCAGCGGTACAACGTCATCGAGGCCTCGACGGGCGACGAGGCGCGCTCCGCGATGCGTGGCGCCGTCCCCGACGCGGTCGTCTGTCAGCGGACGCTGCAGGGCATGTCGGGGCTCGAGCTCTGCCTTGCGATGCGCGAGAACCCGCGCCTCGCCGACGTCCCGTTCATCTTGCTCGCGTCCGACATCACGCCGGAGCTCGAAGCGGAGGCGCGGGTGATCGGCGTGCAAGCCGTCCTGCCGAAGCGCTTCGATCCACGCCAGCTCGAAGCTACGCTGCAGAAGATTCTCGAATCTTGACGGGGGCCGATCGGGCGGCCGCTCGTCATTTCCTGGGGGAGGGGAGCGCGGCATGAACGACACGGAGCGCCTGTTCCGACAGCGACCTCGCTCCGACGAGGAGCTCTACGAGCGGCTCGCGGAGATCACGAAGGACGAGCTCCGCAGGGACCTCGTCGCGCGCCTCGCCGCGCAGGGAGCGCTCCCGCGCGAGGTCCCGCTTTACGTGCGCGCCTTCTCCTTCCTCGGCCTCACCACGTCGGACCTGCCCGCGCTCACGAGCGTGCTCCTCGACGCGCGGGCGCCGATCGAGGGGCGCGCCGTCGCGCTCGCGCTCGTGCGATCGGTCGATCCGACGCGCGCGCAGGAGCTCGCGCGGCAGGTCACGCAGGCCGAGCTCCTCGCGATGAACGACGCGCAGCTCCTCGTGGTGATCGCGGGCCTCGCGGCGACGCCCGCGCGCTTGCCCGAGATCACCGAGAAGATCGCCCGCCAGCCGCTCGAGTCTCGCCTCGCGCGCTTCGAGCAGATCGATCGCCTG
This sequence comes from Polyangium sp. 15x6, assembly GCF_029960785.1. Taxonomy (GTDB): domain Bacteria; phylum Myxococcota_A; class Polyangia; order Polyangiales; family Polyangiaceae; genus Polyangium. Next base: position 83,786 of record NZ_JASBQE010000047.1, read on the forward strand.
CGCAAGCGCGCCCGGGTTCCCGCGGCATTTCTTTACGAGGACCTCGTTCGTCGAGACGACCTCGGCATCGGCGACGTCGCCGTCGATCGCATCGTCGAGGAGGGCGGAGCTTCGGCCGTGTGGCTCTGCGAATCGCTCTGGCACGAGGCGTCGAGCAAGGCGCCGCGCGCGCGCTGGGCCGATGTCCTGGCGCGTGTTTTCCGTTCGTCGACACGTCCGAACGTGGAGGGCCCGCGCGCCCTCGCGTTCGCCTCCGAGCGGAGCGAGGACGGCGCGCGCACGGCCGTGCTCTCCGTCGAGAGCCCGCTCGATGGTTCTCTCACGCTCGCGCGCGTGCGCGTGGACGCGGGCGGCGCCCTCGCGGGCGGCGTGCTCACGACGCTCGCGGACGAACGTGACCTCGAAGATTGGCTCTCCGAAGGTCCGGAGCTCTTGCCTCGTGTACCCGCGCCGATGGCCTCGGTCGCGCCCTGGGTCGAGGACGCCATACGCCGCACGAGCACGCCGCCGCGCTCCGCGCTGCACCTCTTCGCGGCGGCGTGCTGGTTCTCGCTCGCGGCCCGTAGTTAGCAGGCTGTCGAGAAACTTGCTGCGCGCCCAGGATCGTCGGTCGTCGTCCTCGGAATACGCCTGTATTCCTGCGTCCTCCTCCCTAGCTCCAGGACGCTCGCGGCGTTTCTCGACAGCCTGCTAACCCACGATCGCGTCGTCCACTTCGACGCCCACGGGGCAGTGATCGCTGCCTGTCACGTGTGGCGAGAGGAACGCGCCCTTGAGGTGCTTCGCCGCGCCTTCCGACGCGAGCACGTAGTCGATGCGCCACCCCACGTTCTTCGCGCGCACGCCGAACCGCTGGCTCCACCACGAGTAGTGCCCGGGCCCCGGCTCGAAGACGCGGAACGTGTCCACGTAGCCGGCGCGGATCCATCGGTCGAGCTCCTCGCGCTCCTCGGGCGTGAACCCGCTCGTCTTCACGTTGTCCTTCGGCCGCGCGAGATCGATCTCGCGGTGGGCCGTGTTGAAATCGCCCATCACGAGGATCGGCTCGCCGCGGCGCCGCCGCGCCTCCAGCACGTCGAAGAGGCGCCGGTAGAACGCGAGCTTGAAAGGGATGCGGCTGTTGTCACGGTTCGGCCCGCTGCCGTTCGGGAAGTACACGTTCGCCAGCGTGAGCCGCCCGTAACGCGCGATCTGCACGCGCCCCTCGGCGTCGAACGCCTCGTCCTTCAACGACGTCGAGATCCGGTCCGCGGGCAAACGCGAGAGCAGCCCCACGCCGCTGTAGCCGGGCCGCTCGGCCGCCGAGAACGCGCGTAGCCACGCGCCGCCGATCGACTCCAGGCACGGCCCGAGCTGCGCCTCCTGCGCGCGCACCTCCTGGATGCCCACGATGTCGGCCTGCACGTTCGCGAGCCACGTGCAGAACCCTTTCCCCAGGACCGACCGCAGCCCGTTCACGTTCCAGCTCACGATCTTCATGTGTCGAAGACTGCTCTCTAGGGTTTGGCCGGGCCATGTCAAGCGAATCCGGCCTCCCGCCGTCGCCGCCGGACGCTCGCTCGTTTTTACCCGCGCGGCGGCTCGCGTGTCGAAAGCACCCGGACATCCCATCGAGGAGGGACTCGCATGCACACGCGCACTTTCGCCATCGCCCTGTTGATCCCCGCCGCGCTCGCCACCACGTCCTGCCGCAAGCAAGAAGAGATGACGACGGCCGAGGCGCTGCAAGCCGTGCAGGAGGCCAGCATCTCGGGCGACGCCGAGAACGTCATCTCGGGGAGCATCGAGATCTCCACCGACTTCACCATCGGTCAGGCCGCCGAGGCCGCGGCGCAGGAGATCCGCGACTTCGTCACCTCCGAGCTCCCATGCGCCGCCGTCACGCTCACGGGCGCCACGCTCGAGGTCGAGTACGGCAAGAACCCCGGGAGCTGCACCTACAAGGGCAACACGTACAGCGGCACGCACGCGATCACGGTGACGAAGAACGACATGAGCGACGTCGTCGTGAATCATACGTGGACAAAGCTTTCGAATGGTCGCGTCGAGGTGAGCGGCACGGCCGAGGTCACCTGGAGCGCGGCCGACGAGACGCGCCACGTCGTGCACGAGCTCGAGTGGACGCGAATCGAAGACGGCAAGACCGGCAAAGGCACGGGCGACCGCACGATGCGCGCGCTCGAAGGTGGGCTCGTCGAGGGGTTTCGAGTCGACGGCTCGCGCGCGTGGACGGGGCAGGGCGGGACGTGGGATCTCTCGATCGAGGGCGTCGAGTTCCGCTGGGTCGACCCCGTGCCGCAGGCGGGGACCTACAGGCTCGCGGATCCGAAGGAGCGCTCGATCGCGATGAGCTTCGAGCGCGTCGACGAGGACACGATCAAGGTCACCGTGACGAGCGGCGCGAAGTCGTTCTCGTTCGACGTCTCGAAGGCGGGCGCCGTCTCCGAGTCCTGATTTCCCGCGGCGACGTGGCGAGCGTACACTCCGTACCTTGGGCGTGATCGATCCCTCGCGACCCGCGTCGCGCCCGAGCCGGGAGCCATCGAATGATCGTCGTCGACATCAAGCGGCTGATTCGGAAGTTGTCTCGCGCCTGCGTGACGGCGCTCGAGGGGGCGGTCCTGCGGACCGTGAACGCGAAGAACCCCGAGGTCACGCCGGTGCACATGCTCCTCGCGCTCCTCGACGACGCGACGTGTGATGTCTCGATCGTCGTCGAGCAGCAGGGCATCGATCGCGCGGCGCTCAGGCATGCCCTCCTCGCAGCCGAAGCCGCTTTGCCGGGAGGGCACACGGGTCGGCCGATCTTCTCGCCGGTGCTCATCGAGCTCCTGCAGGACGCGTGGACCTTCGGCTCGATCCGCCACGAGTACACGACGGTCCGCAGCGGCATGCTCCTCGCGCTGATCCGCCGGATGCCCACGCGATACGACCTCGCCGCGATCGATCGCCACGTGCGCCCCGGTGCCGACGCGGCACCGGACTCCACGGCGCTACCGCGCATCTGCGCGACCTCGGGCGAGGCGCAAGAAGCGGCGCGGCCGCGCGCTCCGCAGAGCAACCTGCCGGGGCCGCGCGAGGAGGTGCTTTATCGTGTCCGCGCGGGCGACACCTTGCTCGGCGTCGCGCGGGAGTTCGCGCTCGACGTCGAGCAGGTGGCCGAGGAGAACCGGCTGCACATCCACGACGAGCTCCTGCCCGGGACCCTCCTGCGGCTGCGCGTGCTGCCCGACGTCATCGAGCAGAACGACGCCGCGGCCCGGCGACTTCACTAGCGACCCGCCGGACGAACCGGGACGTGGCAGGGGAGCGCGAAGCAGGCGGACAAAAGCAAAACAGCCGAACCCTTTCGGGATCGGCTGTTTTGTACTGCATACAAGGGGAGCGGGGTGGACGGGACTCGAACCCGCGGCCTCCGGCGTGACAGGCCGGCGTTATAACCGACTTAACTACCACCCCAATGTGGCGAACTGCGTGTCGCTGTTTCGTTCTCGCTGACGGGGCCGGTGTCTACCAGCCTTGTTTCCCGTTTGCAAGCCCCTGTTTTCTTTTTTTTTTCCGCCTCCGACTCTCATCAAACTTCGATGAGGAGCCGGGTGGGCGGGACAGGGGTCGAACCTGCGACCATCGGCTTGTAAGGCCAACGCTCTACCGCTGAGCTACCCGCCCTGTCGGAGAGGCCGCGGAGTCTACTCGGGGAGCCTTTTCCGTCAAGAGTTTTTTTTCTGGGGCGGATCACGCCACGCCAAACTTCCGCCTGCACGGACAATCGGGCTAGAGTCGACGCGCGGGCGCACAATCGACGGCGCGCGCCTTGGCCGCGACGGGCGGCCCGAGGAGGAACGGAGAGTCGCATGACGGAGCGGATCGGCATTCTCGCGGGCTGGGAGCAGTCCTTCCCCCAGGCGTTCATCGAGCGCTGCAACCGGGTCCCGGGCATCCAGGCGGAGTTCGCGAAGATCGGAGGGACGCCGGAGCGCTTCGTCTCCCCGTATCGCGTCCTCGTCGACCGCATCAGCCAGGAGGTCAAGCACTACCGCTTCTACCTCAAGGCCGCGGCCCTCGGCGGCTCGTACGTGATCAACGACCCCTTCTGGTGGAGCGCCGACGACAAGTTCTTCGGCTACTCGCTCGCCTCGCGCCTCGGCGTCGCCACGCCGCGCACGGTGATGCTCCCGCAGAAGGACTACATCCCCGCGATCGACAAGAACCGGTCGCTCCGCAACCTCGAGTTCCCGCTGAACTGGGACGCCATCGTCGAGTACGTAGGGTTCCCCGCGATCCTGAAGCCCGCCGACGGCGGCGGCTGGAAGGACGTGACGGTCGTGCGCACCCCGATGGATCTGCTCCGCGCCTACGACGCCTCGAACCTCAACGTGATGACGCTGCAGGAGTTCATCGACTTCGACGACTACGCGCGCTGCATCTGCATCGGCCGCGAGCGCGTCCTCACGATCCAGTACGACCCGAAGCAGATCGGCCCGACGGGCCTCCGCGGTCGTTACATCTTCCGCGACCAGGAGCGCTGGCTGCCGCAGGACCTGCACGACCGCATCGTCAACGACGCGCTGCGCCTGAACCACGCGCTCGGCTACGACATGAACTCGGTCGAGTTCGCCATCAAGGACGGCGTCCCCTACGCCATCGACTTCACGAACCCCGCGCCCGACATGCACATCGAGCACCTCGGCGAGCGCTTCTTCGACACGGTCACCGACTGGATGGTCGACTTCTGCGTCCGCGCCGCCAAGGAGGGCCGCACGATCCGCGACCGCTACGCCTGGAGCAAGATGGCGGCCGAGGTCGACCCCATCCGGTGGGATAGAGGCACGTGACCACCCACGAGCGGCCGTTGAAGCACCCCTTCACCGCCGCGCTCGACGCAGCCGTCGACCGCTACCACGACGCGCTCACGGCTTACGTGGATCGAGGGGGCGAGGATCACCTCGCCCTGCTCGAGCGCATGGTGGCGCGAGGCGCGGTCTTCGCCGGTCGGCCTCTCTGCACGTTCCTCCGCCCGAACTTCATCCTCCGCGCCCAGTACAACCTGCTCGTCGGGGCGCTCAGGCACTTCCGCAGCGCCGTCATCAAGGCGAAGGACCTCATCCTCGCAGACCCCACGCTCCTCGAGCTCATGGGCCTGACGGACGGCGAACGGCGGCTCCTTTCCTACAACCCCGCGTTCGAGTCCGTCGGCGTCGTCACGCGCCTCGACGCGGTCCTCACGGGCCACGATCTCTCGTTCGTCGAGCTCAACGCCGAGGGCGCCTTCGGCCCGAGTTATGCCGACAGGCTCACCGAGCTCTTCGAGGCCTTCCAGCCGATGCGCGAGTTCGCCCGCGTCGCGCTGGCCAGGCCCGTCTATGCGGGCAACTCTCTCGTCGGCTCGATCCTCGACGCTTGGCACGAGTTCGGCGGGACGCACGTCCCGAAGGTCGCCGTCGTCGACTGGCAGGAGGTCGCGACGCGGACCGAGTTCGACATGATCTGCGAGCGCTTCCGGCTGCACGGCATCCCGGCGCGTTTCGTCGATCCGCGCGAGCTCGAGTATCGCGACGGCAAGCTCTCGGCGAAGGGCGAGGAGATCGATCTCGTCTACCGCCGCGTGCTCACGAGCGAGCTGCTCGGCCGCGAGGACGAGGTGCGCCCGCTCATCGAGGCGTACAAGGCGCGTGTCGTGTGCGTCGTCAACAGCTTCCGCGCGAAGCTCCTCGACAAGAAGGTCCTCTTCGCCCTGCTCTTCGATCCGCGCGTGACGGCGCTCTACACGAAGGACGAAAGCGTGGCCGTGCGCCAGTTCATCCCCTGGACGAGGCGCGTCGAGGAGGTGAAGACCGAAGGGCCGGACGGCGTGGAGATCGACCTCATCCCGTGGGCCCGCGACAACCGCGCGCGCCTCGTGCTCAAGCCGAACGACGAGGTCGGTGGTCGCGGCGTGGTGATCGGCGCGAACGTGGAGAGCAGCGTGTGGGAGCGAGCGCTCAAGCTCGCGCTCGTCGATCCGTCCGTTTTGCAGCGCCGCGTTTCGTTACCGACGTCGATGTTCCCGGAGGTCGGCGCGGCGGGCGAGCTCTACTTCTCGCGGCGTCACATCGAGCTCGATCCGATCCTGTTTCGCGGCGACCTCGGCGGTATGCTGAGCAGGTTATCCGCGACGAACATGTGCAACGTCCATGCGGGGGCGGGAACGGTCCCCACGTTCATCATCGAGGGAGATTCATGAGCACCACGGTCCAGGGTCTGCTCGACGGTCAATTCACGCTCGGCATCGAGGAAGAGTTCCAGATCGTCCACCCCGACACGCGCGAGCTCCGCTCCTACGTGAGTCAGCTCCTCGAGGGCGGGAAGCACTCGATCCTGCGCGAGCGCGTGCGGCCCGAGATGCACCAGTCCGTCGTGGAGACGGGCACGGGCATCTGCCGGGACATCAGGCAGGCGCGCCAGGAGATCTGCGAGCTGCGTGGTGAGCTCAGCGCGCTCGCGGGCAAGCACGGCCTGCGCATCGTCGCGGCCGGCACGCACCCCTTCAGCGACTGGAAGAAGCAGGAGATCACCGACGGCGAGCGCTACAAGGTGATCGTCGAGGACCTGCAGGACGTCGCGCGCGCGAACCTGATCTTCGGCCTCCACGTCCACGTCGGCATCAAGGACAAGGAGGTCGCGATGGCGCTCGCGAACCAGGTCCGTTACTTCCTGCCGCACATCCTCGCGCTCTCGACGAGCTCGCCGTTCTGGCTCGGACGCGCGACGGGCCTGAAGAGCATCCGCAGCGAGATCTTCAAGCGCTTCCCGCGCACGGGCATCCCGGGCCACTTCGACTCGTACGCGCAGTTCCAGTCGTACGTCGATCTGCTCGTGAAGACGGGCTGTATCGACAACGCGAAGAAGATCTGGTGGGACGTCCGCGCCCATCCGTTCTTCGACACGGTCGAGGTGCGCATCTGCGACATGACGACGCGCATCGACGACACCGTCGCGCTGACGGCGCTCATCCAGGCGCTCATGGGCAAGCTCTACCTGCTCTACCGGAAGAACATGGGCTTCCGCGAGTACGCGCGCGAGCTCATCGAGGAGAACAAGTGGCGCGCGCTGCGCTACGGCATCGACGGCCAGCTCATCGATTTCGGCAAGCAGGAGCAGTTGCCCGTGCGCGTGCTCATCGGCGAGCTGCTCGATTTCGTCGAGGAGGCGGCGGTGATCTTCAAGTCCGAGGCCGACCTCGACCGCGTCCGCGGCATCCTCAAGGAGGGCACGAGCGCCGACAAACAGCTCGCCGTCTTCCAGAAGACGCAGAGCGTGCAGGCCATCGTCGATCACCTGATCGAGCAGACCGCGATGGGCGCCTGAGCCCCGCGCTTCCCCGCCTCCGCACCTCTCCGTTTCCCGCCCAAAAACCAAGAAGATACGGCTACTTGACCTTCGGTCAGGCGCCTTTCGTCACCGAGGATTTCTGTCCGGGCCCTCCGCGGTGATACCGTGCGCTCGTGGGTACGAAGAGCGCGTTGCATCGGATCGCCGCCCTCGCCGTGACGGGGCTCGTGGTGACTGTGGGAGCGGTGAGCTGCACGTCCACGGAGTTCATCCAGGAGCCGCCGGGCCAGCCGAGCGATCGCGCCTCGGGCGCGGTGCCCGCGGGCGCGATCGGCGTGTGCAAGCGCGAGGGGACGAAGCGCCCGCCCGTCGTGAGCGAGAAGCTCTGGGAGCACGCCAAGCCGTGCACGACGAAGACGCCCGAGAAGTACATCCGGCTCGGCTACTCCGACAAAGAGGACCCCGGCGTCGAGCAGCAGAACGAGCAGATCCTCGCAGCGCTGCGCGAAGGGCCGAAGGAAGACGGCGGCAACAACCAGTTCGTCGCGATGCTGCGGGGCGTGCGTCAACGCTCGCTCGACATCCCCACGCTGCGCTACCGCGTCTCGCGCGACTCGACCTCGGCAGGCGCCTGCGACTTCACGTACATGCTCAACACGATGGGGAAGTCGCGCGAGAAGATCGAGCGCGACGCCTGCACGGCCGAGGTCTTCGATCCGGAGGAGCGCAAGGAGGTCTGCCTCTTCGACAAACCCGAGGGCCTGTGGCTCACGTCGGGCTGGGCTTGCCTCATGAACGTGCGCGCGCTCGGGTCGGATCAGTCCTGCCATCGTTTGTGTGCATACGATGATTACTGCGCGCGGCAGGTGAGCTGCGCGGGCGCGGACATCGATCTTTTGCTCTGCTCGATGGGCGTCTGTTTGCCCGAGCAGACGGGCCTGTACTGAGGAGGCGCGCGGCCCGTCACGAGGGCGGCGGGCTAGTCGCCGTACGGATCGTTCGGGTCGACCTTGGGCGCGGCGTTCGTCGGCGCCGGGGCCGTCGTGGCTCCGCCCGGCAGGCGTGACGGCGGCTTCCACCACGGGGGCGGATACCAGAGGCCATCGATGCGCTTCCAGCCGCCGCCGGGGTTCGACGGGAGAAACCTGTAGCCGCCGCCGTCGGGCAAGCCGCCGTCGAGAGCGTCGGAGCCGGCGTCACCCGCGTCGGTGCCCGCATCACCCGCGTCGCTCCCGGCGTCGCCTGTGTCGGATCCCGCGTCGCTCGACGCGCCTGCATCGAGGGCCAGCGCTTCCTCGCTCGGCGCGCTCGCGCTCGTCGCGGCACTCGCGCTCGGCGCGGGCGCGACGCTCGCAGGCGGCGGAGGTGGCGCGGGCGCGGCCGTGGTCTTCGGCGAAGGCAAAAGCCAGCGAAGCGCCGGCGGAACGAATGGCTCGGCCCAGGGCAAGTGGCCCAGGTGCAGTGCAGCGCCCGCGCCGCCGAGCGCCGCGACGAGGGTGAGGCCGAGCCATGGCCAGACCGATCGCTTGCGCTTCGACGTGACGAGCGCCGGCGCCGCGGACGGCGGGGGAGGGGGCACGCTCGGGACGACGATCGCCGGCGGCGGAGGCGGCACGGACTCGCCGTCGTCGAGTGAGATCGGGATGATGCCTTCGAGCGAAGCGCCGCGCGACGACGGCGTCCCGCCGCGCGACGACGGCGTCCCGCCGCGCCTTCGCGACGTAGGCCCTTCGGTCCGCCGCGACGCAGGCACCTCCGCGGCTTCGAGCCCGCGCGTATCCGCGGCCTGGATCGCGGCGGTGAGCTCGGCGCGACGTTGCGCCGAGCGCTCGCCCATCAGCTTGCTCACGAACGAAGACATGTCGCCGTCGGTCACGGCCGCGCCGATGGCGTTCGTGATCTGATCGAGCGCGCGTTGCATCTCGGCGCAGTCGGACCAGCGATCCTCGACGCGCTTCGCGAGCGCGCGCATGACCACGGCCTCGAGATCGGGGCGCACCGAGGGCACGAGCTCGCGGACCGGGACGGGCTCGGTGCCGACGATGTTGTCCATCGTCTGCTTGTCCGTGGTCGCCTTGAACGGGTGACGCCCGGTGATCATCACGTACATGAGGATCCCGAGCGAGAAGATGTCGGAGCGACGATCGAGCCGCTCGCCGCGGATCTGCTCGGGCGACATGTAGTGCGCTTTGCCCTTCATCATGCCGGGCACGCGCGTGATGGTGACGCTCGCCGTGGCCTTCGCGACGCCGAAGTCGACGATCTTCACGATCCCGTCGTACGAGACCATGACGTTCGCGGGGTTCACGTCGCGGTGCACGAGGCCGAGCGGGCGGCCGTCGTCGTCGCGCATCTCGTGCGCGGCGTGCAGGCCCGCGCAGGCGCTCGAGAGCATGCGCAGGAGCAAGGGGAGGGGGAAGCCGCCTTGATCCTTGGCATTGCGGTTGATCACGAAGAGCGACTCTCCGTTGATCCACTCCATCACGATGTAGAGCACGCCGTTCTCGTCGCCGAGGTCGAGGATCTCGGCGACGTGCGGGTGCCGGATGCGCGCCGCGAGCCGCGCCTCGTCGAGGAACATCGCCTCGAACTCGGGATCTTCCGAGAGGCCCGGCAGCATCGTCTTGATGGCGACGATCTTCTGGAAGCCGCGCGAGCCGACCATGCGAGCGGCCCACACGGCGGCCATCCCGCCGTGCGCCACGGGCATGAGGATCTCGTAGCGTCCTAGCGTGACGCCGGGCTTGAGATCTCGGTTATGAAGCAACAACGAGGATCCTCTGGGATGCGTCGTCCTCGGCAGCGGGACCGCGAAGGACAAGGGGACCGAAGGCTACCGCGCATGGGAGGGTGTCACGATCGCCGCTCGCGGCTCAAGAGGAAGCAGCGGAATCGCCATGCGAAGGCGAGTGCGCGCACGGCGAGGGGGGCGAGTGAGGAAAATTCGAGCGGTTTCCAGCAGAGCCGCGGCGCGCGTCGGGGCGGGCCCGTGCGCGGCGGGAGACGGCGCGAGGAGAGTCGTGGTATTGGGCAAACTGCGAGGCAAACGAGCGCGACGACCATGGTTGATAGCCCGATCCCGGCCCCGAAAGACGACGACGACGAGGATGTCCACTGGGCGCTGTCGACGGCCTCCGCGCTGTGGGGCCGCGGGGAGCGAGCCGAAGCGCTGCGCTGGCTGAAGCGCGCCGCCGAGCAGGCCTCGGACGCGGACAAGGACATGCGTTCGCTCGAGCTCTTCAAGGCGGCCGCGGACATCGCGCCCTTGCTCGCCGCGGCGCCCGCGCCCGCGCCCGCGCCGCAAGCCGCGCCTGCGCCGGAGCCGGCCCCCGCGGCGCCTCCCGCGCCCCCACCGCAAGCCGCG
>NZ_JASBQE010000048.1 GCF_029960785.1 Polyangium sp. 15x6
CCGCGGCCGCCGCGCCGGGCGCGTCGCCGTCGCCCGCGGGGAGCGCTGCGCCCGCTGTGCCGGGCGCGCCGCCTTCGCAGCCGGCAGGGGAGCCAGCCGCAGCCACGCCGCCGGGCTTCGTCGAGGAGACGGGAGACGACGATGATGAAGGCGGCGGGATTCCGATCCCCGCGCCTCTCTTGAACGGCCTGCCCATGGGGCCGTCGTCGGCGACGCCGATCGCGGGCCCCGGCAAGAAGCCGCCGTCGGGCCCTGCGCCCGAGGCGCCCCCGGATGATCCGGGTGAGGAGTCCGAGGCTCATTGAACGCGGCGTGGACCGTTTGAGCAGAAACGAATCGCCGAAACCCGTGCAGCTCGCGCGAGCGGGGGAGAGCGTGCTCGAGGTGGAGGAGCCCGACCTCGTGATCTACCGCCTCGGTGGGAGCGTCGACGGGCCCCATCTCCGGGCGCTGCGCCGCGCGGAGGCCGAGTGGAGCGTGGGCAAGACGCACCTGCTCGCGCTGGTCGACATCTCGCGCATGGTCAGCTCGACCATGGACGCGCGCAGGGCGAGCACCGAGCCCGGGGTCGGCACGAGGAACCGCGTGATCGCGGTCGCGGGCGGGAACCGCTACACGCAGATGCTCGTCGACCTGACCATGCGCGCGGTGCGTCTGCTCACGCACAGCGACACGAACGTGCGGTTCTTCGGGGACGAGGCGACCGCGCGGGCCTGGCTCTACGCGCAGCGCGCCGAGCTCATGTCGAAGAAGGACTGAGCGCGCCCCATCCTGGTTCTGGGGACAAAACACCAAAACCCCCTGTCCTTCCGGAGAGGGGGTTTTGGGGACCGAGCGAAGAGCGATCAGCGCTTCGAGTACTGGAAGCGCTTGCGGGCGCCCGGCTGACCGTACTTCTTGCGCTCCTTCTTGCGCGCGTCGCGCGTCAGGAAGCCGGCGCGCTTCAGCGAGGCGCGGCGCTCCGGATCGGCGAGGCAGAGGGCGCGCGCGATGCCGTGGCGCATCGCCTCGGCCTGGGCGCTGTGTCCGCCGCCGGACACCGTGGCTTGCACGTCGTACTGGTCGACGAGCTCGAGGAGCTCGAGCGACTGACGCATGATCATCTGGTTGGTCTCGCGCACGAAGTAGTCGTTCGCGCCGCGAGCATTCACCGAGATCTTGCCGGAGCCCGGCGAGATCCACACGCGCGCGACGGCCGTCTTGCGCTTACCGGTAGCGTAGATGCGATTGTTCTCGGGCATGGATCGGCCTCAGTTCACGCAAGGGGCTGCGGCTTCTGCGCCGCATGGGGATGATCCGGTCCGGCGTACACCTTGAGCTTCGTGAGGAGCTCGCGGCCGAGGATGTTCTTCGGGAGCATGCCCTTGACCGCCTTCACGATCGGCAGCTCGGGCTTGCGCTCGAGCAGATGACCGTACGCCTCGGTCCGGAAGCCTCCCGGCTCACCGCTGTGCCGGACGTACTGCTTCTGCTCCAGCTTGCGTCCCGTGAGCGCCACCTTCTGGGCGTTCACGATGATCACGAAATCCCCCGTGTCGACGTGGGGCGTAAACGTGGGCTTGTTCTTGCCGCGCAGGATGGTCGCGACTTGCGAGGCGAGGCGGCCGAGGGGCTTGCCCTCCGCGTCGATCACCCACCACTTACGATCTGCGAGCGCCTGCGCAGGCTTCGCGCTGTACGACTTGGGGACTGGATTCATCGCTCGGACTCCGAGGGACACCGGCTAGCTGAAAGGGGCGCAACTTCTACAGGCGGGGTGGCGGTCTGTCAAGGATCGACGAGGGTAAAACCGCATCGGATCGTTCGTGATCCACCCATCGACTACCCGGCTACCCCACCGAAAAGTGCGTAAAACCCGCCGCGTTGACGGCAGGGTCACCCTTGGCCGACCTTGCTCGGACCCATGATTGCCTTCGAACCGACCGAAGACCAGCGGCTCATGCAGCAAGCCGTGGCGGAATTCGCGAAAGCCACGCTTCTGCCCCGGACACGCGAGCTGGAGCACGCGCGCGGCGTGCCCGAGGACATCCGGCGCACGGCCCACGAGATGGGCCTCGGGCTCGTCACGGCGCCCGAGGCCGCCGGAGGGCAGGGCCAAGGGCTCGTGACCTCCGTGCTGATCGAGGAGGAGCTCGGCGCAGCCGACGCAGCCGCGGCGTTCGGCCTCGCAGGGCCCGGCGCGTTCGGGCGCGCGGTGATCGAGCTCGACGGACCAGAGCGCGCCGCGGAGCTGCTCGCCGGCTTCGCGGACGAGGGCGGCTGGGACCGGTTCGGCGCGGTCGCGTGGAGCGAGCCCGCGCCGTGTCGCACGCACGAAGGTTTCGCCACGAGGGCCGAGCGGATCGACGAGGGGTACCGGATCACGGGGAAGAAGGCGTTCGTGGGGAACGCGGCGCTCGCCGATCGGTTCGTCGTGTTCGCGCAGGTGGAGCCGGACCGCGGGTGGGGCGGGATCGGCGCGTTCGTGGTGCGGCGTGACAACCCGGGGCTCCGCGCAGGGGAGCGGCACAAGACGCTCGGGCTCGACGCGGCGAGCTTCGGCGAGGTCGTGCTGGAAGGCGCCGTCGTGCGCGAGGCGGATCGGCTGCACGGCGATGGCAGCGAGGAGGGTTTTACCCGGGCGGCGCTGCGCTTCTTCGTGAAGCACGCGCTCGTCGTGGCGGCGCGGGCGGTGGGGCTCGCGCGCTTCGCGTTCGATCTCGCGCGAGAGCACTGCGACACGCGCGTCGCGTTCGGAAAGCCCATCGGCCACTTCCAGGCCGTCGCGTTCACGCTCGCGGATCGGGCGATGGACGTGGAGACGTCGCGCTGGCTCGTGTGGAAGGCGGCGGCGGCGTGGGACGCGGGGCTGCACGAGCGGGAGGCGCTGCTCGCGTCGGCGCGCGCGGCGGCGCACGCGTTCGAGGCGACGATGCGCACGGCGGACGACTGCGTGCAGCTCTTCGGCGGCTCGGGCTTCATCCGCGACCTCGTGGCCGAGAAGCTGATGCGCGACGCGAAGCAGCTCATGCTGGCGGCGCCGACGGCCGAGCAGCTCGATCAACTCGCGAGCGCGATCGAGCTCGGGCAGAAGCTCGACCCCGCGCTCGTGCTGCCCACCCCCGACACGCAGGCGATCTTCACCTGACGGACCGAACGAGGAGCCGACGATGATCGAATTTGCTTTGAGCAAGAAGCAACAGGAGCTGAAAGAGGCGCTCCACTCGCTCGGACGTCACGTGATCCGGCCGATGAGCCTCGACATGGATCGCAACAAGGAGGTGCCGGAGTCGTTCCTGCGCAACTTCATGATGATGTCGAGGGGCGTGCGCTCGGACGACATCGCGGAGTTCCACGAGGGCACGCCGCGCAAGGAGCGTGATCCGAGCAAGCCCTCCGAGTCGAACCGGACGGCGGTGATCGCGGCCGAGGAGCTCGCGTGGGCGGACGCGGCGATCCCGCTCAGCATGCCGGGTCCGGGGCTCGGCGCGCCGCCGGTGCGCGCGACGGGGACGCCGGAGCAGAAGAAGCGTTTCCTCGGGATGTTTCGCGACATGGACACGGGCCCGCTCAAGTGGGGCGCGTACGGTCTGACGGAGCCGGGCGCGGGCAGCGACGTCGCCGGCATCCGCACGAGCTGTCGCAAGGACGGGTCGCACTGGGTGCTGAACGGGCGCAAGTGCTACATCACGAACGGCGGTCGCGCGGTGTGGACCGTCATCTTCGCGACCGTGGATCCGTCGCTCGGGCGCGCGGGGCATCGCGCGTTCGTCGTGGAGAAGGGAACGCCCGGGTTCGAGGTCGGCAAGATCGAGGACAAGATGGGGCTTCGCGCGAACGAGACGGCGGAGCTCGTGCTCGAGGATTGCCGTGTGCCGGAAGAGAACCTGCTCGGCGGCGAGGAGGCGTATCGGACGAAGGAGGGCTTCATGACGGCGATGAAGACCTTCGACAACACGCGGCCGCTCGTGGCGGCGATGGCCGTGGGCATCGGGCGCGCGGCGTACGAGTACGCGCGCGACTTCGTGAAGCAGAACTACGTGCTCACGCGGCCGATCCCGAGGTACGCGGCGATCGCGGACAAGCTCGCGAAGATCGGGCGGCGACTCGAGGCGGCGCGGCTGCTCGTGCATCGCGCGACGTACCTCGCGGACATGAACATCCCGAACGCGAAGGAGGCGAGCATGTCGAAGGCCGCGGCGGGGCAGGCGGCGACGCTCGCGTGCATCGACGCGATCGAGATCTGCGGCGCGCACGGGACGCTCTCGAGCGAGCACGCGCTGCTCGAGAAGTGGTTCCGCGACATCAAGGTCTACGACATCTTCGAGGGCACCGGGAACATCCAGCGCGTGGTCATCTCGAAGCGGATCGTGTCGAACCTGAAATCGTTTTGACGTCAAAAGGTTGAGGCACAAAACAAGAAAGGGTCTGCCTGGTGGCAGACCCTTTCCCGTCCTTGCAGGGATGGCCCTTCGGCAAGGGAGACGAACGCGGGGGGTATGGGGGGCAGAGGAAGGCCCGAAATCGAGAGATTTCGGGCCGACCGGAGCCCCTCATGTTGGGCGGAGAGGGCGGGATTCGAACCCGCGGTACGTTGCCGTACACACGATTTCCAGTCGTGCACCTTCGACCACTCGGTCACCTCTCCAAGCGCACTCGTAACAACGCGCCGGCAGCTTGGGGCCATCGGCGCGCGTCACGTTTACGCTGGTCTGTGCGGAGAGAGCGGGATTCGAACCCGCGGTACCCGTGAGGGTACACCTGATTTCGAATCAGGCACCTTCGGCCTCTCGGTCACCTCTCCGCGGGCGAAGATGGCAAAAGGCGGCCGGCTGGTCAAGCATCGTCCGTCCTTGCCAACGAAGAAATGTCCAGCGTAAGCCTCGGGGCATGTTCCCGCTCTCCCTGAAGGCCCAGAAGGCCCGTGCGTTTGGCGCAGCCGCGCTCCTCGTGTCCCTCGTCGGTGCCGACCACGCGCATGCCCAGGCCGCACCGCCGGCCCAGCCGAAGAAGCCCCGACAGACCGGCGTCGACCTCTCGGCCTCGGTCGGCGGCGGCGTTCGCCTCGGCGACGCGCCCAACTTCCCGGTCACGCAGCGCGGCGGGGGCATGTTCGGCCTCGGGCTCGCCTACCTCCTGCACCCCATCTGGATCGGGCTCACGTACGAGCACGTGGGCCTCGGCCGCGAGGAGAGCGGCGTCGTCCCCTTCGGCGCCGTGCGCATCGCTCGCTCGACCGACACCGTGTGGGCCTCGCTCCGCGTGCGCCTCTCCGGACTCGAGCCCGTCGTGCCGTTCTTCGGCGCGGGTCTCGGCGCCGTGTGGCAAAGCGCGCACGCCGACGGCGTCTTCCTCATGGATGGAGGGCTGCGCGGCGGGCAGCCGTTCTCCTGCTCCGCGAGGGACAGCCTGAACCTCGGCATGCGCGTCGGCGCGGGCGTCGAGGTGCCGATCGGCAAGACCGTCTCGTTCACCGGCGAAGGATCGTTCGACGCCTATCGCCTCTCGAGCGAGGTCATCGAGGGCTGCGCGCCCGGCGCAGGCACGACGAACGCGCTCCTCTTTCGCGTGGGCCTGCTCTACCGCTTCGATCTCAGCGAGGGCCGCGACAAGCCGCTGCCCCCGACGAGCGCTCGTCACGTGCGGTAGTTCGGCGCCTCTTCGGTGATGATCACGTCGTGCACGTGGCTCTCGCGGAGCCCTTGCGACGTGATGCGCACGAAGCGCGCCTTCTGCCGGAGCTCGGCCACCGTCGCGCAGCCCGTGTAGCCCATGCCCGAGCGCAGGCCGCCGACGAGCTGGTAGACGATCGAGCCGAGCGAGCCGCGGTACGGCACGCGGCCCTCGATGCCCTCGGGCACGAGCTTTTCGTCGGCCGCGCCGCCCTGCCCGTAGCGATCCTTCGAGCCCTTGCGCATCGCGCCGAGCGACCCCATGCCGCGGTACACCTTGTAGCTGCGGCCCTGGTAGAGCACGAGGTCGCCGGGCGCCTCGTCCGTGCCCGCGAAGAGCGAGCCGACCATCACGCTCCACGCGCCCGCAGCGAGCGCCTTCGTCACGTCGCCCGAGTACTTGATGCCGCCGTCGGCGATGATCGGGATGCCGTGCCGATCGGCCACGCGCGCGCAGTCGGAGACGGCCGTGATCTGCGGGACGCCGACGCCCGCGACGACACGCGTCGTGCAGATGCTGCCCGGCCCGATGCCGACCTTCACCGCGTCCGCGCCCGCGTCGACGAGCGCCTCGACCGCCTCGGGCGTGGCCACGTTCCCGCCGACCACGTCGATGTGCGGGAAGCGGTGCTTCACGCGCTTCACGGTGTCGAGCACGCCGCGCGAGTGCCCGTGCGCCGTGTCCACGACGAGCACGTCGACGTTCGCCGCCGCGAGCGCCTCCGCGCGTTCGTCCGAGTCCGGGCCCGGGCCGAGCGCAGCGCCGACGCGCAGGCGGCCGGCTTCGTCCTTCAGCGCGTCGGGGTTTCGATCGGCCTGCAGGAGGTCCTTGATCGTGATGAGACCGATGAGCTTGCCGTTCTCCACGACGAGCAGTTTTTCGATGCGATGCGCGTGGAGCAGCTCCTTCGCGCGGTCGTTCGAGACGCCGGGCGGCACCGTCACGAGCTCGCGGGTCATGAGCGCGCTGACGGGTTGATCGAGGTTCTTCTCGAACCGGATGTCGCGCGCCGTCAGGATGCCGACGGGCTTGCCGCCTTCGACGACGGGCACGCCGCTGATGTCGTGCTCGTTCATCACGCCGAGCGCGTCGCGCAGCGACTGGTCGGGTCGCACCGTCACGGGCGCGGTGATCATGCCGCTCTCGGCGCGCTTGACGCGCTCGACCTCGCGCGCCTGCTGCGCGACCGTGAGGTTCTTGTGGATGATGCCGAGGCCGCCGGCGCGCGCCATGGCGATGGCGGTGCGTCCCTCGGTGACCGAGTCCATCGCCGCGCTCACGAGCGGGATGTTGAGCGGGATGCGGCGGCTGAAGCGCGCCCGCACGTCCACCTGGTTCGGCAGCACTTCGCTATAGGCCGGGACCAGGAGTACGTCGTCGAAGGTCAGGCATTCGCGGAGTTTGTCGTCGAGCATCACTTCCTCGGCAGGCGGCGGGTCTAGCGCGGCCCCGACGCGAACGCCACGGATCCGACGGCTTCCTTGTGTCGGTGCCCACGGCATAATGGTAAATATTTGTAAGAGCTGCGGAAAATGATCGGCCGAGCGTGCCTGTTTCCCGTGGGTCGGGTGGACGCGCGCGAGACGAGGCGAGCGGCGCGGCGCGGCTATTGAAAGCGGAACACCGCGCGCTTAGAAGGAAGATCCCTTGGCGGAACCGGATGCGGGGCTGCTCGCCCCCGGCAAGATCTTCCACGGCCATTACGAGGTCGTGCGTTGCGTCAGCACCGGCGCCATGGGCGCGGTCTACGAGGTCCTCGACCAGAAGACGCTCCGGCGTCGCGCCCTCAAGGTGATGCTGCCCGGCCTCGTCGGCAGCCCCGAGATGCGCGAGCGCTTCAAGCTCGAAGCCACGGTCACCGCCGACATCGTCAGCGAGCACATCGTCGAGACGTTCGACGCCGACGTCGATCAAGCGACCGGCGCCCCCTTCCTCGTGATGGAGCTCCTGCGCGGCGACGACCTCGCGAACGTGCTCGGCGACCGGGGAAAACTCTCGCCGCCCGAGATCGTCCTCGTGCTCTCGCAGGCCGCGCGCGCGCTCGACAAGACGCACGCCGCGGGCATCGTGCACCGCGATCTCAAGCCCGAGAACATCTTCATCACGTACCGCGACGACGGCACGCCCCGCATCAAGCTGCTCGATTTCGGCATCGCCAAGGTGCTCGCCTCTGGCCAGCACGGAGGCATGAAGCAGCAGACGATCAACCTCGGCACGCCGCCGTACATGTCGCCCGAGCAGATCCTTGGCGAAGGCACGATCGATCATCGCGCCGACCTCTACGCGCTCGCCCACATCGCCTACGCGCTGCTCGTCGGCGAGCCGTACTGGCTCGAAGACAGCCGCAAGCTCGAGTCGCTCTACACGCTGCTCTTGCACATCGTGGAGGGCGCGAAGGAGCCGGCCTCGGCGCGCGCGCGCCGCTACGGCGTCGAGCTGCCGCAGGCCTTCGATGCCTGGTTCGTCCGCGCGACCTGGCCCAAGCCGGAAGGGCGGTTCGCGAAAGCTTCCGACCTCGTCCTCGCCCTCGCGCAGGTGCTCGGCGTTCCGCTCGACGCGCGGCCGATGACGTCGACCGGCGACTGGGATCTCACGGCGACGGGGACCCGCAAGCTCGCGGGTGGGCTCTATCGTCCGCCGGTGCCCGGCGCGCCTTCGTCGGGGCCTGGCATGCCCGCGCCGGTGCCGCCGCTTCCGCCCGCGCCCGCGCTCCGGCCGTCGGGCGCGGCGCCGTACGGGCCGTACTCCAACGCGGCGATGGCGACCCCGGTCGCGCCGCACGCGAAGAAGTCGAACCGCAAGGCGATCGGGGCCGTGCTGCTCGTCGCGTTCGTCGTGGGCATCGGCGTCGCGGCGATCGTCCTGTACCTCTCCGCGCCGGGCAGCGCGACGGCCGCGGGCGGCGTCGCCCCGACCGTCGCGCCCACCGTCGCCGCGGCGACGCCCGAGGCCCGCGCACCTTCGAGCGCCGCGACGGCGGAGGCGCCTCCCGCGGCGACGACCGCGTCACCTGCGCCCTCCTCGGCGAGCGCCATCACGCCGGCGGCCGCGACCACGGGCAAATCGGTGAGCCCGACGCCGACCACGAAGACGAACGCCGCGTCCAAGGCAGGCACGACGAAGAAGCAAACCGGGTATGATCCGCTCCGTGAGCTCTGAGCCACGCGGACCCCTCGCGCCTTCGTGCCCAGACGTCGCTCGCTCCCCGCGGAACATCCGCTCGGCGGGCGCGTTTCGTGCGCGCGTCGGATCCGTGCTCGCCACGTGTCTCGTCGCGCCGCTCGTCCTCGCGCCGGTGAGGGCCGCGCAGGCGCAGAGCGCGTCGGTCCCCGATCCCGCGGCCGCCGCGCTCTTCCAGGCGGGCCGGGATCTGCTCGATCGCGGCAACTGGAAGGAGGGCTGCGCCAAGTTCGAGGCGAGCATGATCCTCTACCCCGCCGCGAGCACGCTGCTCAACATGGCGCGATGTTACGAGCACGAAGGAAAGCTCGCGCTCGCGTGGTCGGCGTACCAGCGCGCGCTCGTGCTCAACCGCGAGACGCAAGGGGAGGAGCGCAAGCGCGCGCTCGAGGACGTGGCGCGCAAGGGGCTCACGAAGATCGAGCCGCGCCTGCCGCGCATCAAGATCGCCGTGAGCGGCGGCGCGCCCCCGGGCCTGCGCATCACGCACAACGGCAAGGACGTGCCCGTCGCGATGCTCGGCACGATCCTCCCCGTGGATCCCGGCCCGCAGTCGATCAGCGCCGACGCGCCCGGCTACGAGCCGTTCACGCAGACCGTGGAGGTCGCCGAGGGCAAGGTCGTCGACGTCGCGATCGCGCTGCGCACCGACGAGGAGGCCGCGGGCGGCCGGCGCATCCCGATCTGGGCGTGGGCGGCCGGAGGCGCGGGCGTCGTGCTGCTCGCGGGCGCCGCGGCGTTCCGGATCGATCAGGCGTACGTCGAGGGCAAGCAGTCCGGCATCTGCGGCGGCGACGTCACGAAGCACTGTCCCTCGCAGGCCGTGTACGACGCCGCGGACGACAACGCGCGCAAGAACCGCGACAACGCCCTCTTCATCGGGCTCGGCATGGGAGGCGTGGCCGCGCTCTCGGCGGCCGTCGTCGGGTTCGTCACGGCGCCGAAGACGGGCGCGCCGCGCACGGCGAAGCTCACGACGTGGCCGTGGGTCGGCCCGGACGGCGCGGGCGCGGGGATCGGAGGTCGTTTCTGATGAAGCGCGCGAACCTCGCTCGGCTCGGCATCACGCTCGCGACGGCGATCGCCTCCTTCGGCTGCGCCGCGCCGGACGCCGTTCCCGGCGACGGAGGCGGCGGCAACACGGGGCCCACGACGGGACCGGGCGGCCCTTCGACCGTCGTCGGGACCGACGTCTCGTGGGCTCGGACCTTCGGCGACGCGGCGGCCGCCCCGCAACGCGCCCGCGACGTCTCGTTCGATCCGAAGAGCAACGAGCTCGTGGTGACCATCGAGTTCACCTCGATGCTCGACGTCGTCGGACTGCCCATGACGCCGCTCATGACCACGGGCGGGACCGACGGGCTCGTCCTTCGCTACCCGGCGGACGGCGACGTCCCGCGCTGGGGCGCGCGTGTCGGCGGCACCGGCGAGCAGGCCAGCGTCTCGGCCGCGATCGACGTCGCGGGCAACGTCGTCGTCGCCGGCGCCTTCCAGGGCAACCTCGATCTCGCGGGCACGCAGCTCAACGCGGCCGGCGTCGACGTGTTCCTCGCGAAGCTCAATCCGGAGGGCAAGGCGCTCTGGGTCAAGCAGTTCGGCGACGGGGACATCCAGATCGCGACGGACGTCGCCGTCGACGACGAGGGCAACATCATCGTCGTCGGGTACGCCAAGGGCGCGATCGATTTCGGCCTGGGCCCCGTCACGCCCGTATCCGACCAGGACCTCTTCGTCGCCAAGTTCGATCCCGGGGGCACCAACGTCTGGGCCATCCGCCCGGGCCGCGCCGCGGACCTCAACTACTTCAACCCGACGATCGCCGTCACGCACGTGGGCGAGGGCAAGGTCGCGGTGACCGGCGGCTCCGAGGGGCTGCTCGCGTTTCCGCCGCTCGCGCTCACGGCGAAGGGGCAGGGGGACGCGTTCCTCGTCGTCATCGACGCCGAGGGCAAGGCGGTGTGGGGCGAGTCGTACGGCGCGATGGGCACCCGGCAACGGGGCTACAGCGTCGCGGCCGGCAGGGCCGGCGAGGTCGTGATGACCGGGGACATGTCGGGCACCGTGAACTTCGGCGGCGTCGATCTCGAGAGCGGCGGCGGCGCCGACATGTTCGTCGCCCTCTACGACCCCGCGGGCAAACATCGCTGGAGCCGTCGCTTCGGAGGCGCCGCCACGCAGAGCGGGCGCGGCGTCGCGATCGACGGCGACGGCAACGTCCTCGTGACGGGCATCTACGCGGGCGCGCTCGAGTTTTTCGGCGAAAACGCGTTCGTGAACGTCGACGTCGCGGACTCGGCCTGGGACGGCTTCGCCACGAAGCTCGATCCGACGGGGAAGGTCGTCTGGGCCGTGAGCTTGAGCGGACCGCAGCAGCAGTTCCCTGCTTCGATCGTTGCCCTCTCGGATGGCAGTGCCGTCGTATCCGGCTGGTACGAGACCGAGCTCTCGCCGAGCGGTTCTCAGACGCTCCCGGGCACGGGCGACGCGGACGGCTTCATCCTCTCGCTCGCGCCGTGACGCGGATCTTCCCGGCTGGCCCCTCGTCGAGCCGGCCCACGATCGCCCGCGCCGGCGTGCCGCGCGCTTCGAGCTCGGCGACGAGCTGATCGACGCGCGACGGCTCCACCGCGATGAGCAACCCGCCCGAGGTCTGCGCGTCGGAGAGCACGAGCTCGGCGGGTTTGTCGATCCCGTCCTCGTACGTCACGTGGTCCTTGAGGAAGCGCCAGTTCGCGTGTGTCCCGCCGGGCGCGATGCCTTCGCGCACGTAGGTCCACGCCTCCTCCACGACGGGCACCGCGTCGAGCCACACCGTCGCGCCGCAGCCGCTCGCGGCCACCACGTTCCGCAGATGCCCGAGCAGCCCGAAGCCCGTCACGTCCGTCGCCGCGTGCGCAGACGCGGCCGTCATCGCCTCGCAGGCTGCGCGGTTCAGCGTCGACATCAGCCGGATCGCCTTCCCGATCGCGCCGAGCGTATCCTTGTTCTGCTTCGCCGCCGTCGTCAGGATCCCGATCCCGAGCGGCTTCGTCAGCACGAGCAGGTCGCCCGGACGACCTCCCGCGTTCGACACCACGCGATCCGGATGCACCACGCCCGTCACGGCGAGCCCGTAGATCGGCTCGTCCGTCTTGATCGTATGACCACCAACGAGATCGATCCCCGCCTCGCGCGCCTTCTCGGCGCCGCCGCGCAGGATCTCCGCGAGGATCGAGGCGTCGAGCGTGTCGTCGGGGAAGCCCACGAGGTTCAGCGCGGTCAGCGGCCTGCCGCCCATCGCGTACACGTCGCTGAGCGCGTTCGTCGCGGCGACCGCGCCGAAGTCGTACGGATCGTCCACGACGGGCGTGAAGAAGTCCGTCGTCAGCACGAGCGCCGTGTCCGCGGAGAGCCGGTAGACGGCCGCGTCGTCCGCGGTGCTCGTCCCGATCATCACGTTCGGATCGCTGATCGGCGGCAGCCCTCGGAGGAGCGGGAACAGGTAGCCGGGCGGATGTTTCGCTGCGCAGCCGGCGCGCTTGGCGACCTGCGTGAGCCGTACGGTCATGGTTCGTCCCTCGATGTCCCTAGGATGTGGGAATGGGATGCACCCCGTCGCGGATCCAGCCCTCGCTGATGTTCCGGAACGACGCCTCCGTGCCGAGCCCGGCCATCACCGAGGCGAGGCCCCATTGCAGGCGGTTCACGAACGTGAAGTCCTGCGGCATCTTCGGCACGTGCGGGATGTTCGGGATTGCCTCGCCTTGCTTGAAGGCCAGGCTCTTGATGCCGCGCGCGAGGTACTGCACCGTCTCGCGTGATTTCTCGCGCGAGCAGACCCAGGTGCCCTTCGTCGTGAGCGGCATCATGAGCTCCATCGTGTAGCTCCGGTAGAGATCCCAGGTCTCGTCGTTCGGATCGTAGCCGAGCACCTCGATGCACGCGCGATCGAACTCGACCCAGTCGTTGTCGAGCGCGGCGCGCATGTACCGCTTCATGTCGTTCACGAGATCGGCCGGCAGCATCTTCACGCAGCCGAAATCCAGGAACCAGACGCGCCCGTCGGGCAGGAAGCGGTAGTTGCCCGGGTGCGGATCGGCGTAGAGCACGCCGTAGCGGAGCATCGACCGGAACGTGAAGCGCCAGATCGCCTCGCCGGCGCGGTTGCGCGCCTCCTGGCTGCCTTCCTTGCAGAAGTCGGCGTACGGCGCGCCGTCGGCGAAGCTCGTGGTGATCACGCGCCTCGTCGTGAGCGAGTGATGCACCTCGGGGATCAGGATGTCCGGCACGTCCGTGTTGAGACGGCGGAAGAGGTCGGCCATCTCGGCCTCGCGCCCGTAGTCGAGCTCGGACATGAAGACGCTCCGGATCTCGTCGAGCGCCTGCTTCGCGTGGAGCTTGCGCGAGAGCGGCGCGATCATCGTCTCGAGCAGCGCGATGCTCTTCAGGTCGTTCTCGATCGCCTTGTCGATGCCGGGGTATTGCACCTTCACGGCCACGCGCGCGCCCGACTTCGTGACGGCGCGGTGCACCTGACCGATGCTCGCCGCGGCGAACGGCTCGCGCTCCCACTCCGCGAAGACCTCCTCGGGTGGCGCGCCGAGCTCGGTCTTTATCATCTGCGCCGCGGACTCGGCCGAGAGCGGCGGCGCCTTGTCTTGCAGCTTCTTCAGCGCAGCCTGGAATTTGTCCTCGTGACCGGGCGGGGCGAGGCCGTCGATGTAGCTCGCCATCTGACCGAGCTTCAGGGGCAGGCCTTTCATCTCGCCGAGCGTCTTCAGCATGGCCTCGGCGGTCTTCTTGACCTCGGCGGCCATGCGTTCTTTCGCCGCGGCCTCCTCGTCCTCGGTGCGAGGGCTCTTCGAAAGCGCGCGTTTCGCGCCTTCGAGGGCGAAGGGGATGGAGCGCGGCGCGAGGCTCGCGAGCCTCGCGATCCGGCCGAGCCGGGAGGTCGGCGGCTTGTCCTTGGGCTTTTCGTCGGCCATGCGGGGGCGCGGCGCCTTGGGGCGCTGCACCGTTACTTGGGCTTGGTCGACCAGCATCGTCAAGGGATATGGCCCCTCGCGCCGAGGAAATCATGCCGTAGACGGCCAAAGGCCCGCCGCGCTACCGTCGCACCCTCGTGAGCGGGCGCGCATGGGCCCGTGAACCGAGGAGCTCCCGATGAAGCCTGCCCTTCTGGTCATCGACGTACAGAAGCAATTTTTCGACGAAAGCCCCGAGACGGCTCGCTCGCTGAACGCCGCGATCGAGTACATCAATGCGGCCATCGCGCTTTTTCGCGCGAAAAACCTGCCCGTCATCTGCGTGCAGGACGTGGACGAAGAGGACAAACGGGTCCCGGGCGCCCCGAGCTTCGACGTGCCCGAGAGCGTGAAGGTCCTCCCGTCGGACCTGCACATTCACAAGACGTACGGCAATTCGTTCAACAAGACGCCCCTCGCGGGCGCTCTGCGCGAGCTCGGCGTCGACACCGTCATCCTCACCGGGTATTGCGCCGAGTATTGCGTGCTTTCCACCTATCGCGGCGCGCAGGATCACGACTTCACGCCGATCGTCCTTCGTGGCTCGCTCGCGAGCGGCGTCGCGGAGAACATTGCCTTCGTGGAGCGCATCGGCGACGTCATCTCGTATGGCGCGCTCCGGCGCGTGCTCGGCTGATCACGCGCCGCTCGACGACGTGGACGGGCCCGCGCGATCTCGGGTAAAACGGACGGCATGCGCGTCCTTCCTCCGGCCTTCCTCGCCGCGCTCCTCGCCTCGGCGTGCTCCTCGGCGCCTCCGCCTCCGCCTCCTGAGCCCGTGGCCTCGTCCGCGCCTCTGCCCCCGTCCGCGGCGCCCTCTGCGTCGGCGCCTGCGCCTGCGGGGCCGCCCGTCGCGGCCGTGAAGGAGACCCGGGACGAATATTTCGGCAAGGAGATCCTCGATCCTTATCGGTGGATGGAGACCGATTCGCCCGAGTTTTCCGCCTGGATGAAGGGGCAATCGGATCACACGCGCAAGGTCCTCGACGCGATCGAGGTCCAGGCCCGGCTCCGTGCGCGTGTGCGGGAGCTCGACAATGCGGGGGCCCGCGTCGCCAACGTCCAGCGCTGGGGCGGCAAGACGTTCTCCTTGGAGGCCGAGCCCGGCCGCGACAATTACAAGCTCTACGTCCGCGAGGGCCTCTTCGCGGACAAACGCCTCCTCGTCGACCCCGAGGCGCTCTCGAAGGACGGCGCCCACGTCTCGATCGATTATTACAGCCCGTCCTACGACGCGAAATACGTCGCCTATGGCCTCTCCCAGGGCGGCTCCGAGATGAGCTCCATCCACGTGCTGGAGACCACGACGGGCAAGGAGCTATCGGACGTCATCGACCGGGCGCGTTATGCGAACGTCTCCTGGCTCGACGGCAAATCGTTCCTCTACAAGCGGGGCCGCAAGCTCCCGGAGGGCGCGCCCGCCACGGAGCGATTCACGAAGGCCCGCGTCCATTTGCACGTCCTCGGCCAGGATCCCGAAAAGGACGAGCCGCTCTTCGGCTCGGGCGTTTCGTCCGAGATCCCCGTGCCCGACGAAGCGTTCCCGCTCCCCTACGCGCCCGCGTCGAGCCCGTACGCGTTCGTCAGCCTGGAACACGGCGTGCAGCCGGAAGTATCGCTCTATTACGCGCCGAAAAAATCTCTCAAAGGCGCGAAAACGCCCTGGAAAAAGCTCGTCGATTCGAAGGACGAGATCACCGGATTCGAAATCCACGGCGACGACCTCTTCCTCGTCTCGCACCACGGCGCCTCCCGCTCGAAGGTCCTCCGTACGAGCCTCAAAAAGCCCGATCTCGCGAAGGCGGCGGAGGTCGTCCCGGCGAGCGAGGCCGTCGTCTCCTGGATCGGCGCCGCGAAGGACGCGCTTTACGTGCGCAAGCTCGACGGCGGCATCGGCCGCCTCTTTCGCGTGCCGTTCGATAAGGGCAAACCCGAGCCGGTCGAGCTCGGTGGGGAGGGCTCGGTGCGCGGGTTCGTCACGGAGGCGTCGATCCCCGGCGCCCTCGTCCGCCTCGACGCGTGGACCGCGGCGCCGCGGATGCTCGCGTTCGATCCCGCGAAGAAATCGGCCGAGGTCACGCCGATCATTCCGCCCTCGTCCGTCGTCTTCAAGGACATCGTCGCCACGGAGACGAAAGCGAAGAGCGCGGACGGCACGCTCGTGCCGCTTTCCATCATTCATGCGAAGGACCTGCCGCGCGACGGGAAGAACCCCACGTACCTCAATGGCTACGGCTCGTATGGTTCGGTCTACGAGCCCTCGTTCGAGCCGATGAACCTCGCCTGGCTCGAGCGCGGCGGCATCGTGGCCGTCTGCCACGTCCGCGGCGGCGGCGAATACGGGGAGGACTGGCACCGCGCGGGCAAGCTCGCGACGAAGCCGAACACGATCGCCGATTTCGTGGCGTGCGCCGAGCACCTCGTGGCCGAGAAGTGGACCTCGCCCGCGCACCTCGCCGGACAGGGCACGAGCGCCGGCGGCATCATGATCGGCGGCGCGATCGTCCGCCGGCCCGATCTCTTCGGCGCCGCCGTGATCCGCGTGGGCATGGTGAACGCCCTGCGATTCGAGCAGATCCCGATCGGACCCTTCAACACGGGCGAGTTCGGCACGGTCACCACGAAAGAGGGCTTCGACATGCTGCTCGCGATCGACGCGTATCACGCGGTGGAGAGAGGCAAAAAGTACCCCGCGGTGCTCCTCACGACGGGCATCACCGATCCGCGCGTCTCGCCCTGGCAAATGGCGAAGATGGCGGCGAAGTTGCAAGCCGTGCGCGGGGAAAACCCGATCCTGTTGCGGGTCGATTACGGCTCGGGACACGGGAACGGCTCGACGAAGACGCAACGCGAGGAGGAGCTCGCGGACGTGTTTTCGTTCCTGACCTGGAGGATCGGGCGGAAATGATTCGTCGTCCTGGCACGTCCGACATCAAAGCCGTCTTCGCCGTCGAGCGTGACGTCTTCGGCACGCACGTCTATCCGGACTTCTTCTTCCGACAGGCCCTCGACCTCTGGGGCGATACGTTTTTCGTGGCCGACGGCGAAAACGGCGCGCTCGACGGCTACGTCATCGGCGCCCCGTCCCACGAGCCCGGCGTGATGTGGGTGCTTTCCCTCGCCGTTCGAGGCGCGTCCCGGGGGCGCGGTATTGGCAAAGCGCTGATGCAGGAGGTCCTCGCGGCCATGAAGGCCCGGGGCGTGGCCTCGGCCAAGCTCACGGTGCACCCGGACAATCGGGCCGTGACGCTCTACCAGAACCTCGGCTTCGAGGTCATCACGAAGGACCCGAATTACTTCGGCGAGAACGATCCCCGGCTCGTCATGGAGCTCCGCTTCACGGGAGCACCTCGATCGAATCCGGCGTGAGAATGGGCAGCTCGCCTTGAATGAGGCATTGCTCTTGCGGCCCGCACTTGTGAATCCGGAGCTTGCCCCGCACCCGCACGCGTTTCCCCACCATCGTCGTCCGCCAATCGCGGCCGAGCTTCTCTCCCAGCACGTCGTCCGGGAGAAGCACGTCGGCGACCGCGCCGAACCCCTTGCTCTTGTAAAGCTCCCCCTCGCGTGTCTCGACGCCCTCTTCCGTCCGCTGCGGATTGGACGCGGCCTTTGGCTCCTCGGCCGCCACCGGGGGCGGATTCGTCGCCTCGCGACAGCCCGGCGTGAACACGATCCCGAAAGCCACGAAGCACAGGGCGAAACGGCGTGAAACGGCGCGCATGAAACACATCATGTCGAGCACGCTCGTCCGCGGCAAGCAGAGTATCCTGGCATCGCAGGATGAATCCGCTCGAACGGATCAAGCGAGGGCTCGTGATGCGTGCCGTGGTCGCGGCCGAGGACGCCGCGCTCGGCCACGCGCTCCGGGGGCGCCTCTGCCACGCGCTCGGCCGCCCGGCGCGCGTGGAGCTTTATTTCGCCTTCGATGATCCCTACGCGGCCGTGGCCCTCGGCCCGCTGCGCGACGTGCTTCGCCGGCGTTTCGTGGATTTTTCGCTCTACCCGCTGGTCTCGCGTGGCATCGAGAACGATCCCGCGGCGGCCCATCGCGCGCCGTACGCCCTCGTCGATGCGCGGCGCCTCGCGCGTCGAACCGGCCGTGTCCTGAAGCGGTCCGAGCCAATCTCCGCCGCATCGATGGCCTACCTCGCGCGCCTCACCGAGTCGCTCCGCAAGGGCCCGCATCAGGCCGACTTCGCCGAAGCCGCGCTCGATGCCGTCTGGTTCGGCGAACGCTTGCCTTCGCCGAGCGACATGCGCGCGCTCCTCCAGCGCATCACGGGCGCATCGCCGTCGAGCACGTTTCGCGAGGATGCGGCGCTCGATCGGGCGCTCGCGAAAAACCACGCGCGCCTCGCCCGGCGAGGGCACTGGGAGTCGCCCGCGTGCTGGGTCGAGGGCGCGTGGTACCTCGCGCACGAGCGCATCGCGCAGATCGACGAGCGCCTCGCGAAGGGCGGCTTCTGATGGATCACGAGGTCGAGCTCTTCTTCTCGTTCCGCTCGCCGTACTCGTACCTCGCGGGGCCACGCGCGTTCGCCCTCCCCGAGCGGTACGACATCACGCTCGTGTGGCGCGGCGTCAGGCCGATGGCCATGCGCGGGCAACCGCTTCCGCTCGCGAAGCAGCTCTACATCATGCGCGACGCGACCCGCGAGGCGCGCCGGCTGGGTTTGCCCTTCGGGAACATCTTCGATCCGCTCGGCGAAGCCGTCTTTCGCTGTCTCACGATCGCCGAGCACGCGGCCGACGTCGGCCGTGTCGGGCCCTTCGTGCTCCGCGTGTCTCGCGCCATCTGGTCGGAAGGCGCGCGCGTCATCCACGACGACGTGCTGCGCCCGCTGTGCGAAGAAGCTGGCCTCGGGTGGGACGCGTGCGTCCTGGCGATGGCGAATGCTTCATATCGAGAGCGCGTGGAAGCCTCGACCCGGCGGCTCGAAAACCTCGGCCACTGGGGCGTGCCGACGTTCGTGTTCCATGGCGAGCTCTACTGGGGTCAGGACCGCATCGAGGATCTCGAATACGACCTCCGCGCAGCGGGCCTCGACAGGAGAGACGCGCCGTGACCACCACGCGCGACGCCGACCTCGCCGAGATCCTCCACATCGCGCGCGCCGAGATGGCCGGGCACCTCGCGAAAGATCGCGGCCCGCTCGCTCATCGCGCCGCCGAGCTCGTCCTCCACCCCGCGGCGCTCTCGCTCGCGAAAAACCTCGTCGCGTTCGATCACGACCTCGTGCGACTCGGCTCGCTCCGCCGCGCCTCGCTCGCGATGCTCGATCGATACGGCGTGCGCGCGCGCATCCTCGACGCCTCGGGCGGCCCGCGCGACCTCGCCGCGCGACGAGCTGCTTTGCCTGAGCGTGGCCCGCTCCTCGTCGTATCGAACCATCCTGGCCTCTACGACGCCCTCGCGCTCTTCTCGGCGGTGGGTCGCGACGACCTCGCCGTCATCGCCGCCGCGCGTGATCTGCTCTTCGCCTTGCCCCACGTCCGCAAGCACCTCCTCTCCGCGCCGCCCGACGCGCGCGCCGGCCTCACGCTCCGCGCGGCTGCGCGTCACCTCACCCGCGGCGGCGCGCTCCTGCATTTCCCCGCGGGCTGCATCGAGCCCGACCCGCGCCTCGTTCCTCCCGGCGAGAGCGCGCTCCACGCCTTCCAGCCCGGACTCGACGCGCTCCTCGCGATGGCTTCCCGCGCGCGGCCCGACCTCGTCGTCGTGCCCGTGATCGTCTCGGGTGTGGTCTCGCTCCGCGCGCGCGCCGTCGCCTCTGCGCTCGCGGGCCGCGCGGGTTTGACCGACGCGTTCGTTCCGCTCCTTCAGCTCACGCTCCCTGGCTTCGGGGACGTCGACGTGCGTGTCACGATCGGCCCCGCGCTCGACGTCGCTTCTCTCGGCGCCGAGCCCTCCACGCTCCTTCGTGATGCCCTCGAACACCTTGCCCGCGACGCGTCGCACCCCCCTGGCGCGGCGCCCGCGGAGCCTCTACGTTGGGCCCCACGATGAGCGAAACCGTCCGAGGCAAGATCGACCCGAGCCTCGATCTCGAGGCCGAGATCGTGCGGCTCAAGAAGGAACGCAACGCCGTCCTGCTCGCCCACTACTACCAGGAGGGCGACATCCAGGATCTCGCGGACTTCCTCGGCGACTCGCTCCAGCTCGCCCAGCAGGCGAAGAAGACCACGGCCGACGTCATCCTCTTCGCGGGCGTGCACTTCATGGCCGAGACCGCGAAGATCCTGAACCCCGATCGCATCGTCGTCGTCCCCGACCTCGAGGCCGGATGCTCGCTCGCCGACGGCTGCCCGGTCGACAGGTTCCGCGCCTGGCGCGCGAAGTACCCCGACGCCGTCTCGATCACGTACATCAACTGCACGGCCGAGGTGAAGGCCGAGAGCGACTACATCTGCACCTCGTCGAACGCCGAGAAGATCGTCCGCGCGATCCCCGAGGACAAGGAGATCCTCTTCGCGCCCGACAAGAACCTCGGCCGCTGGCTCGAGCAGAAGACCGGCCGAAAGATGCGCCTCTGGCAGGGCAGCTGCGTCGTGCACGAGACCTTCAGCCTGCGCAAGATCATCGCCCTCCGCGAGCAGCACCCCGCGGCCAAGCTCATCGCGCATCCCGAGTGCGAGGAGCCGATCCTGCGCATGGCCGCGTTCATCGGCTCGACCACCGCGCTGCTCAAGTACACGCAGACCGACGACGCCGAGGCCTACATCGTC
The DNA here is from genome assembly GCF_029960785.1 of Polyangium sp. 15x6. Classification (GTDB taxonomy): domain Bacteria; phylum Myxococcota_A; class Polyangia; order Polyangiales; family Polyangiaceae; genus Polyangium. The sequence continues at coordinate 20,565 of NZ_JASBQE010000048.1, forward strand.
GCGACCGAGAGCGGCATCGTGCACCAGATGCGCAAGGCCTCGCCGCACAAGACGTTCATCGAGGGGCCGCCCGAGAAGAACTGCGCCTGCAACGAGTGCCCCTTCATGCGCCTCAACACGATGGAGAAGGTCTACCTCGCGCTGCGCGACCTCGAGCCCCGCATCGAGATGCCCGCCGCGCTACGCGAGCGCGCGCGCCTGCCGATCGACCGCATGCTGGCGCTTTCCTGAGTCACCAGACCCGCCGCTTCTTCGACCTCAAAGCTTCGATGGGGCGTCCCGCTTCCCGGTCGCGAGCGTGCGCACGAGCGCGCGCAGCTCGGACGGGTCGTAGGGTTTTTCGAGGAGAAGGTTTTCTACGCGCGCGAAGAAGGCGCGCACCTCGCTCGTGAACGCGGCGCCCGTGAGGAACACGATCCGCTTCGCGACCTCGGGCGCCGTCTCGAGCAGCCGCTCGTAGAGCTCGAACCCGTTCATCACCGGCATCCGCACGTCACAGAGCACCACGTCGAAGCGCGCGCCCGCCTCCACCGCCGCAAGCGCTTCGAGCCCGTTCGACACCGAGATCACCTCGTGCTCGCTGCTGAGCAGCCGCCGGATCGAAGTCACGATGAACGGCTCGTCGTCGACGAGCAGCACGCGTGATCGCCGTGCGGAGCCCCCTTGTTCCGCCGTCGTTCCCATCGTCCTGCCAATGAACCCCACTCGCGCTCCAGGAATTCCATTACGTCGCGCATCACAGAGCATTGCGCAAGCGCCAAAGCACGCGTGCGGCATTTTGCCACGGTGTGCCAATGGGTTGACACCGAAGTTCCGTGTCGTAATGACACGCAATGGCGCAGCGGGCGGGCGAAATCTTCAGCCGAGGTGTTTCTCGATCGCGCGGATCACCTCGAGCCTGTCGAAGAGCCGCTCCACGTAGTCGAGCCGATCGGTCTCGATGACCATCGTCGGCGAGAGATCGTAGCGCGCGTGCCATTCCTCGTAGAGCTTGTCCAGCGCGGCGAGGTAGCTCTTCGGCACCTTTCGCTCGAAGTCGCGTCCCCGCTTTCGGATCCGCCGTACGAGCGTGGGCAGCGGACACCGCAAGTAGATCATCAAGTCCGGCGGCCGGATCTCCTCGCGCAGCGTCCGATAGAGGTCGTCGTACATCTGCCAGTCGCGGTCGTCGATGTAGCCGGCCCGATGCAGGTGCGCGGCGAAGATCTCGGCGTCCTCGTAGAGCGTCCGATCCTGCACGATCGGCCGATGATCCACGGCCGCGCGGCGCACGACGTCGCGGTGGATGTGGAAGCGCCGGACGAGGAAGAAGAGCTGCGAGCTCATCGCCCAGCGCGACATGTCCCCGTAGAAGTCGGACAGGTACGGGTTCTCCTCGTTGGGTTCGAAGAACGGCACCATTCGGAACTGCTGCTCGAGCCATTTCACGAGGCTCGATTTCCCAGCTCCCATGTTGCCCGCCACCGCGATGATCCGGGGGCGTGCGCCGTCCCGAAGGCTCTCGCTCATCCCGTCCTCCGCCCCTTCAAAGCACGAGCGAAAGCCCGAGCGTCGTCACGAATCCCCCAGCGAACTTGGGGTAAGGTCCCACCGTCACGCGGCGCCCCGAGGCGTCGATCGCTTGCCCATCCTCGAACGCCCGCCCTCGTTGCGCTACCTCGGGGTAAAACGCTCCCGTCGTCTCGAGCTCGATCGCGAGCCACCGCGGCACCACGTCGAACGAAGCGCCGAGGCCGAGCGGGATCTCCACGAACGACGCGGCTCGCTCGCGCACGGGAAACACGCCGCCGCCCGGCGCCGTGACGTCGAACCGCCCGAGCTCGAGCCGCCCCCAGCCCGCGCCCGCCGCCACCCACGCGCGCGCCCGCGGCGTGATGTGCCACGTCGGCATGAGGCGCAGGCCGAGCGAGTACGTGTAGAACTCGACCTCGCCCGGATCGCCGACGAGCCCGAGCGCGCCGGAAGGCAGGTTGAAGTCGCGCTCGGCGCGCACCGCGTACAGGCTCGCGCGCAGGTAGCTCGTGATGTCGACGCGCGCCCAGAGCCCCATGCCCACGGACGCCGGATACCGCACGCCCGTGTCGCCGCTCGGGATGCGATGCACGAGCGCCACGCCTCCGCCGAAGTCGAGGTGCCGCGTGAACGGAGGCGAACCGATCTCGAGCGGAGGCAGCTCCTTCGGGCGTGGCGGCGGCTCGGGCGCCGGGGGCGCCGCCTCCGCCGTGCTGGGCTCCTCGGTCGCACCCGCGCCGCGCGCCGTCCCCGTCGCGCCGCCGAGCGCGAGCGTGAACGCCGCTGCGGACGCGAGCGTACGTCGGCCTTTTCGCCGTCGCTCATCGAGGCGCTTCACCCGTGCTCGCATCGCGTGCACCTTGTAGCAAAGTTCGGGCACCTCGGTCGACCGACCGCGGCTTTGAGCGAGTTCGAACCCTTCTGGCACGCTCCCGAAATCTGCGGCACACTCCGCCCGCCATGCACACGTCTCGGCTTTTCGTTTCGCTCGCGGGTCTCACCCTCCTTCTCGCGGCTTGCAGCAAGTCCGAAGCGCCTGCGACCGCGCAGCCCGATCAGCCGGCGGCCCTGCCGACGCAGGCGCCCGGGCAGCCGCAGGGCGCGACGGCGGAGAGCATCAAGCCGCTCACGCAGAAGAAGTTCGGCCAGCCGGTGACGGAGACGAAGACGACGGCGCTCACGGATCTCACGAAGGAGCCCGCCAAGTTCGCCGAGCAGACCGTGCGCACCGAGGGCGTGGTCTCGGCGGTCTGCAAGTCGATGGGCTGCTGGATGGAGATCGCCGACACCACGGGCAAGGCGCACATCAAGATGGCGGGCCACAGCTTCTTCGTCCCGCGCGAGAGCTCGGGCCACCGCGCCGTCATTCAGGGCAAGGTCCTCGCGCCCGAGGGCGGCGACAAGGGCGTCTGCGGCGCCGACGACGGCTGCGGCCAGGGCGGCAGCGCCAAGCTGGCCCAGGTGAACATCGAGGCGACGGGCATCGAGTTCATCGACTAGTCCCGAGAAGTCGCCTCGCGAGCCCGGCCGATTCAACCCCGAGGGAAGATCGCGCCTCCCCCGCTCCCGCCCGCCGCGCGTGAACGCAAAGCTCGGTGGGCATGGGCCTCCTCATCACGCGCGACGATTTCACCGAGGACGAGTTCGCTCGTTTCTCCGGGTGTCTCTCCGATCAGCTCGACGTCCTGGGCACGCTCGCCAAACGTCCCGGCTTCGGCGAGGGGCCGGCCACGGTCGGCGCCGAGGTCGAGCTTTTCCTCGTCGACCCGGCCGGCCTGCCGCTCCCCGCGAACCGCGAGGTCCTCGCGCGTACGGTCGATCGACGCTTCACCGTCGAGCTCGACCGCTTCAACCTCGAATTCAACGCGAGCCCCTGTCCGCTCGCCGGTCGTCCGTTCACGACGCTCGCGGACGAGCTCACCGGCGCGCTCGTGGAGATCTCGCGCGCCGCCCGGGAGCAAGGCGGACGTATCGTGCCGATCGGCATTTTGCCCACGCTGCGCCGCGAGGATCTCACGGCCGCGGAGATGACCGACGTCCCCCGATATCGCGCCCTCGGCAAGCGCATCCGTCGCCTGCGCGGCGGTCCTTTTCACGTGCGCATTCACGGCGAAGACACGCTCGCCCTCGATACGGACGACGTCGCCATGGAGGGCGCCGGCACCTCGTTCCAGGTCCACCTGCGCGTCCCGCCCACCTGTTTCTCCAGGTATTACAATGCAGCGCAGATCGCCACGATCCCGGCCCTCGCCGCATCGTGCAACGCGCCCATCCTGATCGGCCATCGCCTCTGGGACGAGACGCGGATCGCGCTCTTTCGCCAGGCCGTCGACGATCGACTCGAGGTGCCGGCGGCCTTTCACCCGCCGTCGCGTGTCTCCTTCGGATATGGCTGGGTCCGCGACGGGGCCGCCGAGCTCTTCGCCGAGAGCGTCCGGCTCCACGCCCCGCTTCTCCCCGTGCTCGGGGACGAAGACCCCCGACAAACCCTCGCCTCGGGCGGCATTCCCGCGCTCGCCGAGCTCCGGTTGCATCACGGCACCGTCTGGCGCTGGAACCGCGCCGTGTACGATCCGGGCAGCGGTGGCCATTTTCGCATCGAATATCGCGCCTTGCCCGCGGGGCCCACCGTGGTCGACATGCTCGCGAGCGCCGCGTTTCTCCTCGGCACGACGCTCGGCCTCGCCCCCGAGATCGACCGCCTCTTGCCCGCCTATCCGTTCGAGCTCGCGCGCCACGCTTTTCATCGCGCCGCGCAGCATGGCCTCGACGCCGTCGTGCCTTTTCCGTGCGACGAGGCGCCCTCCCCACGCGCGACCCCGATCGCCGCGCTCTGCGAGCGCCTCGTGCCCCTCGCCCGAAGTGGCCTCGTGGGCGCGGGTGTCCTCGAAAGCGAGGCCGACCGCTGGCTCGACGTCTTCACGGCGCGGGTCCGATCTGGACAAACCGGCGCGCGCTGGCAACGCGCGGCGCTGGAAGCCCTGCGGGCTCGTCATTCGCACGAGGAGGCGCTCCGGCGGATGCTCGCCCATTACGAGGCGCGCGCGGCGACCGGCGAGCCCGTGCATACGTGGGCGCCCGTCGAGAGCTGAATGTTGTTCCGGGACGTGCCAGGGCGGGTAAGATGGCTCGCATGTCGTCCTCGTCCTCGCTCTCGTCCGCGCCGCTCGATCTCCCGGCGGAGCTCGAATCGCTGCGGCAGGAGGCCAAGAAGCACGCGCGGGAAGGGGACTTCGCGCGTGCCCGAGCGAAGAACCTCGCCCTCCGCGACCGGAGCCGCGAGCTCGGCTCGGCGCTCGGCGAGGTGCTGGGGCTCCGGTTCGTGGGGCTGTGCGAGTATCGGATGGGCTCGTACGAGGCCTCGGAGCGGTGGCTGCAGGAAGCACTCGCATTCGCGCGTGAGCGTGAGTGCCGTTCGCAAGTGCTTTACATCTCGAACCACCTCGGCGCGACCGTGCGGCGTCTCGACCGGCTCGCGGACGCGCACGATCTTTTCAAGGCGAGCCTCGCCAGCACGCAGTTGCCCGCCGATCTGGACGCGCGGGCGCGCCTGCTCGGGAACCTCGGCGCGCTGCTCGACGTCATCGGCGATCTGCGCGCGGCGGACGATTGCTACGCCCGGTACGAGGAGCTCGTCGAGCTCATCGTCGGTTCGGGGGACAGCGACGATCTCGCGCGACTTGCGAATGCGAGGGCGCTCTCGGCGCGCGCCGCCTCCCGTCGCGGGGACCTCGACACCGCGAAGGCGAAGCACGACGACGAGCATAGATTGGCCGATTCGTGCGGAGACGCGATCAAGAAGCTCTCGGCGATCCTCCATCAGGGCAAGATCGAGCGCGAGCTCGGGCGGAGGGCCGTCGGTGCGGTCCGCGCGCGTCATTTCGAGGCGGCCCATCGATGGTTCGCGGAGGCGCTGAGCGAGGCGGAGAGGCTCGAGCAAACCCACCGCTGCGGGGACGCATTGTACCATTGGGGCCGTCTCTTCCAGGCGGAAGGGAGGTGGGCCGAGGCGCACGGAAAATTCGTGCAGGCGCTGAAGCTGGGCCAAAGCCACGGGCATACGTACCTCCAGGCCGAGGTTTGTCATGCGCTCACGCGGCTTTGCCAGCAATGCGCGCTTCACGGCGAGGCGCTCTTTTACCTGCGCAAGACCGTCGAGCTTCGAAACGCGATGTATCGCCCGCTGCTCGACAACGCGCGCATCCGCGACATGGCGCAGACCCGTCTCGCCGAGCTCTCCGACCTCGCCAGCAGCCTGGTCGACGAGGCCCGCCGCGTCGAGCGCCCCGAGGAGGACCTCGCGGATCTGGAAAAGGTCGTGGAGTCCATCACGGGAAAACCATTTTCCGCGGCAATGCCCGGCGTCGACGACGTCTGGGAATGGCAACGATCGATCCGTGAGGGGAGCCGGGAGCGATGGTCGAACCTGCTCTCGAAGGAGGTCTACGATCGGCTCGATAAGCAAAGCCGGGAGGACCTCGTCAGGGCCGACGTCGCCTATCACGGCGCGATCGACGATTTGCCGAGGAGCGCGCACCTGCTCGCGCTCGTGATCGAGCGTGAGCTCCGCGACCGGCTCCTCGTTCCGCTGTACGAGCGCTATCGGAGCGCGTTCGGTTCACGGCCCACAGGTGATTCCAAAACGACCAAGTATCTTCGAAAGCGCCCCACCGATCGTCATCACGCGCCCCTCGGAGACGCCCTTGTCATCGTCGAGGAGCTTTGCGCCGGGGCGCCCACCGATCCGGGCGTCGATTTCGCGCGGGAGCAAGTTCGATCTTGCCGTGGCGCCTTGAACGACCTCCGGCGGCTGCGGGACCCGATCACGCCTCTCGGCAGCGATTCGTCGTTGACGCTGCGCAAGCTCCGCAACGACGCCGCGCACGGCAATCCCGGGAGCGCCTCGCTCGATCGATTGAGCGTCGACGCCGTCAAGCGCGCGCTCGTCCTCGAAGCGCCCGTGATCCTCCGCGGCCTGACCGAGATCGACCTCCGCCGCCGCTGACCCCGCCTAGAACAACCCCACGACCGACAGCCCCACCCGATCCTGCCCCATCATCGGCATGACCGCGACCGAGCTCGGCAGAAGCGCGCGCGCGCCTTTTCGTGGCTCGATCGGCGCGTCCACGGTCTCCGTCGAGAAGATGGCCATATCGAGCGCGGGTGCGGCGACGTATCCGATGGCCGCTCCGATCGCGGCATACCCGACGGTTTCCCAGGAATCATACGACGACCCTGCGCCGGCCATGATCCCAATGAGGCCACCTCCGAGCGGAAGGCCGACGTTCAGGCCGAGGCTAGCGAATCCATTGCCGAGGTGACCGTGCGCCCAATGAACGATTGGCCCCGTGAGCACGTGGCCCGCCAAGCCGAAGTACGTGACCACGCTCCCCTGGCCGGCGATCAGCACGACGTCACTCACCAGCACGCCAATCAACGTCTGCCACCCATACCAGCGTTTGACCTTCTGCGTGGGAGGCTCCGCGCCCCAGCCGGGCAGCGGCCCCGCGGGCGGCGGTCCCCAGGCCCCATTCGGCGGCGGCGCATAGGGCCCCGGCGGATAAGGCGCGTAAGGGCCGGGCGGATAAGGCGCGTAAGGCCCGGCGCCCGGAGGCGCGGCCGGCGGCGGCGGAAGCGAAGCCCCATTCGCAGCCGATCCCGCAGGCGGCGGCGCCGGCATCCCTGACAGCGGTGTCGCGGGCGGCGGAGGAACCGGATTCGCCTGCGACCACGCCGTGGGGGCCGGGGGCGGCGGAGGCGCCGGGGTTGTCGCGGACGCCGGCGGGGGCGGAGCCGGGTTCGTCGCCGCGGGAGGCGGAGGCGGTGGGGGCGCGGCGCCCGGCTCCTGCGCATTCGTGCGCGGCGCGAGGGCAATCGTGGCGAGGGCGAGGGCGGAGCCGAGCAGCAGGCGTGTGCGCATCGGCGCCCGGGAAATCAAGATCCGTGCCGCACGGGGTGCGGCACGAGGCGGGCCTCGTCGAAAACCCGACGCGGGCCCGCCCCGCGGCGGTTACTTCGCTTCCTTGAGCGCGAGGTTCACGACCTTCTTGAATTTGGCGAGCGGCTGCGCGCCCGAGACCAGATAGCCATTGATCACGAACGCGGGCGTGCCCGTGATCCCCACATCCTCGCCGGCCTTGATGTCCGCGTCGATGAGCGCCTTGTGCGTCTGGCCGTCGACCGCGGCGAGGACCTTCTGCCCGTCGAGCCCGAGCGCGGTCGCCGTCCGCTCGATGCCGGCGCGGTCGAGCTGCGTCTGGTCCTGGAAAAACGCGCCGTGCATCTTCCAGAAGCCGTCGTTGCCCTTCTGCTTGTACGCCTCCATGGCCGCGAGCGCCGCGGGCATCGCGTTCTTGTGGAACGGGAGCGGCTTGTTTCGCCAGACAAACCGGATCTTGCCCGGGAAGGCCGCTTCGAGCTCGGCGAGCGTGGGCTCGACCCGCTTGCAGAACGGGCATTCGAAATCGGAGAAGATCTGCACGGTGACCTTCGCGTTCGCCGGGCCCCGGGTGGGGTTCTCCTTCGTGAACGCGGGGATCGCCTTCACCTTCTCGAGCGTCGTCGTCTTGCCGTCCTTGATGATCGTGTCGTAGAGCTTCGCCGCGGGCGTGCCCTTCTTGACGAGCGCCTCCGACTTCGTGATCTCCTCGTCGATGAGCGCCTTGAACTTCTCGATCGGCTGTGCGCCGACGAGGCGGCGACCATTGATGAAGAAATGCGGCGTGCCGCTCGCCTGCACGTCGTCGGCGAGGTCCTGGTCCTGCTCGATGCGGTCCTTGTACTTCTTCTTTTCGATCGCGTCGCTCGCCTTCTTCAGGTCGAGCCCGAGGTTTTTCGCGATGCCCTCGAGGTCCTCGGGCGCGAGCTTGCCGTTCGCGGCGAAGAGCAGGTCGTGCGCCTTCCAGAACCCCGCGTCGCCCTTTTGCGCGCGCGCCTCGAGCGCGAGCTCGGCCGCGGGCTCGGCGTCCTTGTGGAACGGCAAGGGGTTGTTCTTGTACACGATCCGGAGTTTGTCCCCGTAATCGCGGGCGAGCTGCTCGAGCGTCGGCGTCACCTTGACGCAGAACGGGCACTGGAAATCCGTGAACATCACGAGCGTCACGAGCGCCGTGTTTTTGCCCCGCGCCGGCGAGCCGTCGACGGGCACGCGCCAGACCGTCTTCGTGTCCTCGGCCGCGGCCGCCGAGCCGGCGAATCCGGGTCGATCCTCGGGCTTTTGGTAGTTCTTCGCCGAGAGCGTCGCATAGACCTTCTCGGGCGTGGTCCCGCCCGCCGTCGCCTTGCGCCCGGCCGCGATTTGCTCGTCGACGATCGCGCGGAACTTGTCGATCGGCTGCGCGCCGGAGAGGAACACGCCGTTGATGAAGAACGCGGGCGTGCCCGTCACGCCGATCTTCTTGCCGAGCTCGATGTCCTCGTCGATCTTCTTGCCGATCTCGCCGCTCGCGAGCGTCGCGTCGACGGTCTTGCGCGTGATGCCCCGCGGCAGCGAGCCGTCGATGACCTGCGGGTCGATCCGGCCGGCGAAGAGCGCGTCGTGATAAGCCCAGAACCAGGGCGCGCCCTTCTGCTTGAACACGGCCATCGCCGCCTCGGCCGCGGGGCGCGCGTTCTTGTGGAACGGGAGCGGGAAGTTTTTCCAGACGATCCGGAGCTGGTCCTTGCCGTAGATCTTCGCGAGCTCCGCGAGCGTGCCCGAGGCGCGCGCGCAGAAGGGGCACTCGAGGTCGGAGAACGCGACGATCGTGACGGGCGCCTTGGGGCTGCCCCAGCTCGGATCCGCGGCCGTGACGGGCACCGGGCTCTTCGCGCCTTCGCCCGTGTCGACCTCGTTTCCGCCGGTCCACGTGCCGGCCTCGGCCGGGGCGACGGTGCGCACGGGGAAACCGCTGCCGGGGTTGTCGTCGTTCGCCCCGCGGAAGGCGCCGCCGGCGACGCCGATCCTCTCGCCGTCGCCTTCGGCCGCGCCTCGGGGCGCGCCGCCCTTGTCGGCGCCCTGGGCGGCTTCTTCGGCGCCCTTTCCAGCGGTGGCGGTGTTTGCGCCCTTGTCGGCGGTCCCCTGGGACTCGGCGCCGGGCGTCGCAGCCGGGGGCGGAGGCGCCTGGCCGCAGGCAGTCGCGGCCGAGAGGGCCGTCACGAACCCGATTCGGAAGAGCTTCACGAGCATGGCCGGCACCCTACAGGAAACGACGTCGCGACGCACGCGGCTTGCGCGCGGATCCACGCGGCTTCAACATGCCCGAGGACGTTCCGTCAATGGCGCCGCGCACGCGAAGGAAAGCCCGGAGCCTCGTGGCACGGGGGATGCATCAATTTGTCGCATTGCCTGGACGCGGAAACGGGTTCATGGCTTTCGGACGGAGGTGACACGTGGCTTGTAGACTTGGTACTTCGCGAGGATGGTGGCTCATCGTGGCGCTCGGCGCGGCGCTCGTCGCAGGGTGCGGCGGAGGCGACGGAGACAGCGGCAACGGGGGCAACGGCGGATCGGGCGGCGCAGGCGGCGCAGGCGGCGGCGGACCGGGCGGCGGCGGGCCGGGCCGCATCGACGTGGAGCTCGCTTTCGAGGGGCGCGTCGGAAACGAGGTATTCGATTGTGGAAAGACCTTCACCACGGGAAGCGCGTCCACCGAGGTGAGGATCACCGATTTTCGTCTCTACGTGCACGACGTGCGCCTCCTGCGCACGGATGGCAGCGACGTCCCGGTCGAGCTCACACAGGACGGGCTCTGGCAACACGAGAGCCTGGCGCTCCTCGATTTCGAGAACAAGACGGGCGCCTGCGCGAACGGCACGAGCGAGACGAACGGCGTGATTCGCGGCCAGGTAGAGGACGTGACCTACACCGGCATCGCATTCAAGGTGGGCGTGCCTTTCGATCTGAACCACGGCGACGCGTCGGCGGCGCCCTCGCCGCTCAACCTGAGCGCGCTGTTCTGGAACTGGAACGGCGGGTACAAGTTCCTCCGCGTGGACGCGGCGCCGACGGCGGCGGGCGGCGGGGCGTTCAACGTGCACATCGGCAGCACGGGGTGCACGGAGGACGCGTCGGGCGCGGTCACGGCGTGCGATCGGCCGAATCGCCCGGAGGTGCGCCTTACGGGCTTCGATCCGCTGAAGAGCAAGATCGTCGTCGATTACGCGGCGCTCGTCGCGGACAGCGACCTCTCGCAGAACGTGGACGGCGCGCCGGGCTGCATGGCGGGAGCCGACGACACCGAATGCAAGTCCATCATGGGTCGGCTCGGCATTCACGTGGACGACGGATCGGTTCATCCGGACGAACAGAAGCTCTTCACGGCGGAGTGAATCCATGAAAATCCCCTCCCTCCTCACCGCGGCCGCGCGCGGGCCTCTCGTCGCCCTCTTGCTCCTCGGCTCCTTCGCCGGCTGCGGCGGGGAGGATGGGGAGCCGCCCGCGCCTCCGCCGGAGATCCCCGCGACCTGGGATTTCGGCCTGCCCGCGGGGTATCCCAAGCCCAAGATCCCCGCGGACAACCCCATGACGGTCGACAAGGTCGAGCTCGGCCGGCGCCTGTTCTACGACAAACGTTTGTCCGGGAACGAGACGCAGAGCTGCGCTTCGTGCCACGACCAGAAGCTCGCGTTCACGGACGGGCGCGCGGGCGGGCTCGGATCGACGGGCGAGGTCCACCCCCGGGGCTCGATGTCGATCGTGAACGTGGGCTACCTGTCCACGCTCACCTGGGCAAACCCCTTGATCACGGAGCTCGAAGAGCAGGCGCTCCTGCCGCTCTTCGGCGAGACGCCGGTCGAGCTCGGGCTCGCGGGGAAAGAAGACGTGCTGCTCGAACGATTGCGCGAAGATCCGGTGTACCAGGCGCTCTTCCCGAAGGTCTTTCCGGACGAGGCAGACCCCGTGCGGCTTCCGAACGTGGTCCGGGCGATCGGCGCGTTCGAGCGCAGCGTGATCTCCTATCGATCGGCCTGGGATCGGTACAACTACGGCGGCGATTCGATGGCGCTGTCGGAGGCCCAGAAGCGCGGCAAGGACCTGTTCTTCTCGGAGAAGCTCGAGTGCTTCCATTGCCACGGCGGCTTCAATTTCTCCGACTCCGTGGAGCACGACGGGACCACGTTCACCGAGACGATGTTCCACAACACCGGCCTTTACAACATCGGCGGCACGGGCGCGTATCCGGAGAACAATCGAGGCGTCTACGAGGTGACCCAGGTCTCCACGGACATGGGCCGGTTCCGCGCGCCGACGCTGCGCAACATCACGCTCACGGCGCCCTACATGCACGACGGGAGCATCGCCACGCTCGGCGAGGTGCTCGACCATTACGCGGCCGGCGGGCGCACGATCGCGGAGGGGCCCTATGCGGGCGTGGGGAGCACGAACCCGTACAAGAGCGAGCTCATCAATGGGTTCACGTTGACCGAGGCGGAGAAGGCCGACGTGCTCGCTTTCCTCGCGTCGCTGACGGACGAGGCGCTGCTCGTCGATCCACGGTTCGCGGACCCGTGGAAGCAGGACAGCGCGGGAGGAATGCCGTGAAGAAGATCGGACGAATGGCAGGAATCGTGGCGCTCGCGGGGGTGGTGTTCGTCGGGACGAGCGTGGGCGCGTGCGGAGGAGGGACGGAGAACCCGCCCGCCACGAACGAGCCCGACCTGACAGGCGTGATCTACGCAGGCGTGGCGACGGACGAGGCGCTCGAGGCGCTGCTTTTGGCCACGCCGAAGACGGATCCGACACAAGCCGCGGTGGTCGACACGCCGACCGCGGGCGCGACGCTGCCGAAGGACGTGCCGCCGACCATCGAATGGCACGTGAGCGGCTCCTCCGCGTCGCGCGCGCCCTCGGCCGGAGAAAGGTTTGTCGGGGCCGCGAAGGCGATCGCCTCGTTGTTCGGCCCGCGCGAGGCGTGGGCGCACGGGGCGCCGGTGAACGGCCGCGCGTATCTGCTCGTGTTCTCGACGCCGAAGAGCCCCGAGCTCGTGCGTGTCTTCACGACGGAGCTCTCGTACACGTTCGACGCGGCCACGTGGACGAAGCTCGCGCTCACCGGGGAGCCGGTGACGCTCGTCGTGACGAACGCGATCTTCGAGGACAATCGCGTGGCGCAGGACGCGGGGCCGTTCACGGGGGAGGCGGTGACGTTTTCGATCGGGCCGTGAACCCTGTCACCGTCGCTGCGCCGGAGGCCGCGGATGAAACACCCCCCGCGGCCGCGTGCGCATCCCCGTCACCGGAAAGAAATCGTTTCCCCCGAAGAGCGGCGGGTCCTTCTCGTTTCGCTGGTAAAACAGGTTGATCTCTTTCTTGTAGAAATCGGTGTCCGGTATGACCGCGCCGAAGCGCTGCGTCTTCAGCGCCTCGCGTAGCTCGTCCCGGAGCGCGGTGCCCGCCGGGCCGCCGCCGATGCCGAGGATGTCCTGCATCGCCATTTCGTGCGCGAACGGGCGCTTGCCCGCGAGCGTCGAGAGGTGGCCGTGCGCCGGGACCCAGACGTCGCCAGGCAATTGGGCGAGCCTCTTCACGAAGGCGTGGCCCGCTTGCTCGTCGCTGCGCGAGGGCACGAGGGGCCGAGGGTTGTAGACGACGCAGGCGAGCTGGAGGGCCGCGACGCCGAACGCAGCGGCGCGCAGGCGCGCGCGGAGGGCCTCCGGCGCCTCTGCGATGCGTTCGAGGGCCGTGCCGATGCCCATTCCGAAGAGAATGGCGAGCACGGAGAACGCCGGCATGAGGACGTTCGGCCAGCCGCCCGCGTGCAGGCGCCCGCCCCACGAGGTCCCGAGCGCGCCGGCCGCGGCGAAGAACCAGAAGACACGCGCCTTGCGCGCGTCCTCGCCCGACGCCGCGAACCAGTAGAGGGCCGTCGCGAACGAGACCGCGAGCGGCGCGAAGAGGTCCTCGATCCAGTAATCGACCCACATCGCCGGCACGTTCGGGTGCTGCGAGGGCAAAAAGAAGACGTAATACCGGAACCAGCCGCCGTGCAGGCGATCGAGCGCGAGGATCGAGAGGCCGATGGTGCCGAAGAGCGCCACGCCAAACCCGAGCCCGCGCTTCCAGCCGTCCGCGAAGAGCGCATACGCGGCGAGCGGCGCCGCGGCCACGAGCATCGATTGTTTCGTGAGGAACGTGGCCAGGAACAGGGCCACCGCGAGGAGCCGGAAGCCGAGTCCCTCGCGGAAGCGCAGGACGTAGAGGCCGAGGAGCAAAAAGAGGAGCGCGAGCGAGTCGACCCGCGCGATATCCATGAACGCGACGCTCTCCCGGTACGTGCCCGCGAAGAGGCCCGCCGCGAGGACGGCGGCGACGCGGCTCTTCGTCTCGCGATGCACGAAGAGCCCGATGAGCGCAATGCAGCCGAGCGAGGAGAGGAGCGAGACGAGGCGCAGCGAGAAAAACCCGACGCCGAAGAGCTTGCTCACCGCCGCGGAGACGTAGAAGTAGAGCGGCGTGTAGATGAAGGGGACGAAATCGATCGTGGGGCGGTCGTAGAGGCGTTTGCCCGAGAGGATGTGGCGCACGTGGTCGACCGCGCCGCCCTCCATCCATTCGAGCTCGAATGGATACCGGAGGTGCAGGACCGCGAGCACGAGATAGATGCCGACGTACGCGACGGCGCCGACGCCGACGAGCCAGGGCAGGACGCGGCCGAGGAAGGCGGGGAGGCGCCGCCACAGGGTGAGGAGCCGAGCGAGCATCGAGGGGCGCTACCCTAGCGCAGCACGCCCAAAGATTCGAGCACGGCCTCGAGCGAGGTGCGCCCGAGCCCTTCGGCACGATCGGGCCCGAAGCCGCTCGGGCCTTCCTTGAACGGCATCTCGATCGTCAGGGACAAGCAATCGAAGCGCTCGCCGACCCAGTTGTTGCCGATGCGCAGATCGCCCTTGCCCGGGTCGTCCGCGCCATAATCGAATTCGGAAGAAAAACCGCCGTCGCGCCGGGCGAGGCTCCGCGCGAAGCGTCGTTCGAGCTCGTAGAGGCGCTCGGAGTAGCCAGGGTTTCCCGCGCAGCCGATGGCGAAGGCGACGTCGGCGTGCTCGTCGCCGTGCACGTCGAGGAAGAGGTCGACGCCGGTCTGCTCCATGACGCTGCGCACGGCGAGGACCTCGGGGCTCGCCTCGGGGCTCGGCGCCTGCCATTCACGATTGAGGTCACGCCCGGCCGCGTTCGTGCGGAAATTGCCGCGCGTGCTGCCGTCCGGGTTCACCATCGGCACGACGTACACCACGGCCTCGTGAAGCAGCGTGTCCGTGACCGGGTCGTCCTCGGCGAGGAGCCGGGCGAGCGCGCCCTCGACGAACCACGAGCCCATCGTCTCGCCGGGATGCTGGCGCCCCGCGAGCCAGAGGCGTCGTTTGCCCGGGGCCTCCTCGCCGAAGACGACGAGGGGGATCGGGCGGCCCTCGGCGCTCGCGCCGATCGACCGCACGCGCGCCCGCGGGTTGCGATCGACGACCGAGAGGAGCGAGCCGAGGCGCTCGAGCGGATAGGCAGCAAAATACGAATAATGGACCGTGTCGTGCTCGGGGCGGTGCCGGAGGACGAGGCGCCGGCCGTCGAAATCGGTGGGGACGCGGAACCATCGTTCGAGGTCATACGATGCGAGCGCGCGGTAGCCGTGGAAGGCGTCGGGGTGCATCGCCTGGCCCGCGTCGGTGATCGTGAGCTCGACGTCACGGCCGCGCGCGCCGCGAACGCGGAAATGGAACCATTGCCGGATGCCGGCGGCGCTGTCGGCGCGCAAGGAGAGCTCGGCCTCGGTCCCGTGCCGGTGGCCGGTCCCGACAATGCTTCCGCCGCAGAGGTCCGCGTCGACGTGCATGAAATGCATCATGCCACGAACGGCGGCCGAGCGGGGAGCGATCGTGGGCGGGCGCGCCGGCCGAACCCCGCGGGGCGGCGACGGGCCCCAGCGCGGGGCCTTTCGCCTATACTTCGCCGCGGAGAGGTCGAATGGCGAAGAGCAGGACGGGGATCGACAGCAGCGCAGGCTCCCTGCCGGAGCCGACGACATGGGCGCGGGCCGTCGTTCTCGGGACGGGGATCCTCGGCGTGAGCCTGACGGAGCGCACGCTCTCCGCGAAGGCCCTGGAAGAGCTCGGGCGCAAGGTGCTGGAGGTCGTCCGCGCCATCCTGCCCGCGGCGCGCAAGCTCGTCGAGGCGCTCGAAGCGCGCGCGACCGAGCTCGGCATCGACCACGACTGTGACAGGCTGCGCACGGCCCGGAGCGCGCGCGCTCTCTGCGAGTCGCTCGCCGGCAAGACGCTGCGCGATGCGCGCGAGATCGTCGAGGCGCTCGCCGCCGCGCGGCTCGAGACGAGCTCGTCGGCGGTGCAGGCGAGCCTCGGCGCCGCGGACGACTCGATCGAGACGCTCGACGATCCGCTCGTGCTCGGCGTGCTCAAGCAACTCGCGGGGCGTGAGAAGGCGGATCTTTCGGCGTCCAAGTATCTGCGCGAGGCGCGCTCGATCCTGCGGCAGGACGAGATGCGGAGGTCGCTCTCGGTGGAGCTCCGCATGGTGGCAGGCGCGGCGCAGGCGTATCTCCTGAGCGGGACGCCGAGCGCCGAAGGAGCCGCGTTGCACGGCCATGCCGAGGAAGGCGGGCTGCCGAAGAGCGCGGTGCTCGCGAGTGTGGTGGCGCCCGCGGACGTGCGCATCGAGGCCTCGCGCGCCGCGCCGACGCCGCCGAGCGCGACGCGGCCGCGGTCGGCCGGCACGAAGCGTATCTCGCTCACGCAGACGCTCGCCTCCGAGGGGGCCTTGCCGCTCACGCGGATCAGCGTGGAGCGGCGGGGATCGACGCCCGATCGGAAGACGGCGCGCGAGCTCCTGGCCGAGGCAGTGCGCGAGGCGGAGCAGAAGCTCGAAGCCTCGAAGGGGCCGGCGCTTCTCTCGGTGCTGGTCACGCTCGACATCAGCGACAAGGGCGCGTGATCGCTCAGGCGTCGAGCGCGACGTAGAGGACGGGCTCGTCGCGGAGCCACGTGCGTTGCCGGCGCACGAAGACACGCGTCGCGCGGACGATCGTGTCTTCGAGCTCCTCGCGCCGGAGCTCGCCTTCGAGGAGCGCGCGGACCTGCTTGTATCCGACCGAGCCCATGGGCCGCGCCGAAGCGTGGCCCGCGTCGAGGAGCGCGCGCACCTCGTCGATCCAGCCGGCTTCGAGCCACCTCGCGACGCGGGCGCGGATGCGCTCGTCGAGCGTCTCGCGCGGCCAGGCGACGCCGACGAGGCGCGCGTCGTGGCGCTTGTCGCGGAAGCCGTGCTCGGCGAACCACTCGCTCTGCGGCTTGCCCGAGAGCTCGTGGATCTCGAGCGCGCGGCTCACACGGACGAGATCGTTCGGCGCGAGCCGCGCGGCGCTCTCGGGGTCGACGGCGGCGAGCCGCGCATGCAGGGCCGCGCGCCCCTCGGCCTCGGCGATGGCCGCGTGGCGCGCGCGGATCGCGGGGTCGGCGGGGGGCGCGGGGGCGAGGCCGTAGACGAGCGATTTGATCCAGAGGAACGTCCCGCCGCAGACGATGGGCACGCGGCCGCGGCGCTTGACGTCCTCGATCGCGCGCTCGCCGAGCTCGGCGAAGGTCTGCGCGTCGAGGGGCACGAGCGGGTCGGCGATGTCGACGAGGTGGTGCGGTGCGCGCGCGCGCTCCTCGGCCGTGGGCTTGCCCGAGCCGACGTCGTAGCCGCGGTAGATCTGGACGCTGTCGGCGTTGATGATCTCGCCGCCGAAGCGCTCGGCGAGGCGGATCGCGAGCTCGGTTTTTCCGCTCGCGGTCGGGCCGACGACGACGAGGAGCTCGCCCTCGCGCGGCGGCTCGATCGTGCGCCACGACGGGGCCGCGCGGGCGGGCTCGCGGGGCTCGTCGGCATCACCCGGGGGCGGGTCGTTTTGGGTGTCACGATCGTTCGGGCGCATCGTTCGGGGCTCGCGAGGGGACTTCCTGTAGCATCTCCGGATGTCCTCCATGACGCGCTTCCTGCTTTCGTTCGTGTTCGTCGCGTCCCTCGCCGCGCCGGGGGTGGCCTCGGCCGAGGAGCCTCCGCCCGGCCGGCCGATGATGCAGGTGAACCTGCCGATCGATCTCACCGTGACGGCCGTGGGCGGCGCGGCGTGGATCACGACGGAGGTCCTGAAATCGAAGATCGCGCCGGCTTCGTGCCGGTGGTGCAGCCCGCCGGGGATCGACGATTCGATCGCGAGGGCCGTCCACTGGAGCAATACGAAGACGGCGGCCCGGATCAGCGACGTCGGGCTGTACGGGCTCGCCCCGCTCGCGGCGTTCGGGTTCGACGCGGCGGTCGTGTACGCGACGGGCGGCACGCTCGCGGAGTGGGGGAAGGACGCGCTCGTCATTCTGGAGTCGATGGTCGTGGCCGCGGACCTAACCCAGATCGTGAAGTTTTCCGTGGGGCGGGAGCGCCCGCTGCTCGAATACGGCTCCGTGGACCCGGACGAACGCGACAGCCGCGACAACAACTTGTCCTTTTTTTCCGGTCACACGTCGTTCACGTTCTCCGCGGCGGTCGCGAGCGGGACGGTGGCCACGCTGAAGGGATATCGCGCGGCGCCGTGGATCTGGGCCACGGGGCTCACGATCGCGACGGCCACGGGGTATTTCCGCATGGCCGCGGACAAACATTATTTCACGGACGTGATGATCGGCGCGATCGTGGGATCGGCCGTCGGGTTCGTGGTGCCCTGGCTGCACCGGCCGACGACGAGCAAAGACGCAGCAGGGGCGCGGCTCTCGGGGATGATGGCGAGCCCGCTGCCCGGCGGCGGGCCGCTCGTGGGCTTCAGCGGGATCTGGTGATCAGTTCGCGGCGCGCCTCGCGCGGACGCGGAGGAGGACGGGTTTTTCGGGCCGGAGGGCCGCGGCGTAATCGGGGCCGATCGGCGCGTCGCTCACGGGCTCGAAATCGAAGCGCTGGGCGATCTGCGCGAGCAAGAGCTCGGCTTCGAGCGTGGCGAAGGTCGCGCCGATGCAGATGCGCGGGCCAGCGCCGAACGGCATGTAGGCGCCGCGCGGCCGCTTCGCCTCGTTCTCCGGGGAGAAGCGCGTCGGATCGAATCGTTCCGGTTCGGGGAAGATCGCCTCGCGCCGGTGGATCGCGTGGATCGGGACGATGATCGACGTCAGCTTGGGCAGGTGGAATCCGCCGACCTCCACGTCCTCGATGGCGACACGATCGACGGCGAAGGCCGGCGGGTAAAACCGCAGCGCTTCCCGGAAGACGCCGCGCGTGTATTCGAGCCGGGGCGCGTCCGCGGCGGTCGGGGTTTTTCCGGACAGGCCATCGACCTCCTGCTTCCAGCGACGTTTGACCTCGGGATGACGCGCCAGGAAGTAGAGGCACCAGGTCGTCGACGTCGCCGTCGTCTCGTGGCCGGCGATGAACAGCGTCATGGCCTCGTCGCGCACCTGGCGATCGGTCATGAACGAGCCGTCGTCCTCGTCGCGGGCCGCGAGCAGACGCGAGAGCAGGTCGGGCCGGTCACCGCCTTTCTGCCGGCGATCGGTGATCATGCGTTGAATGCGATCGTCGAGGGTCCGGACCGCGGCGAAGAGCTTGCGCCGCTCGGCCGTGGGCACGGGGACGGGCTGGCTCAGGGCCTCGACGGTGGCTTCGCGGGCGCGTTCGAGCGGCGCGGGGAGGTTTGGTAGCTGGAGCAGGAGCTGGACCAGCGTCGCGCGCACGACGATCGAGACGCTGCCGGTCTGGTCGCCGAGGTAATTGAACATCGTCCGGACCGCGTCGCTGATCTCGTCGGATTCGTCGAGCGTGTCGGCGTCGAAGAGGACCCTGGCCGCGACGCCCATGGTGATACGCGTCATCTCGCGCCCGGCGTCGATGATCTCGCCGTCCTTCCAGTCGTCGAGGCAACGCGTGATGACGTCGTTCATCATCGGCGCATATCCGTCGATGGCGCGCGGGTGGAAGAGGGGCGCCATGAGCTTGCGTTGCTTGCGCCACGGCTCGCCCTCGCTCGTGAAGAGGCCACGGCCGGCGAAGGGGTAAAACATGATCTTCGTGGCGATGCTCTTCTCGAAGCTCTTCTGCTTTTCCACGAGCGCCTCGTGCGCGAGCTCGGGCGAGCAGAGGACGACGAGCGGGAAGTTGAAGAATCGAATCTGCCCGACGTCGCCGAGCTCGCGCGCGAGGCGCAGGAAGATCGCGGCCTGCGTGGTCCGGAACTCCTTCGCGTGGCCGGAAAACGTTTGTCCCGACAGGACCGGGATGTCTTCGACGGTCTTCATGGTCCTCCCTCCGAGCGCGCCGCGGCGCGGGGCGGCCGTACGCCCCCGCGCGCTCTCCCGCCCGCACCGGCGGTAGGAGCGCCTCCGAGGCGCGTCAAGGGGCGCGGCCGTGTTTGACGTCGACGACGAGCCGCGGAGGATCCCGGAGCTCGAGCACGCGATATCGATTCGGCGAGCCGACGCCGAGCACCCAGGTGAGCTCACCCTCGAAATCACACGTGGGCGTGAGCTCGAGCAAGACGGGCAGCTTCGGGCGTTGCTCGACCGGGCTCAGCGTCGAGCGGCCCGTGTCGTCGTGCGCCCGCGCCGGCGTCATCCGGACCCGGAGCCGGCCTTCGCCGGCGATCGTCACGGGGTCGCCCGTGCCGCAGCGGCGGACGGGTTTGTCGATGTACTCCACGCGGTAGCCGGGCAATGCGCCCGAAAACTCGAATACGGTCCGATCGAATCCCGCGTGACGGCCCGCCCGGACCGAGCGCAGCTCGACCGTGTGGACCTCGGGGATCTTCTTTTCGACGGCCGCGGTCGTCCCCTCGAACGCTTCCGGCGCGGTGTCCCCGGGCTCCTTCGTCCCCTGCGTCGGCGCGGCAGGCTTCGTCGTGGGCGCCGCCGGCTCTGGGGCGGTCTTCGCGGGTGGTGCGGCGGGCGGCTCGGCCGCGCTCGTCGCCGTCGTCGTCGCCGTCGTCGCCGTGCCTTCGGCGGGCGTTTTCGTGGCGTCGGGCGCGGCGTCGCGGCAGGCGAAGAGCATCGGGCTGGCGAGGAGGAGCAGGAAGGACGTACGCATGGGGCTTGTTTCGTGTCCGTTCGGCGCAACGGGCCTCGGCGCAAGGGCCTTCGGGTGCGAGGCGCGGACGACGTCGGCGGCCCGATTACAATGGGGGCGCCCGTACGTCAACGGGGCTTGACACGGTCGCGGCGAGCGGCTCATCCTGTGCCGGTGGGCACAGCGCCCGCAATCGGGATTGCATGGCGCTATCGAATACGGACTGGGAGGCGTTCGGGGAGCACGTCTATCGCTTCGAGGCGCCGGACATCGTGCACATCCGGAACGTCGGCGACGTCGCCGTGGAAGACATGCGGCGTATGTTCGAGCTGATCCAAACGGGGGTCGCGCACGTGGGTGGGCCGGTCTTCTGGCTCGCGGGCATCGCGCGGATGGGGCACGTACACGCCGAGGCGCGCAAGCTCGCGATCGAATCCGATACGGCCAGAAACCTGCAGGGCACGGCGATCTACGGCGGCAACTTCCAGCAGCGCGCGATCTCGAACCTCGCGATCAAGGCCGCCCGCTTGCTCCGACCCGCGCGCGCCTCGACCCCGTTCAAGTTCATCGCCACCGAGTCGGAAGCGCGGGCCTACATCGAGGCGATACGACGCGGCGCGCAGGGCGTGATGTCGCGCGGCTCCCGTCCCCCGCCATTGAATTGACGTCGCGTGCGTCCACACGATAACGTTTTGAACGCCAAAAAACGGCCCTTGCGATCGGGACGTGCGCGGTGGTACTCGTCATACCGTGACCCAGAAGTCCCTCGACGGTGCGCTCACGCAGACGCGTATCGAGCGTCTCCTCAACGCAAGTCGCGTGGTTCTCTATGCGGGCACGCTCGACTTCGTGTGCACGTACATCAGCGACAACGTTCGCTCGCAATTCGGATATCAGCCGGAAGAATTCCTGCGTGATCCGGCGTTCTGGACCGATCGGATCCACCCCGACGACGCGCCCCAGCTGCTCGCCGACCTCGCGGGGAGCTTCGAGCACGGACACCAGACGCACGAATACCGTTTCCGCCACGGAAACGGTCAATGGCTGTGGGTGTACGACGAGATCGTGCTCGTGAAGGACGACGAGGGGCGGCCCGTCGAGTTCGTCGGCTCGTGGCAGGACGTGAGCGAACGCAAGGAGGCCGAGCGGCTCATCCAGGAGCAGGCCGCGGCGCTCGCGCAGTTCTCGACGCCGCTCGTCCCGATCACGGACGACGTGCTCGTGATGCCGCTCGTCGGGTCGCTCGATACACGCCGCGCCGAGCAGGTGATCGGGACGCTCCTCGACGGCGTCGGCCGGACGCAGGCGCGCGTCGCCATCCTGGACATCACGGGCGTCGCGGTGGTGGACACGCAGGTCGCCGATGCCCTCTTGCGCGCGGCGAGGGCGGTGTCGCTGCTCGGGGCGCAGGTCGTGATCACCGGCATTCGCTCGGAGGTCGCGCAGACTCTGGTGCAGCTCGGCGCCAACATGGGCGACGTGGTCACGCGCGCGACGCTGCAAGCGGGCGTCGCCTACGCCATGCGCGGGAGGGCCTGGGCCGGCACGGAGGCGCCTTCGGGCGAGCGCCCCCGTTCGATGCGTGCGAAAAATCCCCCCCCGGGGATGTGAAGGATGTGGATCAGTACCGGCGTCCGGGGCGGCCCCGATCCTCGAGGAGGCGCGCCGGATCGGGCGCGTCCAGGGCGGACGCGCTCGACGTCTGCACGCTCCCCGCAGCGGAATGCCGGTTCGAGTCCACGATCCACGAGGCAACGCCGAGCAGCACGGCGCTGAGGAGCACGAAAGCAGCGATGGCTGCCACGATCATGGGCATGCGGATACGAACGCCGTCGAAATGATGCATCGCGAGCGTCACGAGGACCTCCTGATGTGAGGGCGGATCGAAAAAAAGAAGCGGCGGGGGCGCTCTCCGCGCCTCTCACCCGGCCCCCCTCGATGATCCGCCGTTGGGTCACGCCGCGCGTCGCCGAGCAGCGTGTTGTTCTTCGTTGGAACGGCGCACAGATTACCGCAGGCGCCCGCGATTTCCAGCGAAATGCGGTCCTGGATCGGACAGGAAATGTCCGAGTGCGAGGATGTGGTTTACTTGATCGTGTTGTGGCGCCGGAGGCGGAGGAGATCCGGCAGGAGGAGCGCGAACATCGCGGTCCGGCGCGTGCGCAGGGTGAGCCCCTCGACGCGCAGGGGCGTCTTCGAGCCGGCGACGCGGCCCTCGGCGTCGAAGTGTAGCACCTCGGGTTCGACCTCCGGGAGACGGAACGTCGCCGTCCCGCCTTCGTCGATGAACAGCGTCCCTGAGGGCGTCGGGACGGTACCGTCGGGGCTCAAACGAATTTCGAGGGTGCCGCCGAGATCGACGAAGACACCATTGGAATGAAGGATGCCGAGCGCCTCGCCGCGCTCCACGAGCAAGCCGTTGCGGTGGAGGACGACGACCGGCTCGTCCCCGCGCAGCACACGGAGATCCGCGAGCAGGAGCAGGTCTTCCGGAGGGGCGTCGCGAGCGGGTTGCGGGCTCTCTGCGGCGCGCGCAGGCGGCGGCGCGGGGGCGCAGCCACCCGCGAGCACGAGCGCGGCGAGGAGGAGAACCCGATCGAGCTTCACGGACAAACCACGTTCGGGATGTAATGGACGTGGTAACAACACTCGTCGTCCTGCGGCGGCAAATCGCAGACGACCTGGCGGAACGCGGGCTGGTTGCAGCAGGCCGTGGGGTTCGTCTCGGCGCACATGCCGGCCGCGTCGGCGAGCGTCGTGAGCAGGCCGAGGGTCGAGCCCGCAGGGGGGCAGAAGTCGCCGCCGCCCATGGAGACGCACACGGCGATGATCTTACCGACGTTGGGCTCCTCGCCGCACTCCAGGCCACCGGTGCCGCCCGCGCCGCCGGTGCCGCCGGTGCCGCCGCCGCCGGTTTCGCCTTCGGCATCGACGACGACCTTGGCGCCGCAAGCCGCGCCGAACAGGGTGAGTGCCGCGAGCACGGCGGCGCGGGCGAGGGGATGCGAGGAAAGGAAGTGGAAACGTCGTTCGAGCATGAGGGGCTCCAAGCTGTGCGTCGGATGGGGGGTTACTGTACACACGGTCCTGACAAGTCCAGCGCTCCGTGTACGATGCCTGTCGTGGTCTCGCCTTGGCCGTGCGGCCTGCGGAGGAGCGGCGGATGTTTCAGGTGAACGAGGTGATCGACGGGCAGTACCGCATCCTGCGGCGGATCGGAGAAGGCGGGCACGGAACCGTCTACGAGGCCGAGGATCTCGACATCGGCGCGCCCGTGGCCGTCAAGTTTTTGCGTCCCGAGGTGGCGGACGAGCCCGAGTTTCGCGACGCGCATGCGCAGGGAGGCGCGCGCGATGGGCGCCCTGTCGGGCACGAGCGCGGTGCAGATCTTCGCGCTGAACCGCACGAAGGCGGGGCAGATGTACATCGTGATGGAGCTGCTCCGCGGCAAAGATCTCGAGCGGTATCTGGTCGACTACGAGCGCGACGTGGGGAGGCTGCCGCGATCGAAGCTTTTCGACCTCATCTCGCCGATCGTGGACACGCTCGACGTCGCGCACCAGCGTGGGATCGTGCATCGCGACATCAAGCCGGCGAACATCTTCGTGCTGGACTCGACGGCGCGAGGGCCGGTGCGGCTGCTCGATTTTGGTCTCGTGAAGGTGCTGTCGGTATCGACGCCGCTCACGCAGGATGGGTTCGTCGTGGGCTCGCCGTCGTACATCGCGCCGGAGGGCTGGCAGGGCCGGCCGGATCGGATCACGCCCGCGGTTGACGTGTACGCGCTCGGCGCTGTGATCTTCCGCATGCTCGCAGGCCGGGTGCCGTTCCCCGCGGAGGCGCTGATCGACGTCGTGAAAATGAGCTCGCGCGGCAAGCGGCCGAGCCTGCACGCGCTCCGGCCGGACCTGCCGGCGGTGATCGACGGATGGGTGGGGCGCGCGCTCGCGATCGAGCCGGAGCAACGGTATCCGACGGTGAAGGAGCTCTGGTTGTCGCTCGTGGGGATGCTCGGGCGCGGGGGATCGGGCTGATTTCGGTGAAATTCGATGGCAGGTGCCGTGCCCGGAAAAACGAGATTCACGGCGCCGCCGGCAGCGTCACTTCGAAGAGCTCGTTCGGCCCGGAGATGTTGTCGCCATATTGATTGTCGACGATGAGCAGCGCGTGGGTCTCGTCTTTCCAGACGATGCCCTCGAAATTGCGTTTGCCGCCGTTCGTGTGCGGCGCGAGGTCCACGAGGACACGGGGCTCGATCGGCGTCGTCGTCCCCGGGCCCTTCGCGGGGAGCGTGAACGAGAGGATGCGCGAGACCGCGAAATGGCGCTCCATGGCGAGCACCTCGATTCGATCCGTCCCCTGCGCGCGGCAATCGAGTCCGGAGATTTTTCCTTTTTCGTCCTTCGTGCTCGTGAGCGACAAACGAAACGCCGCCCGGTCGCCCGTCGCCGGGTCGATGCGCTCGATCGGCGCATACCGCGCCTTGCCTTCGCCGTCGATCGCGTCCTCGATCGCCGCGACGAGCTGACCCGCCGCCGCGCAGAGGCCCTCGATGCCATGCCCCGAATCACACGTCGCGCCCCATGCCGAGAGCGGGACGTCGAGCGTGCGCGTCACGCGCGCCGAATCACCGTCGCGCGTGGCGAGGAGGATTCGATCCGCGCCCGTCTTCGAGCAGCCGCCCTCGGTGCCGATCGCGAACGATTCTCCCGAAAGCCAAGCGAGCGACTCGAAATCGACGCCCTCGGGCACGCCGCTCACCGGGGTCTTGCGGGTGACGGCGCCGCTCGGCGAAAGCTCGACGAGGAGGGGTTGTCTCTCCGTCATCGTGAAGAGCGCGCCGGAGGGGCCGACCGCGAGCGACGAGAGGCCCACCTCGTCGGTCCCCGTCACCAGGATCTGTCGCGGCGTGCCGCCGTCTCCAGCCGGGACGGGCGAGGAGCGCGACGACTGGCACGCGAGCGGGAGCAAGAGGGCCGCGAAAAGGGGGCACGAAAAACGAGGTCGCACGCCGCGATGATATCCGGATCGAGCGCGCGGGCGATGCGCGTCCCCCATCCTCGGCTACGATGCCACGCCCCGATGACCCTCGACCTCGGTGTGCTCATCTCCGGCCGCGGCAGTAACCTCCAGGCGATCCTCGACGCGATCGCCGCGGGCAAGCTCGACGCGCGCGTCCGCCTGGTGATCTCGAACCGCCCAGGCGCCCTGGGACTCGACCGCGCCCGCGAAGCCGGCGTGCTGACGGTCGTGATCAGCCACAAAGATCACCCGGACCGAGCGTCGTTCGACGCCGCGCTCGTGGCCGCGCTCGAGCAAGCCGGCGTCACGTGGGTGGTGCTCGCGGGCTTCATGCGGATCGTGACGAACGTGCTGCTCGACGCGTTTCCGAGCCGCGTGATCAACATCCATCCGTCGCTCTTGCCCGCGTTCCCGGGCGTGTCCGCGCAGGCGCAGGCGCTCGCGCACGGCGTGCGGATCACGGGCTGCACGGTGCACCTCGTCGACGTCGGGACGGACACGGGGCCGATCCTCGCGCAAGCCGCGGTGCCGGTGCTGCCGGACGACACGGAGGAGCGTTTGTCAGAGCGGATCCTCGCCCGCGAGCACGCGCTGCTCGTGCACGTGCTCGCCGCGATCGCCGCGGGACATCTCACGGTGCATCCGCCGGCCACGGCCGCGGCGAGGTCGCGCGTGGAGCTCCTGGGCGTCCCGGGCGCGCTCGGCGTCGAGGCGACGGACGATTGAGGGAGAGCGCGTCGTGACCTCGAAGCATTTCGACGTCGTCGTCCTCGGCCGATCGCTCGGCGCCCTGGTGACGGCCGCGCTGCTCGCGCGGCGCGACTTCACGGTGCTCGTGCTCGGTCAGGGCGGCAGGCCCGCGAGTTACAAGCTCGGCGAGCGTACGCTGCAGAGGCGCGCGTTCACGATGCTCGCGGCGAGCTCGCCCGCGTGGACGCGCGTGCTCGTGGAGCTCGCGCAGTCGCAGACGTGGAAGCGGCGCGTGGTCGCGGCCAGCCCCATGATGCAGGTGCTCGCGCCGCGGCGCAGGCTCGACATCCCGCCCGACCTCGTGCTCTTCGGCCGCGAGATCGATCGCGAGATGCCCGAGGTGCGCCGCGTGGTCGACGATCTCTACGCCGAGCTCGCCCGTGTGAACGGCGCCGCGGACGAGGCGTTCGAAAGGGACGCGGTCTGGCCGCCGGGCACGTTCTGGGAGCGGCGCGAGACGGGGCGATACGCGGCGATGCTGCCGTACGTGCGCGCCGAGCCGGACGCGGATCTCCTGGTCGAGCTGCCGCGCGGGCACTTCTTCCGGCAGGTGGTGACGTCGTCGGTGTCGTTCGCGACCGACCTCGCCACGCTGCCGCCGCCGTTCGCGGTCGCTCGCCTGCATGGCGCGTGGACGCGTGGCCTCTACACGCTCCCGGGCGGCGAGGACGAGCTCGAACAGTTCCTCGTCGATCGCATCGCCGCGCACGGCGGTCGTTGCGTGCTGTCGGCCCGCGCGCGGGCGCTCCACTTGCGACGCGGGTCGGCGGCGGGCGTGATCGTCGACGGCGACGAGGGGCCGACGGGCGCGAGCTTCGTGATCAGCGATCTCGACGGCGAAGGCCTCGCGGCGCTCTCCGGCGGCGAGGGCATCCACAAGCGCGCCCAGCGCGAGTGGCCACGGATCACGTCGTCGGTCGGCAGGTTCGTCGTGTCGCTCGTGGTGCGCGACGAAGGTTTGCCCGCGCCGCTCGGCGTGGAGAGTTTCGTGTTGCCCGGCGATCGTCCCGCGCTCCGAAATGCTGCACGCACGGCCGCGGCCGCGGGCCCTCGTTCGAGCGCGCCGCCGGGCGCATTACGCCCCGTGATTCACCTGGAGCGCCACGCGATGCCCGGCGTGCGTGGCGAGTCGCTGCTCGTCGCCGAAGTGCTCTTGCCCGATCGGAGTCCGATCCCGCTGCTCGGCATGCGCGAGGTGGTGCTGTCGACGCTCGCCGCGGAGCTGCCGTTCCTCGAGCGTCACCTGCGCGTCGTCGATTCGGTGCACGATGGCCTGCCGGTCTGGGTGTACGAGGACGGCCGATTTCGCTCGGTGGATCGAGCCTCGCTCACGGGCGCGACGACCGCGGCGGAGCCGATGGTGCGGCAGCTCGACGTCGATCCGCCGGGATACCTCGGGCTCGGCGGCGAGCCGATCCGGGGGCCGATCGAGCGCACGTTGCTCGTCGGTCGCAGCGTCCTTCCGGGCCTCGGACAGGAGGGGCAGCTCCTCGCGGCGTGGGGCGCGGCACGGCTCGTCACGCGGACCGACCGCCGCAAGGAGAAGATGCGCCGCGACATGTGGAGCAAGGTCGAGATCGGCTAGCGCATCGAACCGTTCGATGCGCGGAAGCTCGCGGAGCGATCTTCCCTCGGGGGTGAATCGGCCGGGCTTCGCATGGCCGAGAGGGGGGACGCGAGGCGTCCTCCTCTGTGACAGCGCGCGATCCTCGTCGCCCCGTCACCGCATAATTGCGGAACGAGCCCAAGGGAGGATAACGTGGTCGCGCGGAGGAGAGAGAGCGGCAAGATGACCATGCGCGCACCCCGATACGGTCTGGCGACGACGCTCGCGCTTGCGACGTGGATGTCCATCGGCGCGGCCCAGGCCTCCGAGCCAGGGCCCGATACGCTTCCGATCCACATCATTTCGATCCAGACGATGGACGCCGACGACCAGGCCGAGGCGCTCACGAAGGCGCTCCGGAACGCGGTCCGGGCGACGCCGGGCTGGTCGCAGGGCGAAGGGGACTACTCGCTCGAGGTGCTCACGCTCTCGCTGAAGTGCCCGGATCCGCCGGACGCCGGGTGTCAGTCGCGCATTGCCGATCAGATCCGCGCCGACCGGTACGTGTGGGGCAAGCTCGACAAGGGCAAAGGCGGCAACGTCACGGGCGAGCTGCACTTCTGGGTGCGCGGCAAGGGCACGACGGACCACAAGGTCGAGTACAGCGCGAACCTGACCGAATCGCAGGACGAGGCGCTGCGCAAGATCGCCACCGATGCGCTGAACAAGCTGACGGACGGTCCGCCCAAGGGCGAGGTGAAGGTCAAGGCCGGCAGCGTGGCCGGGCAGGTCTTCGTGGATGGTCAGCCGCTCGGCGCGCTCGCGAACGGCGAGGGCACGTTCTTCGTCCCCTCGGGCAAGCACAACCTCGTGGTCAAGGCGCCCGGCTACGCCGACATGTCCACGGAAGTCACGGTCAAGCCGAACTCGCCGACGGACGTGGTCGTCGCGCCCGTCCCCGCCGGCGATACCACGCCGACGAACTGGAAGCGCATCGGCGGCTTCGCCGCGATCGGCGCGGGCGTCGCGTTCGGCGCGGTCGGGATCTACGGCACCGTGACCGTGAACGGGGTCAACAAGGATCCCGACTACGATAAGAACCAGGCGTTCTACGATCAGCAGACGAACATCTGCGAGCTCGCGCGCAGCAACCAGCAGGTCGTCGTCGGCTTCGACAAACCCCAGGTGGACGAGCTCTGCTCGAAGGGCGAGATGGGCCAGCTCCTGCAGCTCGTGTTCTATCCGCTCGCGGCCATCGCGGCCGGCGCCGGCGTCTTCCTCGTCGCGACGAGTGGTACGGCGTCGAAGGAAAAACCCACGACGGGCTTGATGGTCCTGCCCCGCGTCGATCGGACCGGCGGCAAGCTCGACGTCGGCTTCCGCTTCTGACCACGAAGCACGCGGCGGCGCTCTCCCCACCCCTCCACCCATGCGCGTGATCGGCGGCTCGCTCGGCGGACGAAGGCTCGTCGCCCCGTCGGGGCACGCCACACGGCCGACGAGCGATCGCGTGCGCGAGGCGCTCTTCAACGTGCTCGGCGACGTCTCCGGAGCGGCCGTGCTCGACCTCTACGCAGGCACGGGCGCGCTCGGGATCGAGGCGATCTCGCGCGGCGCTTCGCGCGTGGTGTTCGTCGAGAACGGCCGCCCCGCGCTCGCGGCGCTCCGGCAAAACCTCGCGTCGCTCGGGATCGAAGGCGCCTCGCGGGTGGTCACGCAGCCGGTCACGCGCGCCCTCGCGTCGCTCTCGCCCTTCGGTCCCTTCGAGCTCATCCTGCTCGATCCGCCGTACGCCGCGCTCGCGGAGGCCGCGCGCGTGCTCGAAGCGATCGCGGCCGAGACGTCGAACCTGGCGGCGCCCGGGGCGCGCGTCGTGTTCGAACACGCGAGCCGCGACGCCCCGCCGAAGCCCGGGCGCCTCGTGCTCGACGAGACCCGGATTTACGGAGATACGGCGATCTCCTTGTACACGCGCGCGGAGGACGTTCCCTCCGGGGCCGCGGATGGGTAAGGTATCGCCTCACCCCTTTCCAGCCATGAGCACGACCTCGATGAAACCCTTCGCTTCCTCGAAAGGCAAAGGCCCAGCCTCTCCGCTCCTCGCGGCGATCTTCGTGGCGCTGCTCTGCGGCGCCTCGGCGTGCGCCTCCGAGGAGGGCACGACGCCCACGTGCACCCAGGACCTCGACGGAGAGGGGCACATCGACAACGTCGAGAACGGCTGCAATCCGTTCGCCACCTGCGTCGTCAACGGCCAGGTCTCGCCGCCGGCCGAGTGCTGCAAAGAGGACCTGCAGGGCAACCCCCTCGAGGGCTACGCGCTCGCGGCCTGCCTCTACGGATACGGCGCCGGGCCCGCGCCGGGCAGCGGCGGCGACGGCGGCGGCGGCGGCAACTAGCCAGCAGCTCTTCCCATGAACGAGCCCGCTGACGAGGGCGGCCCGAGCTCTCTGCCCGACGGCATTCTTCTCACCGTCGCTTACGACGGCCGCATCTTCTCGGGCTACGCGCACCAGCCCGATCGCCGCACGATCGCCGGCGAGCTTCTCGCCGCGCTGCGCGCCCTCGACCCGACGATCCGCGAGATCCGCGGCGCGAGCCGCACCGACGCGGGCGTGCACGCCTTCGGCCAGCGCGTCGCGTTCGATCCGTCGCGCCAGGTCCCGCCGCGCGGATGGGTGCTCGGCACGGCGAGGCATTTGCCGAAGGAGATCGCGGTGCGTCGCGCGTCGCTCGTGCCGCGTGGATTCACGCCGCGATTCGCGAGCCAGGGCAAGCGGTACCGGTATCTGCTCCTGCGCGACCTCGTGCGTGATCCGTTCCTCGAAGGTCGGGTTTGGCGCGTCGAGCAGCTCCGGGACGATGCTTCCATCACGCGCGCGGCGGCCGAGGCGAGCCTCGCCGTGGGCACGCATGATTTCGCCGCGTTCCGATCGGCCGCGGATCCACGGGAGAACACGGTGCGCACGCTGCGGCGCGTGTCGGTGGAGGTCGACCGGGACGATCCACGCCTCGTCCGGATCGAGGTCGAGGGCGACGCGTTCATGCACAACATGGTGCGTATCCTCGTGGGGACGTTCGTGGACGTCGCGCGCGGGCGGCTCGCGCCCGGCGCGGTGTCGCGCGCGCTCGCCTCGAAGCGCCGGGAGGACGCGGGCATCACCGCGCCGCCGGATGGGCTGTACCTGGTCTCGGTGACGCTCGCGGACGAGGGGCGGGAGGCGTGGCCGAGCGAGACCGGGGTGTGAATCACGCGCGTCTTCCGCGTGCCATCGCGGCCCCGGGAGAGCCATAATCGAGCTACCGCCTTCCTCGGAGGAACGATGCGCCCTCGCTGCATGCTCGCCTCGATGCTGGTCATGGCCGGGCTCGGCTCGGCCTCTTCGCTCGCTTCCGCGCAAGTCCCGCCGCCGCGCCCGAAGGCCCCGCCGCCGCCCGCGCTCCCCGCGCCCGCGCGAGGTTTGCCCTCGGCAGCCGAGGTGCGCGCGCTCGGCGATACGTTCGTCGCGGTCGCCGAGAAGACGAGCCCGGCCGTCGTGCAGATCGACGTGACGGTCTCGAGCGGCGACAGCTCCGCGGGCCGCTGGTTCCGCGCCGACGCGACGACGCGCGGCATGGGCTCGGGCGTGATCTTCTCGGCCGACGGCGCGATCCTCACGAACAACCACGTCATCGAGGACGCGCGCGCCATCAACGTGCGCCTCAAGGACGGCCGCACCTTGTCCGCGCGCGTGGCCGGTCGTGACCCCGCGACCGACCTCGCCGTGCTCCGCGTCGACGCGACGAACCTGCCCGTCGCGTCGTTCGCCGACAGCGACGCCGCGCGTGTCGGCGAGTGGGTCGTGGCGATCGGATCGCCCTTCGGCCTCGGGCACACGGTGACGACGGGCGTGCTCAGCGCGAAGGGCCGCGGCGGCGTGGGGATGAACGCGATCGAGGACTATCTGCAGACGGACGCGAGCATCAACCCGGGCAACTCCGGCGGGCCGCTCGTGAACCTCGACGGCCAGGTGCTCGGCATCAACACGATGATCGTGAGCAAGGGCCAGGGCATCGGCCTGGCGGTGCCGTCGAACATCGCGCGGCGCGTGGCCACGCAGATCCTGAAGACGGGGCGCGTGATGCGCGCCTGGATCGGCATCGGGATCCAGGACCTCACGCCGCAGCTCGCGGCCGAGATCCCGAGCGCGCCGACCTCGGGCGCGCTCGTGAACACCGTGGTCGCCGGCGGGCCCGCGCAGAAGGCGCACCTCGAGCCGGGCGACATCGTCACGAAGATCGGCGCGCGCACGATCGCCGACGCGCAGGACGTGATCCGCGAGCTCTTCCTGCACGACGACGGCGAGGTCCTCGCGATGGAGGTGATCCGCAGCGGCAAGCGCTACCAGACGAAGGTGACGCTCGAAGCGAAGAGCGAGACCTCGCCGCCGGCGCTCCCGGTCGAGCGGAAGGCGTCGAGCCCGCAGGGGCTCGGGATCACGCTGCGCGACGTGGAGGGCGACGGCAGCAGTACGCTCGCGCAGATCGTGGCCGTGTCGCCGGACTCGCCGGCGGACCGGGCGGGGCTCAAGCGCGGCGACGTGGTGCTCGAGGCGGACTTCGCGCGGCTGCCGACGTCCGCGGACGTGCAGAAGGCGGCGCAGGACGGGCGGCTCCTCCTGCGGGTTCGTCGCGACAAGGCGACGTTCTACACGGCCGTCCGCTAGATCAGAGGTCGCTGCCCATCTTGCGGCCGCCGCCGGTCGACGTGGCCGTCGGCGTGGGCGGCGGCTTCTTCGCGGTCCCCGTGCCCGTGCCGAGCGGCGCGGTGCCGCTCGTGCGCGCGCCCGTCGGGAGCGGCCCGCCCGTGCCGACCGGAGGCGTCGCCGTGCCGAGCGCGGCCGTGTTCGTCTCGGCCGGCGTCGGCGCTTCCGTCGGCGTGGCCGCGGGCGTCGGCGCGAGCGTCGGCGTGGGCGTCGGCATCGGCGGGGGCGTGGTCGCCGCGGCTTGCGTGGTCACGGCCGGCGGCGTCCCCGCGGCCGGTTTGTCGAGTACGAACTTCCAGACGATGAGCCCGCTCGCCGCGACGAGCAGCGTGCCGAGCAGGCCGATCGCGATCATCGCGCCGTTGCCGCTGCGCTGCGGCGGCGCGCCGACGACCGTGAGCCCGGGATGCGACATGCCGAGGTTCGGGTGCGACATACCGAGGCTCGTCCCCGGGATGGGCTGACCCATGACCATCGGGTTCTGCTGGCTCATGCGCGGATCGAACGTCCCGGGGATGCCCGCGCCGACCATCGGGTTCTGCTGGCTCATGCGCGGGTCGAACCCCGCGGGCAAACCGAGCGGCCCCGTGCCGACGAGCGGGTTCTGCTGGCTCATGCGCGGGTCGAACATGCCCGGCTGGATCGTGGGGATGCGGCCCGCGCTGAGCTCGGGGCCCGCCGGGTTCGCCATCATCCATTGCGCGACGGCGGCCTGGAACTCGCGCGCCGTCTGGAAGCGGATGTTCGCGTCGCGGATCATGGCCTTCGCGATGATCGCGGCGAAGCCCGGATCGAGGTTCGGCACGACGAGCTCGGCCGGGTCGGGCGACTCGAGCGCGATCTTGAAGACGAGCTCGTTGAACGTCTGCGCCTGGAAGGGCAGTCGTCCCGTGATCGCCTGGTACATGACCACGCCGACCGAGTAGAGGTCGCTGCGCGCGTCGATCTTGCCGCCCCGCGCCTGCTCCGGCGACATGTAGTAGGGCGTGCCCATGACCGCGCCGGTCTTGGTCATGCTCATGTCGGTGTCGAGCGCGGAGAACTTCGACACGCCGAAGTCGAGGATCTTGACGAAGTCGCGCTGGTTCTTGTTGTTGATCAGGTAGACGTTGTCGGGCTTCAGATCGCGGTGGACGATCCCCGCGTCGTGCGCGGCCGCGAGCCCTTCGAGCAGGCCGTGGATGAGCGGCGCGAGCTCCTGCGGCGTGAGGCGCTTTCGCTTCTTGATGCGATCGCCGAGGCTCTGGCCGTCGAGGAACTCCATGACCATGAAGCGCTCGCCGGTCGGCAGGTTGCCGAGGTCGAGCACCTCGACGATGTGCTCGGAGCCGATGCGCCCCGCGGCCTGCGCCTCGCGTTCGAAGCGCTGGACGACGTCCTCCTTGCCCGAGACGGACGCGTGCAGGACCTTGATGGCCACGCGGCGGTGGATGCGCTCGTTCTCGCCCTCGTACACCGCGCCCATGCCGCCCTGCCCGAGGAGCCGGAGGATGCGGTATTTGCCTTCGATGATGTTGCCGGGCTGAAGCGTCATCGACTGCCTTGTCGGGTCGGGAGGAAGATCTGGAGACGTTTCCGAAGCGCGCGCGGGCGTTTCATCATAACGCGCGAAAGGCGCATGGAGTCGAGTTCTCGACGGCCCCGCCGAGGGCCTCGCGAGATCCTCGAGGCGCGCTCACAAGTCGTCCGAAATGCGGCGCTTGCCCGTGCCTTTCGTGGTCGGCGACGTGCGCGCCGGACCTGGGCTACGCGTGCTCGGCGCGGACGTCGGCGGCGTGATGATCCGCGTGGTCCCCTCGACCGCCTCCGACGTCGGCACGGGCTCGACCGGCGTGACCGCGGGGAGCACGGCGGAAGGCGCGGGCGCCGCGGACGCCGAGGGCGCGGGCGTCGCGGCCTCCTCGGCCGGATCCTGCGTGAAACGCACGGCCAGCATGATGAGCGCGCCCAGGACGAACACGATCACGAACGCCGCGCCGCCGACGATCGGGGCGAGCGCCTTGGGAGGACGACCGGCCTGCGGCTGCGGTCGTCCGGGCACGCCGGTGATCGCGGGAGGCAGGACGGGCAGCCCCGCGGGCGCCGGGCCTGACGGTGGCGGCTGCCGCGCGGACGCGGACGCGGGCGCCTGGGCCTGGGCTGGCGGAGGCGGCGGGGTCGGAGGGGCCTGACGCGTGGGGAAATGCGGCTTGCGGTCCATGATGACCGTGCCGTGGTCCGCGATCATCAGGTCGTCGTCGTCGTCCCCGGGGGCGCTCATGGAGGGCGATGGCGGGCGCGGAGGGTGCGGTGCAAGAGCCACCTCGGGGACGGCGCCGAGGCCACGTCGAGCCCGGAACGTGGCGAGCGCCTGCGCGAGGTCCTGGTCGCGTTGATACCGGACCCTCGGGTCGCGCGCCATGGCCTTGTGCACGATCGTCGCGAGCTCGGGGTCGACGTCCGGCGCGAGCCTCTCCAGTGGTGCAGGGTCCTGCATCACAATGCTGAAAAGAAGTTCATCTTCGGCGCTCGTGGCGAAGGGCGCCTGCCCGGCGAGGCACTCGTAGAGGATCACGCCGAGCGCGTAGATGTCGGCGCGCGCGTCGATCTCGTTCGTGGTGCGGATCTGTTCAGGGGCCGTGTAGGGCGTGGCATGGTCGGGCGGCTGCTTCTCCGTGATATGGGCCACGCCGAAATCGAGGACCTTGACGAGCTCGATGCGGGGCTCCTGCCCGCGCGCGGCGAGGAAGATGCTTTCGGGCTCGAGGGCGCGGTGCACGACGGAGAGCGCGTGTGCTGCCGCGAGGCCGTGAGCGATCTCGATGCCGATGCGGCTCGTCTCGTCGGCGTCGAGGCGGCCACGCTCGCGCATGCGCTGACGGAGCGTCACCCCTTCGCGTGGCTCCTTCACGAGGATGCGCGCACCACCCGAAATTTCGAGCTCGTCGAGAATCTTGTCGACGTGTGGTGACGACGCGCCGTTCGCCGCTCGTGCGTCGCGCGCGAACGCGGCGAGCGCGGCGGCGGGGCGCGCGCAGAGCGACGGCGCGAGCTCGAAGGCCGTGACGCGCCGATGGATCTCGACGTTTTCCCCTTCGTACACGGGGCCGTGTTTGCCTTCGCCGAGCAGGCGGAGGACGCGGTACTTGCCGCCGTAGATCTGGCCAATCTGGAGCGCCATCGATCGGCCCCACACTCCTAAGCGACCAAAGCCAGCGTACCACGGCGCCGAAATTGTGCGCCCGCACATTAGCCAACCCCTTTGATTTCCTTGGATTTTGTGGGTCGTCTGGTAAGTCTCGTGCTCACCCCCTAGACGACCGGCTAGGGCCGGGGTACGGCCGGAAAGTGCTCGTAGGACTCGATCGGCTCCCTCGCCTCCCTTCGGTCACTTCCCGCCTCAACCGCACGCGATTCGGCGTGCTCGCGCATCCGGCCAGCGTGGATCGGGGCATCGAGCACATCGGCGACGTGCTCGCCCGCATCGGCGCCAAGCCCGCGCTCTTCTTCGGACCCGAGCACGGCTACGGCGGCGAAGCACAGGACATGGTCGACGTGCCGCATGCGCGAGACAAGCGCACCGGCGCGCCGATCATCAGCCTCTACGGCGATCGGTTCGAAGACCTCTCGCCGCGGCCCGAGCATCTCGCATCGATCGATGTTTTGCTCATCGATCTCGCGGACATCGGCACGCGTTACTACACGTTCGTCTGGACCGCGCTGCTCGCCACGCGCGCCGCGGCCAAGGCTGGCGTGCCGGTGATCCTGCTCGACCGTCCAAACCCGATCACGGGCTCGCGCCGTACGGTCGAAGGCCGCTCGCAGGCGCCGGGCTTCCTCTCGTTCGTCGGCCTCGAGCCGATTCCGGTCCGCCACTCGCTCACGATCGGCGAGACCGTGGCGCTCTTCGCGCGCCGCGAGGGCATCCCGCTCGGCGACGCGCTGTCGATCGTGACCGTCGAGGGCTGGGATCGCGAGAAGTACGCGGACACCTGGGACCGGCCGTTCGTGATGCCGTCGCCGAACATGCCGACGTTCTGCACGGCGATGGTGTACCCGGGCGGCTGCTTGATCGAAGGGACGAACCTCTCCGAGGGGCGCGGCACGACGCGTCCGTTCGAGATCATCGGCGCGCCGTGGCTCGACGGGCATCAGCTCGCGCAGGGGCTCCGGGCGACGGGCCTCCAAGGGTTCGTCGCGCGACCCCTCACGTTCCGTCCGACGTTCCAGAAGCACGCGGGCCAGATCTGCGGCGGCGTGCAGATCCACGTCGCCGACCGGATGACGTTCCGCCCCGTCGCCACGTATACCGCGCTCGTCGCCCTGGCGCGCCGGCAGAACCCGCAGAGCTTCGCGTTCCGGACCGAGCGGTACGAATACATCGACACGATCCCCGCGTTCGATCTGCTCACGGGCTCGGACCAGGCGCGGCGCGCGATCGAGGCGGGCGAGGACGCGCGCTCGATCGCCGAGTACGTGTCGACGCCGGATCCGACCTGGCCGGATGTGATGGCCGAGGCGAGCGCGGCGCTGCAAGAAGCGGCGATCTGAGCACGGACGGCCCGGGGGGGACGGCTACCTGCGGCGCATTTCTGGCGCTACGCTGGAGCGTCGACCGAGGAGGCCCACCTGCATGTTCACCGAGCCGGTCACGAAGGCGCTCGCAGGGTTCGACGAGGGGATCCGCAAAGACGCATCCTCGTTCGTTCACGCATTCTGCAAAGATCTGCTCATCGACGTGGCGATCTTCTCCGCGGAGGATCTGATCACGGCCGTGGAAGAGGCGATGAACGCGGCGTCGGGGCGCGCGTCGTCGCCCGTGTTCACCGAGCGCCTGCGCGGGATGCTGCTCGGTTATCTGCACGAGCGGATGGTCGAGCTCTCTCGCGACGGCGTGCTTTTGCCGACGGGCCTCGATGGTGCGCGCTTCGCGACGCTCCTGAACGAGCTCGAGCGGACCTTCGGCGTGCTGCCCGCGCCCGAGATGAGCGTGTACGTCTACGGGATCATCGAAAACCGCAGCGGCCGCATGTTCGAGGTGGAGCTGCCGGGTCGAAAGGTACAGCCGGAGACGACGCTCGATCCGAGCGACGGTCCGCTCGGACAACATCGAGATGCGCTCGTGACGTTACGTGAGGCGATCACGTCCGGACGGGTCGGGGTGAACGAGTCGAGCACGGGGGCACAGAAGCGCGTGCCGCTCGTTTCGTTCGCGCATGTGCTGGAGAGTGATCCGATCTTCGAGGTGATCGGTCCGATGGCGGTGCGCTGAATCTTCACAGCACGCGATCGAGATCGCCGTCGCCCCAGGCGTAGTACCAGCGACGCGCGTCGAACACCGCGGGATCCATGCCCTCGCGCGCGTGCACCTGGAAGGGTTTGCCCTCGCGCGGGAAGAACCCGGCGCGCCCGAGGGTCCCCGCATTTGGGCCGCGCTCGTTGAGCTGCGTCACGAGCGCGTCCGCGCCCGAGCTCGACGCGATGATCGAGAGCGCGTGCCCAAAATCGTCCGGATGCGCGACGAGATCGACGAGGGCGACGCGCCTGGCCGCATGTTCGAGCACGCAGAGGCCGAGCGGTTCGTCCCGGGAGAGGACGACGAAGGCGCGCTGCGCGCGGGAGGGGCTCTCGACGAAGCGCCACGCGTAATGGGCGGCGTCGCGCACGGGCGTGACGACGGTGTCGTCGACGGCGCGTTCGAAGATCCGATCGACGCGGGCGTCGCGTCCCTCGATCGGCACGAGGCGCGCGCCGCGAGCGGCGAGGCGGCCGAGCGGGCCGAGAATGCTCTGCAAGAGGCGCGGCCGCGCGAAGCGGCGCACGTGGCAAACGATGCGCGCGCCGGCGCGCTCGAGGGCGCGCAGGTTGTGCGGTTCGGGCGGGCCGAACATGACCTCGACGCCCTCGGCGCGCATCATTTCGAGCGAGGCGCGGTGCATCGCGGTGGCGATGCCGCGACGTCGAGCCGAGGGGCGTACGTAGCCGTCGCCTCCGATCGAGCCGAGGCGCACGCGGCCTGCGATGAGCATGCGGCGCGGGAAGACCGAGGTGATCCCGAGCGGCTCGCCGCTCCGTTCGTCGCGGGCGATCGCGGTGACGGCCCGCCCGTGCGGGTTCTGCTCGTAGAGCCAGGTGTACCTGCGCCCGACGTCCGACCCGGGCAGGTGCTCGGAGAGCAAATGCAGCACGAAGTCGCGGTGCCGTGCGTCGGCGCGTTCGATGAGAAAGCCTGGTGAAGTCGTCAC
Organism: Polyangium sp. 15x6; assembly: GCF_029960785.1. Taxonomy (GTDB): domain Bacteria; phylum Myxococcota_A; class Polyangia; order Polyangiales; family Polyangiaceae; genus Polyangium. The sequence goes on from NZ_JASBQE010000048.1 coordinate 59,373, forward strand.
GCGCGAGGGGCGTGCAAAGCACGCGCCCGGCCGCCCGCGCTAGAGCACGTCGAACGGATACGCGCCGTCGATGTAGGCGCGCCCGGCGATGGCCTTGCGCAGCTCGTCGTCGTTGCGCGCGAAGTCCGAGACGTTCTGCCGCAGGCGCTTGTGGGCCATGTTCAGGTAGAGCGAGCAGAGATCGATCTCGCGCCGCGCTCCGTCCTCGCCGCGCCGCTCGATCGCGCGCGTCGTGCGCGTGAGACACGCGGCCACGGCGAAGAGGTCCATCACCATGTCGGCGATGCGGAGCTGCGTGAACTGCATCTCGGCGATGTCGCGGCCATGCTTGCGCAGCACGTTCTCCGCCTGCACGGCGAGCTCGGAGACGTACTCCTCGAAGATCACCGCCTCGCGCCCGAGCAGCGGGTGTACGCGGGTCATGCGCTCTCTGCCGAGCGCGGCGCGCGCCTTGCGGAGCGCGAAATCACTGAGCAGGCCGAAGCCCTTGATGGGCTCGCGCATGGCCTTCGCGACCTCGGCGAGCGCCTTGCCCGGCGCGGCCATGCCCGAGAGCGCGATGAAGCAGCGGAGGATCTCGTTCGTGCCCTCGAAGATGAGGTTCACCCGCGAGTCACGCAGGATGCGCTCGTACGGATACTCTTGCATGTAGCCGATGCCGGCGGCGATCTGGAGCGTCTCGTTGACCACGCCCCAGAGCGTCTCGGAGCCCTTCACCTTGCAGATCGCGCTCTCCAGCGAGTAGTCGGCGATCTTCGAGTCGACGAGGCCCGCCGTGAGGTACGTCATCGATTCGAGCGCGTACGTCTCGGCGAGCATGCGCGCGATCTTGTCCTTGATGAGGCCGAAGTCGCCGATGTTGCGGCCGAAGGCGCGCCTCTCCTCGACGCGCGCGATCGCCAGGCGGAGCAGCGTCTTGCAGATGCCGACGCAGCCAGAGGCGAGGCCGAGGCGCCCCGAGTTCAGGACCTCCATCGCGACCTTGAAGCCCTTGCCCACGTCGCCGACGACGTTCTCGCGGGGCACGCGCACGTTCTCCAGGAAGATCCCGGTCGTCGAGGAGCCGCGGATGCCGAGCTTGTGCTCGTTCGGGCCGCTCGTGACGCCCATGCCGCGCTCCACGATGAACGCGGTGATCTTCGGCTTCGCGCCCTCCTCGAGCGTGCTCGTGCGGGCGAAGACCGTGAACACGTCCGCGAAGCCGCCGTTCGTGATCCAGATCTTCGAGCCGTTCAGCACGTACGCCGCGCCGCCGTCGACCATCTCCGCGCGTGTCTTGATCGCCGCGGCGTCGGAGCCCGCGGACGGCTCGGTGAGCGCGAAGGCCGCGACAGACTCGCCCGTCGCGAGCTTCGGCAAATACCGCCGCTTCTGCTCGGGCGTGCCGAAGAGCAGGAGCGACTTGTAGCCGATCGACTGATGCGCCCCGAGCGTGACCGCGATCGAGGCATCCAGGCCGCCGATCTCCTGCATCACGCGCGCGTAGGCCGCGGTGGAGAGGCCGATGCCGCCGTACTCGGTCGGGATCTGCAGGCCGAACAGGCCGAGCGAGCGGAGGCCGGCCATGACCTCCTTCGGGATCTCCTGCTCGCGATCGATCTTCGCGCTGTCCACGTTCGCCGCGAAGAACCGGCGCACGCTGTCGAGGATGATCGACGTGCTCTGCCGTTCCTCGGAGGTCATCTCCGGGTACGGGAAGATCATGTCTTCGGCGATCACGCCGTGGAAGAGCGCCTTCGTGAAGCTTTGCTCGATCAGCGGGGGCACTTGCTTCTTGTAGCAAGTTTTCCCGCGCGGATCGCCGTCAGCTCGCGGACTCCTCGGTCGTCGCGGGCTTGCCCTCGGCCTTCGGCTCGGTCGATTTCGGGACGTCCTTCGAGCTCTTGGGCTCGGGCAGCTCGGCGGGCGAATGCACGACCGTGGGCGTCGGCTGCGCGCCGTGCACGATGGGCGTCTTCTCGGCCTCCTGCTTCGCGCTGTCGCGTTGCCACGGGTACTTGATGCGGCCGTGGTAGAGGTTCACGAGCGTCGTCGCCATGCGCGTCGTGATGATGCGCAGATCCTCGAGCGTGAGGCCCGACTCGTCGAGCTGGCCGCTCGAGAGCTTCGTGAAGATGACGCGCTGGATCATCTCCTCGAACTTCTTCTGCTCGGGCGGCCAGATCGTGCGGCTCGCAGCCTCGATGGAGTCGACGAGCATCAGGATCGCCGTCTCCTTCGTCTGCGGCTTCATGCCGGGGTAGCGGAAGTACTCCTGCGTGAGGCCCCGCGGGTTGCCCTGCTCCTTGCACTTGTGCCAGAAGAACTCGACGACCTGCGTGCCGTGGTGCGTGTAGGCGAACTCGACGACGGGCTCGGGGATACGGCCGTCGCGCAGGATCTTCGTGCCCATCACGACGTGCGCCATGATCGCGTCGGCCGAGACCTCCGGATCGAGCTCCTCGTGCGGCGATTTCTCGCCGTGCGCGAGGTTCTCCACGAAGTACTTGGGCTGCACGGTCTTGCCGAGGTCGTGGTAGTACGCGCCGACCCGCGTGAGCAGCGCGTCGGCGCCGATCGCGCTCGCCGCGGCCTCGGCGAGGTTCGCCATCGCCCGCGCGTGCTCCCAGCTCCCCGGCGCCTCGGCCGACATCTTCCGCAAGAGCGGCTGTTCGAGGTCCGTGAGATCCATCAGTTTTTCGCGCGAAACGTGGCCCATGGCGCGCTCGGCCGGATCGCGCAGCGCGCGCGCCAGGATGCCCGCGAGCATGCCGCCGCCGATGCAGCCGAGCACGTTCGAGCTCGTGCCGCGGAAGATGTCGGCGAGCAGGTTGAAGCGGCCCTCGTAGACGACGGTGAGCGCGATTAACACGACCGCGCCCGAGATGCCCGCGAGCGTGCCCGCGACGAGCATCTGCCGCGCGTGCTTGCGATCGAAGAAGAAGAGCGTGGCCGCGACGCCGCGCACGAGCAGCACCGACAGGAGGATGTTGTCGAAGCGCAGGAGCGAGGCCGCGACGAACGCGACGGCGAGATCGACGAGGAAGGCCGTGCGCCTGTCGAAGGCGTGCGCGACCCAGAGCGGCAGCGCCGCCATCGGCACCCAGAACTCGGGTAGCGCCGTGAACAGGAGCATGCCCTTGGCGAGCGCGACGCTGCCCGCCATGAGGCTGAGGAGTCCGATCTGCGCGCGGAGGAGCCGCACGCGGTTCTGCCCGAAGCGCCGCAGGTACGCGGTGAGCATGAGGCAGACGATGAAGTGGATGACGAACACCGAGACGAGCCGCGCCGTCGCCGGCGGTCTACGCGTCGATTCGTAGGCGAAGGCGGCGCGGTGTTCGTCGTTGTCCTCCTGGAGGAGGGTGCCGCGCGGCACGATCACACGGGCGTGCTCGTACGCGAGGCGGCCGGAGCGAGCGTCGCGGACGATGCGCGGGCCGTAGGGAATGCGGAGCGTGACCGGCGCCGTCTCTCCGAGGCGAGGTGCCATGGAGGGCAGGTACAGCTCGAACGTCCCGATGGCCGTGAACAGGGCCGCGAAAATCAGGCTCAGCACGAGGCCGGCCGTCGCCCCTGCTCGAACACGCGTGGCTAGCATCATTCGCTCGGGCCGCGGCGTGGCCTCGGCCGAATGCGGCCCGAGACGCCTCGGACACGCGGATCGGCCGACCGTAGCAGGCATTTCGCCGCGCGTCAGGGGGATCGCACGTGTCGCGCCACCCGAAGAACGCAACCCTCGCAGCCGCGCCCGCACGGCGTCCGGCTCGACATTGAAAATGTCCAAGGATTTCGCGGATGGATCGCGAGGTTTTTGCCGCACACCATCGAAGATTGCCGGGCGGCTCGGAACTTGCTACGCACACACAATGTCGTCCCCGCTCCGCGCGCTTTTTTCGAGCCGACGGGGCGCGCTCGTCATGGGGGTTTGTAATCGGACCCCGGACTCTTTCTCGGATGGGGGACGATTCCTGGATGATGCGGCAGCCGTTGCGCATGTGCGGGGGCTCGTGATCGAAGGAGCGCACATCCTCGACATCGGCGCCGAGTCGACGCGGCCGGGCTCCTCCCCGATCGACGCGGCCGAGCAGATCCGGCGCATCGGCGGGCTCATCCGCGCGAGCGTCGAGCTCGGCGCGGTCGTCTCGATCGACACCACGCTGCCCGACGTCGCCGCGTGGGCCCTCGGCGAGGGCGCGCGCATCGTGAACACGGTCTCGCTCGAACCAGCGGCCGAGCTCGGCGCGCTCTGCGCACACTTCGGCGCGTCGCTCGTCCTCATGCATTGCCGCGGCTCGATGACCGACATGCGCGGCTTCTCGATGTACGACGACGCCGCCTACGGGGACGTCGTCGCGGACATCGCGCGCGAGTGGACCGAAGCGGCCGAGCGGGCGCTCGCGAAGGGCCTCCCGCGCGAGGACCTCGTACTCGATCCGGGGCTCGGGTTCGCGAAGAACGCGCGGCACTCGATCGAGCTCTGCGCGCGGCTCGACGAGCTCGCGAAGCTCGGCTTTCCGGTGCTCGTGGGGCCGAGCCGAAAGTCGTTCGTCGCGCGCGCGGCATGGACGCCGGACGCGAGCGCGATCGCGCCGCCGGGAGAGCGGCTCGGCGGGACGATCGCCGCGGTGCTCGCGTGCGTGGCGCGCGGCGCAGCGATCGTGCGGGTGCACGACGTGAAAGAGGTGGTGCAAGCGCTCGCGGTCGCGGCGGCGATCGACGCGCGCCGGGAAGGGGACGCCTGAGCCATGCTCGACGGCCTGCTTCGCCTCTTCGCCGCGCGCCCGTTCCTGCAGATCCTGCGGGACTTCATCGACATCTTCATCGTCGCGTACGTCATCTACCGCGCGCTGCTCGTGATGCGCGGGACGCGCGCGATGCAGATGGGCATCGGGCTCTGCATCGTCTTTCTGCTCTACCTCGCGGCGAAGACGTTCGAGCTCGCCACGCTCCTGCACCTGCTCTCGTGGCTGCTCTCGTCGATCATCCTGATCGTCGTCGTCGTCTTCCAGAACGACATCCGCCGCGCGCTGATCCGCATGGGCTCGAAGGCGTGGCTCGCCGGCGGGCGCGAGCAGCAGTCGCGCGTCATCGACGAGGTCGTGGCGGCGGCGACGGAGCTCGCGCGCCATCGCATGGGCGCGATCATCGCGTTCGAGCAGGACGCGAACGTGCTCGAGTTCTGCAAGAGCGAGGGCATCGCCCTCGACTCGGTCGTGACGCGCGAGCTGCTCGTGAGCCTCTTCGTGCCGGAGTCGGTGAACAAGCTGCACGACGGCGCGGTCTTGATCCGCGACCTCAAGATCGCGCGCGCCGGCGTGTTCTTCCCGATGCCCGAGACGAAGGTGCTCGACGCGAGCCTCGGCTCTCGCCACCGCGCCGCGCTCGGCATCACGGAGGAGACCGACGCGGTCGTCGTCGTGGTGAGCGAGGAGCGCGGGACGATCAGCTTCTGCTTCAGCGGCAACATCGTCTCGAACCTCGACGGTCAGTCGCTCCGGCACGCGCTGCTCGGCCTCTTCGGGCGCTCGTCGCGCAAGAAGCAGAAGGCCGCCGCCGCGCGCAAGCCCCCGTCCGCGCCGCCTCCGCCGCAGCCCGTGCGCACGCCCCCGATCCCGGCGCCGGCCGTGCGCCCGTCGATCCCGACACCCCCCTCGGTCCCGACGCCCGGCTCGGCCGGCGCGACGCCGATGCCCGGCGCGCAGGCCACGCCCGCCTCCCGCATGCCGCCGAGCACGGCGATGCCGATGCGACCGGCCACGACCACGGAGATGCCGCCGGCCTCGGTCGCAGCGCCGACCTTGCGGCCGAACACGTTCGTGCCTACGGCGACCGTGCCGCCGCCGCCGCCGTCCTCGGATCACGTGCCCACGGCTGCGGCCACGATGCCGCCGCCCGGCGTGGTCCCCGCGGCGCCGCAAGCCACGACGCCTCCGAGCACGCCTCCCAGTACGCCCCCAGGTCCGCCTTCGAGCACGCCGCCGGGCACGCAGCCCACCGCGCGCGCGGGCGAAGGCGCCGGCAGCCCCAGCCACGGTGATGACTCATGACGGCCAAGGACGGGCTTCGCGAGAACATCCGCGCCGCGCTGCTCGACAACATCGGGCTGAAGATCCTGTCGCTCCTCTGCGCGCTCGGGATCTACGCGTTCATCCACGGCGCCGAGAACGCGCAGCGCACGTTCTCGGTCAGCGTCGTGTCGATCATGCCGCCGGAGAGCGCGAACCGGCAGCTCATGACGCAGATCCCGAACGAGGTGAAGGTCACGCTGCGCGGCTCGCGCACGCAGCTCGATGATCTGCGCAGCGACGATCTCGGCACGCTGCAGCTCAACCTGCGCAGCGGACGCGAGACGAACATCGACCTCAAGCCGAGCATGTTCCGCGTGCCCACGGGCGTGCAGATCGAGGAGGTCCAGCCGCCGTCGATCGAGCTGCGCTGGGACGACGTCGTCGAGCGCGAGATCCCAGTGCAGATCGCGCGCACGGGCGAGCCCGCGCCGACGTTCGCGGTGAAGGGCGTGATCGGCTCCGAGCCGAAGGTCGTGCAGGCGCGCGGGCCTCGCTCGATCGTGGACGTCATGCAGTACGCGCGCGCGGCGCCGTTCGACGTGACGGGCTTGACCGAGGGCGTCTACCGCCGGCCGCTGCCGCTCGACAAGCCGCCGAAGCTCGTGAACTACGACGTCGTCGACAGCGTGATCGCGACAGTCGAGATCGCGCGTGAGCTCGCGAAGAAGGAGTTCGCGAACCTGCGCGTGGAGGTCGTGGGCCTGCCGCGCGCCCAGACGACGCCGCCGACGGTGAAGGTGCGCCTCGTCGGATCGAACGAAGATGTGAACGCGGTCTCGCCCGAGTCGCTCGTGCCGCGCGTGGAGCCGAAGAGCTCCGGCGCCGACGTGAGCAAGCCGGGCAGCGCGTACCTCGACGTGCTGCTCGAGGTGCCGCACGTGAAGGTCGTGGTCGATCCGCCGAAGGTGCTCGTGAAGTGGTGAAAGTCAGCGCTCGGGGATCTTGATCTCCCCGCGGATCACGCGCTGCGCGAGCGCCTCGACCTTCTGCTTCGTGTCCTCGGGGATGCCCGCGGCGTGTGGCCCTTCGTCGACGTAGCCGACGGCGTCCTCGGCGAGGCCGAACGTGCGTAGCCCCGCCTGGAAGCGGCCCTCGGCCACGTCGCGGATCGTGTCGAAGACGGCGATGTCGCCGCGCTTGATCATGCTCGTCAGCACCGTGCCGGGCATCTCGTCGTGCTGATCGGTATCCACGCCGATCGCCTTCACGCCCATGTCGCGCGCCGCCTCGAACACGCCGTGCCCCGTCGTTCCGGCCGCGTGGTAGACGATGTCCGCGCCCGCGGCGATCTCGCTGTTCGCGAGCGCCTTGCCCTTCACCGGATCGCGGAACGCGTCGGGGGTCGTGCCTGCGAACGCCGTGTGCACCTCGCAGCGCGAACAAACCTCGCGCACGCCGGCGCGGTAGCCCGCCTCGAACTTGCGGATGAGCGGGATGTCCATGCCGCCGACGAACCCCACGTGGCCCGTCTTCGACATGAGCCCCGCGACCGCGCCGACGAGGAACGAGCCTTCTTCTTCGCGGAACCGAAGGCCCGCGATGTTCGGCGGCATCGCGCCCTCCATCGGCGGCGCGTAGTCGATGCAGGCGAAGCGCGTGCTCGGGAAATCACGCGCGACCACGTTCACGTCGGTCGAGAAGATGAACCCCACGCCGATCACGAGGTCGAAGCCGCGCGCCGCGAAGAGGCGCATCGCCGCCTCGCGATCCTCCGCGCCGCTCGGCTCGAGCATCTCCGTCGTCACGCCGAGCTCGCGCGCCGCGCGTGACAGGCCCTCGTACGCCGCGTCGTTGAAGCTCTTGTCGCCACGCCCGCCGACGTCGAACACGAGGCCCACGCGTACGTTCGCGTGCGGCCCTTCCGGGAGCGGCTCCTCCGCGCGCGCTGGGAGGAGCGTCGACGCGGCCGCCGCGAGCGAGACGACGAGCGTGACCACGGCGAGCTTCGACGCGGCAGGGGGGCTCCTTTCGGCCATGCACCGAGGCTATCTCAGTCCCGAGGGGTACGCTTTGCGTCCCCCTCTCGTCCGGGCAGAGCCCGGCCGATTCACCCCTGGTGCCTCGCTCGATGGAGCGGCGCGCCCGCGCTATAGTTCGCGCCTCGATGCGCCCGGCCGTCCTCCTCGTCCTCGCCGCGCTCGCGTTCGCCGCGCCCGCCGGCGCCCAGACCGAGGCGAAACCCGCGCTGCTCGATCGCGTGGTCGTCCGCTGGCATGCGCCCGAGACGGGCGGCGTCACGCGCCCGCAGTTCGTCTACGAGCGCGAGCTCGCGTTCGAAGCGCGCGTCGAGGCCCTGGCCGATCCGGATCCGGATCCCGCGCCGTTTACGGATCGCCACGTACGCGCGGCGCTCGATCGACACATCGCCGAGACGCTCCTCGCGAGCTTGCCCGTCCTGCCTGCGCCCGACGCGACCGAGATCGCGAGCCGCGCCGAGGCCGCGCGCGCGGTGCTCGAGCAACGCGTGAAGGGACGGGACAAGCTCATCGCCGCCGCCAAGGCCGAAGGGATCGGCTCGGACGAGATCGACGCGCTCCTGCGCCGCCAGGCCCGCGCGAGCCTCTACCTCGACCGCATGGTCGCGCCGATGCTCGCGCCGAGCGACCCAGAGCTCCGCGCCCTCTTGCGCACGGGCACGACGCCGTTCACGGGTCGTCCGTACGAACAGGTCTCGGTCGCGCTCGGTCGGTGGGTCGTGGCGCAGCGGCTCGGCGATGCGATCGCGAGTTACTTCCAGACCGCGCGCTCGCGCGTCACGGTCACGATCGTTCGCTCGCGCTAGCGCGCGTCAGGACGAAGCGGAGCGCGCTTCGCCGCCGACGATCTCTTGCGAGGCGGGAGCGGGCTCTTCCTCGGCGTGCGCGTGGCTGCCCTCGTAATGATGGGCGAACGAGCGCGCGGCGCGACGTGCCTTCAAGAACTCCGCGAAGGCCGTGAGTGTGTCGAGGTCGCGCGGCCCGAGGGCGTCGGCGATGTCGCGAAGATTCTTTCGCAGCGTCTCCACGCTCTTGCCGCGGCGCAGCTCGCGCGGCGGTTCTTCGCGGAGCTCACGCGTGCTCGGGACGGGCGCGGCGGTGGGCTCCGCGGGCTGTCCTTCTGCGCGGGAAGGGGGCTGCTCGGGCACCCACACGGGGCGCGCGATCGGGTTCAGCGCGTGCGCGTTGAGCCACGCTTCCATGAAGATGCGGAGACGCTCGCTGCGGAACGAGAACCAGCGCTCGCGCTCCGGGCCGTAGCTCATCAGCACGTCCTTGAAGCGGCGGAAGGCGCCTTTTCCGTCGATCGCCTGCGTCAGCTTTCCCTGCAGCTCCGGGTCCTCCACCATCGGGATGAACCGCTCCATCCAGCGGTATTGCTCGCGCGAGCTCACCGGGTCGATCCGGAGGTAGTTCGGATCGGCCGCGATGCGCGCGTGCATCTGCGGGTCCGCGACTCCGTCGACGACGCGCAGCACGTCACCCGTCACGAGGTGAAGGTAAGAGTGGACCTCGGGCGCGTTGTTCTCGAACGCGTCTTCCAGCGCCTCCCAATCGATCGGGATGTCCCGGTAGACCACCCCCGAGGTGGAAGGATTTTCAGGCTTCGGCATTTCCTCCTCATCGAGCGACACGACCCGACGTGTGGCGGGCCGGCCGGGCCTCTGCAGGGGAACCAAGTGAGAACGGGAGCTCTCCGTTGACATAGAATTTTACGCTCTGTGAGGTCGCTTTGGGGTGAACTCTCGCAACATAGTGCCTGTTCCCCAGGCCGGAAGCTCGGCCATCTCGGTGGGATGGGCGCCGCCAGGGCGGGTTCGTCCCAGGCGTCGGGTGTGCCGGCTTGCCAAGCGTCCCACGTCTTGCTCCCGAATACAGCGACGTAGCAGGTTCGCGCCAGAAATGCTCGTCCAGCGAACGGACGAGCGTGTCTGGCCGGAGTCCGTCTGTCCCGGGCGGCGGATCCACGGCGTCAAGCGCGTGACGACCGGGCGCGGGCAACGGCGTCGGCCCAGCGGGAGAGGTGGCCATTTCGTTCTGCGTCGGACATGCCGACCTCGAACGTCCGCTCGACCCGGGACATCCGGGCGGCGTCGCGCACGCCGCTGAACAGGCCGGCGCCGACGCCGGCGAGCATGGCGGCGCCGCGGGCGGTCGATTCGAGCTCGATCGGGCGCTCGATCGTGATGGCCGCCGTGTCGGCCTGGTACTGCATGAGCAGGTCGTTGTTCGCGGCGCCGCCGTCGACGCGCATGCGGCCGAGGGGCTTGCCGAGGTCGTCGCACATGGCGCGGAGCAGGTCCGTCACTTCGAGCGCGATGCCTTCGAGCGTCGCGCGCGCGAGGTGCGCCTTCGTGGTGCCGCGCGTGATGCCGTGGATGATGCCGCGCGCGTCCGGATCCCAGTACGGCGCGCCGAGGCCGGAGAGCGCGGGGACGAACGTCACGCCTTCGCTCGAGGGGACGCTCGCGGCGAGCGGCTCGATCTCGGCCGCGCTGCGAATGATGCCGAGCCCGTCGCGGAGCCACTGCACGGCCGCGCCCGCGATGAACGCGCTGCCTTCGAGGGCGAAGACGACTTCGCTTCCGACCTTCCAGCCCACGGTCGTGAGCAGCCCGAAGCGGCTCGCGATCGGCTGCGCGCCGATGTTGACGAGCACGAAGGCGCCCGTGCCGTACGTGCATTTCGCGTCGCCCGTGTCGAAGCAGGCCTGGCCGAACAGCGCGGCTTGTTGATCGCCCGCGATGCCCGTGATCGGCACGCCGTCGGGCAGGTGCGGAAAACCGAGCGTCTTCGCGATGAGCCCGGCCGAGTCGACGATCTTCGGCAGAACGCTGCGCGGGGCGCGGAAGAGATCGAGCATCGCCGGGTCCCAATCGAGCGTCGCGAGGCTCATGAGCAGCGTGCGCGAGGCGTTCGTCACGTCGGTCGCGTGCACGGGCGAGCCGCCCAGCGCGCCGCCGGAGAGGCGCCAGACGAGGTAGCTGTCGACGGTGCCGAACGCGAGCTCGCCGCGCTCGGCGCGCTCGCGGGCGCCGTCGACGTTGTCGAGCAGCCACGTGAGCTTCGTGCCGCTGAAGTATGGATCGAGCACGAGGCCGGTCGTGCGTTTCACCGCGGGCTCGTGGCCGCCTTCGCGGAGCTTCGCGCATGCATCCGCGGTGCGTCGGTCTTGCCAGACGATCGCGCGGTGGATGGGCTTGTCGGTCGCGCGTTGCCAGACGAGCGTGGTCTCGCGCTGGTTCGTGATGCCGACGGCGGCGATGCGATCCCCTTTGACGCCGGCCGAGGCGAGCGCGGCCTCCACCGATTCGAGCACGCTTTGCCAGATGTCCTCGGGCTCGTGCTCGACGAGGCCGGGGCGCGGGAAGTGCTGGGGGAACTCGCGCGTCGCGCGGCCGCGGGTCGTCCCGGCGGTGTCGAGCACGAGCGCGGTCGTCCCGGTCGTCCCTTGATCGATCGCGAGCAGAAGGTCGGCGGCCATGGTTTCGGGCCTAGCCTGGCGGCCGCGCCGGGGGAAGGACGATCGGCGCGTCGAACCCCTCGCTTAATGTCACGAGAAGGAATACACTTCTGCCCGTACCGGTTCGGCGGCCGTCTGCATTCGTGCGGGCAGGGCCTCCCGTGGTTCTCGGAATGCAAGCGCAACGGCTCACCTGATGGCTCGACTGATCCTGCAGACCGCCGAAGGGCAGCAGGCCATCGAGCTGCGGCCCGTGAACTCGTTGGGGCGCCACCCCAACAACTCGATCCAGCTGCTCGACAAGATCGTCTCCAAGGAGCACTGCATCATCGAGCTCCGCGGGACGCAGTTTTACCTGCGTGATCTGGGCAGCCTGAACGGGACGTTCATCAACAACGAGCGGGTCCGCGGCGAGGCTCCCCTGAAGCACGGCGACGAGATCGCCCTCGGATCGACGCGCGGCCGCTTCGACGACACGCCGGTCGCAGGCGTGGCCGGTGGCCCGCCGCCCGTCCCAGCTCCGCCGCCGCAGCCGCAAGCGTGGGCCGCGACGCCCGGGCCCGCGCCCGTCGCGCCTTCGCCCCTTGCACAGTCCGCGCACGTCTTGCCTGCCGTGCCCGCCGCCCCCGCGAATCGGCCGCCGCCGGGGGCTTTTGCGCCGCCGCCGATGCCGCCGCGCCCTCCGCCGCAGCAAGCGGCTCCTGCCGCGCCGAACCTGTCGCGACCGCAGGCGCCTGGGCTCCCGGCGCCGAACCCGGCGCTCGGCATCCCGAACGCGAACCCCAACATGACGATGATGGGGAAGGGCTCGGGCGCGCACACGTTCATCACGGGCCCGCATTCGTACGTCGCGCAGGGCACGCGCATCGACCTGAACGATCAAGCGCGCCAGATCGGCACGCAGATCGCCGCGGTGGAGAAGGGGTTCTTGCCCTTCGACCGCCTCGCCAGCGATCACAACCAGCTCCGTGCCGACTACGAGCGTCTGCGCCTCTCGCACGAGCTCGCGCGCGACATCGCCTCCGAGCGCGACACGTCGAAGCTGCTCGACAAGATCCTCGCGAGCATCATCAAGTTCATCAAGGCCGACCGCGGCGTCATCTTCCTCCGCGACGACAACGGCGAGCTCATGCCGCGCGCCTCGCAGCGCCGCGACGGCACCACGGCGCCGATCAGCGTCTCGTCGACGATCCTGAACCACGTGGTCAAGGAGCGCGCGGCCGTCCTCACGCACGACGCGGCCATGGACTTCGCGGCCTCCAAGGGCAAGAGCATGATCCTGAACCGGATCAGCTCGGCCATCGTCGTGCCGCTCGTCGCGCCGAACAACACGCAGGACGTGCTCGGCGTGCTCTGGCTCGACTCGGAGACGCTCGCGCAGTTCCAGCCGAAGGACCTCGAGCTCGTGGTGGCCGTGGCCCACCAGGCCTCGATGTTCATCGAGATCAACATCCTCGGGAAGAAGATCGAGAACGAGATCATCGCCCGCGAGCGCTTCTCGCGGCTGCTCTCGCCGAACATCGCCGAGCGCGTGATGAGCGGCCAACTCGAGGTACGCCTCGGCGGTCAGCGCGTCGAGGAGTGCACGGTCTTCAACAGCGACATCCGCGGCTTCACCGCGATGAGCGAGAACACCCCGCCCGAAGAGCTCGTCGACATGCTGAACGAGTACTTCGAGCTCATGGTGGACACGATCTTCAAGTACGAGGGCACGCTCGACAAATTCATGGGCGACGGGATCATGGGCATCTGGGGCGCGCCCGTGATCCACCCCGACGACGCGATCCGCAGCGTGCAATGCGCGCTGGAGATGGGCGAGGTGCTCGGCGACTTCAATCGACGCCGTTTGCAGCGCGACCTCGCGCCGCTCGCGATCGGCATCGGCATCCACACGGGCCCGCTCGTCGCGGGCTACATCGGGAGCTCGAAAGCGCTCTCGTACACCGTCATCGGCGACACGGCGAACACGTCGGCGCGGCTCTGCTCGGTCGCGCTGGCGGGGCAGATCGTGGTCAGCGAGATGACGCACGACAGGCTCGCGGGGCGCTTCGAAACGGAGGAGCTCCCGTCGGCGAAGGTGAAGGGCAAGGAGAAGCCGCTGCGGGTGTTCAACGTGATCCGCGCGGCGACGTCGGTGCAGGTACCCGCGAACATCGTCGCGGAACCGACGATCTCGGAGTGACCTCCCGCCATGTTCGTCCTGCCGTTCGAGAAGCCGATCGCGGACCTCGTCGAGAAGGTGAGGGCGCTGCGCGCGCTCGCCGCCTCCGATCGCAGGTTCGAACCCGAGCTCCAGCGCCTCGAAGAAAAGACGTCGCGCCTCGCGCGCGAGATCTTCGCGGACCTCACGCCGATCCAGAAGGTCCAGCTCTCGCGCCACGCGAACCGGCCCTACACGCTCGATTACGTGAAGCGGCTCTTCACCGGATGGGTTGAGCTCAAAGGAGATCGACGCTTCGCCGAGGATCAATCGATCGTCGCGGGACTCGCGACGTACCACGGCCGCAGCGTCGTCGTCGTCGGCCACCAGAAGGGCCGCGGCACGAAGGAGAACGTGAAGCGCAACTTCGGCATGCCCCACCCGGAGGGCTACCGGAAGGCGATTCGCATGTACGAGCTCGCCGACAAGTTCGGCCTGCCCGTGCTCACGTTCATCGACACGCCCGGCGCGTATCCCGGCATCGGCGCCGAGGAGCGCGGGCAGAGCGAGGCCATCGGCGCGGCGCTCGCGGCCATGGCGAGGGCGCGTGTGCCGATCGTCGCGACGATCATCGGTGAGGGTGGATCGGGCGGCGCGCTCGCGCTCGGCGTGGCGAACCGCGTGATCATGATGGAGTTCGGCTGCTACTCGGTCATCACGCCCGAGGGGTGCGCGGCGATCCTGTGGAACGACGGCGCGCGCGCGGACGAGGCCGCGGCGCAGCTCAAGATCACGGCGCCGGAGCTCCTGCAGCTCGGCGTGGTCGACGTCGTCGTGGACGAGCCGACGGGCGGCGCGCATCAGGACCACGACGACGCCGCGCGCAGGCTCGACGAGACCTTGTGGCAGACGCTCACCTCGCTCGACGGTCTCTCGGGCGATGACCTCGTCGAGGATCGGTACCGTCGCTTCCGCGCGCTCGGGTCTTTCCTCGCCTGACCTTTCCCGCACGGCGGGCCGGCGCTATACGCGGCGGATGCGTTTCCATTGGGAGCGGCCGTGACCGTACCCGTCGCCCTCGTCGGCTGCGGCGCGTGGGGCGAGAACCTGCTCCGGGTGCTCTGCGAGAGCCCGCGGGCCGAGCTCGTCGCGGTCGCCGAGACGAGCGCGGCGCGGCGCGAGGTCGCGCGCGCGAAGGCGCCTTCCGCGGCGATCGTCGAGAGCCTGGAGGAGGCGATCGGGCTCGGCGCGCGCGCCGTGGTGATCGCCACGCCGCCGCGCTCGCATGCGTCCCTCGTGCTGACGGCGCTCGATGCGGGGCTCGACGTGCTCGTCGAGAAGCCGCTCGCGGTCTCGGCGGCGGACGCCGAGCGCTGCACGCTTCGCGCGGCGTCGCTCGGTCGCGTGGCCATGGTGGGGCACCTCTTGCGGTATCACCCTGCGGTCGAGCGTCTCGTCGCGATGGTGCACGACGGCGCGCTCGGCACGATCCGCCACCTCGCGGCGTCGCGGCTCTCCATTCGTGGGGATCGATCGGTGCCGGCGCTCTGGTCGCTCGGGCCGCACGATCTCTCGATCGTGCATGCGCTCGAGCCGCTCCGGATCGAGTCGCTCGAAGCGACGAGCGGTCCGGAGGGCGATCCGGTCGTGCTCGGCTTGCAGCTCGTATCGGGGTTTGCCGCGCGGATCGAGCTCTCGCGCGTGCATGCGACGAAGGAGCGGCGGATCGTGGTCGTGGGCTCGAGCGCCGTGGCGATGCTCGATGACGTGCGCGCGCCGGATCGCATCTTCCTCTCCCGTCCACCTTTGCGGAGTGATGGGCTCTTCGAGGGCCCGGCCGAGGAGATCCGCGTCCCGTGGCGCGAGCCGATGGCCGCGGAGATCGATCACTTCCTGCATTGCGTCGAGGAGCGCCGCGCGCCGCGTACGCCGTTCGAGGAGGGCGCGGTCGTCGTGCGTGCGCTCGGGCAGGCGGAGCGGGTGCTCGGCGAGACGGGCGTCAGACCTTCGCTTCGAGCCGAAGGATC
This sequence comes from Polyangium sp. 15x6, assembly GCF_029960785.1. GTDB lineage: Bacteria > Myxococcota_A > Polyangia > Polyangiales > Polyangiaceae > Polyangium. Next base: position 75,026 of record NZ_JASBQE010000048.1, read on the forward strand.
GTGATCTCCGGCGCCGCCCCGAGGCGCACCGGCGGCCCCGTCGTGCCGAGCCCGGGGCTCACGTAAAGCCACGCGTCGCCCTCGCGGTAGAGGTCCGCGTGATAGCGATACACGCGGGCCGACAGATTGTACCGCGTCGTAAGAAATGGCACGCCGACCTGACCCCAGTGCGTGTGACCCGAGAGCACGAGCGACGCGCCCCGCGCGGACAGATCCGGAAAGAGCTGCGGGTCGTGGGCCAGCACGACGAGCGGCGCGCCGTGATCGTGGCCGTCGAGCGCGCGGCGCACGTTCGCGCGGCGCGACCACGTGTCGTCGACGCCTGCGATCGTGAGACGCTCGCCGCCGCGCTCGATGGCCGTGCGTTCGTTCCGCAAAACGCCGATGCCGGCCTCGCGCAGCTTCCCCACGAGCGCCTCGCCGTCGCCGAAGTAGTCGTGGTTGCCCATCACGGCGATCACGCCGTCGCGGCTCTTCAGCGAGCTCGCGAGCTCGGCGATCTCGCCGTGGAACGCGTTGCCGCTCGTCACGTAATCGCCCGTGAGCGCGACGAGGTCGACGTCGAGCGCGCGGACGGTCTCCGCCCACTGATCGGCGTGCTCGCGCGGGCAGAGCGCGCCGATGTGCAGGTCCGACAGGTGCGCGATGCGGTAGCCCTCGAAGGCGGCCGGCAGACCGCGGATGGGCACGTCGATCGTGCGCACGCGGACCCAGCGACGCCGCACGAACACGCCCCAGCCGGCGAGCGCGAGCCCGAGCGCGTACGCCACGATCGCGAGCGAGCCCGACGTCGGCACGAGCGTCGCGGGCAGGACGAAGCTCGCGAGCATCGCGAGGGCGAGGCCGAGGAACCAGAGCGGCAGCGCGGCGACGAGCGCGCACCAGTGCGTGTAATACGGCTCCTCCACGAGCAGCCGTCGCAGGCGTGGGACCGGACGATCGGCCGACGCGAGCTTGATCCTCCCGTGAAACGCAAAAGCGAGCAGCGCCGAGAGCGCGAGCGCGACGAACCACGGCGCGGGGACGTCGAGGCGCGCGAGGATCGCGTGGGCCGCCACGGCGAACGTCACGTGCAGCGCGATCGTCACGGCAAAAAGGACGGTCCAGAACCTTCGCATCACCCTCGGCGTCGACAGGAAAATGGCTGCTTTACGTCGCCCGAAGCTTCATGCTAGCGCGCGAGTCCCAAGATCACAGGGAGCAGGCACGATGAGCGATCCGAGGATCGAACCCACGATGGTCAAAGCGCCGCATGGCGCTCGAACCATGGAGATCGAGTGGGCTGACGGGCACAAGAGCGTGCTTCCGCACGAGATCCTGCGCGGATACTGCCCTTGCGCGGTCTGCCAGGGGCACGGCGGCACCATCCATTTCGTGCCGGGCGGCGACCTCAGCCTTCGGGACATCCAGCAGGTCGGCAACTACGCCCTGCAGTTCACCTGGGGCGACCAGCACGACACCGGCATCTACTCGTTCCGCTACCTCCGCTCGCTTTGCCAGTGCGACGCGTGCAAGCCGACGTTCAGCCCGGGATCGGTACCGTGAACGAGAAAACGAAGCCTCCGAAGAAGAAGCCGGCCGCGGGGCCGAAGCCCGCGGGCGCGCCGCCGGCCGATAAGAAAAAGGCGCTCGATCCCAGGCAGATCGTGCATGCGCAGTTCCTCGCCGCGGCCGCGCCGGGCTCGTCGCTCCCGGCGCCGGCGATGGCCGAGATCGCCTTCGCGGGGCGATCGAACGTGGGCAAGTCGAGCCTCATCAACACGCTCGTCGAGCGCAAGGGCCTCGTGCGCACGGGCGCGACGCCGGGCGTCACGCGGCAAATCAACCTCTTCGAAGCGCGCGCCCGCGACGGCGCGACGTTTCACCTCATCGACCTGCCCGGCTACGGCTACGCCAAACGTTCGAAGGCCGAACGGACGGCGTGGGGGGACCTCATCGAGGGGTACCTGAAGAGCCGCGTCACGCTCGCGGCCCTGGTCATCCTGGTCGACGTGCGTCGCGGCCTGGAGGAGGACGACCTCGAGCTCATCCAGTTCGTGGAGGAGGCGCGGGACGTCCAGCGCCGGCCCGTGGAGATCGTCATCGTCGCCACGAAGGTCGACAAGATCGGGCGTTCGGCGAGCCGCAGCGCGGCGGCGGCGATCGCGAAGAGCACCGGGCGCAAGGTGATCGGTTTCTCCTCGGTCACGGCCGAGGGGCGCGCGGAGCTGTGGGCGCTCTTGCGCAAGGTCACGCTCGGCACATCCGAGGCGACGTCCATCCCGAAGAACCCGGAGCCGGAGCCTGCTTGACGGCGTGCCCATCCTTGGGACGCGCGCGCAGCAGCACGGGAGCGTACGGCGATGCGCACCGTAAATCGGTTGACGTTCGGCCTGTGTGCTCCTTTCGTTAGGTGGCCATGACGGCGGGTGGGCGCCAGAGCCGGGCGGAGCGTGACGCGCTGGACGCGCGCGCCATGCGCCGCATCTGTGACGGGGACGACGACGCCATCGCGGAGATCTACGATCGCCACGCGAGCGTCGCGTACGGCCTCGCGCTCAAGATCGTGCGGGACGCGCTCGAGGCTGAGGACGTGGTGCACGACGCGTTCGTCGCGATCGTCGAGCGCGCCGATCAGTACCGCGCCGAGCGGGGCACGGTCGTCGCGTGGCTCGTCACCACGGTGCGAAACCTGGCCCTCGATCGCGCGCGGCGACGCACGCGCAGGGCGCAGATCACGGACGAGGAGCTCCGGCACGAGCCGATCGAGCCGGTGATCGATCCCGAGTCGAGCTCGGTGCTCGACCTCGAACGGAGCGCGGTGCGCGCCGCGCTCGTCGGTTTGCCCGCGGCGCAACGCGCGACGCTGGAGACGGCCTTTTTCGAAGGGCTCAGTTATCCCGAGATCGCCGAGCGTGACGGCGTGCCACTCGGCACCGTGAAGTCCCGCGCCGCGCGCGCCCTCTCGGCGCTACGCGTGGCCCTCGAAGGGCCGCTCGACATGCAAGGCGTGGGGACCAGCGGCGAGGACGAGTGATCCCGCGCGGCCTTGCGCGCCTTCCTCAGCGCCGCTTCCGCGCCCCCAGCGCGAACGTGATCCCCCGGGCCAGCGTGCTCAGCGTCCGCATCTCGCCCACGTCGAGCTCGACCATCATGCGCGCCACCTCGGGCCGCACGCCCGTCAGGATCACCTCCGCGCCGAGCAACCGTGCTCCACGTACGGCTTCACAGAAGAGCTCCATCACCGCGTGATCCACGGCGCGTAGGCCCGTCAGATCGATGATCGCGAACGTCGCCGCGCGGGACGACACCGCCGTGAGCAGCGCGTCGACGATCCTCCCGGCGCGCCGTTTGTCCACCGAGCCGATGAGCGGCATCACGAGCACGCCCTCGGCGACGGGCAGGAGCGGCGTCTCGAGCTCCTCGAGCATCGACTCCTGCGCGCGGATGATCTCCTCCTGCATCCGCGCGCGCTCCGACTCCGCGAGCTTGCGCATCGTGACGTCGCGGTCCACGCCGCGATAACCCGCGTACCTCCCGGCCTCGTCGAAGAGCGGCACGCCGCTCGTCTCCAGCACCACGTGCCGGCCGTCCTTGTGCCGGTTCACGTTTTCGAGGTCCTTGAACGGCGCGCGCGCCGCGAGGATCGGGCCGAGGAGGGCACCGACGCGGGCCGCCTCCTCGGGCGGCATGAAGTCGAGCGGCGTCTTTCCGAGCGCCTCCTCCGGCTCGTAGCCCAGGAAATCGCGGATTCGCGGGCTCACGAACGTGTAGACCCCTTTTGCGTCGACCTCCCAGACCCAGTCGTTCGTGACCTCGACCAGCATGGCCAGGCGGCGCTGGTCCTGGCGCAGCAGCCGGTTTTCCTCGCGTAGCCTGGCGAGCTCCCCCGCCGTCTCGTCGACCAAGAAAGCGACGCCGGTGTCCGTCGGCATCCCGTGATGCTGACACGCCCGCCCGCTCCTCGCCTCGACGGCGCCCTGCTCTTGCCCGCTCGATCGCGCGGGGCTCGACGAACGGGGCTGGCGCCTTCCAAGGCCCGCGACATTCTCCGGACAGCCATGCCCGCGTATGCCGGTCCGCTCGCGCCCGTCGAGGCGCCCCTCGTGCCGCTCGGCCTCGTGCCGCTCGTGCCTCTCTTCGCCGCGATCGTCGTAGCCCTCTTCGGCGCGCGGATGGGACGACGCCGGGCCACGCACTTCGCCCTCGGCGCGACGCTCCTCGCGCTCGCGCTCTCCCTCGTCGACACGGCGCGCCTCGCCTCGCTCGATCCTGCGCGCCGCGCCCTCTTCGACGTCGCCTTCCGCATCGCGCGCATCGGCTCGCTCGACGTGAATGCCTCGTTCGTCCTCGACCCGCTCGGCGCGGGCTTTCTCCTCGTCGCGCTCCTCGTCGTCGCGATCACGCACGTCTCGGCGCGCAAGCTCATCGAGGACGATCGCGCGGCCCTTCGTTTCGCCGCGACGGCGTCCCTCTTTGCGTCCGGCCTCTCGCTCGTCGCGCTCGCGGCCGACGCGATCGTGTGGCTCTTCGGCTGGGCTGCCGTCGTCCTCGCGACGGGCATCTTCATCGCGGGCGGCAAGACCTCGCAGGCCTCCGCGTCCGCGGGCATGCGCGCGGGCGTGGTCGCGAGCTTCGGCGGCGCCGCGATCGTCTCGGGCCTCGTCTTCCTCTTCTGGGGCCTTGGCGGCGCGTGGCTCGACGAGGGCCGTTTCCTCGCGGATTTCCGCGCGCGCTTCGTCCCGGTGTATGCCGAAGGTCGCCTCCCCGCCGAACAGACGATCGCCGAGGACGTCGACCGACCGCGTGGCGAGCGCGACGTGAAGAGCATCGCCGAGCGCGCGGAGAAGCGCGGAACCCTCACGTTCACGAGCCACCCGGGCGCGCGTGTGTACCTCGGCGTCTCGGATCGCGCGCAGCTCGCGCAGAACCCTGCGCCCTTCGCGGTCTCGCCCTTCGTGCGCCGGGACATCCCCGCGGGCACGCATTCGGTCGTCATCGTGCCGGGCGGCGGCGCCACGGTCACGGGGGATGGCCTGGAGGTCGCCTGGATCGAGGGCCTCGTCGTCCCCGAGGGCGAGGACGTTCGAATCGCGCCGCTCGGCCCAACCGTCGCGTTTCGCGAGATCCGTGATCAACTCGTGATTCGCGACGCGGAGGGACGGCAGTCCGTCGCGCGCGCGCTCGCCGGAAAGTTCGGCGCCGGATCGATCGGCCTCGTCACCCTCGCGTGCCTCCTGCTCTTCTTCGGCGCGGCCGCGACGAGCGCGACCTTTCCGTTCTCCGGCTGGCTCCCGCGCGCCGCGTCGTCACTCTCGCCGCCTGCGCTCGCGCTCGTGCTCGGCCTCGCGCTCGCGCCTGGACCGCTCCTCCTCGTTCGTCTCTCCGATCTCTACACGCTGAGCTCCACGGCTTCCGGCGTCGTCACCGTCTTCGGCGTGCTCTCGACCGCGCTCGCCGGGCTTCGTGCCGCGCTCGAACACCGGCACCCGCATCGCCTCGTCTTCGTCGCCATCGCCGCCGTGGGCCTCGCCTTCGTCGCGATCAGCCTCGACGAGCCTGCCTTCGCCGTCGTCCTCCTCTCGCTCCACGCGCTCGTGCGCGCGGCGACGAGCCTGCGAACCCCCGAGCCACGCGAGAAGCGACCGACGAAAGAACTCTCCTTCCCCGGCGCGCGCGCCCTCCTCGACGGCCCCGGCGCGAAGCTCGGCGAGGCCCTCTTCGAGGCAGCCAACACGATCGCGCGTGCTGCCTCGAAGCTCGTCTCCACGATCGACGACCTCGTCCTCGGCCTCCCGGCGCGCCTCTTCGAGCGCCTCTTCTCCCTCTTCGCCGCGCTCGTCCTCCTCGGCCTCGCGGCTCCCGCCTTCGCCGACGAACCTGCGGGCCGCGCCGTCCTTCGCCCCGAGTTCGGCGGCGAGCGCGTCGAGCTCTCCCTCGCGCCCGACGGCGAGCACATGACCGGCGCGTTTTTCGTACGCAACGAAGGCCCCGGCCCGCTCGAGCTCTCGCGCGTCGACGCCCGCACCTCCGCCGCCGATCCACGCCTCCCGCCCGGCATCACCGTCACCGTCGAAGGCCCCCGCGCGGTCACCCGCATCGCGCCCGGCCAGGAGCGCCGCGTCACCGTCCGATGGCGCTACGAGGCCGCCCGCGCACGCGAGCTCTACGGCCAGGTCATCGTCGAATCGAACAGCCGCACGGGCGGCGCCGAACCCGGCCGCCCCCTCGCCATCGCCATCCACGCCGAGCGACCGCTCGGCCTCGGCTTCCTCGGCAAGAGCCCGCTCTCCGTCGTCGTCTTCTTCCCTCTCCTCGGCACGCTCCTCGCGCTCCTCCTGCGCGTCACGCGCCGTGATCACCCGCGCGTCCTCGCCGCGACGAGCGCCCTCGTCCATGGCTCGCTCCTCGCCTTCGTCGCCTGGCTCTGCGTCCGCTTCGACCGCGCCATGAGCCCCGCCGACGGCAATGACGGCTTCCAGTTCCTCGAGCGTGCTCGCCTCTTTCCCTCGCTCGGCGTCGAATACTTCCTCGGCGTCGACGGCATCTCGCTCGCGCTCGTCGCGGCGGCCGTCCTCCTCGCGTTCGTCGCCTCGATCGCGAGCGCGACCCTGCGCGACCGCGCGGCCACCTACCACGCCCTCGCGGGCCTCTTCCTCACGGCCTCGCTCGGCGTCCTCGTCTCGCTCGACCTCTTCTTGTTCTGCGCCTTCTTCCTCCTCGGCGTCCTGCCCACGAGCCTCCTCGTCGCGCGCCGCGGCGGCCCGGGCCCGCGCCGCGCCGCCGCGCGTGTCCTCGTCTCCTCCCTGATCGGCGCCGCGCTCCTCTGCGCCGCGTCCTTTTTCCTCTGGCAAAACGCCGACCCCACGTACCTCGCGACGGGCGAATTCGTCCTCCGCGCGGCCGCGATTCCCGAGCTCGCGCGGGTCGCGTGGGTCGAACAGGGCCTCACGATCGGTGGATATTCCGCTGTGAAGGTCCTCTGGACCGCGCTCTTCGTCGCCTTCGCGCTCCGCATGTCCGTCTTCCCGTTCCCGGGGTATCTCGCGGACATGCATGCCGAGGCCGACGCGTCGACGAGCGTGCTCCTCTCGGGCGCGCTCCTCTCGACCGGCGTGTACGGCATTCTGCGGCTCAACGTGGGCGTCTTGCCGGACGGCATGCGCTGGGCGGCGCTGACCGTCTCGATCCTCGGCGCGGCGGGGATCCTCGTCTCCGCGCTCGCGGCGATCGCGCAGGACGACCTGAAACGGTTCTTGGCGCGCATTGCCGGTGCACACGGCGGGATTGCGCTCCTCGGGATTGGAGCCCTCACGCCGCAGGGATTCGAGGCGAGCGTGGTCATGGCGGCGATGCACGGCGTGATCCTCGGCCTGCTCTTCGTGCTCGTCTCGGTCCTCGAATCGCGCGTGCAGACGCGCGACCTCGGGCGATTCGGCGGCCTCGCCCGGGAAATGCCCCTGTTCTCGATGCTGTTCGGTCTCGGCATGCTCGCGTCGCTCGGACTGCCGCTGCTCGCGGGCTTCTGGGGGCCGCTCCTCGCGCTCTGGGGCGCGTTTGCGCGGGAGCGGGCGATCGGCGCGTTCGGGGCGTTCGGAATGGTGGCGCTCGCGGCAGTCCACATCTTCGCGATGGGGCACCTCCTGTTCGGCGAGGCCCGCGAGGAATGGCAGAAGAGCAAGTACCTGGAGCCGTTCGGCGGCAAGTTCCCCGCGTTGCATGGCCGTGAGCTCGTGGCGGCGCTGCCGCTGGCGATCGGGCTCGTGCTGCTCGGCGTGGCGCCGCGGCCGCTCCTCGGAATGGTGGACCAGGCGTGCCTCTCGATGCACAGGCTCGTCGATCGACCCGGGCCTTCGCAGATCGCGGCGGCGGATCCGCATCGCGACAGCGCCCGAGCCTGAACGATGACCTCCCGGACGGCCCGAACGAGCGCGTCGAAGCAGCCCACCGACGGCGGAGGCATAGGCGATTACGAGGCGACCCTCTGGGCCGCGGCCGACAAGCTGCGGAGCAGCCTCGACGCCGCCGAGTACAAGCACGTCGTCCTCGGCCTGATCTTCCTCAAATACATCTCCGACGCCTTCGAGGAAAAACACGCCGCCCTCGCCAGCGCCGATCCCGAAGACCCGGCCGCCTATCGCGCCGAAAACGTCTTCTGGGTCCCGCGGGAGGCGCGCTGGTCGTTCCTCACGGGCCACGCGGCCGAGCCCGGCCTCGGCAAGCGCATCGACGCGGCCATGCTCGCCATCGAGCGGGAAAACCCCGCGCTCGCGGGCGTCCTGCCCAAGGATTTTGCCCGTCCCGCGCTCGACAATGCGCGCCTCGGCGAACTCGTAAACCTCTTCGGCGACCTCGGCTTCAAGGACAAGGCGACGCGCGGGCGCGACGTCCTCGGCGACGTGTACATGTACTTCCTCGGCCATTTCGCCGCGGCCGAGGGGAAACGCGGCGGCCAGTTCTACACGCCGAAATGCATCGTGGAGCTCCTCGTGGAGATGCTGGCCCCGTACAAGGGCCGCGTCTTCGACCCGTGCTGTGGTTCGGGCGGCATGTTCGTGCACAGCGAGAAGTTCGTCGAGGAGCACGGCGGGCGCGTCGGCGACATTCGTGTCTACGGCCAGGAGTCGAACCCGACGACGTGGCGGCTCGCGAAGATGAACCTCGCCATCCGGCAGATCGACGGCGACCTCGGCGCCGAATGGGCCGACAGCTTCCAGCGCGACCTGCACGAGGGCCTCCAGGCCGATTACATCCTCGCGAACCCGCCCTTCAACGACTCCGACTGGGGCGGCGCGCGCCTGCGCGACGACGCGCGTTTTCCGTTCGGCATGCCGCCCGCGGGCAATGCGAACTTCGCCTGGGTGCAGCATTTCCTGCGCCACCTCGCGCCGACGGGCATCGCCGGCTTCGTGCTCGCGAACGGCAGCATGTCGTCGCAGCAATCGGGGGAGGGGGACATCCGGAAGAAGCTCGTCGAGGCGGACCTCGTCGATTGCATGGTCGCGCTGCCGGGCCAGCTCTTCGACTCGACGCAGATCCCGGTTTGCTTGTGGATCCTCGCGCGCGACAAGAAAAACGGGATCGGCGAGCAGGGCAAACGGCTCGCGGACCGTAGCGGAAACGTCCTCTTCATCGACGCGCGGACGATGGGCACGATGGTCGACCGCGTGAAACGCGTGCTCACCGCGGAGGACATCAAGAGAATCGCCGACACCTACCACGCCTGGCGCGGCGAGCGTGAACCTATTGGGTATGCCGACGTGCCCGGGTTTGCCCGCTCTGCGACGCTCGCCGACGTTCGCGCCCACAAGTACGTCCTCGTCCCGGGTCGATACGTGGGATTCGAGAGCCGCCCCGAGGCGTCCTGGGATCACGGCGCCTTGCAGGCCGAGCTCGCCGAGATCCTCGCGCGGTTCCAGGAGATCGATCGGGCCTCGAATGCGGCCTTGCGTGTCCTCGAGGAGCTCCTGCGTGGCTGAGCCGTATCTGATTTGCCCGAAGAGCTGGCGCCGGAGCACGCTCGAGCCGGACGGCGAATCGATCCTGCGTGTCGACAGCGGCGGCACGCCGAGCACGTCGGTCGACGAATACTGGGACGGCGACCTCCCCTGGCTCACCCCGAAGGAAATCACGAGCTTTCAGGATGGCCTCTTCGTCTCGCGCACGGAGCGCTCGATCACCCGGCTCGGCCTGGAAAACTCCTCGGCGAAGCTCTTGCCCCCGGGGACCGTGATGCTGACGAAACGCGCGCCCGTCGGCGCCGTCGCCGTCAACGCCGTCCCCATGGCCACGAACCAAGGTTTTTTGAATTTCCGTTGCGGCCCCGCATTGCGACCGCTCTATCTGGCCTATTGGCTCCGCGCGAACCGGCCTTACCTCGACAAGGTGGCGAACGGCTCGACGTACCCGGAGCTCTACCAGAGCGACCTCTTCGAATTCGAGCTCGCCGTGCCCCCGCTCCCCGTCCAGGATCGAATCATCGAGGTCCTGAGCGCCCTGCAATTCGCCGCGCTGCTCGGCCTCCCGCTCGAACAATCCGTGACGCGCCCCGAGGCGATGGTCGCGCTCCAGGAGCAAAACCGCAGGCTCTCGAGCATCCGCGACGCGCTCCTGCCCTTGCTCCTCTCGGGCGCGCTCGACGTATCCAAGAAATCGTGACGATACTGCGCCCCATGGCCTTATTCTGAGGTCATGAATCCGCACCTTCTTTTCTTCCTTCCCCTCCTCCTCACCGTCCCCGCCTGTAGCCCGGCCATCGCGCCACGCACGGGCGACACCACGCCGGCGGGCAAGTTCGGCTGGTCCGTCCACGGCACGCTATGGAACTTCGGCTGGGGCCACTTCGAGGGCGGCGCCGGCCGCGACGAATCCGTCTCCACCGGAGGCGCGGACATCTATCCCGAGACGGAGACGTTCCCCTGGTTCTGGAGCGCCGGGTTCAGCGTGTACGACGTCGGCCTTCGTTATGGCGTCACGCGCTGGTTCGAGCTCGGCGCCTCCCTCGGCTTCCAGCGCCTCGGCGGCGAGGCGCGCTTCGCATTGCTCGACGAGGACAACCGCGATCCCGTCTCCCTCGCGTTCGGCGCCGGCGGGTATTACTCGGCGATTGGCAATGGCCCCTGGGGCCGCGCAGGCTTCGACCTGAGTATGCGCCTCGGCAGCGTGGCGCCGCTCCTCAACCTCTACGTGAGCCACGGGGCGACGTACAACACGGCCTACCGCGATTTACCGGGCAACGACGATTGTCCCGAGGAAGCGCCGTGGCAGCCCTGCGGCCAGCTCGTCGGGGTGTTCTCGAACGAGACACGATTCTCGGCGGCTCTGGGGGTGGCGTTTTCGCTGGGCAAGGAGGGAGAGAAGCAGATCCTGACCTTCGGGCTCGTGCCGCACGTGGTGCTGGATTCGTACGGCCAGGAGCGAGCGCTGGGAGGCAGGGCCGAGGATCTGCGTCACGATGCGGGATTGCATATCGTGCTGGGAGGGCAGGGGCCGGGGTGGTGAAGGTCCCCGCTGCGTGACGCCTACCTTCGATAGCGATTCCGCGTGATCCGCCAGAACACGAGGCTCGCCACCTGCCGCGGGCTCATCCCCTCGACGCGCAGGCGTAGGAAGCGCGCGAGGCGCAAGAGTCCGCCGGGGTTCAAGCGTGCGGCCTTTCGAAGGGTGCCACGGCGCATGGCCTCCTACAGGTAGCAGCCGGGCGGTCTGCTTCCAGGGGGAGAGCGCCCCTCGCGAGCGTCGACGTCCGCGGGGCGCTTGTCGACGACGCCGACGACCTCGTCGAGGAAGTCCGAGAGGTCGTCGAGGAAGTCCGAGAACTCGTCGAGGAAGTCCGAGAGCACGTCGACAACTCCGACGACCTCGTCGAGGAAGTCCGAGAGCACGTCGACAACTCCGACGACCTCGTCGAGGAAGTCCGAGAGCACGTCGAGGAAGTCCGCGAGGTCGTCGACCACCTTCGACGACTTCGTCGACCACCTTCGACGACCTCGTCGAGGAAGTCCGAGAGATCGTCGACGTTCACCCCCGTCGTCATCGTCGTCCACCGCCCCCCATCCGCATCCGCTGGAATCCTGCTCTCCTCCCCGACCCCCCACCGTCATGCCCTTGACGCTTCATGGGTCGATTCTTACTCTGCATCGAAAGAGGCCACGGGTCCGGCGACCGCATGATTCGCTCGAAGACCTGAGTCCCCGTAGGACGCGGCGCCGGGCGCGACCCCCCCCCACGCGCCCGGCGCCGCGTTTAGAACCCGCGCCCGGCGCACAGCGGGGACGTCCGTGGCCACGAGGCTCCCGATACTCCGCTCGGCCAGGCCGTTCTCACCCCCGATTCCACGCCCCCCAAGCCACCGCCACCCGCGCGCCCTCCTCGCCGAGCAGCCCTTCGGCGATCGCTCGCCTGGCCGCCTCGTCGTCCGTATCGAGAGACATGCGCGCTTCGATCGCACGGCCCTCGATCGGCGCATGACGACCCGACAGAACCCCGGCAATCACGCTCCCGCGCGCAGGCAACGCCGCCCCGAGCGCCACATGCGACCTCTCCGCGAGGCCCACCCAGCCATCCTCACGGACGACGAGCGACACATCCTCGAAATCCACGAGCCCCGGCAGCGCCGCCGAGAGCACCGTGAGCGGGTCGTGCATGATCGAGCAATCCTTCCCCGTCTCGACCCACGCTTCCAGATGCCGCACGAAAAGCGCCGCCGCCGGATGCGCTTCCCTCAGGGCACACGCGAGCGGATCGTCCGGATACACCCCGAGCCTCTGCCGCATCCCCTCGCCGAAGCTCCCCCAGCTCGAATGGCTGAACAGGAGCCGCGGCTTGTCCACCCGGCAAAGGACCCGCGCAAACGCATCCGGGTCGAGGCGGGCATTGTATTGCGCCGCTTCCCGACGGTAAGCCCCGCAGAGCGCTGGCCCCATTTGAAAGAGCCGCACCCGCGCCGCGAGCTCCGGACGCAGACCCAGCGCCGCGTCGAGGTTCGTCAGCGGTCCGAGCCCCACGTAATCCACACGCGGATGCGCCTCGAGGACACGGAGGATCTCCCCGACCGCGTCGAGGGAGAACGGCACGTCTTCGCGCGAAAGCCCGGCCTCCTCCACGAGGCACGAGGCGCGACGGCGTACGCTCGGCAACCCCGCGGCGACGGGGAGATCGACCCCCGCGGCCCGAAGCAGCCCCGCGAGGAACCGCGCCCGGCCTTTTTCGCGTGTCTCGTCGCTCGTCACGAGCAAGGCAGCCCGGAATCGCGACGGATTCGCCGCGAGGATAGCCGCGACGCACGTATCGTCCGGATCCGTGCCGATATCCATGTCGAAGATGGCCGGCGCCTCGCCGAGCCGTGGTTCGTTGATCGAGCGCATGACCCGTCCTCGTTACGGCGCCGGACATACCCTAGCAGCCCGTGGACCTATCCCGAAGGACGATCGACAGGGACGGGAGGGGATGGTAGGTTTGTCCGCGTCATGTCGATGGGTCGAAGACGGGAGAAGCAGGCGCCGCTCTGGGTGGCGGCGCCTTCGCTGCCGCGGTCGCCGGGGCACCGGTTCTACGAGAAGCTGAACGAGCTTCTGCGCGAGAACGGGTTTGACCGGGCCATGGAGGCGGCGTGCGCGAAGTACTTCGAGGCCGACGGAACGGCGGGTAGGCCGTCGATTGCGCCGGGACTCTACTTCCGGATGCTGCTGGTCGGTTTTTTCGAGGGGATCGAGTCCGAGCGCGGGCTCGAATGGCGGTGCTCGGATTCGCTGTCCCTGCGGGAGTTTCTCGGGATGTTGCCCGGCGAAACGGTGCCCGATCATTCGACGCTGTCCAAGATGCGCAAGCGCCTCGGCAGTGAGGTCTTCGAGGCGATGTTCGCCTTCGTGCTCGGGGTCGTCCATCGCTCCGGGCTTCTCCAAGGCAAAGTCATGGGCGTGGACTCGACGTATCTCCGCGCTGACGCATCGATGAAGGCGATCGTGCGGCGCGAGACGGGTGAGGTGTACGCGGACTTCATCAAGCGGCTGGCGAAGGAGGAAGGCATCGAGAATCCGACCGTGGAGGACGCTCGGCGACTCGACCGCAAGCGCAAGGGCAAGAAGACGTCGAATACCGACTGGAAAAGCCCGACGGACGAAGAGGCCCGCATCACGAAGCTCAAGGATGGCCGCACGCGATTGGCCTACAAGACCGAACATGTCGTCGACATGAGCAGCGGCGTCGTGGTCGCCGCAGAGGTCTATTCAGCGGACCAGGCCGACCCAGCGACGGTGGCGCAAAGCCTGGAGCAGGCGCGCACGAATGTGGAGCAGGCGAAAAGCGACAAGGACCGCGATTCGGATGACGAGCCGCCTCCGGAGGGCGGCAGCAACGACGCGCAGCCCGAGCGCACCGTGATCGAGGTCGTGGCGGACAAGGGGTATCACAAGGCCGAGCTGCTCCTATCGTTGAAGGAGTCCGGCTACCGCACCTATGTCCCGGAGAGGAGCCAGCCTGTCCGCAAATGGGTGGACAAGGGCTGGGACATGCAGCAAGCGTTTTACGAAAATCGATACCGCGTACGTCGTCCGAAGGGGCGCGCTCTCCAACGCAAACGCGGAGAGTTCATCGAGCGAACATTCGCCCATGCATGCGAGACGGGCGGAATGAGAAGGGTCCGAGTCAGGGGCCGGGAGAATGTGCGAAAACGCTACCTGGCCCATGTCGCCGCGCTCAACTTGGGGCTCGTGCTACGCCAAATTCTCGGCGCTGGGACTCCACGGGGCCTGGCCGCGGCCCGGAAGGGCTCCGCCCTTGCGATCTTGGTGATATTGGCAGCCATGGTGGCTCTGGTACGGCGTATGCCGAGGCAATTGGCACGATTTTCCCGGGCTGCGTGGGACGGGATGCCGCCGGGCCATGGGCGGGATGTTGGGATCGCGATTGGAGTGGCGTAGATCCACGGGCTGCTAGGGCGCAATCCGCACCAATCCGAAATCCGTGCCGCTCTTCGGCGAGAACCCGCGCCCGGCGAGGAGCACCTTCCCATCCGGCAAGGACAGCCCATCGTACGCCCCCCACGACCCCGGGGCCGATACCACCGCGCGCCCTCCATGGCCGAAGCTCGCGTCGGGCTTTCCGTCCGGTAGATACTTCAAGATCACCATCGTCTCGCGGTCGAGCACGGCCTCGGTCGCCACGAAGAACGAGCCGTCCGGCAAGGGCACAACCGCGGGCACGTCCGTGGGCGCGAGGCTCCCGAGGCCCTGCTCGACGAGGCCATTCGTCCCGAACGCCATGTCGAGCGCACCCTTGTCGTCGAGGCGTGTGATGCCGAGATGGGAGGCGTCGACGTCGCCCGGCTTCATGAAGAGGCCTGCCACGAGGAATCCTCCGTTCGTTTGGCGCGAAAGGCGGGTTACGGGGAAAGAATTCTCGATCGTCGTCACCCCCGCATTGCCGAAGGACGTGTCGAGCACGCCGGTCGGGAGGACACGGATCACGTGGGACGTCGTGGCGCCGCTCCGGCCCGAGGCGATGATCGTGCCGTCCGCGAGCACCACGAGGTCCGTGACCTGCGTGTCCGCCAATTGGAGCGCCAGAAACCCGTCGACGGCGAAGGTCATGTCGTGCTCGCCCGTCCCGAGGAGCCTTTTGACATAGGGGATGTTGAAGAACGGGCCCTTCGTCGTCCCGCCGATCACGATGCGCCCGTCCCCGTCGACGGCGATCGGATTCGGCGTGCCCTGGATCGGGTTCTGCAGGGTGAACACGCCATTGTTGCCGAAGCTCAGGTCGAGCGCGCCCGTCGCGCCGAGCCGCACGAGATGGCGGACGGACGGGTCGAGGGCGACGCCCGCGACGAGCGTCTTGCCGTCCGGTTGGAGCGCGACGCCGAGCGCTCTCGTGAGCGAATCGAGCACGACGACGCCCCCCGGGCCGAAGACCCCGTCGAGCGCGCCGTCCGAGAGGTGCCGCGCGAGCATCACGTTCGTGAAGTTCCCATGGCCATAATCCGTGGTGCCCGCCGAGACGATCTTCCCGTCCGCGGCGAGCCTCACGGAAATGGCTGCGTCGAGCGCCGCGCCCGATTGCAGCGTGGCGAGCCCTGCCACGCCGTACGCGTCGTCCTGCGCGCCGTTCGGTGTGATCCGCGAGAGCGTGGTGCCGGTGGCCGGCGGGAACTCCCACCGCCCGGCGGCAATGACGCTCCCGTCCGGGGCCGCGGTGATGTCGCGGACGAGGCACGCCGGATGGACCGACGCAATCCCATTCATGCCGTACGTCTTGTCGAGGAGCCCGTTCGTGTCGAATCGAGCGACCTTGTACCCGCCCGAGCCGGTGAACGTCACGAGCACCTTGCCGTCCGAAAGGAGCTGCATGGACTCCGCGGGGTTCGCGGAGACGGACGTGGTCGCGATGCCATCCCCGTCGCCGAACGTCGGGTCGAGCTTTCCATCCGTGTCGAGGCGCAGGACCGAGGCGCCCCCGATGGACTCCCCGGTCGCGAGGATCTTTCCATTGGGCGCGACGGCGCAGTACGACGACGCATAGGCCGGGGTCGCGGGGTTGTAATTGAACAGGTGGAGCTCCTCCACGACGGCCTTGCCGTCGCCGTCGAAGCTCGGATCGAGCGCGCCGCTCGGCAAGAGCCGCACGAAGGCCATTCCGTCGAAGTTTCCGTGTTTGCCGCAGAGGACGATCTTGCCGTCGCCGGTGATGTTCACGCTCGAAGGAAACGAGCCATTCTCGAACGGGGGCTCGAGGACGCCTCCCTGTCCGAAGCTCGGGTCGATGCTCCCGTCGGCGAGGAACCGCTGCACGAGGTATCCCGGCGCGAGAGGCGCGCCGCTCCGGCCGGCGACGAGGATCTTGCCGTCGCCCTGGAGCGCAATCGAAAACGCCGCCCCCTTTTCGCCGAGCGCGAGGCCCGCCTTGCCGAAGGAAGAGACGGGCTTACCGGTCGCGTCGAAGCGCGCGACGAGGACGTGGCTCTGCTCGGCGCCGCGCACGGAGAGGCCCGCGGCGAGGATGTCTCCATTCGGCGCGACCGCGACCGCCTGGAACGAGGTCCGGGTCAGGTTGCTCGCGAGCACCTTGCCGCCCTCGCCGAACGAGACGTCGGGCATGCCGTTTTCGTTCGCCCGGAAGAGGTACCCTTCGCCGAAAGACGAGTCGGACGTGCCGCCGGCGACGAGGAGCTTGCCGTCCGGGAGGCGCAGCGAGGCATGGATGTGATCCCAGTTCGGCTTGTTTCCGGCCGCCGTGGCGACGCCGTCCACGCCGAAGCTCGGGTCGAGCGAGACGACGGCCTCCGGGACGTTCGGCTCGGAGCCGCCCGCGCCGCCCGCGCCGCCCGACGCGCCGCTGCCGCCCGCGC
>NZ_JASBQE010000049.1 GCF_029960785.1 Polyangium sp. 15x6
CGCGGCCGAAGCGCTGCCCGCGGGCGCGGCCGACGCGCTCGCGGGCGGAGCGGCCAGGGCGCTGTCCGACGGCGCCGGCGCCGTCTCCGCGGTGGCCGGCGTCGGCGCAGCCTTCACCGTCTCCGTGGGCGTGGGCGTCGGCGTCACGGCGCCGCCCGTGTTTCCGGGCTGCGTCCCGCCGGGCAAGCCGCCGATCCAGCCCTTCTGCATCGCGACGAACGCACCCGCGCCGATGAGCAAGAGCGCCGCGGCGACGAGCAGCCACCCGGGCAAACCCTTCTTCGGCTCCGGCTCCGGCTTCGTCTCTTCCGGCTCCTTCGCCACGACGACCGGCTTCTTCTCCACCGGCGGCTTGGTCACGGCGACGGGCTTCTTCTCGACCTCGGGCTTCTTCGTCGGCAGCGGCGGCTTCGCGGCCGGCTTCTTTTCCGGCTCCGGCTTCGGCTCGAGCTCCGCGGCGCCGAGCTCGATCGAGGCCTCCTCGGTCTCGACCTCGGGCTTCTTGGCCGGCGCGGGCTTCTTCTCGGACTCGGGCTTCTTCTCGGGCGCGGCGGCCTCGATCTCGACGACGGCCTCGGGCTCGGGCTTCCTGACCGAAGCGGGCTTCTTCTCGGACTCGGGCTCCTTCTCGGGCGCGGCAGCCTCGACCTCGACGACGGCCTCGAGCTCGGGCTTCTTCTCGGGCTCGGGCTTCGCTTCGAGGACGGGCTCCGGCTCCTTCTCGGGCTCGGGCTTCTTTTCCGGCTCGGGCGGCCTCACGAGCGCTGCGACGAGCGCGGCGCTCGGCTTCGACGTCGAGGCGGGCTCGAACAGCTTCGTCGGCTCGGCGTCGTCGCCGTCGCCGTCCTCCTCGATCGCCGAGGGCAAACCGGTGCTCGTCGTCTCCGGCTTCTTCGCAGCGTCGGTCCCGATGAGGGCCTCGATCTGCTCCGGCGCGAGCGCGAGCGGCGCGGTGATCGCGTCGGTGTCCTGGAGCGGCGGGGGACGGGAGTCGCCGACCTCTTCGCCGTCGCCGACACCGGGCAGCGTCCTCTTTAGCTCGTCGACCGGCTTCGCGGCCGGCTTCGTGGCGATGGGCGTCGCGGCCGGCGTCGTGAGCTTCGGCATCGCGGCCCCGAGTCCGGTCTTGGCGGCGGGCGTCGCGGCAGGCGTCGTCGCGGCCGGCTTCGCGCCCGTGGTGACGGGCGTGAGCGGCTTCGGGCCGGGGATGGCCGCGGGTTTCGTGGCGGCCGGCGCGACGGCGGCAGGCTTGGCGGCCGTGGTGACGGGCGTGAGCGGCTTCGGACCCGGCACAGCGGGAGGCTTGGCAGCCGTGGTGACGGGCGCGGGTTTGGCCGGGGGCGTCCTCGGCGTGCCCTCCTTGAGGCCGGGCAGCGGAGATGCGATGGCCACGGCCTTCGCGGGCGCTTCCTTCGCGGGCGCCTCGTCCCAGAGGTCTTCGCTGATGTCGGGCTTCTTCGTGACGATCGGCGTCGCGGCCTCGGCGAGCGTGGGGATCGGGGCGCCGACCACGTCGTCCCCCGGCTTCACCGCGAGCGCGCCGATCCCGGCACGCTCGGGCCGGGGCAACGCGGCGTTCTTCTGGACCTTGTCGAGGAGCGCTTCCAGCGCCGCGATTCGTTGTTCGACGTTCACGCCTCGGGAGGATACCCAATCGCGCGGCTCCTGACGAGGATCCGACGGGATGCGCAAGAAACTTGCGTTTCGGGGGGCGTCGCGCCGGGGTTTCACCCCGGACCCCGACCAGGGGTTGTCCACCCCTGGACCCGGACCAGGGCAAGCCCTGGACGTGGGGCGACAGCGCGCGATGCGCGCTGTCGACAGGGAGAACGTCCCCAGCACGTGGGGCAGCGTTGCTGTCTTGGCTGGCGAGGAGGATCGTGGTCTTGCCACGGGCCCGTCGGAAAAACCGCGCATCGCGCGGTTTTTTCGCTTTCGGTCCAGGCCGTGCCTGGTCCGGGGTGCAGGGGGCGGACAGCCTCCTGCTGGGGTGCGGGGCAACGCCCCGCGTCAGAGACGGAGCGAATAGAACTCGACGACCCGCTGCACATCGACGGGGAACAACGCCGAGGAGGCGTCCGGCAGCGCCGTCACGGTGGCGTGGAACGCGGCCTTGTCGACGTTGAGCCACGAGGCGCGCTCCATCGTCTCGTCTGCGATCGCGGCGAGCACGTGCGGGTTCTTCCAGACCCTGGGCACGAGGGAAATCTTGTGTCCCTGGTCGACCCGGAACGACGCGATGTCGACACGTCGCCCGTTCACGTGCACGAAGCCATGGCTGACGAGCTGCCGCGCAGCCGGGATCGTGCGCGCGAAACCTGCGCGGAACACGACGTTGTCGAGACGCCGCTCGAGCAGCTCGACGAGCTTGTCACCGGGGGCGCCCTGGCTTCGCCCGGCTTCGACCATGAAGCGCCGGAGCTGGACCTCGGAGACGCCGTACCCGAACCGAAGCTTCTGCTTCTCGATCAGGCGGAGCTTGTACTCGGAGAGTTTGTGCCGCGCCTGCCCGTGCTGACCTGGCGGGTACGGACGTCGATCAATCTTTTTGCGCGAAAACCCCGGAAGATCGCAGCCGAGGGCGCGCATCACGCGAACGCGGGGACCTGTGTAGCGGCTCATGGAAACTCAGGCTACCGCCCTGATATGATAATGACAATGAAAATCGTTTTCATTTGCGGCGAGGACGAACGCGCGCCGCGACGAGCGCCGGAAAGACGTTCGTCGCGGTGTTCCGAGGGGTTTGTCGTGAGCGGGGAGGGGACGGGAGGCGCTCCGGATCCGGAGCTTCGTGGGCGTGAGACGTGGGGGCCGCGCCCCCACCGTTCTCAGAGCGTCTCGAGGTAGGCCACGAGGTCGTCGACCTGCGCCGGCGTCAGGTGCGACGTCACGCCGTGCTTGTCACCGCCGCCGCAGGCCGGGTTGAAGCGGTCGCGCAGCGTCGTGGCGCAGCCGTCGTGCATGAAGGGCGCGCGGTCCGCGATGCCCATCAGCGTCGGCACCTGGAACGCCTTGCCCGTGCCCACGTCGGCCCAGTCGTTGTTCGTCAGCTTCGCGCCGTTGTGGCAGGTCCCGCAGCCGACCTTCGCGTCGAAGTAGAGCTCCTTGCCGCGCTCCACCGCCGTCGCGTCCGCGATCTCGGCCTTCGGCAGCACCGGCTGCGCGTCGATCCAGCGACCGACGAGACGCGATTGACGCGGGCCGAGCGGCTGGCCGCCCATGCGGTTCACGAACACCTCGCTCATGATGTGGCCGAGGTCTTCCATGTCGCCGTCCCAGTGGAGCGGCGCCGTCGCCAGGATGCCGCCGCGGATCGACTGCGTCCGGCGCGGACCGATCGGGTTGAAGTTCCAGGTCCGGGCGTCATCCATCGCCTCCGGGTGGCACGACGCGCACGCGAGCGAGTTGAAGCCCGTCGCGCTCTGGTGGAACACGTCGTGGCCCGTGTCGCGGCGGCTCTCGCCGGGCAGCTCGATCGTCTGCTGCGTGTTCGGCAGGTAGATCGCCGCGGGCTCGCGCAGCTGCACGGCGAGCTCCCCGCCGCCCCAGTACTGCGCCGCGATCGGCTGGCCGGGCACCTGCTCGGCGAACGACGGATCGCAGCCCGTCGACTGGTTCTCCGCGATCGAGCTCCGCGTCGTCCGCAGGATCGCGTTGTTGCCGGCGGCGACGATCGTCACCTCGCTCTGGTTCGGGGAGACCGCGATGTCGACGGGCAGGGCCGAGCCGGAGAGCGACGCGCCGGCCAGGGTCGGGATCACGATGGGCACCGTCTCGTTGCCGGGCTCCACCTCGGTCACCGTCGTCTGCACGATGCTCCCGTCGCAGCCGCCGCCGCTGCCGTAGCCGCCGGGCTGCTCGATCACCACCGCGTTCGACGTCCCGCGCTGGTGCACCATGATCGCGCCGCCGCTCGGCCGCGACACCATGCGCCACGCCACGGCCGGCTCGAAGTGCGACTCCCCGCCGGTGAACGGATCGAAGCCCGTCACCTTGGCCGGCGCCTCGCGCTGCCAGACCTTGCCGTCCATGCCCACGACGAGCACCTCGGCCGAGCGGAAGCGGCTCACGAGCAGCTTGTCGCCTTGCACCACCACGTCGCGCAGATCGCGCTCGAGCTTCAGCACGCGCGTCGCCGCGCCGCCGCCCGCGGGCAGCGTCACGAGCTCACCCGACTGACAGGCCACGTGGAGGCGGTCGTTCTCGGCCTCGTAGGCGATGCCGCGCGGCGTCGCGCAGACCTGACGACGTTCGATCAGCTTGCCGCCGCCGGCCACGTCGATCGACGCCACGGCGCCGCCCGAGCGGAGGGCCACGTGGGCGCGGCCCTTGGCGTCGATCGCCACGCGCCCGGGCTCGTCGCCCTCTTCCAGCGTGACCTTGGCTTTCAGCGCGCGGGCTTCGAGGTCGACGATCCAGACCATGTCGCGGTCCGGGTCGGCGGCGACGGCGGTCTTGCCGTCATCTGCGATGGCGAGGGTGCCACCGGAGATGGCAGGCGGCGAGACGGCGGCGACGGCGATGTCCTTGTTGGGGATGAAGGTGTCGTCGATGCCTGAGCATCCGGCGGCGATGCTGGCGCCGGCGAGGGAGACGAGGAGCAAGGCGAGAGGGCGTCGAAGATGGGTTCGCATGAGGCCTCCGCGCTCCGCTTGGCAAATAAGAAGCCAAGCCTTGTCGAATTCTCGCCACTTCCAGTTCACGCTCCAACTGCGCGTGGAAGAAACGGAATCTCAATCGGGGTGCGGGGTTGCACTCCGGGGGGCGTCGCGTGCGCCCGTGAAGGAGGGTTCGCGCTGGGCGGGAAATGGTGTGCCAGCCGGCGCCGCTATGACGCGGATGTCACACCAGCTCGAAGACCTGGTCGAAGGAGTCGCCCTCCATGTCGACGTAGATCCGCTGGTCGGTGGCTTCGATGCCTTCGAGGCGCACGGAGAACAGGAACTTGCTCGCGCTCAGCGTCTCGGCGCCGCGGAAGCTCAGGGCGGCGCCGCCCGCGACGAGGCGGGCATCACCGGAGAGGCGGGGCGCGATGCGCAGATCGAATCGCTTGAGGGGGATGCGCAGCGCCGGGCCTTCGTTGAGGAAACGCGTCGCCTCGCCCTCGCGGTGGAAGACGGCGTTGCCCCGGGCCTCGAGCTGCTTTCGGACCTCGGGCTTCAATCGATCGCCCGCGACGCTCTCCACGATCGAGAGGAGCGGCACCTCGCCTCCGTCCCGCACGGCGGGGACCAGGGTTTCGAGCAACTTCACGACGGATGTACGTAGCTCCGGGCGCCGGTGGGACTGGACGGGCATCGATACCTCCAAGGCTTCGCTTCTCGATGTCGTCTGGTGAGCGAAAACGCAAACAGAATCGCGCGATATGTCGGAGGCGGAATCGAGGGACGCGAATGCGCCGAAGAGGGGTCGGCGTGTGCCGGAAGTGTTTTGGCGGAGCGCCAAAGAGAGGTGGGCGCGTCCGGAGGTGTCTTCGGCGGAGCGCCGAAGAGGGGTCGGCGCGTCCGGAGGTGTCTTTGGAGGGGCGCCAAAGAGAGGTGGGCGCGTCGGAAGGGGTCTTTGGAGGGGCACCAAAGAGAGGTGGGCGCGTCCGGGAGTGTCTTGGGAAGGGCGCCAAGCAGAGCGCCGGGCGGGCGGAGGGGGCCTTGGCGCGCGTCCGGTGGGATTCCGCGCAGTTTTCGCACGGATCCCGCGCGCGCCGGGCACGCCTGTCAGCCACGAATGCCGCGAATGCCGGCAAACCACGTCGCTCCGGTGGGGCCGCTCTCCAAAATAAAGCTGGAGGTTGGTAATGCGCAGCCCCGCAGCGTCCTGCCGTTCCCATTAAATATCTCGACGACGTCCCGGCTGCCTGTCATTCAATTGCCCGTGACCGACACCGATTGACGCGCCGGCCTCATTCGGCCCTTCCAGCGCGCACCGGCATCCTTCGTTTGGCCCTCGTCCTCGCGGCGACCGCGTCGGCCCGGCTCGGCCATTCGCACACCTCCTTTGAAAGGCGCACCCATGCACCGTTATCATTCCAATTCTTGTATTTCGCTTCTCGCCCTCCTCCTCGCCGCCTCCACGGCCTCGTGTGTCGCC
The DNA here is from genome assembly GCF_029960785.1 of Polyangium sp. 15x6. Lineage (GTDB taxonomy): Bacteria > Myxococcota_A > Polyangia > Polyangiales > Polyangiaceae > Polyangium. Next base: position 6,085 of record NZ_JASBQE010000049.1, read on the forward strand.
TCCGAAGACGTCGTCCAGGATGACGAGATCGAGGCCGCCGAGAGCGACGTGGACGCCGTGAGCGATACGGCCGAAAGCGAGGCGAGCGACGAGGAGGTCGCGGAAGACGCCGTCACGACCACCGAGGAGACCGCGGAGAGCGATGAAGCCGAGAGCGCGCTCTCGTCGCCGCGCGCCGAGTCGGTGCGCCTCGTGCCGTCGCAGGGTGGCACCGGTAGCCAGCGCGTCAATTTCGCGATTCCCCTCGCCCCCGGCGAGCTTTTCGAGGAATCCATGGTTCGCGTGGTCCACGAGGGCCGCGACCTGCCCCTCGCGCGCCGCGGGCTCGCCCGTCACCCCGACGGGAGCCTCCGGAGCGTGCAAGTCCAGGTCGACGTGGCCGTGTCCGGCGAGACGGAGCTGCGCGTGATCGTGGGCGAGCGGTCGAGAGCAGGCGCGCTCTCGATGGTCCCCGTGCAGCAGACGCTCTGGGACGCGGACGGGACGAAAGGGCCGCGCGTGTATGCGCTCCTCTCGCCCCAGCGGCTCGCGAAGAGCGGCGTGATGGGCACGATCGCCCCGGAATCCGAGACCGCGGGCTCGCCGTACGACGGCTGGGCGAAGGTCTGCGATTACGATCGGCACGACGTCGACGCGTTCCTCCCGAAGAAGAGCGATCCCGCGGTCTGGCTCTACGATCGCGGCACCACGTTTTATCGGGGGTATGCGCGGCGGGGCGACGTCGGGACGCTCCGCACGGCCTACGCCGAGACCGCGCTTTACCGCGCGGGCATCTCCGGCAGCGGGAGGAACCTGGAGATCGGCATTCCCAGAAAGGCGAACGATCCCAAGTACCATTACAGCCAGAACCTCGCGATCCATTACCTCCTGACGGGCGACGATCGCTTCCGCGAGGCCGCGGAGAGCGTGGCCGATCGAATGGCCTCCATCTGGAAACCCCGGTACAAGGGGAGGGACACGGGCCTCTGGACCGAGCGCCATGCGGGCTTCTACCTGCTCGACATGACCTACGCGATGATGGTCTCCGACGATCGGAGCGCCCATTTCCAGGAGCTCGCCGATGACGCGGTCGACGCGTACCTCGACATCCAGGCGACGTATCCGCAGGGCTACGGCGATTCGAATGCCCGCTGCTTCGCGCACCACGCCGGCGCGCACGGCGAGGGGTACGGCTACTTCGGTTGCAGCCCCTGGATGAGCGCCATCCTCGCCGACGGTCTCGATCTCTACGCGAGCGAGCGCGGTGGCCAGCGCGAGAACCAGGTGCACGCGTCGATCGTGAAGCTCGGCCGCGCCATCGCGCGCGAAGGGATGGACAGCTCCGGCAAGCCCTACTACTTCATGGGCGAAGGCGGAACGGGCCGGGGCGAGGAAGACCCGGACGACGAGCACTGGGGTGAAGCCGCGTACGTCATGGCCATGGCCTACCACTACTCGCACGATGGCTCGCTGGCGAACGCCGTCGGCGATCTCGTGGCGAAGCTCCAGCGGCACGGTCGCGCGCCGCACATGCGGAGCTTCAACTGGCAGTGCCGCAGCGCCGTGGCCACGCCGGCGTACATGCGCTGAAGAAACGTCACGACCCGGGGGTCACGAATCCACGTGACCCCGGCGTGATGCCGCCCATGTAAAGTCGTGCAAGGATGCTTGACGGGAGAGGCGAGCGCCCATAAGTGACCGGCGGGTCAACATGACGTCCTCTGTCTCCCGCCTTGTGTCTTCGTCCTCGCCCCGCAGAGCCCACCGCGCCTTGACGGCGTGCACGCTCGCCCTGCTGCTCGGCGCGCCCGCCGCGGCCCTCGCGCAACCCGCGCCCGCCGCCCCCGCGGCCGCGCCCGCGCCGCCTCCCCCCGCCACGGATCGTATCGCCGAGGCCCTCGCGCCCCAGCCCGGAGGCTTGACCCCGGACGAGGCGGCGCGCATCGCGCTTCGCACCCGTCCGTCGCTCCGCGTCAAGCAGGCCGAGCTCCGCGCCGCCGCCGCGCGTGTCGATCAGGCGCTCCTCAACTACCTGCCGCGTGTCACCGTCGCCGCGGGCTACACGCGCCTCTCCCGGGTCCAGAACGTGCTCGGCGCGCCGTCGACCTCCTACGTCGGCACGAATCTGGACCCGGCGAACCCGCAGGTGATCCCCGTGCAGCAAGGGCCGCTCGTGTCGCAGCCGTGCCCGCCCCCGCTCTCGGGCAACTGCGTCACGGACATCGCGGGCACGCCGATCACCGCGGTGCAGACGCCGGCCTTTTCGTTCCCCGTCCTCCTGAACTCGTACTCGCTCACGGCGTCGATCTCGGTGCCGATCTCGGACTACGTGCTGCGCATCTCGCAGGGCTACGCGTCCGCCTCGCACGCCGAGAGCGCGAAGCGGATCGAGCTCGAGGCCGAGGGGTTGACGATCGCCGCGGACGCGAAGGTCGCGTTCTTCAACTGGGTCCGCGCCAAGGGCAGCGCCGTCGTCGCGAAGGAGGCCGTGGCGCAGGCCGAGGCGCATCTCAAGGACGCGAACCTCACGTTCCAGGCGGGGCTCATCTCGAAGGCCGACGTGCTGCGCCTCGAAGCGCAGGTCGCGTCTGCGCAGCAGGTGCAGGCCGACGCGGACGCGCTCGCGGCGCTCGCCGAGGAGCAGATCCGCGTCTCGCTCATGCTCCCGGCCGGCAAGCCGCTTACGATCGGCGTGGACGTGCTGCATGCGTCGGCGGAGCCGAGCACGGTGCAGCTCACGGCGCTGCAGGACGAGGCGCTCGCGCGGCGGCTGGAGATCCGCGCGCTCGACGAGACGGAGCACTCGCTGAAGAAGCAAGTCTCGCTGACACGCGCGGGTTACTTCCCGCGCATCGACGGGTTCGCCGAGGGGCAGTACCAGAACCCGAACCAGCGCGTCTTCCCGCAGACCGACGAGTTCCGGTTCACGTGGAACGCGGGCGTGCGGCTCTCCTGGACGATCAACGACACGCTCACGACGATCCCCGCCGTGACCGAGGCGCAGTCGCGCGTGGAGCAGATCGCCGCGCAGAAGGAGCAGCTGCTCCAGGGGCTCAAGGTCGAGGTCGCGTCGGCGTACGCGGAGCTCAAGCGCGCCGAGGCAAACATCGACGCGGCCGATCGGGGGCTCGCTGCGGCAGAGGAAGGGGTGCGTGTGCAGAACGAGCTCTTCCGTGCGGGTCGTGCGACGGGCGTGGCGCTCGTCGACGCCGAGGCCGAGCTGACGCGCGCGCGCTTGCGGCGCGTGGACGCGCGCGTCGGGATCCTCGTGGCCCGCACGCGGCTCGAACATGCGACGGGCCGCGACGTGGAAAAAGCTTCCAACGCGCAGAAGAACCCCTGAGAGGGGGGTCCACAGCGCCGCGCCGGGGTTTCACCCCGGGCCCGACCAGGGGCTGTTCGCCCCTGGACCCGAACCAGGGCGCAGCCCTGGACCTCAGGGGGAAGAACTGCGCGAAGCGCAGTTCTTCCCACAGGCCGGTAGGATCGCCTTGCCGGTTGAAACGTCAGCGCTGCTGTCTTGGCTGCCGCTCTTGAACCCCGGCTCGTTCGATGAACTGCGCATCGCGCAGTTCATCGACCCCGAGTCCAGCGCTTGCGCTGGTCCGGGTCCAGGGGTGGACAACCCCTGGTCGGGTCCGGGGTGAAACCCCGGCGCTACGCCACCACCCGACACGCGACGGGCTTGCCCTGACACGCGCATCGCGGTAGTGGACCTCCCGCGGCTCGCCTTCCCAGCGGGATGGGGTTCGTGTCGACGAACCCACGGGCGAATGGCCGCGATGACCTCCTCATGACCGAGCTCGCGCTCATCCTCGGCATCAGCCTGCTCGGCATCGGGTTCGCGGGCTACCTCGCGCGCTGGGTGCTCGGTTGCCCCACGGGGGAGGGGGACATGCCGCGCGTCGCGGCTCGGATTCGCGCGGCTGCCGTGTTCTTCACGAAGCGGCTGCGGGGCACCATCCTCGCTGTCTCGGCCGTCCCTGGCGGCGGCATCTTCCTCGCGTATGGCCTTGCTCGGCAGAAGCCCGAGGCCCAGGCGTTTCCGCCGCTCGAGCTCGGGGCTTGGCTCACGCTCTCCTTTGCCCTCGGCGTCGGCTCGGCCGTCGCGGCTGCGCAGGTCGCTGCCTGGACGGCCGCGCGCGCGAACGTGCGCGCGGCCAGCGGCGCCCGCCGTTCGCTCGACCATGCGCTGCAGATCGCCATTCGCGGCGGCGCTGTCTCGGGACTCTTTTCCGTCTCGCTCGGGCTCATCGGGCTCGTTGGCCTCTTCGCCATCGTCTTCGCGACCAAGGGCGGCTTCTCGGCCGAGCCCGGCGCTGCGCTGAAGCTCGCTCCCTCGATCCCGCTCGTCATCGCTGGTTATGCGCTCGGCGGCGCGTTCGCCGCGCTCATTGCCGAGCTCGGCGGCGGCGCCTTCGCCAAGAGCGCGGACATGGGCGCCGATCTTGCTGGCAAGGAGCTCGGATTGCCCGAGGACGATGCCCGCAACCCGGCCACGATCGCGGATCTCGCGGGCGACTGCGCGGGCGAGGGCGCGAGCAAGGCCGCGTCCGCGTTCGCGTCCACCGTGGCGGAGAACCTCGGCGCGATGCTGATCGCGGCCGCCGTCTTTCGCGGCAACGAGGGCATCCCGAGCGTCCTCTCGATCATGCTCTTCCCCGTGGTCACGCGCGCCTTCGGCGTCCTCGCCGCGATGTTCGGGGTGATGGTCGTGCGCACGGACGACCGCGAAGACCCGATGAACGCGCTCGCCCGGGGCCTCTTCGTCACGGCGCTGCTCGGCGCGGTGGGCACGGCGGGCGCGGCGAAGTGGCTGCTCGGCAAGCACTGGCTCCCGCTCTTCGGCGCGGCCGCCGTGGGCATGGCCGCCGGCATCCTCCTCCTCTTCGTGGCCCAGTACTACACGGAGAGCCGTTACCGCCCCGTCCGCGAGATCGCCGAGGCCGCGCGCGTCGGCCCGCCGCTCGCGCTCCTCCGCGGGGCCTCGGTGGGCCTCGAGGGCGCGCTCGCTCCGCTCGTGATCCTCGGCGCCGCCGTGGCGTCGGCGCACGTGCTCGGCGCCCGCACCGGCCTCGACGGCGGCGGCGCGCTCGGCATCGCCGTGGCCACGATGGGCCTGCTCGGCACCGCGGCTTATGCGCTCGCGATGGCCGGCTTCGCGCCGATCATCGACAGCGCGGGCGGGATCGTGGAGATGACGATCGGCCGCGAGCGCCCGGATGTTCGCGGCCGGACCGTGGTCCTCGACGCCGTCGGCAACACGGCGAAGGCTTTTACCAGGGCCCACGCGGGCGCGGCCGCGCTCCTCGCCACCTCCATGCTCGTGTCGGTCTGGCTGGACGAGGCCAAGCGGCGCCTGCCTGCGGGAAAACCGGCGGCGACGGCGGCGAACGCGCTCGCGGTGGGCCGGCCGGAGGTGTACCTCGGCGCGGCCGTCGGCATCGTCCTGGTCGTCTGGTTCGCCTCGCGGTGCATTGGCGGCGTATCGCGCGCGGCCAGGCGCGTGCTCGACGAGGCGCGCCGGCAGATCAACGCGCCCTCGTCGCTCGGGACGAGCACGGCCTGGACCCCGCCGCATCCGCGGGCCTCGCGGTCGAGCCAGTCCGCGGCGCCCGCCGCGCGGGGCGGGCTCGCGGCGCCCGACCTGGACGCGTGCGTGGAGCTCGGCAGCCGCGCCGCGCTCGGCCATGCGATCACGCCGGCCCTGGTCGCCGCCTCGGTGCCGATCGCGGTGGGACTGGGCTTGCGCTTCGCCGGAACGGAAGATAATCCTCTAGCCGTTGCCGACGCGGTCGCTGCCTTGATCCTGGCCGCGACGATCGCAGGCGTCCTGGGCGCGCTCCTGCTCGGCAATGCGGGGGGCGCTTGGGACAACGCGAAGAAGTACATCGTGACCGGGGCGCACGGCGGGCGGTACCTCGTCGACGAGACCGGCGCGCGGGTCGACAACCCGACGTACCTCGCGGCGGCCTCGGGTGACACGGTCGGCGATCCGCTGAAGGACGCGGCCGGGCCCGCGATCCACGTGCTCGTGAAAATGCTTCCCGTGGTCACGCTCGTCTTTTTGCCGTTCTTCGTCTAGCCCGCGCCAGAAGGGCGCCAAACCATCCGATCGACGCGCCCGCTCGCCGCGGGACAAACCCCCCCCATTCAACGTGCCGCCTCCGATCACCGACGCACTCTCCACCTTGAGCGACCGCGGGCTGCGCCGCTTGCTCGGCGCTCGCACGTTCCTACGCGGCCTCGAATACTTCCGAAGGCGTGTCGTCGAGGACATCGACGTCCAGGAGATGAGCGCGAGCGGCGTCGTCCGCGCGAGCGACTCCGAGCCGTACCCGGTGAAGGTCGAGCTCACGCCGGACGGCATCAAGTCGTACTGCTCGTGCCCGACGTTCTCGAAGGGGGGCCAGCACTGCAAGCACGTCGCCGCCCTGCTCATCACGCTGCGGGATCAGGCCCGCGGCTCGCAGCCGAGGCAGGGCCCCGTGCCCGCCCCGATGTTGCCGCAGACGGCGCACGCCGGCGGCGATGCTTTGAAGCGCGTGCGAAGGCGCGATCGACCGCGCGGCTCGCAGCCGCCGCTCGGTAGCCCCGGCCCGGGCGCCCCGATGGGGCACATGGGCGCAAGCGAGAGGACCTCGATGGCCGCGATGGGACCGCCCGGCTCGTCCGTGATCACAGCGCCGCAGCAAGACGCGACGGCGAAACAAACCGGCATCGGCGCGTGGCTGCCCCCCGAGGGGCTCGGCGGCTCGCGGCGCGTGGAGTTCCGCCTGCACGTCCGCCAGGGCGCGCTCACGGTCACGGTGCTCGACGCCGACGCGCGCGTGCCGATCCTGCCCTCGACGGCGCTCGCCTGGCAGGCGCTCTACCCGACGCCCGATCGCGACGCCCTGCGCCTCCTCGCCCGCTTCGAGAGCGGCAACCCGCGGCATCCCGCGGTCGACGTGCGCGGCGAGGACGTGGCCGAGCTCCTGCCCTTGCTCGAAGGCCAGCGCGTGCTGCTCGAGCCCGCGCTCATGCAGCTGCGCTTCGCCGAGGAGCCGCTGCGCCCGCGCTTCGACCTCGAGACCGTCGGCGGCGACACGATCATCGTGAAGGCGAGCTTCGAGCGCCCGACCGACAAGCGCCGCTTCTCGCTGCTCCAGGGCGGCTGGTTCGAGGGCTGGCCCGGCTGGCACGTCGACACGCAGGAGGGCATCGCGCGGCGCCTCGACAAACGCGTCTCGCCCGCCGCGATGCGCAGGCTCCTGCGCTCGCCCACGATCGGCGAGCCGATGCGCGACCTCGTGCGCCTGATCATGCAGGGCTTGCCGAAGGTCGCGCTGGAGGTCGGCGCGGAGCTGCCGGACCTCGCGCAGATCGCCGACGTCGTGGATCTGCCGCCGACGTTCCGCATGCGCGCCGGCGGCTCGCTCGTCGAGGCGCACGTGCAGCTCTACGCCGCGTACGGCGAGGAGGAAGTGCAGGTCCGCGCCGACGGCATCTCGCCGCCCGTGCTCATCCAGCCGCCCGAGGAGGGCATGAAGCGCGCGCGGTGCGTGCGCGTCGACATCGCGGCGCAGCAGGAGGCGGCGGCGCGCTTGCTCGGCCTCGGCCTCAAGCCCGACGAGACGGGCCAGGAGTTCGTGGCGAACGGCGACGCGGCCATCCGCTTCTGGAGCGACGGACTCGCGGAGCTGCCCGAGGACTGGGACCTCTTCGTCCCCGAGGATCTCGTCGACACGCAGGTCCGGCACAAGCCGCTCGGCGTCTTCGCCAAGGTCACGAGCGGCATGGACTGGCTGAACGTCAAGCTCACGTTCGAGAGCGAGGGCGTGGCCGTCGATCGCGACGAGCTCCGCCGCTGTCTCACCGAGGGCAAGCGCTACGTCCGCCTCGAGGACGGCTCGTTCGCGCCGCTCGATCCGGACACGATCCGCGCCATGCTCGACCGCGAGATCGAGCTCATGACCGCGGCCGGCCGCAGCGGAAAGCTCCCGCTCGCGCACGCGGGCCGCATCCAGGAGCTGCTCTCGCAGGTGGGCGGCTCGAGCGTGGCCCAGGGCGCGCGCGAGCTCTTCCACAAGCTCTCCAGCATCGAGGAGATCGAGAGCGCGAAGAAGCCCCGCGCGCTCAAGGCGACGCTGCGCCCCTACCAGGAGGCCGGCCTCTCGTGGCTCAAGTTCATCCACGACATCGGCTCCGGCGGCGTGCTCGCGGACGACATGGGCCTCGGCAAGACGGTGCAGACGATCGCCCTGCTCCTCAGCGTCAAGCAGGAGGAGAAGCACGTCAAAGCGCTGATCGTGGCCCCGACGAGCGTCGTGACGAACTGGGAGCGCGAGCTCGTCCGGTTCGCGCCGACGCTCCGGGTGGCGCTCTGGCACGGCGCGGATCGCAAAGACCAGATCGAGGAGGTCCAGGAGGCCGAGGTCATCATCACGAGCTACGCGCTGCTCCGTCGCGACGAGGAGTTCCTCGCGAAGCTCGACCTCACCTACGCGATCCTCGACGAGGCGCAGCACATCAAGAACCCGCTCTCCGCGACCGCGGCCGCCGCGAAGCGCCTCAAGGCGCGTCGGAGGCTCGCGCTCACGGGTACGCCGATCGAGAACCGGCTCTCCGAGATCTGGTCGATCTTCGACTTCGTCTCGCCGGGCCTGCTCGGCTCGCTCGACAAGTTCGAGGCGCGCCTGGCGCGCCCGATCGAGGCCGGCGACTACAAGACCGCCCAGCGCCTGCGCTCGATCATCCACCCGTTCATCCTGCGCCGCACGAAGCAGGAGGTCGCCAAAGACCTGCCCGAGAAGATCGAGACGGATCAGATCTGCGATCTCACGGGCGATCAGCGGTCGATCTACATGCAGGTGGCGCGCGAGGTGCGAGCCCAGGTGCTCGGCGAGGTGGAGCGCGTCGGCATCGCCAAGAGCCAGCTGCAGATCCTCGCGGGCCTCACGCGGCTGCGCCAGGCGGCCTGCGATCCGCGGCTGCTCGGCCTGCCGCGCGAGTTCTCGGACGAGGACTCGGGCAAGCTCGTGGCCTTGCGCGAGCTCATCGCGAACGCAGTCGAGGGCGGCCACAAGGTGCTCGTCTTCAGCCAGTTCGTGATGATGCTGAAGATCATCGAGCGAGCGATGAAGGAGGACGGCGTGCCCTACGAGTACCTCGACGGCTCGACGAAGGACCGCGCGGAGCGCGTGGAGCGCTTCCAGAACGATCCGACGGTGCCGGTCTTCCTGATCAGCCTGAAGGCCGGCGGGACGGGCCTCAACCTGACGGCGGCGGACACGGTCATCCACTTCGATCCGTGGTGGAACCCGGCCGTGGAGCAGCAGGCGACGGATCGCGCCCACCGCATCGGACAAACCCGCGTCGTGACGGCATACCGCCTCGTCGCGGAGGGGACGATCGAGGAGAAGATCCTGCAGCTCAAGGCGAAGAAGCGCGAGCTCGTGGCCTCGGTCCTCAGCGAGGATCAGGGCGGCGCGAAGAAGCTCACGAAGGCCGACGTGGAGGAGCTCTTCGCGGTGGATTGAACGCGGCCCTCGGGGGAGGGCAGGGAAGGGGCCCGCGCCGCGTCTTGCGGCCGCGGGCCTTACTTCTTCCCGCTCAGGATCATGAGGTGGTACTTGCCGAACTCGCTCTGGCCGAGGGTGTAGAGCACCTCGATGAGCAGCCGGTAGGGCGTGGTCTTGTCGGCGACGATGCGCGCCTCGGACGTGGACGGGTCGAGGCCCTTCGCCGCGCGGACGGCCTTGTCGATCTCGCGCGCGTGCTGCAGCGAGTTCGCGAGCGGCACGATGTAGAGGTCGTTCGGGCCGCTGCGCTTGTGCTTGGCTTCGATGCCCGACTGCGCGAGCTGCTCGCGGCTCGGCAGCGTCACGACGGGCGTGGACTCTTCGCCGACCAGGATCTGCGTCTTCGAGACGACCACGAGCACGCCCTCGTCGCTCGGCTCGCCGACCATCACGGACTGCGGCAGGCGCAGGTCGTCGGACTGCGGGATCGCGCCGGCCGACGAGGCGAGGCTCTTCAGCAAGAAGACCAGGATGATGGTCATCAGGTCGAGCATCGCCGTGATGTTGAGGAAGTCGATCTCGGGCTCGCGCGCGTTCTTGCGCTTCGCCTTCCGAAGGGCTGCCTTGTACTTGACGATGCTGCCCTTCTGGGCCTGCGCGGGACGCGGGCGCGGGGCGGGACGGGGCGCGTTCGGGCCGCTGTCTTGCCCGGGCTCGGGCTCGAAGGTCTCTTCGGTGTTCATCGCGCCACCCCGAAGTGCACGTCCGAGAAGAGCTCCTCTTCGCCGTCTTTTCGGAGCGCGTCCATCGTGTCGATGATCGTCCCGTACTCGACGCCCGGGTTCGCGGTGATCGTCACCTGGGTCTCCTCCTTGAACTCGGGGGCCGCGTTCTTGAGCCGCTTCGCGCAGCTCGTGACGGCGGCGAAGTCGTGCACGCTGGCCTCGCGCATCGGGATCGTGATGCCGGCGCCGATGCCCTGGCAGCCCGGGGCGACGTTGCCGCTCGAGGTCTTGAGCGAGATGCCCTGCGTCGTGATGAACGCCGAGAGGTTCAGCGCCTTCGTCGCCACGTCGCTCCGACCTTTGCCGCCGATCGCGGGTGGGGTCGTGTCGATCGAGGCGATGAAGGTGACCGAGACGCTGGCGAGCACGAACATCATCACGTTCGTGATGATGTCGAGGAAGGGCACGATGTTGAGCTCACCCGCCTCCTCGCCCGGCTCCGGATCTTTCGGCTGGGAAAGCCGCCGGATGCGCGATTTTTGCGAGGCGCTGAGCGGAGCGTCGTGGGTCTCGGCCATGGGCGACGCTCTAGAAGTTCGGCTTGGCGATCGTCAGCAGGTTGAAGACGCGCTCGGTGGTCGACTCCAGATCGTGCTGGATGTTCTTCGACCGCGTGTGGAGCAGGACGTGCGCGATCATGCAGAGCACGGCGATGCCGAGGCCGAACGCGGTGTTGTACATGGCCTCGGCGATGCCGTTCGAGAGCATCTGCTGCTTGACGGCGGCGGAGAGGCCGGGGGCCGAGATCGAGGCGAAGGTCTTGATGAGACCGCTGACGGTGCCGATGAGGCCGATCAGGGTGGCGATGTTCGCGAGGGACCAGAGGAGCGCGACGCGCTTCTCGACGGCGGGCTTGAGCTCGGAGAGCTTCTCGCTGAGGGCGGCGTCGATCTCGTCGGCGCCCTTGCTCGCCTGGGTGAGGCCGGCCTTGACGAGCTGCAGGATCGGGTAATCGCCGGCGTCGCAGAGCTTGATGGCGCGGTCGATGTTGCCTGCGACCACGAGCTTCTTGATCTGGGCGAAGAACTCCTTGGAGTTCACGCGGTAGCGATCGAGCTGGAAGTAGGCGCGCTCGATGATGACCGTCACCACGATCGCCGAGACGACGAGGTTCATCACGAGGAAGGTGGGGTTCTCCTTGATGGCCCCCCACATCCCGACCTCTCCTCCTTCGGACGCCAACATGAACAGGTGACGCATCCTCGCAGTCCCTTTCTCTCCCTACCAAGTCACCAAGAGCGCCACGCGCCGTGGTTATGCCCCACGCGCAAAAGTCGCGTTGGGGCGCGACTATAGCCGTCGCTCGATCTCTCAGGCAAGCGACAGACGGCGCGTGTGAGCGGTGCCCCCGCGGAACGGTGACGTGTGCTGGTTGGGCTTCGTCCGATGAGGCTGGATCCTTCCAAGTTCGTGGCGAACGTGCAGTGTTTACCGTGTAGCTCGCGCGATCTCGACCAAATGTTGCTTGACGAGAGAGGGTCTGAATCGCGAAGATGCCGGTCGCCTGGGCGATGAAGCTTCAACGAGGGCCGAATCGCGCTGGGTCGACGGAGACGATGATCCTCGGATACCGGCCATTTGCCCCGTTCGGATGCGGGCGGGTAGACTGGCCCCGGAACACGCGAGCTCGTGCGCGATCACGGGATCTCGTGCTCCATCCGGGATCGCCGCTGACGAAGACACCCGAGACGGAACGAAGCCAAACACCCTACTTGCGTTGGGGCGTGCGGCTCGGCTAGCGTCCTGGTTCGCTTGGATGCTTGGCCGAAGTCGTACCCCCCCAGCGATGCAACGAAGCGGAATTCACGCGGAGAGCAACGAGCGGGGCGCGGGGCGCGAGGCCGCGACGGCCAGCGCGATCGCACGAAGACCGTCGCAGTAACTGCCGCATTCGATCCGGAATGGCTTTCATGTAGAGTGCGACACCTCGGCCCGAGCGGACGCGAGGCAAGCTGGAGGACCTGACAAATGCACGCAGCGTACGAGCACTTCAAAGAAGGTGGATGGGGCATGTGGCCCATCTTGTTCTGGTCGATCCTCACGATCGGCATCATCGTGGAGCGCTCCATCTATCTGTTCGGCGCGTCGATCAACAAGGACGTCTTCCTCGCCACGATGCAGAAGTGCATCCTCGCGGGTGACGTGGCCAAGGCCGTCAAGATGTGCTCCGCCGCCAACGCGCCGCTCGCCCGCATCGTGCAGGCTGGCCTCGTGAAGGTGAACCGTCCGGACGAGGAAGTTCAGGCTGCGATGGACGAGGCCGCGCTCCGCGAGCTTCCGCGCCTCAGCAAGAACACCGCGTACCTCGGCCTCCTCGCGAACCTCGCGATGCTCTCGGGCCTCCTCGGCACCGTGACGGGTCTCATCATGGCATTCGGCTCCGTCTCCGGTGAGTCGATCGATCCGAGCCAGAAGGCGCGCGTTCTCGCGGCAGGCATCTCGGAGGCCATGAACTGCACGGCGTTCGGCCTCGCCGTCGCGATCATCGCCCTCATCGGCTTCGCCATTCTCAACGGCAAGACGCAGCACCTCGAGGACGACATCAACGAGGCGTCGGTCATGGTGCTGAACCTCGTCGTGACGAACCGCCAGAAGGTGAACGTCGCGGCCGTGGGCCAGGCGGCTGCCTGAAATCCACCTCCGGGGCGGCGCCTGCGCCCGCGCCGCCCCCGCCGTGATCTCGGGAGAAACTTTCACCCAGATCCGTTGTCGTACAAAGGGCAATACCCTGCCCACGAGGGCGGGCAACGGTAGCGTGTAGGGGGCGCGTCATGCGTCCCCATCGCAGTACGCTCGCGAGAGCGAGCATCGCAGGAGGCAGCCCATGGGTGGCGTAGACGTAGGCAGCGAGGGCGGCAAAAAGAAAGCGACGAACGCGGAAATCAACATGGTCCCGTTCATCGACCTGTTGATGTGCACGATCGCGTTCCTCTTGATCACGGCTGTGTGGGTCACGAACTCGCGCATGAACGCGGACGCGCAGGTGCCTGGGCCGCCGAACCCCGACAAGGAACTCACGCCGCAGACGCCCGAGAAGGTGCTGAATCTGCACATCGGCGAGAGCGATTTCGCGCTCGTGTGGAAGCAGGGCGCGACCGTCGTGAGCGAGGTGCGTGTCCCCAAGCCGCCGCCGAGTGACAGCGCCGTGATCCGGTATTCGGACCTCGCGAAGAAGATCGAGGCCGAGTGGAACAGCAACGGCAGCCATCGCGATCCGAGCGACAAGAAGCTCGATCAGGCGATCATGCACACCGACAACCGCACGCCCTTCAAGGAGGTCGTCGCGGTGCTCGACGCGCTTTACGCGACGAAGCGCAAGGTGAAGCTCCCCGAGGGGGACAAGGATCTGCCGGTCTTCAACATGACGTTCTCCGTCCGCTGAGCAAGGGAGACCTGAGATGGGTGGCCACGCCAAACCTCCGGCGAAACATCACAACCCGCACGCGCACGTCATCCACCAGCCTGGCCGGCGGTTGATGCACCACATCCCGCTGAAGTTCGTGTGGAACAAGGTAGCGGGACACGGCAGGCGGAGCGGCAACGCCGCGCTGAACCTGGTCAGCTTCATCGACTTCTTGATCACCACCGTCATCTTCCTCCTGATGTCCTTCTCGGCGTCCGGTGAGATCACGGTCGACAAGAACGTCAAGCTGCCGAAGGCCGAGAACGTCGAGGACATCATCGACGCGCCGATGGTCGCCGTGAACGGCAACCAGATCCTCGTCGACGGCACGCTCGCCGGCTCGACGCGCGCGATCGAGGAGCTCGGCCGTATGCAGAAGATCGACGAGCTCTTCAACCTCCTGAAGAACAAGCGCGAGCTCTGGAAGCAGGTGCAGCCGAACAAGCCGTTCCCCGGCGTCTGCATCCTCCAGGTCGACTCGAACGTGCCCGCGATCGTCGTGAAGAGCGTCTTCCAGACCGCTGCGTTCGCCGGTTACCCGAACGTCAGCTTCATGGTCGCCAAGCTCCCCAAGAGCGGCTGAAAGCTACCCCCATGCCGCCCAGCGCGGATGAACGACCCCGCGGCCTGCCCTCGCTGAACCAGTCCAAGCAGGATCGCGGGGCGGGCCGTATGCGGTGGCCCGCCCCCAAAGTCTGGGCCTGGATCGGCCTCGTGATGGCCGTCACGGTCATCTTCCAGTGGAAGTGGGCCCAAGGCCGCCTCGAGAGCGAACGAAGCGGCATCCTCGCCAAACAACGCGCCGTCGTCGCCGAGCTCGGCCCTCGCTGGTTTCCCCTGCGTGACCGGATCGAGCGCTGGACGGTCGACCTCGCGAAGGAGCCGTCCTCGGACGTCGTCGAGACGGAGATCCTCAAGGCCTGGAACTTCCGCGACAAACCCGGCATCTACCTCCGCCTCGACGCCGACCAGGCCACGAGCGCCGAGGCCATCCGCAAAGCCGCGAACGATTCGTTGCGGGATGGGTTCACCGCCTGCCTGTTCACGGCGGACAACAAGAACCAGCTCTCCGGCAAGGAGTGCAAGCTCACCCGCGACTGCGCCTTCGGCGAGATCTGCAACGAGCTCGATCGCTGCGCGCCGCCCGCGCAACCGTACAACCTGCGCGTCGCGTACCGAGCGATGCGTATCCTCTCCGAGGACTGGGTGCGGGAGGCGCAGGAAGCATCGGGTGAGCTGAAGTTGCGCGCGCTCACGAGCTTTTTCGAGGACGCGGTCCGCGACGACATTCCGATCGCGGTCGATCTGCTCACCCGCGCGCAGTACTTCGCCGTCGTCCTCGACGAGACGCCGCCGAACTTTCAGGTCCCCGCGGGCATGTCGAAGTCCGAGGCCCTGCGCGCCGTGCCCCACGCGTCGCGCGTCGGCATCTGGCGGCTTTCGGACAACAAGCTGGTCCTCCGCATCCGCCGTTCGCCCGAGGTGGAGCTCAAGATGGCCGGCGCGCAGCTCGACGAGCGTGTCGTGAACGCCCAGAAGCGCCAGGCCTTGAGCTGCGCGCTCGCGAATGCCGTCCGCGACGCGATGGGCGATACCCAGGCGGGTGTCGTCCCGCCCGAGCCGTAAAACGCGCTCTCTCAGCTTTCCGAAAAACCCCGCGCCAGGATGTGCAGATCCGTGAGGTTCTGCCCCGTCGGGCCCGTTTCGATCGCCGTGCCGAGGGCGCGGTGGATCGCTGCATCGTCGTAGCCGGCGAGGGCGGCGTCGATTCGCGCTGCATCGAAGTCACCCGCCGCGCCGGAGCTCACGACCGCGCCCGCGGCCGACGAGCTTCCGTCGGTGCCGTCCGAGGCGCCGCAGAGGAGCGCGACGCCCGGCGGGAGTTTTTTCAGAGCGGCCAGCGCGACCCAGCCCGCGCGTCCGCCGCGTCCACGCACGGCTGGTAAGGCGAGCGTCGGCTCGCAGGCGACGACGATCGCGTTGCCCGGGGCGAGGGCCGCGGCCTGCGCGAGGCGCTTCTCCACGACGTCACGCGCGTCCCCGCCTTCGGGTGGCTCGATCCGGACGGAAAAACCCCGAGCGGAGAGGTTCGCGGCGGCCGCGCGGGCGAAGTCCTCGGGGCCGGCGAGCAAGCGGGCTTCGGTGCGCGTGGGAAAGGGTTTTTCCGTGGTGTCGTCGAGGTAGGGCGCGAGGCGCGCGGCGAGCTCCGCCGGCGCGTATCGGGCGAGCGCGGCGCGCGCTTCGGTCGCGGTCGTGGGATCGGGGACCGTGGGGCCGGAGCCGATGTCGTGGAGCGCTCCGCCGACGACGTCGGAGAGGGCGAGCGTCTCCACGAGCGCGGGCGCGGCCGCGGCGGCGAGGCGTCCGCCCTTGATGCGCGAGAGGTGGCGGCGGACGAGGTTCACGTCGTGGATGGGCGCGCCGCCTTCGAGGAGCGCGCGGACGACGCGGCGTTCGTCCTCGAGGTCGAGCCCGGGCGGAGGCAACACGAGGAGCGCGGAGCTGCCGCCCGAGATCAACGCGAGGACGCGATCGTCGGGGCCGAGGCCATCGACGTGCGCGAGGGCCGCGTGGGCGGCTGCGACGCTGCGTTCGTCGGGGACAGGGTGCGCGGCGTGGAGGACGACGGGCGAGCCGCGGAGCTCGAGCCCACGAAAGTCGATGGGCGCGCCGTCGACGGTCACGACGAGCGAGGCTTCGATGCAATCGCCCCAGCGGGAAAGGGCGCCCCGCGCCATCGCGCCGGCCGCTTTGCCCGCGGCGAAGAGCCGTACTCGCGCGCCCTCGGGAGGCCGCGGGGGCAAGGCCTCGGCGACGAGGCGCGCGGGGTCGAGCGCGGCCAGGCTTTCGAGGAAGACCTCGGCGAGGATGCGCCGCAGGGCCTCCTCGGCGGCGCTCATCGCGCGAGCCGATCGGCCGCGTCCACGAGGTGAACGGGCACGATGTGCCGCCAGGCGAGCGTGACCGAGAGCTGCGCGCCCTGGTCGATCAGGCGGAAAGGCCCCGCGTCGGCGAACGCGGTTGGCCGGACGCGGAGCGCGCCCCGCACGCCGAGCACCGGCCCCGTCGCGGTGGCGAAAAACGGGATGCCGATCCCCATGGAGAACTCGAACCCCGGCTCGGAGCCGAACGTGCCTCCGCGCGGCGCTTCCCAGAAGGCGCCCATGCCGAGGGCGAACGAGTCGAGGATGAGGTCGAGGCGCGCGGGCCCGTGCTCCAGGTTCGTCGCGAAGCGGCCGAGGTAGAGCGGCTCGAGCACCACGCCAGCCGCGATCGATCGCGTGACCGCTGGGCCGTCCGTGCCGAGGGCGTCCGTGTAGTGCACGTACAGGCCCGCCGACGAGAGGTACAGAAGGGACGCGTGCGCGGCGAGCGCGGGGCCTCCGCGGGCGAAGGCAGCGCCGGCGCCGATGCGCATGTCGAGGTCGCCGTCGAGGCGCCCGTACACGCCGTCGGGCCCGTCGTCCTCGGCGCGCGCGGGCGCGGCCGAGCATGCGAGCATGAGCAGCGCGGCGAGGCCCGCGCCGCGCGCCGAAGAGACGCGCGCGCGGTTCAACGGACGAACGCCTCCCGCATCGCGTCGCGCAGCTCCGGGGCGAAGATCAACCGGCAGCGGGTGAGCGTCTCGTTGCGCAGACGATCGAGCAAGAACGAAACCTCCGACGGGGGACGGGGTCTGCCTTTGGGGAAGACCACGTGCAGCGAGTCGTCCTCGGCATACGGCGTGTCCGTCGCGACGTCGAGGCCCACGTAGAGGTCCGGATCGAGCCCCCGTTCCTCGGCGATCGCGCGCGCGGTGGCGAGCGCCTTCGTTCGCGCCTCGTCGTCGATCGCGCCGAACGCGTGGCTCGTGGATCCCTCGTCCTCCCCGTGCGCCTCCGGCGAGAGCTCGATCGTCTTGAAGAGCGAGCGCGCGCGGAGCCTCCGGCAGAGATCACTCAGCGTCGGGTCCTTCGCCTCCTCCCACGCGTGGATGGCGCCGAGCAGGACCTGGTCGTCGAGATCGAGGTACTGCTCGAGCGTGGGTACGTCCCCGGCGGCGACGGCGGCGATCGCGGGTGGCAGGACGGGCAAGCGCGTGCCATCCACGACGAGCGCGAGGGCACGACGGAGGATCGCGCCGATCATCCACTCCGCCGCGCGCGTGGCTTTGTGAAAGTAGACCTGCTGGAACATGAAGTAGCGCGCGAGCAGGAACGACTCGATCGCGACGATGCCCTTCTGCCCGTCGATGGCGAGCGAGGGCGCGTGGTGGCCGGGTGGGCCGCTCGGCTCGCTGAAGCGGAGGCTGCGGAGCAGCCATGGCAGGTCGTAGTCGCCGTAGCGCACGCCTGTCGCGTGTGCGTCGCGCAAGAGATAGTCGCAGCGATCGACGTCGAAGGTGCCGCTGACCGCGCGCGCGAGATAGGGCAGCTCGTGCTTGCCCGCGACGAGATCGGCCACGCGTCGCGGCAGGCTCGGGTCGTCCTCGGCGAGGATCTGGTGCAGCTCGCATGCCGGGTCGAGCAGGATTCGGGCGGTCCAGGTCTCGTGCTCGACGGCGCCTGGCATCGCAGCCTCGAAGAGATGCGAGAGCGGTCCGTGCCCGACGTCGTGGAGCAGCGCCGCCGCGATGGCATCGCGCGCGCGTTCGCTCGTCACGCGTTGCCAGAACGGCAGCTCTCGATCGATCTGCCTGAGCCGCACGAGCAGGAGCTTCATCACGTGCGCGGCGCCGATCGCGTGCGAGAAGCGCGTGTGCTCCGCGCCCGGATACGCGAGCGAGGTGAGCCCGAGCTGGCGGATGCGCCGGAGCCGTTGCATCTCTCGTGCGCCGAGGAGTCGCGGCACGATCGAGTCTTCTTCACTTTCGAACGCGACGAGCCCATGCACCGGGTCACGCAGGATCACGCTTGTCCTCCAGGAATCCATCGTAGTCCCGCATCGCTTGTCCGGCATCTCCTGCGCGCGTCGGGAGTTCCCCGACGCCTTCGATCACGCTCGAAAAATTCCCGGAAAAACCCATGTCGAAATCCAGTCGTGGTAGCAGCGGAGCCCATGCAGGTCGGCGCGAGATGCGCACGAAAACGGCGCGAAGACACGCAGAAATGCGCCGATTGGGGGGTGTCGGTGTTCACTTCGTCGTGTAGTGTCGTTCGTTGGACGTGAAGCGAGTCGATGCATCCGAAAACCCTCCTCCCATGTCGGTGATGTCATGACCTCCATCGGCGGACGACACGGCGAAGCCGCTCTGGAACCTGAACGTGGTGCCTCGAAGGGACAACGCGCCTCGCGCGCCTTGGACCCCGAGCCCGCGTCCGACGAGACCGGAAGCGGATCGCCCCGCCGGCTCGATCACATCCTCCGCGCGCTCCCCGACTCCGAGCTCGCGGCTCTCATCCGGCGCCTCGGCATACGCATCGATACGCAGAAGCGCATCGACGCTCCGTCGCAGGTCGCCCGCGCGCTCGTCGGCATCCCCGACGTGCGTGATCCGTCGCGCCTGCAGGCATCGAGCCGGGAGCTCTTGCACCGGATCGCCGAGGCCGGCGGCGCGCTCGTCGTGCCGACGCTGCCCTCGGGGCTCGAGCCGCTCGTCGCGCGTGGCGTGGTGTACGCGCGCAAGATCGACGAAGGCATCGAGCTCGTCCTGCCAACCGCGTTCCTCGTGCAGCTCAAGTCCTGGGAGAGCGAGGACCCGCGCGCCCTCCGCGCGCTCCTCTCGCAGGCGTCGTTCGAAACGGTCAGCGCCGTGGCCGCGCACTATCTCGGCCGCCCGGCCACGCCGCCGATCGCGCTCTCGCTCGAAGCCGCGTGGGAGACGCTCTGCGACACGTCGCGCTTGCAGTCGGAGGTCGAGCGGCTCGCGCCGGTCGAGCGCCGCTTGCTCGAAGCGATCGAGGCCGTCGGCGGTGAGGTCGACACGCAGGAGCTGCTCGATCTCGAGCGTGAGCCCATGCGCCTGCGCGGCGCCACGGGCATCACCGCCAGCCGGCGAGGCGCGGGCTTCGCGCTCGAGCGCCGCGCCTTCCTGATCCCGATCCACCCGAACCGCCACGTCATTCCGACCGAGATCGCGAACATCGTCGGCGCCGAGCGCCGCAAGGCCCGCGAGGCGCGCCGCGCGCAGATCCGATCGTTCGTCCTCGAAGAAGATCACGCCCCGCGCCGCGCCCGCTTCGCCCCCGATCCGGGCATGCTCGCGCTCGGCCTGGCGTACGCCGTGCGCGAGCCGGGCAGCGACGTTCGTCCCGGCGTGGGCACGCCTCGCTCGCTCCTCGTTCGTCTCGCCCAGCGCTTCGGCCGCGACGTGGAGATGGTCGCGCTCTCGGCCGCGGTCTCGCGCGCCATCGGTTTGTGGGAGCCGTCCGCTGCCTCCGCGGCCACGCCGCCGGGATCCCTCGCCGTGCACGAGCTCGGCCGCGTCCTCTTCGATACGTGGCGCCGCGGCGGCGCGTGGGACGAAGCGCGCCCCGAGCGCGAGGTGTTACGCGCGGCCTCGGAGGGCCGCGAATCGAGCCCGATCGGCGCGCTGCGCGAGATGGTCATCGACGCGCTGCAAGAGCTCGGCGAAGGACGCTGGGTGCCGTGGGCCTCGCTCCGCGGCTACCTCGCCGCGGACGATCGTATCGGCGGCGTCGAGCGGCTCCTGCGCCGCTGGGGCGATCGCACCTCGAACGAGGCGCCCGAGGTCCTCGAGATCACCCGCCGCATCGCGCTCGAGTCCTTGCCGGCGCTCGGCATCATCGACCTCGGCGGCGACGATCTCGACGACGGCCCCGCCTTGCGCCTCACGCCGCGCGGCCGCGCCATGCTCGCGGGCACCTCGCCGAGCTTCGATCCGTCCCCGAGCCATTTCGTCGAGACGCAGATCCTCCAGATCGCCCCCTCGGCGCGCGTCGCGCACGTGCTCGCGCTCGTCCCGTTCGCCGAGATCACGCGCATCGGCGACAAGGTCGACCTCCTCCTCGCGCCCTCGTCGATCGCGCGCGCCCTCTCCGCGGGGCTCGAGAGCGACGCGCTGCGCGCGCGCATCGAGGCCGTCGCGAAGCTCCCCGAGGGCATCTCGCAGATGCTCATCCAGGCGAGCGTGGTGATCGGCCGCGCGAGCTTCGTCCCGGCCGCGGGCTTCTTGTGGGTCGAGGACGCGGAGATCCGCGAGCTCTTGCGCACGCGGCGCCCGGCCTCCGAGCTCTTCATCGATCCGTCCCCGCCGTCTGGCTTGCTTCTCGCGCCCGACGTCGATCTCGAGCGTGTCGTTCGCCGCTGTCGCGCGCTCGGCGTCGAGGTCGAGTGCGACGGCAATCTTCTGCGCGCGCGCTCCGTCACGCCGATGCCTTCGAGCCAAGAGGCGCCGTCCCGCGCGCCTTCGACGAGCCGCGGTCGATCACGAACGCCGGCGCCGCGCACCACGCGCTCCTGACGGAGGATCACGCACGACCGGAAAGGCGTGCGTGGTCGTGAGGCGCGGCGCGCGACCGCGCACGATTCGGGGGCGCGGGCGCGCTTTCCGCAGGCATCGCGGCTGATCTCGGCTGATACTCGGCGGTGGAATGCACCCCGATCGGCTGCGAATCGTCATCGGCCTCGCGAGCGCGCTCGCGCTGGCCGTGCTCCTCGCGCAGCCGAAGGTGAAGGCGCTCGAGCAGCGCTTCGGCGTCACCGTCCTCATCTCCGCGGGCGTGCCGTTCCTCGTGATGGGCGCGGTCTTCTCGCTCGACAGCGTGGGCATCTTGACGCCGCAGGTTCTCCTCGACCTCAAGCCCGCGTTCGAGTTTGGCCTCGGCTGGGTCGGGTTCGTCGTGGGCTTGCACTTCGACGTGCGCAAGCTCGACGCGCTGCCTGCGTCGCTCGGCCCCGTCATCGTGCTCGAGTCGGTCGTCCCGATGCTCACGACCGCGGGCCTCTGCGCCATGGCGCTGCTCGGCATGGGCGTGCCGTGGGAGCGAAACGCCTTCGCGCGTGACGCCCTCGTGCTCGCGGCCTGCGCCGCGCCGAGCGCGCCGATCAGCATGGAGCTCTGGGAGCGCCGCGTCGGTCGCAAGGCCGCGCGCATGATCGACGAGGTCACGAGCCTCGACGAGGTCACGGGCCTCGCGCTCCTCGGTGTCGTCGCGATCCTCTTCCGCCCGGAGAACGACACGACGCGCTGGTCCCTGCCGCCGTCGGCGTGGCTCCTCGTGACGCTCGGCCTCGGCGGCGTGCTCGGCATCCTCACGTACGTACTCTTGCGCGGCGCGCGCAACGCGGCCGAGGAACTCGCGCTCCTGCTCGGCGCGGTCGCGCTCTCGGCGGGCGTCGCTGGCTACCTCGCGCTCAGCGTCCCCGTCGTCTGCGCGATCGCGGGCGCCTTGCTCGCGAACCTCCCGATCCGCGACCTCGAAGGCTTGAAGAAGACGCTGCTCGACGTCGAGCGCCCGATCTACCTGATCTTCCTCCTCGTCGTCGGCGCGACGTGGCGGCCGCTCGAGTGGCAGGGCTGGCTCCTCGCGACCGCGTTCGTCCTCGCGCGCGTCGCGGGCAAACGCCTCGGCGCGATCTGGTCGAAGCGCGTGGGCCCGAAGGAGCTGCCGAGCGCGGGCATGCTCGCGCTCGCGCTCGCGCCGCAGAGCCCGAGCTCCATCGTCCTCATGGTCAGCGCGGCGACGCTGTATCACGGCTACGGACCCGAGCGCGTCCGCTGGGCGATCGACGCCGTCATCATCGGCGGCGTGCTCACCGAGGTCGTGGTGCGGATCCTCGAGTGGCGGCGCCGGCGCATCGGCGTGGATCTCACCCCGATCCCGCCCACCCGCGTGCCGGCCCCGGAGGCGCCGAGGCCCCAGATCGACGAAGCTCCGGTCGTCACGACGACCCCGGAGGGCAACGCGTGATCCGCGCGGCGCTCGTCCTCGCGCTCGTCGCCGGCATCTCCTTCGCCGCGCGCTCCTTCTTGCCCGCCGACGCCACGATCACGGGCTCGGGCGCGGCGCTCGCGTTCGGCTTCTTGTTGATCGCGGCGATGCAGACGGGGCACATCTTCCACGATCTGCGCCTCCCGCACCTCACGGGCTTCATCCTCTGCGGCGCGCTCTTCGGCCCCGAGGTGCTCCGCCTCATCACGCCGTCCATGCTCGGCGACCTCACGCTCGTGAAGAAGGTCGCGGTCGGGCTCATCGCGCTGAACGCCGGATGCGAGCTCAACTTCGCGCGCCTCCGCCCGAAGATCCGCAGCATCGGCCTCGTCTCGATCTTCGGCCTCCTCACCGAGTTCGTCCTGCTCTTCGGCTTGTTCTCGTTCGTCCTCGGGCGCATCGAGTTCACCGCGGACATGACCTCGGCGCAGCGCCTCGCGGTCGCGCTCATCTGCGCCACCGTTCTTTGCGCGCTCTCGCCGGCCGTCGTGATGGGCATCCTCAAGGAGACGCGCGCGGTCGGCCCGCTCAGCGAGATGTGCCTCTCGATCGTGGTGCTCGCGGATCTCGCGGTCGTCGTCGCCTTCTCCTTCACCGAGTCCGTGGCGCGCGCCGTGTTCCCGCCCGAGGCCGCGGCGAGCGGCGCGGGCGGGCACTCGATCTTCGGCGCCCTCGCGGTGCACATCTTCGGCTCCATCGCGACCGGCATCGCCGTCGGCCTCGTCTCGGCGCTCTACATTCGCCGTGTCAACCAGCGCGTCGGCCTCTTCGTCTTCGCCGTCCTCTTCGTCGTCGCCGAGATTGGCGGCGCGCTTCACCTCGACCCCCTGCTCGTCGGCCTCTCCGCGGGCCTCTTCCTCGAGAACATCAGCCCCGTCAGCGGCCACGAGGTCATCCACGAGACCGAGGTCGCGGCGATGCCCACCTTCGCCGTCTTCTTCGCGGTCGTCGGCGCCGAAGTGCACCTGCACGCCTTCTTCACGGTCGCGCCCTACGCGGCCATGGCGGCGCTCACCCGCGCGGCGGGCATCTACGCCGGCGCGCGCTTCGGCGCTCGCGTCGCGAAGGTCGATCCCGAGGTCGCGGGCCGCATCCCCTTCGGCATGTTCCCGCAGGCCGGCGTCGCGATCGGCCTCGCGAACCTCGTCGCGACCTCGTTCAAGCCGTGGGGCCCGGCCGCATCGACGCTCATCCTCGGCACGATCGTCATCAACGAGATGGTCGGCCCCGTCCTCTTCCGCATGGCCCTCGCGCGCGCGGGTGAGATCGGCAAGAAGCGTGAAGCAAGCCTCCTCGATCTGCCCTCGCACGCCCCCACGCCCGAGGCCGACGTCGAGGCCACGTGACGTGAAGCTCGCGCGCGTGGCCTTCGCCTCGCGCTTCCCTGTAACATCGAAGCCGGAGGACGATAGGTGACGAGCGCATTCGATCCGGGGCCTTCCGGCGACACGTTCCCGTGCGGCCAGTGCGGCGCGAGGCTCGGCTACGACGCCGGCGCGCAGGCCATGAAGTGCCCTTATTGCGGCTTTCAGCAGGCCATCCCCCAGGCGCCCGGGGGCCTCGTCCGCGAGATCCCGATCGAAGAGGGCATGCGCCTCGCCGCGCGTGGCTACGGCACGCCGGTCGCGCAGGTGAGCTGTCGCGAGTGCGGCGCGACGGTCAACGTCCCGCCGGGCGAGCAGACCGCGACGTGCACGTTTTGCCGATCCCACCAGGTCCTCGCGCAGGAGTCCGCGGGCACGGCGATCCGGCCCGAGTCCGTCGTCCCTTTCAAGATCGACAAGAACAACGCGAACCATCGCTTCGAGGAGTGGCTCGGCTCGCTCTGGTTCCGCCCGAACGACCTCAAGAAGATGGCCAAGGTCGAGGGGTTTGCCGGCGTGTACGTCCCTTACTGGACGTTCGACGCGCGCGTCGACTCGTCGTGGACCGCCGAGGCCGGCTACCATTATTACGAAACCGAAACGTACACCGACGAGCAGGGCAACCGGCAGACGCGGCAGGTGCAGAAGACCCGCTGGGAGCCCGCGCGTGGCCGTCGCACCGACGCCTTCGACGACGTGATCGTGTGCGCCTCGAAGGGCCTGCCCGAGAACCTCGGGGATAGCTTCCGCACGTTCAACACCAGCGAGCTCACGCCCTATCGGCCCGAGTTCCTCGCCGGCTGGCGCGCCGAGTCCTACGCGATCGATCTCATGCCCGCGTGGGACACGGGGCAAACCATCATGGCCTCCACCCAGCGGAGCCGCTGCAGGAGTGACGTCCCGGGGGACGAGCAGCGCAACCTGCAGGTCGACAACCACTTCTCGCACGTGACCTTCAAGCACGTGCTCTTGCCGGTGTGGATCGCGGCCTATCGGTACCAGGACAAGCCCTACCAGTTCCTCGTGAACGGACAGACCGGCGAGGTGATCGGCAAGGCGCCGTATTCGTTCTGGAAGATCTTCTTCTTCGTCCTCTTCCTGGTCGCCCTCGTCGTGAGCATCGCGGTCGTCGCGAATCGAAACGCGGACCGCTCCTCGTCGTCGGACGAGCGCACGCCGGCGACTTCGCCCGCGAAGGCCCCCTCGCGGAGCCGTCGCTAGGTTCTTCTCTCCGCACCTCCGGCTGCGCTCGCCGCTTGCAATCGCGGGCCGACGGGGCACGCTCTGCGGCCATGCGATCGATCCGTCCTCCCCTTCGAAGGCGCCGCGCGCGAGC
This sequence comes from Polyangium sp. 15x6, assembly GCF_029960785.1. Lineage (GTDB taxonomy): Bacteria > Myxococcota_A > Polyangia > Polyangiales > Polyangiaceae > Polyangium. The sequence continues at coordinate 31,328 of NZ_JASBQE010000049.1, forward strand.
CGCGGTGCTCCTCGCCTCTGCGCTCGCGTTCGCCGCGCCGCTCGCCGCGCCCTCGTTCGTCGCGACCGCTCGCGCCGAGCAGAAGGCCGAGATCAATGTCCCGTTCGAGAAGTACACGCTGCCGAACGGCCTCACGGTGATCCTGCACGAGGATCACGCGCTGCCGCTCGTCGTGGTGAACACGATGGTGAAGGTGGGCTCGCGCTTCGAGGAGCCGAAGCGCACGGGCTTCGCGCACCTCTTCGAGCACCTCATGTTCATGGGCACGCGCCGCGCGCCGCCCAAGATGTTCGACACGTGGATGGAGTCCGAGGGCGGCTGGAACAACGCGTGGACCAGCGAGGACCGCACGGACTACTTCGACGTCGGCCCCGCGCACACGCTGAAGCTCTTGCTCTGGCTCGAGGCCGATCGCTTCTCCTCGCTCGCCGACGAGATGACGAAGGAAAAACTCGACGTCCAGCGCGAGGTCGTGCGCAACGAGCGACGCCAGCGCACGGAGAACGAGCCGTACGGCAAGGTCGATCTGCGGCTCCCCGAGCTGCTCTTCCCCGCGGATCATCCCTACCACCACCCGGTGATCGGCTCGCACGAGGACCTGCAGGCCGCGACCGTGAACGACGTGAAGGGCTTCTTCAAGCGCTGGTACGTCCCGAACAACGCCTCGCTCGTGGTCGCGGGGGACTTCTCGCCGGCCGAGATCAAGCCGCTCATCGAGAAGTGGTTCGGCTCGATCCCGTCCTCGCCCTTGCCCGCGGCGCCGCCGGCGAAGCCCGTGAAGCTCGACAAGGTCGTGCGCGACACGCTCACGGACAAGGTGGAGCTCGGTAAGGTCGTGATGGCGTGGCACAGCCCCGCGCGTTACGCGCCCGGCGACGCGGAGCTCGACCTGCTCAGCGTGATCCTCACCGACGGCAAGGCGAGCCGGCTCTACAAGGCGCTCGTCTACGACAAGGCGATCGCGCAGGAGGTCTCTGCCTACCAGGCGTCCGGAGATCTCGGCTCGTACTTCCTCGTCGAGGCCATCGCGCGCCCCGGCGTGACCCTCGCCCAGCTCGAAGCCGCGATCGACGAGGAGATGAAGAAGATCGCGAACGAGGCCGTGAGCGCGGCGGAGATCGCGCGCGCAAAAAACCAGTTCGAGACGGGCTTCGTCTCGCGGCTGCAGTCGGTCACCGCGCGCGCTTCCATGCTGAACCAGTACGAGACGTACGTCGGGGATCCGGGCTTCGCCGAGAAGGATCTCGCCCGCTACCGCGGCGTCACGCCGGAGTCGCTCCAGCGGATCGTGAAGGGCCACCTCGACCCGAACGGCCGCGTGATCATCCACGTGGAGCCCGAAAAGAAGACGAATGGCGCCGGAGGTGCCCCGTGAGGTTTGCCAAGAAGTCGGCCTTCCTTTCGCTCGCCGCGGTGGCGGCGCTCGCCGCGTGCGGCGCCGAGCCGCAGGTCCAGCCGGCCGATCCGACGACGAAGGAAACGACCCCGCCCGTCGCCGAGACGAAGCCCGCGGCGCCCGCGGTGGACCTGCTCGGCCCGAAGCCGGAGCTCCCGCCAAGCCGTCCGTTCACACCTCCCACCGTCGAGACGTTCACGACCAAGAACGGCCTCTCCGTCTGGCTCGTGGAGAAGCACGGCTTGCCGCTCGTGTCGGCGGTGCTCGTCGTGCGCGGCGGGTCCTCGGCCGATCCGGCGAAGCTGCCCGGCCTGATGCACATCACGACCGACATGCTCGACGAGGGCGCCGGCAAGCGCAGCGCCGTCGAGGTGTCGAGCGGCATCAACGACCTCGGCGCGACGCTCGCGCTCGGTACGAGCGCCGACGCGAGCATCCTCTCCCTCACCGTGCTGAAGAACAACTTCAACGCGGCGTTCGGCATCTTCTCCGATGTCGTCGCGCGTCCGCACTTCGACGCGAAGGAGTGGAAGCGCGTCTCGGAGCTCTGGCAGAACAACCTGAAGAAGCGGTCCGACGAGCCGATGAGCGTCTCGCGCGTGCTCAACGCCGCGGTGCTCTTCGGCCCGGACACGCCCTATGGGCACCCCGCAGACGGCTCGCTCGAAGCGGCGACGAAGCTCGATCTGCCCACCGTGAAGCGCTTCTACACGGAGAGCTTCCGCCCGGATCGCGCGGTGCTCGTCGTGGCAGGCGACATCTCCCGCAAGGAGGTCACGGACATCGTCGACGCGCAGCTTGGCGCGTGGAAAGCGCCGCCTGCGAAGGCCGCACCGAAGCAGGCGGACTTGCCGGGCCCGCGCCCGGCCTCGGCGCGCCCGAAGCTCGTGCTCGTCGATCGGCCCGGCGCGCCGCAGTCCGTCATCGCGGTCGTGCGCGACGGCGTGGCCGCGAACGATCCCGCGCTCCCGCGGCTCGAGCTCATCAACACGGCGCTCGGCGGCTCGTTCACGTCGCGGCTCAACATGAACCTGCGCGAGGAGCATCACTGGGCATACGGCGCGGGCTCGACGTTCCAGGAGAGCCGCAACAAGGGCGGGTTCTGGGCCATCGCCTCGGTCGAGACGCCCGCGACGGGCGTCGCGCTGAAGGAGATGCTGAGCGAGCTGTCGAAGATGGCGGCTTCTGGGCCGACGGCGGAGGAGCTGGAGAAGGCGAAGGCGCAGGATCGCGCCGACCTCATGCAGACCTACGAGACTGTGAGCGGCACGGCGCGCAGGCTCGCGACGTTGGCGCGGCTCGGGCTCTCGCCGGCGCACGACAGCGAGGCGACCCGCGCGCGGCAGAGCGCGACGCTCACGGACGTCACGGCGCTCGCGAAGACGCACGTGGATCCGGGGGCAGCGACGGTGATCGTGGTGGGCCCGCGCGAGGCGGTCGGCCCGCAGCTCGCGACGCTCGGCCTCGGCGAGCCCGAGCTCTGGGATCCGGAGGGCAAGCCGGCGAACGCGGCGGCGAAGCCCGCGGACCAACCGGCCGCGAAGGCTACGGACAAGCCGGCGCCGAAGAAGGGCAAGTAGAAGGCGCGGGGCGGGGAAAGGAGAGGCCCGGTCGACGTGGTGTCGGCCGGGCCTTTTTCGTTCACGGCACGGTCGGGACGAAGTCGACCGGGCTCGTCGGGGCGCCGTCGTGCAGGACGCCGTTGCCGAACCAGTACACGAAGCGCGGCTGCGGCACGCCGTCGATGAGGACCTCGAGGCGGAGGATCGCGCCGGGCGTCGTGCTGATCTCGATCGCGTCGTAGTCCACGCCCGTATCGACGTGCATGTCGACCGTCCCCGCGGCTTCATTGATGTTCACGTGATCGGCGCCTTCGAGATCGTCCGTCGTGATGGCGTCGATCGTCGAGCTCGTGTCGACCGACATGAAGATGTCGATCGGGCAAACCGCGCCGGAGAAGCTCGTGTCGCAGGTCGTCCAGACCCGGTACACGCCGCTCGAGTAGTACTCGACGAACACCCCCACGCCGTCGCCCGGGATCGCGTCGAGCTGGACATCGGTCTCGATGCTCATCTCCATCGGCACCTCCGAAGGTCGCGGGCCGTTGTCGACGATCACCGTATCGTCGTCGTCGTCGTCGACGATGATGCATCCCGTCGTGGTGCTTCCCAGGCCGACGCAGGCGGCGAGGCCGAGAACGGCCGGCCACACCGTCAGTGAACCAAGCTTCACGTTACGTAGAAAAGAAGGCATCGGGCTTGCTCCTGTTCGGCGGTTTCGCAAGAGACGGGCCAAAATCCGCGGGGTTAGCGCCCGCGTCGCGGCGACGGCGAGACCGAACGCGACGGCGACGACGAGCGCGACGGCGACGACGAACGCGACGGCGAGATCGAGGGCCGCGACGGCGAGGCCGAAGGCCGCGACGGCGAGACCGAGGGACGCGACGGCGAGACCGAAGGCCGCGAGGGCGAGGCCGAGGGACGCGACTCGGTCGACGGGCGCGACTCGGTCGCGGGTCGCGAGGGCTTCGGCGAGGAGACGGACGGCCGCGACGGCGAGACCGCGGGGCGCGAGGGCGAGGCGCTCGGCGTGGACACCTCGGCGCGGCCGCCGCGCACCTCACGCGGGCTGACCTCGCCGCGCGGGCTGCGATCGACCTGCACGCCGCGACCCTCGGCATGCGCGCCGTGAGCCCTGGAAACGGACGGCGCAGCGACGAGCCCGCGCGACGGCGCCGGCATCGTCTTCGCCTGCGCCGTCGTGCTGCGGCGCGAATAAGCGACCGCGCGCGCGTCGGGGGCCGAGCGTTTTTCCGGGGCAGCCCCGGAGGGGATCTTCGCCTCGGCGAGCGAGGGCGAGGCCGGTCGATACGACGAACGCGCGTTCGCGCCGCCGCCGCCGCCCGCCGAGGGTTGGGCCGGGCGATACGGGCGCGAATGCGCGCCGATGCGGCGAACGACGTCGCGATCCCGCACGACGTACGTGTGCACGTGGCGGTGGAAGACGTAGCTCGACGGGCAGAACACGAACGCCGACGACGGCGTCACCCACACGTTCACCGCGGAGCCGCCGAACCAGTACCAGGTCGGCGCCATGGGAGCCCAGCCGACGTAGCCATAATCCGTCATGCGCCACGTGACCCACGCGGGCGCATACACGCGGCCCGGGATCCAGCCCCAGCCGCGGCCGCCGATCCAGGTCCAGCGACCGTAATGGAACGGGATGTAGCCCCAGTCGTAATCGCTGACCCACATCCAGTTGCTGTCGGCGTCGAGCTCCCAGTGGCCCGCCGTCTGATACGGCGCGAAGTCCGCGCCGACGACGCTCGCGCTCGGCACCCAGACCGTGCCGTACGTCGAATCGTCGACCCACGTGCCGTAGCCCGCGAGCGGCTCGCGGAAATCGCTCAGCGCGGCCGGATCCGTGTCGACGTATTCGTCGGCCGACACCGTCACGCTGACCTGCGCGTCCACGGCTTGCGTGGGCTGGAAGCCAGCGGCGTTCGGGGCGGCGGCGGTCTCCTCGGGCGCGTCGCTCGTCCAGCCCTGGGGCAGGCCCGCGGGTGTATCCGCGTGGACTGCCAGAGGTGTGAACGAAAGTGCTGCCGCGAGGAGCGACAGTGCGATGGAAGTGAAGCGACGCCCTGGCAAGGCGGGCCGGGGCGCGGGGCGATCGTTGCGGGGCGACGTCTCGGCAAAGCGCATGGCGTTCATGATGATGGGACCTCGTCGAAGCAGTTGCCAGAGCGGAAGCGCTCGTCGCTACGGTCTTGCAAACGTCGTTCCGTCTCGTGATCCCTTGGACGGGCGAGGGGCGGGATCGTTTCTGCGCCTCGTGATCCCGGCATGCAGGGCGCTCGGAAGTCGGGGCGCGAACGTGCTTGCGCAGGATCTTCGTTCCGATGCAGGTCCCAGTTCCAACGGGCCCTGCAGTGCATGTAAGGTGGCCCCGTGCGTGCACGGCAAGGATGGGCAGGGCTCTTCGCGTTCGCGATGGGCTTTTCCCTCGCGGGCTCCTCATCGGCCCAGGAAAACAAGGCTCGTCTCGACGAGGGCATCCGCATCGACCAGCTCCAGCCGGCCTCGCCGGAGAGCCCCTTCCTTCGTGCGCTCGGGCCTCACGAGAAGGGCCCGAACACCATCGAGTTCGCGTTCGGCCTGTCGTTCGACTACGGCATGGGAGTGCTCAAGGCCGTCACCGTCGACGGTCAGGGCGGCGAGACCGTCGCGGCGACGCCGGTCAAAAACGCGCTGCTCGCGCACGTCGGCGGCTCGATCACGCCGCTGCCCTGGCTCACGGTCGACCTCGCGCTCCCCGTCGGGCTCTTCGTCGACGGCGACGAGCCGTTCGACAAGTACGGCGTCCTCATCCGTCAGTCCGAGACGTTCGGCGTCGGGGATCTCCGCGCAGGTCTCCATTTCCGTCCGGTCGATAAGAAGGCGTTCACGTTCGTCGCGGGCGGGAGGTTCTGGGCGCCGGTCGGATCGACCGCGTCGTTCCTCTCGGACAAGCGGCTTCGCGCAGAGGTGGATCTCGGTATCGCGAGCGAGAAGGACCGGCTGCGGTGGGGCTGCACGGCGTTCGTGTCGCCCCTGTTTTTCATCGACGTGGCTGGCTCCGACGGCGAGCGGATCGCGCTCGCGTGCGCCGCGCAGTTCCGCGCCGCGTCGTTCCTGTGGGTCGGGCTCGAGCCGAGCTTCGCGATGTTCAACCAGACCCACGCGTCCGTGGCCGCGGGCAAGGATCCTCCGAGCTCGATCGATCTGCAGATCGAGCCGCTCGCGTCGGTGCGCATGGCGTTCGGCGGGATGCAGATCGGCGTGAGCGGCGGGCCCGGGTTCGGAGGCGCCGCGGGCGCGCCGGGCTTTCGCGGCGTCTTGAGCCTCGCGTACGTCGGCGGCGGCCGGCCGGCGCCGATCCCGCCCAAGCCACCGCCGGATCGCGACCTCGACAAGATCACCGACGCCGAAGACGCCTGCCCGGACGAGGCCGGGCCCGACAACGCGGATCCGAAGGAGCGTGGTTGCCCGTCGACCGACAAGGACGGCGACGGCGTTCGCGACGAAGAGGACGCTTGCCCGCAGAGCCCGGGCGTCAAGCACGCGAGCGCAGAGGCGAACGGTTGTCCGGACGTCGACAACGATCAGCTCCCGGAGCCCGTGGACAAGTGCCCGACCGAGCCGGGCCCCGCGCCCGAGGGCTGCCCCAAGTACGCGCGGCTCAAGGGTGAGTCGTTCGAGATCAAACCGCCGATCAAGTTCAGCACGGGCGATCAGCTCACGCCCGAGGGGCAGGCGGCGCTCGAGGAGATCGCGGCGACGATGCGCGCGAACCCGAAGATCGAGCAGGTCAGCGTCTCGCTCGGCACGAAGGGCGTGAGCACGGATCTGAGCGATCGGCGTGCGCAGGCGATCATCTTCGTGCTGCGGTCGGGCAGCCTCGACTCGAACCGCTACGAGCTCGTCCTGCGTGACGATCTTCGTGCGGGCACGGTCCAGGCGCGCATCATCAAGTAGGACCATGGCCCGAGCGAAGGCTGTTCTCTCCCGCGGCGCGCTCGCGCTCGTCGCGGCGGCTGCTTTCTTCGGGCATGCACGCGCGCTCGGCGCGGGCTTCGTCTTCGATGATCGCGGGGCGATCCTGGAGAACCCGGTCGTGCAGGGCGACCTCGATCTCGGGGCGCTGCTCGGCTCGGATTTCTGGGGGCGCCCGCCGGGCGAGGGGCCGGGGACGTGGCGGCCGCTCGTCGTGCTCTCGTTCTGGCTGAACAAGCACATCACGGGCTGGTTTCACGAGACGAACCTCCTCTTGCACGCGGCGACGTCGGTCGTGCTCGCGCTCGCGCTTGCGAGGCACACGGGGCGGACCACGTTCGCCGTCGTCGCTGCGATGGTGTTCGGCGTGCTCGGGATCCACACGGAGGCCGTGGTGGGGCTCGTGGGGCGCGCGGACGTGATGGCGGCAGGACTTTCATGGCTCGCGTGGTTCGTCGCGGGGCGCGCGGACGAAGCAGAGGAGCCTCGAAGCGCGATGTGGGCGGCCCTCGCGTTCGCGGGAGCGCTCGCCTCCAAGGAGTCCGCGATCGTCTTTCCGCTGTTCCTCTTTCTCGCCGATCGGCTCCTCTCACCGCCGGGGCGCGCGCCGCGGATCCTTTCGGCGCGCTACGGCTCCCTCGTCGCTGCGGCGGTCCTCGTGATCGCCTTGCGCTCCGTGGCCTTCGGGTCGCCGCTCGCCGAGGTTTCTCGCGACCTCCAGGCAAACCCGCTGCTCGCCGAGGGATGGGGGCCGCGGATCTGGACCTCGCTGCGGCTGTTTGCCCTGGCGCTCGGCAAGATCGTCCTGCCCGTCGGTTTGTCGGCGGACTACTCGTACGCAGCGATCCTGCCCGAGCACAGCCCGTTCGCGCTGCCTGTCCTCGTCGGGGCGCTCGCGCTCGTGGGCATCGTCGTGCTGGCGATCCGCCTGCGCCGGCGAGAGCCGCTCCTCGCGCTCGCGGCCGTGATGGTACTCGTGCCGTGGATCGTCATGAGCCAGCTCCCCTTCGTGCTCCCGACGATCTTCGCCGAGCGTCTGCTTTATCTGCCGGCCGCGGGCTTCGCGCTCGTGATCGCGCGGATCGGCGAGTGGATGCTGGAGCGAACGCCGGGGGGGCTCGCTCTCCCCGCAGCATCCGCGGGGAAGGGGAAGAAGCGCGCAGCGCAGAAGCAGCCGAAGGCGGAGCCGGCGCAGGTGCGCTCGTTCGTGCTCGTGCTCGCGCCCGTGATGCTCGGCAATCTGGCGCTCGCATGGAGCCGCGCCGGGGACTGGAAGAACGATCGCACGTTGTTCGCGTCGGCGATCGAGGTCGTGCCGAGGTCGGCGCGGGCGCATCACAACTACGGCTCCGCGCTGCTCAACGAGGGCAAGTCGGCCGCGTCGATCGCGTCGTTCGAGCGCGCCTCCGAGATCCTGCCGACGTGGTCCGAGCCGCACGCGCAGCTCGGGGTGGCGATGCTCGACGCGGGGCGCGTGCGCGAGGCCGAAGAGCACTTCCGCAAGGCCGTGGAGCTCGATCCGGACTCGACGAAGGCCGTCTTCAACCTCGCGGTTTTCCTCGGCCGGCAAGGGCGGCTCGAAGAGGCACGGGCGAGCCTCGCGCCGTTCGTCGAGCGCCACCCGAACCGCGCCCGCGAGGCCGCGCTGCTCCGTCAAATCGAGGGGGATCTGCGAACTCCGCAGCGCCCCTGACGTTTCACTCGTCGTCGTCCCAGCTCCGACGCGCCGCCGCCGTGTCGCCTTCCGGAGGCGCTTTTTCTCCCGTCGGGCTCGAGCTCCTGCGCAGCCGCGCGAGCTCGGCTTCCGCCATCGAGAGCCGGCGATCCGCCTCGCGCAGCCGGCCGCTCACCACGCGCAAGACGCCCATCGCGATCTCGGCCGTGTCGTGCACCGCGGCGCTGAAGTCCTCGCCCGACACGCGCAGGAGCTCCACGGGTTCGAGGCTCACCGCCGTCGCCGCGCGGGGCTCGCGATCGATGATCGATGTCTCGCCGAAGACCTCGTTCGCCCCGAGCCGCACGACCTCCTTGCCCTCGACGCGCAGGCTCACCGAGCCCGAGATGATGAAGTAGAGCGCGGCGCCCGAATCGCCTTGCCGGAAGATCACCTCGCCGCGCGGCAGGCCGAGCACCTCCGAGGTCCGCGCGAGGCCCACGAGCTCCTCGCCCGAGATCTTCGAGAGGATCGGGACACGCTGCAAAAAGAGAACTTTCTCGATCGTCGTGTACATGCCGTCTCCCGCGTCGATCCCGCTCCGCCCCGTCCTCGCGAAGTACGCAGCCCACCGCGCGACCACGCGATCCGGATCCGTCGAGAGGGCCCGGAGTTTTTCCTCCGCGCCCTCGGCGCGCGTCTCGACCACCGCGATCGCCGCGGCCTCGCGCACGAGCGGATCGGGCGCGTCGAGCGCGACGAGCGCGTCCTTCGCGCACGCCTCGATCCGGTGCGCCGCGACCGCGTCGAGCACGAGCGCGGCGCGGTACGGGTCGTTCGACTGGAGCTCGGAGCGCACGAAGGTCACGACGTCGTCCGTGCTCGGTGCCGCGGCGCCGCGTGGCAGGCCCTCGGCGAGCTCCAGGTACCGCTCGAACAGCGCGACGAGCCGCGCGCCGCGCCGGCGATCGAGCAGCGATTCGAGCACCTCGAAGGCGTTCGCCCGGAGCGAGCGGTCCTTGCCGAAGACGTGCGTTCGCACGCCGGCCACGACGTCGCGCGGGTAGACGAGCTCGCAGAGGCGCAGGATGCGGATGAGGCCCTTGCGCAGGCGGCGCTCGACGTGCGCGTCGAGCAGCGGGCGCGCGAGGCGAGGGCGCACGAGGAGGTAGGCGTCCCGCTCGCGCTCGTGTGCTTGTGCTTCGCGCTCGATGCGCTCGCGGATGGGCTCGAGCGGCGCAGGCGGCGCGCCGAGGGCGAGGCGCAGCCGCGAGGCAGAGGCGAGCACCTTCTGCCTTACCCGGTCGTCCGGTTCGTCCACCCGATCGAGCAGCGCGGCGAGCGTGGCGCTCGTGCCGATCCGCGACAGGAGCCGTGGGATCGCGAGGCGCACGGTCGCGTCCGCATGCGGATCCGAGAGCGTCGACACGAGCCGCGGGATCGCGCGATCGCCGAGCGCCACGATGGCGTTCGACGCGGCCTTTCCGAGCGTGTGATCGGCGAGCGCTTCGCAGAGGATCGGCAAGAGCTTCGGCGCGGCCACCGTCGCGGAGGCCGAGAGCGCAGCCTTCCGGACGGCCGGATCCGTGTCGGCGAGCAGCCGCGCGACCGCGCGTTCGAGCTGCGGTTGTCCTACCAAACCAAGCACCCGCGCGGCCGTCACGCGCTCGGCGGGGTCCTCGCTGTCGAGCAAATCTCGCAGCCTCGGCGCGCCTTCCAGCATCCCGCCGAGCCCGCCGTGCCGGAGCAGCGCCGCGATCGACGCGGCCCGCACGGCCTCGTCGCCCCCGCGCGCCGCGAGCGCGCAAAGCTCCTCGTGTGCGTCCTCGCCGAGCGCGTTCGCCAAGAGCTCGACCGCGATGCCTCGGACCTCGGGATCGGTATCTTCGAGCCGCTCGCGGGCCAGCGTCGCGGCGTCGGGGTGCCCCACGGCGCGTGATGTGCGGAGCGCCGCGGCCCGCACGCGCGACGAGACGTGACGCGTGAGTGCGGGCAGCGCCTCGCGGACGCGCGCCGGATCGAGCTGCCGCAGCCGATCGAGGGCGAAGAGCACCTGCGGCGCATCGAGGCTCGACAGCGCCCCCGCGAGCGCGGCCACGGCCCTGCCGCCGCGCTGGGGCATCTCCGGCGTGAGCTTGCCGCGGAGGAGCGTCCCCTGCATCGCCTCCACGTAGCCGCGCCGCACGACGAGCAGGAGCGGCAGGATCGTGAGGCCCAGCGGCAACGTCACGTAGCCGAGCTTCGACGCGGCCGTGATGAGCGAAGCTCCCGGCTGCGCTTCGCTCGCCGAGGGGCTGAACGCGAGCAGCAGCGCCGCGCCGACGCCGCAGCCGAGAGGCTTCATGATCGCGGACGCGAGCGTTCGCACCCGATCCCGGAGCGCCGCGGGGAACGGGAAGAACAGGATCTGCAGCGTCACGTCGAAGATCGAGAACTGCAGCGCGTTGTCGCTCGCCTTGAGCACCGCCGCGATCGGCATCGAGGGGAAGGCGAGGAGCAGCGCCGTGCTCGCGAGGAACGCGATGGGCATCGTGACCGCGCCGCCGAGCACGCCCGCGCGATCGAGCATTCGCGGCGTGACCACGAGCTGGACGAAGAGCCCGACGATCCCGATCGCGCCGTAAAACGTGCCCATGAACCGCGCGAGCGAGTCGCGATCCGGGTACGACGTGCGGGCGATCGCCTTGAACTGGTAATCGCCGACCGTGAGGATCGTGTAGACGACCAGGATCGTCACGGCCAGGGCGCCGACGTACCGCGAGTTGAAGAGCGGCGTCTGCTCTTGCTTTTGCGCGTTCGGTCGATCGTCGGCGCGGCTCCGCGAGGCCGTGCCGTGCCGGCGCGCGACGATGCGGCAGAGGAGGGCCACGCCGAGCAGGGCCGCGACGAGCACGAAGATGAGGTTCTCCGCGCCGATGATGGGCGCGATCGCGCCCGCGCCGAGGCCCGAGACCACCGTGCCTGCGATGTGCCCCGCGCCGATCAGCCCGAAGATGCGCCGGGCGCTGCGCGCGTCGTAGAGGTCCTGCGCGATGCTCCAGGCGAGCATGCCGGTCAGGTTCGCGATGACATCGGCCCAGATCGCGAAGATCAGGTACGCGGGCCCGATGTCCTCGCCGATGAGCACGCGGAGCAGGACGTAACTCGCGGCCGCGCCGAGCGCGAACACCGCGCCGAAGCGCGCGCGCGGCAGCTTCCGGAGGCCGCGCTCGTAGCCGAAGGCCACGACGGCCGAGACCACGCCGTACGCCATCCACATCGGCGCGATCCACGTGACGGGAAAACGCGTCAAAAAGAGCGCGTCGCGCGCGGTGCGGCCGACGACGAGCAAGAGCGCGGACAGGAAGAGCAGCGTAGACAGAAGCGCGACGCGCTCGACCTCGGCCCGGCTGAGGGCGATGCCGAGGAGCGACGACGCGGCGGCGTGGCGCGCTTTGTCCCGGTTCGTCGCCATCGGCCCCTGGCTCGGGCCTTCGTGCGGCAAGGACGGGGATGCGGTCGGGGCGGGGGGTTCGGCCACGTGGCGTGAAAGGGTAGTATACCGTAACGAGACGGTCGCCTTGGTAGGCCATGGTGGGCGCCCGGCTCCCGATGTCGGGGGATGCCCGAGCCCGGCCGTTCGTGTTCAGGGCGGCCGGGCGAGCGCGACCTCGACCACCACGGACGTGTTTTTCAGGACGAACGCGCCGTGACGCGCGCCGTCAATAATGCCAGGGGAATTTCTTGTAATCGGGTTTGCGTTTTTCCAGGAACGCGTCGCGGCCCTCTTCGGCTTCCTCGGTGCCGTAGGCGAGCCGCGTTGCCTCGCCGGCGAAGAGTTGCTGGCCTACGAGGCCCTCGTCCGGGAGGTTGAAGCCGTATTTCAGCATTCGCATCGCGGTCGGGCTCTTGCCGTTGATGAGCGCGCCCCATTCGAGCGCCACCTTCTCCAGATCCTCGTGCGGCACGACGGCGTTCACCATCCCCATCGCCGCGGCCTCTTCCGCCGTGTAATCGAGGCCGAGGAAGAAGATCTCCCGCGCCTTCTTCTGCCCGACCTGACGCGCGAGCAGCGCCGATCCGTAGCCGCTGTCGAAGCTCGCCACGTCGGGATCCGTCTGCTTGAACCGCGCGTGCTCTCGGCTCGCGAGCGTCATGTCGCAGACGACGTGCAGGCTGTGCCCGCCGCCCACGGCCCAGCCCGGCACGACGGCGATCACGACCTTCGGCATGAAACGAATGAGACGCTGCACCTCCAGGATGTGCAGCCGCCCGAGGCGCGCCGCGTCCACCTCGCCGGCGTCGCTCCCCTCGTATTTGTACCCGTCCTTGCCGCGAATTCGCTGATCGCCGCCCGAGCAGAAGGCCCAGCCGCCGTCCTTCGGCGAGGGGCCGTTGCCCGTGATGAGCACGCAGCCCACGTCCGACGTAGTTCGCGCGTGCTCGAGCGCCGTGTAGAGCTCGTCCACCGTCTTCGGCCGAAACGCGTTGCGCACCTCGGGCCGGTGGAAAGCGATACGAACGGTGCCCTGGTCCACGGCGCGGTGGTAGGTGATGTCCGTGAACGAAAAACCCGGCACCTCGCGCCAGCGCGCGGGATCGAAGATCGCTGAGACGGTCATGGAATCGAGCCTCCTCGCGGCCGCGACCCTACACGTCCCCCGCGGCATCCGCCACAGGCGCTCGCGCGCGTTGTCAACTTGTCACGCGCGGCGCATCCGTCCGGCCAACTCGTCACGCGGAGGGCTACGTCCGGATGGAATCGCCTGCGCGCGGCAGGGTTTGCTCCGTGGCACGAGCTGTGCTCAAACACGCAGGATGGATACAGCTTCGTCGGGTCTTTTGGACGGGAGGCGGCGCGTGTTTCGCTCGGCGTGGGCGGCGCTCTTGGTCGCGGCGGGGTGGCTCACGAGCGGAGCGGCGGAGGCGCAGACGGTGGCGCTCCAGTCGACGCAGCCCGTCATCCGGAGCCCTGCGTCGACGCGCCCCACGATGCAGTGGGACATCAACCGAAAGGAGTGCCTGAACCCCGAGGAGACGTTCACGTTCCGGCTCCAGTTCACGGGGTTCACGAGCGCGTATTCGTTCGAGCTCTGGGGCTCGACGACGGCCGGGATCGATTGCACGGACCCGATGCAACGAACGGGCCCGACGGCGCAATGTTTTCAGTTGAAGCCGCCGAATCTCCCGCAGGCGAACCCCCCGAATGGATACGGGGAGGTCGTGCTGACGGCGCAGGAGATGGTGGCCGTCGACAAGGACCCCGACATGCAGGCCTGCGCGGAGACGAACGTCTCGGGCGCGGAGAAGACGCTGACCCTGTTTTTCATGCTCTTCGGCAGCGGATCCGTGGTCAGCCAAGTGCAATGGTCGAGCGCGAAGATCGACCTCTGGGGGCCCGGCGCGCCGATAGACCTCGAGCTCACGCAAGGGGACGCGGGCTTCGAGCTCAGCTACACGCGTCCCTCGGACACCGATTACGCGGGCATCGCGGTGTATTGCGCCAAGGGAAACACCCTCTTTCCCGGCGGGGAGACCGTGAACGGCACCGGCGGGAGCGGAGGCGCGGGCGGGAGCGGAGGCGCGGGCGGAGGCGGCGGCGCCGGAGGCAGCGGCGGCGAGACGTGCGTGAGCCCGTTCGTGGCGGGTCAGCGCCCCGATGTCGACTGGGAGCCTTGCGGCATCACGAATACCGTTTCGGGTCTGGAGAACGGCGTCACGTATGCCGTCGCCGTGGCGGCCACGGATACCCGCGGCAATGTGGGACCGCTGTCCGAGACGCGATGCATCGCGCCCGTCCCGGTCGACGATTTCTTCGAGATCTACAATGAGCTCGGTGGCAAGGGCGGCGGCTTCTGCTCCGTCTCGGCTTTGCCCAGCTCCCCGGCCGCGGGGTTCTTCGGGGGGACGCTTGCCCTCTCCGCGGTCGCGTTCGGGTTGCGGCGGCGCAAAAGAACGCAAAGAGGCGGGCGTGGCGCGGGCAGCGAGGGGGCGTCGTGATGCGGACGAAGATCGTCGCTTCGGCGCTCGTCGCCATCGCCGCGCTGCTCGCCGCCGAAGGCGCGGAGGCGCAAACGACGAGGCGGATCCGCGACTCGAACTGGCGGCAAAGCGAGCGCGCGAGCGTGCAGCAGGGCAGCCCCCAGCGGTTCGCGCTCGAGCTCCGCTTCGGCCCTTATTATCCGGCCGTCGACGACGAGTTCGGCGGGAATGGCCCGTACAGCAAGTTCTTCGGCGACAAGGGCCGGTTCCACTTCGGCGCCGAGTTCGACTGGCAAGCGCTGCGCATTCCCTGGGTCGGATCGTTCGGACCGGGCTTCGGCCTGGGATACACCTCGGCGTCGGGCAGGGCCTTCCGCGAGGGGACGTACGATGCGCCCGCTGGGATGCCCTACGACGAGCAGCGCGTCGGCGAGACTTCGCTCACCATTCTCCCGATGCACGTCTCGGCCGTGCTCCGCTTCGACGAGCTCTTCCGCCGCACCGGGTTTCCGATCATTCCTTATGGCAAGATCGGCTTCGGCGCGGGCCTCTGGTGGGTCGACGTCGGGGATCAAACGGCCGAGGTCGGGACCGGCGACGACGCGGTCAAGGGCCGCGGATTGAGCTACGGCGTGCACTGGGCGCTCGGCGGCATGCTCGCGCTCGACTGGCTCGGCCGCCGATCGATGGCCGCGCTCGATCAGGAGTCGGGCGTCAACCACGTGCACCTCTTCGGCGAGTGGACGAACCAGAACCTCGGCCTCGGCGGGAATCAAATGAAGGTCGGCACCTCGACCTGGACCGTGGGCTTCACGCTCGAGATGTGAACATGCGTCAGGGGTTTTCGAGGGCCCCGGGCGTGTACACGAACGGTTTTCCGTTCGCGGGATCGACGAGCCCCTCGGTGTACGCCTTGACTTTGGCGTCGCCGAGGAGCTCGGACCAGTGGCGGAACCGCGACCGGGCGCGGTCGACCTCGGGTGCTTGGATGTTCCACGCCCGCGCCCGGAGCAAAGCGTCGGCGTAATGGCGAACCAGGGGGCCCTCGGCCGCCTGGAGCCAGTTTTCCCGCGCGGATTGGAACATCTCCTCGCGTCTTTGGCGGAGCTCCTGCGACGTGGCGACGAGGTTCGGGTTTCCGCTCGCCGCGGCCTTGTCGAGCAAAGCTTCCTCCTTGTCGGTGTAGAGTTTTACGCGGGGCGGCTCGGCGCCCGCAAGGCGCTGCCGCAGGACGTCGTGGAGGGCGGCTTGCTGGATGCGCGCGCGGATCGAAACCACGCGGGGCTCGGCGCGCGCGGCGAGGGATTCGAATTCGCCGCCGAGCGCGTGGATGACCGCGTAATCGTCGTCGTACGCCTTCTTGACCTCCATGATGTTGCCGGCGTAGGGCTCGATCGCCCGATCGATATCGAGCCGCCGGGGGATTCTCTTCACGATCGCGGCGTACACGCAGGCGGGCTCGTCCTCGGCCTTGCCGGGCGGGCAGGCGGCGTCCGCAGCTTCGGGCGCAGGTGTGGTCTCGGGGCCGGGATCAGCGGAGGCGTTCGTGGCCGCCGCCGGCGCCGCCACGCGTGGCTCGGGGGGAGTGGGCGTGGCGCAGGCCGTGGCGGCGGTCGTGATCGCGGCGAGGAGGAAGGAGCGTCGCACGATGGGCCGAGTATACAGCTTGACGCCGCGCGCGCGCCGGGCGAACGGATTTTCGTGGGCAGCGATCTCTACGATGTGAGCATTCGATCGTACCGGGAGTGGACGCGCGACGAGGCCGAGCGGCGCGCCCTCGCGCTCGGGCCGAACATCGAGACGGCGGCGCGCTTCTTCGACGAGGAGGGGCCCTTCGTCGAGGCGCGATTTCATGTGAAGAGCATCCATCCGGATGCGCCGATCTCGTGGGATCATGGCTTCGTGGTCCGGCTCTTCGACGAGGCTGTCCTGCAATGTGATGCGCCTGCCGGCGATAGCTTCGGCTACCAGGACACGCCTATCACCCGCGAGAACAAGACCGTCTGGACGATGAAGTTCGAGTTCGACAAGAAGAAGAAGCTCCCCGTCCTCGTCATGGACGTGCTGGTGAAGCAGCGCGGCGCCGGGCGCAATCGCAATCCGATGGGGGATACGGCGGAGTTCGTCGCGTTCTTGCCGAAACGGTATGCGCCGAACATCTCGAAGCTCGGTTATTTCGCGTCGCGCGCGTGGGGAGGGCCGACCTGGAGGGAATGCGAAGACGATCCGAGGACGAAACGGCCGCGGCTCGCGCAGGTGTTCCCGGTTCGCCGCTCGTTCGTGCTGGGAACGTCGCTGGAGTCCGCGATCGGCATCGTGCCCCGCGCTGAGGGAGGCGTGTACGTGCTGACCCCGCTGCTCCTCGCCGCGGTTTCGCGGAACGGCGAGGTCACGCCGGTGTTCGAGGTCGGCGCGGTGAGCGGGGGCGCCGTCGCGAAATCGATCGCCTTGGATGGCGCGGGAAACGTGTGGATCGGCACGGCCAAGGGATTGCTCCTGCGCGAGCGCTCGGGCGAGGTGACACGTTTCGGCGCCAAGCACGGGATCAAGAGCGCGGTGGGCGTGGCGATCGGGCCGGATGGGCGGGTCTTCGCCGGAGGAAAGGACGGGCTTTTCGTCCGCGCGGAGGCGGGAGGTTCGTGGTCGCTCGTCCATCCGGACCTCGAGGACGCGGATATCCGAACCGTGCATGCCGGTGAGGATGGCACGATATGGGCGACGAGCATCCGATACGTGTGGAGGGTTCGTCCGGATGGAACCCTCGACAAGATGGGCGGCCGGCAGGGCATTGGCAGCATCACGCATGTGATTCCGCTCCCGGACGGCTCTGCCTGGGTCATTCCCACGCTCGGGCCCGTCGTCCGCGTCGCCGCGACCACCCCGAGCGCGACGCCTTGCCCGATCGCGCAAAACCTGGCCCCCGAGGGGGTTTGGGAGGGGATTGTCACGAAAAACGGCGCTGCGGTCCTCGTCACGAAGTCGGCGCACGTCCTCCGGATCGAGGAGGGCGCGCCGCCTCGTTGCTTCGTTTTCGAGAATACCTGCGAGGCGCTCCGCGAGGAGAAGATGTGGCACCCCTACGTGTGTCTTTCCCACGAGGGGGACGTGTTCGTCGCGACGGCGATGGGGCTCTCGATCGCGCGGGCCGAGGACCTCGCCGCGGCGACGCAGACGACGCCGCTCAATGCGGATCTACCGCATTTCGCCCATATCGAGCCGGTCCGGCTGCAGCCGGGGAGCGGCGAGGCGTCGGGCGGGGAGGTCGTCGATTTCCAGGGCAAGACCGTCGTGCTCACGGGCACGCTGGGGACGATGATGCGCGCGGAGGCGGAGAAGCTGCTCGCGGCGCACGGGGCGGTGCTTTCGGATTCGGTCGGGAAGAAGACCGATTACCTGATTGCGGGGGCCAAGGCCGGGAGCAAGCTGGCGAAGGCCGAGCAGCTCGGCGTGAAGGTGCTCGGGGAGGACGCGCTCGTCGCATTGAAACAGGGGAAGGCGGCGCCGGCCGCGAAGGCCGAGGCAAAAGAAGCGAAGCCGGCGAAGGCTCCGCCGCGCAGGGAAGCGGCCGATCTTGCGCGGCTGTTCGCGCTCTCCGACCAGCCCGGCGCGCTCGCGGAAAACCTCGAGCGTGGCCTCATGCGGAGCCTCGCGGAGTCGAGCTCGCCGATGACGCCGCCACAATGGAAGAAGATCGTCGCCAAGCACAAGAAATTCCTGGATGCCGGCGGCGCGGGCGGCGTGTTCCATTCGCTGGAGGCGAGTGGCCTGGTCATGGCCGTGTATTCCGGCGGGTCGGGAGGGAAGCGGGAGGACCAGGCGAGCTTGCAACGCCATCGGCTCCCGCCCGATTTCGACGCCAAAAAAGCGCACCTGCCCTGGGCGAGCGGCTGCAGCATGATCGCGGAGAAGGTCGATTTCTCCGGCGCGGATCTCTCGCACGGCAATTACACCGACTCGTTCATGGCCGGCGCGCGTTTCGACGGCGCGACGCTCGTCGGCTCGGATTTCTCGCGCACGGACTTCACGGGCGCGAGCTTCCGCGACGCGGATCTGTCGCGCGCCGATTTCGAGAGCTGTGATCTGCGAGGCGCGGATTTCACGGGCGCGAAGCTCGTGGGCGCGCGTTTCCCGGGCGCGAAGCTCGACGGCGTGATCGTCTGATTCAGGGCTCGACGAAGAATTTGGGCGCTTCGATCCGCTCGCCTTTGCAGCGCGGGCAGCGGCTCGGGCGGCCGAACGCGCGGCGATCCTCGAAGACGTATCCGCAGCCGAGGCAGGTCGCGGGGCTCACGCCGAGGGCGCCGCCTTGCCCGGCGAGCGAGCGGGCCACGTGTTCGAGGTGGGCGAGCACGTCCTTCTCGCGGAGCCCGAGCGTGATGGCGAGCGCGCGCGCCGTGGATCGGCCGGACCGCAATGCTTCGAGCAGCGCCTGCCGCGTGGTCTCGGCGCGCTCCTTGGGTACGGGCGGCTCCTTTTCCTTCATACGACGACAATTCTACAGGATGAGCGCACGGAAAGCACGGCCGCTCCGCGGGGCGGGCGGCGAGGAAATGGAAGGACGCCCTGATTTCCTGATAGAGTAGGGCCGATGAAGCGCTCGCTCTCCCTCCTCGTCCGGGCCGCGATCGTGTCGTGCCTCGGGCTCGGCTCGGCCGCATGTTCCTCGAACGCCGAGGATCCGCTCGATTGTCCGACGATCGCGCCTCCCGCAGGCGCGCCGAAGCTGCTCGGGGCCGATTGTGATCCGCTGGTTCCGACGCAATGCGGCTATCCGTTTCCCTCGAACGTGTGGCTCGAGGACGACACGAGCAAGCCGACGGGGAAACGCGTGGCGTTCGGCGCGACGACCCTCCCGGTCGCGGCGGGCCACGGGCCGCTGGATCCGGAGTGGTGGGCGCCGAGCGACGGGTTTTCCCCGGGGCAGCCGGCGCTGACGCACCTGCCGGGCGCGACGATCACGGGATTGCCGACGCAGGATTCGATCGAGCTTTCGCTGTCGGATACGTCGCCGACCGTGATTCTGGATGCGGAGACGGGCGAGCGGGTGCCGCATTTCTCGGAGCTCGATCAGAGCGTCGGGACGGAGGCGGACGAGGAGCGAGCGCTGCTCGTGCGGCCGGTCGTGCGTCTCGCGGACGCGCGGCGGTACATCGTGGCGATCCGGAACGTGGTGGACGCGGGCGGCAAACCCATAACGCCGTCGCCGGCGTTTCTGGCGCTGCGGGACGGGACGGCGTCGTGTGATGCTTCGGTCGAGAGGCGGCGCGAGCTTTACGGCGATATCTTCGCGCGGCTGGAGAAAGCGGGGATCCCGCGGAAGGATCTTCAGATTGCGTGGGATTTCACCACGGCGAGCCGCGAAAACAACACGGCGGCGCTCGTGGCGATGCGGGACGACGCGCTCATGAAGGTGGGCGCGGAGGGGCCGGAGTACACGCTGAGCATGGAGGAGTTCACGGAGGAGGAAAACCCGCGGATCTGGCGGCGGCTCGTCGGGAAGATGAATGTGCCGCTATACCTGGACGCGCCGGGGCCGGGGTCTTCGCTCGTGTTCGGGGACGATGGTTTGCCGAAGCAGAACGGCTTCGCCGAATACGAGTTCGTGGTGCACGTGCCGCACGCGGCGAAGCAGGGGCAGAAACTCGCGCTCATCCAGAATGGTCACGGGCTGCTCGGCTCGAAGTTCGAGGGGGGCGACGGGTACCTCGGGGAGCTCGCGAATCGTCATGGATACGTGGCCTTCTCGGTGGATCTCGTGGGCATGGCGAGCGAGGACGTCCCGAGCATCACGGACGCGCTGGTGACGGACGCGGGGGCGTTCCGGAAGAGCGTGGACCGGCAGCACCAGGGCATTCTGAACAGCCTTTTGGCGATGCGCATGATGTCGGGCCGCTTCGTGAAGGAGCCGCTCTTGCAGGTGAACGGCGAGAGCGTGATCGACCCGACGCAGCGATTCTACCGGGGCGATAGCCAGGGCGGGATCTTCGGGACGACGTACATGGCGCTCTCGACGGACGTGACGCGCGGGCTCGTGAGCGTGCCGGGAATGCCCTACACGATGCTCCTGGATCGGAGCACCGATTTCGGGCCGTTTTTCCTGTTCCTGAAGGGCGCGTACGGGACGGGCCGGAACATCCAGCTCGTGGAAGGGCTGATGCAGATGTTGTGGGATCGAACGGAGCCGAACGGCTACGCGCCGTACATCCGGGAGAACATGCTGCCGGGGACGCCGGCGCATGATCTTTTGATTCACGTGGCGATCGGGGACTACCAGGTGTCGCCGCTCGGAGCGCACATTCTGGCGCGTACGGTGGGCGCGAAGAACCTGGCGCCGGTGAACCGGACGATCTGGGGCGTGGACGAGGCGCCGGCGCCGCTGTCAGGGGCGGCGATCGTGGAGTACGAGTTCGGTTTGCCCGAGGCGCCGAAGACGAATACGCCGCCGAAGGGGGAGGATGACCCGCACGGGAAGGTGAGGGCGCTCGATGCGGCTTATTCGCAGAGCAACGAGTTTTTCCGGACAGGGGTGATCAAGGCGTACTGCGAGGGGGCGTGTGATCCGGAGTGATCAGGGGGCGCAGAGGCCATTCGAGCAGATGAAGCTGTAACACTCGGCGGCGATGGTGCAGGGGTCGCCGGCGTCTTTGACGCATTCCATCTGACCGTCGCCGTTGTTGTCGCGGCATTTGTTGCTCGCACACTCGACGGACGCTGTGCAAGGTGAGCCGAGGGCACCGTCACAGACTGCACCAGCGTTGCAGGTTTTGCCGTCAGCGTGGAGGCAGGATTGAGAGCCGTCGGGAGTTACATCTTCTTCATATTTAGTCACGGGCCTACAGTTGCCAATGTCAGGGGCAATGTTGCATGCCCAGCAGAGACCATCGCAAGGCTCGTCGCAGCAAAACCCATCGGCGCAATTGGAGGTGGCGCAGTCCCACTGGATGAGGCACGTCTTGCCGTTCAAGCATTTCTGACAGTGATTCCCGCCGCAGTCGACATCCGTCTCGTCGCCGTTTTTGACGCCATCAAAGCAGTTGAAGCACTTACCAGTCGGCACATCACAGAAGTTCGGGTACTTGCCGCATTGGCTATGCATCGTGCATTCGACGCACTCTCCCTTACCGTTGCAGACTTTGCCGCCGTCCTCGTTGCATAACGTGCTTTGAGGGACCGGCTGCAGGTTCGGTTTGCCGTTTAGGCATGTACCGATCTGACAATCAGTCGTTGGCGGAGCATCCGTATCATCAATGGTGGTAAGGAACTGACCACTCCCATCACACTGCGTGGCCTTGCAGTCGCCTTCGATCTGGGGAGGGACGGTGCCTGCGGGGTCAGGATGGAGGACGCAGGTCTTGCTCTCGCACGCCCAGGTGCCGCAAAACTCCCAGAAGGGGCAATCTTCCGTGACGACGCAGTCCACGCATCGCCCTTCCCCATCACATATACCCGGGGAGCAGGGGGTTCGTGCTGGAACCGGGGCCTTCTTGCAATAGCCGGTTTCGCAGGTCCAGGGCGCGCAAGGATCAGGGGCGCCGCAAGTGGTGGGATCCGTGCACTGGATGCAGTTCGAGGCTTCGCAGTCGGGTTGGTAGTCGTCGAGTCCGAGGGCGAGACCACATCCGACAATCGTGCCGGCGAGGAGAAGTGCCAGCGAAAGTCGGATACCGCGCATGGAATGCTCCTCTCAGGGAGTCGTTATTTCACGGCGCGCAGAGCCCGTTCGAGCAGTTGTTGCTCGCGCATTCCGCGGGCTGATTGCATGCGTCGCCGAGCGCTTTTACGCACGTCTTCTGGCCGTTGCCGTCAGGATCCGCGCATTGGCCGCTCGCGCAATTCGTCGGCCCCGTGCAAGAGGTGCCTAGCGCGCCCTTGCAGCCGCCACCGCCCGTGCACGCCAAGTTGTTTGCGTTGAGGCAGCTTTGCCCATTGCCGTAGCTCTGGTCATCACCGTATTTCTCGACGAAGTTACAGGTGCCGACAGAGTTGGGAAGGTTGCATGCCTCGCATGCCGAATCGCATGCATTGTCACAACAAACACCATCGGCACAAACGAAAGCCCCAGTGCAATCTTTCAGCGTATTGCACTTCTGCCCTTGCTTGCACGGGAGGCATCGTTCTCCCCCGCAATCCAGATCCGACTCGTCCCCGTTCTGAACGCCATCGGTGCAACTGAAGCAAGTATTCGAGATCGGATCGCAGAAGAGCCCACTCGGCCCACAATCCGCATCCGTATTACACTCGACGCAATTCCCCTCGCCGTCGCAGCTCTTCCCACCCCCCAGGCTGCAAGGCGTCCCCTGCGCCGCAGGCATGCTCATCGGCGTCCCGCCCACGCACGACGAGAGCTGACATTGCGTCGACGGCACATCGCTATCGTCGTTCGCCGTCGTCTCCTCGCCGTTGCCGTCGCACTGGATCTCCTTGCAATCCCCCGGGACCTGCGCGGGAACCGGCGTGCCGGACGGTGTGAAGGTCAGGGTGCAGACGCCGCTGTTGCAGGCGAACGGCGCGCAGTCCGACGGTTCCCCGCATTGCTCCGGGCTCGTGCAGCCCGTGCATTGGCCGTTCGCGTTGCATTTCAGCGCGTTGTTCACGCCGCACGGCAGGCCCGCCACCTTCACGTGCGCGTTCGGCTGGCCTTCGCAGCCCTCCACCGTGCACGGGTCGCCGTCGTCCGCCGCGAGCTTGCATTCGCCCTTCAGCGCCGTGTTCTCGCCGTTGCGGTCGATGTCCTCCGCCTCGTTCGAGCAGCCAGGGCCCTGCAGAAGGCCGATCATCGCCATCGGCAAGAGCAAGATCCACGTCGCGCGATTCGTTCGCCGCATGTCCCGGTCCTCCAGTCGCTCAGAACGAGCCGACCACCATGCCGCCCGTCTGGCCCGCGCCGAAAACCGGGACGACGTTCACGCCCATGAGCTTCCGGCCGAACGGCGTGCGCGGCAGCAAAAACAATCCCAGCGTGCCGATCGCCGCCACGCCGCCAATGATGTACCCCGCCATCGCGCCGTTCGCGGCCGCGTCCTGCGACGACAGCGTGTCCTTGAGCTTCGCGCACGCCGCCGCGTTCGGCGCGAACCCGCCCGAACCGCACAGCCCCGAGGTCGTCGGCGTCGTCTGACGCAGGACGTCGAGCTGCTGATCCGCCTCGTCGCTCTTGCCGTTCGCCATCACCGTCAGGCCCACGCCGAGCCCGAGCCCGAGCACCGTGAGCCCTGCGCCGCCGATCATCCCGTACGTGCGCCACTTCGGCGAGGGCAGCGGCGGCGGCTTCGGCTCCTCTTTCTGCTTCTTCTCCGGCTCCGCCTTCGGCTCCGCGGCGAGCGGCGCCAGCGCGAACTCCATCTCGCTCTCGGTCGCCGGCGCCACCGCGAGCAGCTCCTTGCCCGGGTCGAAGCCGAACTTCTTCACCTCGATCTCGTGGCTGCCCGGATCGACGAAGATCGGCGCCGCGAGCGGCGAGCGACCCACCGCGCGCCCGTCGACGACCACGTCCGCGCCCTCGACGTTCACGTTGATGACGAGCGTCCCGAGCTTGAGCTTCGCCTCGTCGAGCAGCTTCTGCGCCGCCTGCTTCTCGATCGCCGTCGCCGACTTCGCCTCGCGCACGTAGAGCTCGAGGTGCTCGGCCGCGTCACGCGGCTTGCCCGTCTGCAGCTCCGACTGGCCGAGGATCAGGCCGTAGGCCGGATCGGGCTTCAGCTTGAACGCGGCGAGCGCCGCGTCGCGCGCCTTGTCCCACTGGAAGGCCTTGTGCGCCTTCTTCGCGTCCTCGAACAGGCGCGTGGACTCCTTGTCGGCGTCCGCCGGCGACGGAGCCGGCGTCGGGGTCGCGGGCGCCGCGGCGCCTTTGTCCGGCGTCGCCGGCTTGCCCGGAGCGCCCTGCGCCCACGCGGTCGGCGTGCTGGTCCAAACGCCCGTCACGAGCAGGCCGGCTACCCACCATCGCCCTCGTCGCATCGTCATCGACCCTCGGCTCCTTGCTTCCGGCGCGCATTGGACCAAACAAGAGGCCTTTCCCTCAAGCGTAAAGTTTCGATTCGGACGCGGCGCGCACCGCCAGAGGGAACCGGGCCCGCGCCCCGCGCGGAGGCCGGAGGCGGCATCGCCACGGCGCGAAAAGTCGAGATGCTCGGGGGGTGAGCCGACATCGTTGGTGCACCAATGAAAATGACGCCCGTGCAGCGAGAGACGTCGACCCACGGGACGGTGCGCTTGGCAGGCTTCGCTCTTCCGCCGGTCCGACGGGAAACTAGCTCCCTCGGCGGGACCGTGTTCCAATCGTGGGATGCGCCGCTCGCTCCCGCTTGCGCTCGCCGGTCTTTTGATCGGCTCGTTCGCCTCGGCCGAGGAGTCGCCCTCGAAGACGCCGCCTTCCGCAGGCGCATCCGCGCCCGCGAAGAAGATCCGGAAGACGAAGAAGGCGAAGAAGCGTGATCCGAAGGCGCCCGTCGCGAGCTCGCCGAGCTTTCAGATCCTCGCGGGCGGTGTGAGCCGCGTGTGGGTCGAGATCAGCCAGAAAGTCGACGTCACCGAGCACAAGGCCGAGGGGCGGATCGCGTACCGCATGAAGGGCGTCGTGGTGCCCACGCGGACGAACCGCCTGCCGCTCGAGACGATGTTTTTCCAGACGCCCGTGGGGCGTGTGCTGCTCGCCGAGCTCGACGATGGCGACGTGGACCTCGTGATCGAGCTGAAGCAGCCGAGCACGCCGAGCTACAAGCTCGTCGAGACGGAAGGCGGCGTGACGCTGCAGGTCGATTTCCCGGCGTCCGTTGCGTCGAAGAAGCCTCCCGCCGAAGGGGCGATGCGCTGAACCGACACGTGGTCGCCGCGGCGCTCGGGCTCGCCGCGTGGATGTCTGGGGTGCCGGCGCGCGGGCAAGACAAACCCGGCGTCCAGGGCGAGGTCCAGTTCCGCGCCGACGAGGCGCGCGCGGATCCCGAGCGCGGCGAGGTCGAGCTCGAAGGCGGCGTGGTCGTGACGTACGACCGCTACCGGCTCACGAGCCGCAAGCTCGCGATCACGCTCGGCCCGAACGCGGTCGAGATGCGCGGGACGGCGAAGCTCTTGCATTGCCCCTGCAAGGATCCGCCCGTTTCGCTGGAGATTTCGGGGGCGCGGGCGACGGGGCAGGGGGACCTCGAGCTTCGATGGCCGCGGCTCTACTTGGGGCCCATACCGGTGTTCATTCTGCCGTGGCTCCTCGTTCGGCCCGCCGATCGCGTGGGGCTCTTGCCGCCGCGGTTCGCGATGCGCGGCGACGACGGCGCGCTCCTCGGCGCGGGGGCGCGGTTTCCCTGGCGAGGCGCGGACGGGAAGCTGCGCGCGGTCGAGCTCTACGCGTCGGGGTACGTGCAGGGAGGCGTGGAGCTCGGCGCGCGGATCGAGGGGCCCACGATGACGGGGCGGTTCACGTGGGATCGGCTCCGGCAGGATCGGTTCGTCGCGGATACACACGGGTTCGTCCGGACGGACGCGCGGCCGGACGTGCGGATCGCCTGGGATCTGGATGCGATCCGAGGCGCGCGTGGGCTCGTGGCGACGCCCTCGCTCACGGCGGCGGCGCAGCCGTTCGACGTGGGGACGGCCGGCGTGACGATGCAAGTCTCGCCGGGGCGCGGCGTGGGCGCGACCCTCGGGACCGGGCTCACGGCGAGGGCGCGGCGCGGGGAAGGGCCGATCGTTTGGGGTCCAACGGCGTTCGCCGGGGCCTCGGGCGCGGTGGGGCGACGCGGGAGCTGGGAGGCGAACGCGGCGCTGGCGATGCTTTCAGGGCAAACGAATACGCCCTATGCGCGCGCCGAGGCGGGGATCGAGGTCGCGCCGCGGCTCGGGCCGCTCGTCACGCGGGCGCGGCTCGGGACGCGGGCGAGGTTCGCGGGGCCCGAGGGCGCGCCGATGGCCTGGGACGCGGTGGCCGAGGCGCGGGGCGAGGCGTTCGTCTCTCTGGAACGGTCGTTCGGCGGGGCGAAGGACCGAGCGCCGCTCGTGCACCGCATCACGCCGCGGCTCGAAGCGCGCGGCGCGGTCGCGCAGGGCGCAGGGGCGTTTTTCCAGGCGATACGGCCGGATCTCGGGCCCGTGCTCGGGCTCGCGGCGCTCTCCGTGTCGAGCTCGCTCGGGAGCGCGTTAGGCAGCTCGATCGAGGCCGAGGTCAAGGGCGGGTTCGTCGCGACGAACTCGGGCACGAGCGCGGTCGGGTGGGCGAGCGCGGAGGGCACGCACGGGGTCGTGAGCGCGCGGGTCGAGGCGATCGCGAGCAAGGGGAGCGTGGAGCTCCCGGACGAAGCGGGCGATGGAGTGTCCGCGCTCGCGGAGCTACGCGTGACCCTGGAGGACAAGACCACGGTCCTCTTCGACGTGTACGGGCGCGCGGCGGGGACGGGCGCGCTCGCGCGTTCGCTCGGCGGCGGGCTCCTGCTCGGCGACACGATCGGGGTCGTGGCCGAGCGCGGGCTCGTTCTGGGCCTGGGTTATGCGAGGCCGCTTTTCGCCGGCGTCACCGGGAACATCCGCGCCGACGCCGATGTGTGGACGAGGGCCCTCCTCGGCATGGGCGGCGAGCTCGCGTATCGGCATCCGGACGGGTGCGTGGCGTTCGAGGTCGGCGGGAGTCGTCGCGCGGGGCGGCCGGGCACGGACGTCTGGGTTTCGGTCGACCTCGTTCCCCCGCTGCCGTCGCGCGTCGCGCCGCGCTGACTTGCACTCGGGGGATTCGGGCGCGACCATGGCAGCGACGTGCCGAGCGAGACGACGCAAGGGGCGACCAAGGCGCCGAAGGCGCACGTGATGGTGGTCGACGACGAGCCGGCGCTGCGTCGCAGCCTGGCACGCGTGCTGCTCGCCGAGGGCTTCGACGTGATGACGGCCGAGGACGGCGCCGCCGCGCTCACGCTGCTCTCGACGGCGCGCGCGGTCGACGTGGTGCTGCTCGACGTGATGATGCCCGGTCCGAGCGGCATGGAGGTGCTCGCGCGGATCAAGGAGCAGCACCCCGAGGTCGAGGTCGTCATGATGACGGCGTTCGGCGACATCGACACGGCCGTCGCGGCGGTGCGGCAAGGCGCCTACAACTTCCTGACGAAGCCGTTCGGCCCCACGGAGACCGTGGCGCTCGCGCTCATGCAGGCCGCGGAGCACAAGCGGCTCGTCGATCGGACGCGCGTGCTCGAGCAACGCCTCGTTGAACACGAGCGGTTCGGCGAGCTGATCGGCCGTTCGTCGCGGATGCAGGACGTCTACCGGATCGCGCTCGGCGCGGCGCCGACCACGTCGACGGTGCTGATCCTCGGGGAGAACGGGACGGGCAAGGAGCTCGTCGCGCGCGCGATCCACCAGCACAGCCTGCGCAGCGACAGGCCGCTCCGCGCGATCAACTGCGGCGCGATCCCCGAGACGCTCGTGGAGACCGAGCTCTTCGGCAGCGTGCGCGGCGCGTTCACCGGCGCGCAGGATCGGCCGGGGCTCTTCGAGCTCGCCGACAAGGGGACCGTGTTCCTCGACGAGATCGGCGATCTGCCGCTGAGCGCGCAGGCGAAGCTGCTCCGCGCGCTCGCCGAGGGCGAGATCAAGCGCGTGGGCGCGACGCAGCCGAAGACGGTCGACGTGCGCGTGATCGCCGCGACGAACGTGGACCTGAAGGAGCGGATCGCGTCGGGGCGTTTCCGGGAGGACCTCTATTACCGGCTCGCCGTGATCCCCGTGCATTTGCCGCCGCTCCGGCAGCGAAAAGAGGACATCCCGCTGCTCGCGTACCACTTCTTGCACAAGTACGCGCGGCGGAGCGGGCGCGACATCAAGCGGATCGGCGTGGAGGCGCTCAGGCTCCTGCGCGAGCAGCCCTGGCCGGGGAACGTGCGGCAGCTCGAGAACGCGATCGAGCACGCGGTGGTGATGGCGCGCGGGGACTCGATCCTGCCGACGGATCTGCCGTTCGGGCGGGACGAGGCGCACGTGGAAGAGGATGGGGCGGCGGGGGATCAGCGGGTTCTCTTGGGCGATACGCTGTCGGAGCTGCCGTTCACGCAGGCGAAGGAGAAGGCGGCGCTCGCGTTCGAGCGCGCCTACGTGGAGCGGCTGCTCAAGCGAACGGGCAACAACGTGAGCGAGGCGGCGCGGCAAGCGGGGATGGATCGCTCGAATTTCCGGCGACTCATGAAAAAGGTCCGCGCGGCCTCGGACGACGGCGCGGGCGAGGATGACGACGGGTGATGTCCGCGAACACGGTTGCAGCGAGCGGGCCCCTGTGAAAAAGAGCGCGGACATGGCGCAGCGGTCGATCCGGCGATGGCTCCTCGGGGCGGCCCTTTCCCTGGGCGTCGCCGCCTTGCCGGCGCCCGCGGAGGCCAAAGAAAGGGTCGTCTACGACCTCGGGCAGATCCTGGAGATCGCCGAGCGAAACCACCCGAACGTGCTCGCGGCCCGGGCGCGGCTCGCGCAGGTGCGGGCGCAGCTCGACGAGGCCCACCGCGCGCCGTTCAGCCAATTCCGCATGAGCGGCGGCATCGGCCTCGCGCCGACCGTGCTCGGCAACAACGTGTTCAGCCCGAACACGGACGTGTCGCTGACGAGCAGCCTCGGGCTCGCCTGGAGGGCCAGCGTCGACGGGGTCGTGCCGCTCTGGACCTTCGGCAAGATCACGAACCTGTGGGAGGCGGCCGAGGCGAACGTCGAGGTGAACAAGGCGAACGTCGAGAAAGAGCGCGACGCCGTGCGCCTCGACGTGCGCCGGGCCTATTTCGGTCTGCAGCTCGCGCGGGACGGCGCGCTGCTCCTCAAGGACGTGCGCGGCGCGATCGACAAGGCGATCGGCAAGATGAAGGAGTCGATCGAGGAGGACGAGGGCGATCCGGTCGAGCTCTTCAAGCTGCAGACGTACACCGCCGAGCTCGAGGTGCGCGAGTCCGAGTCCGCGCGGTACATGACGGTGGCGCTCGCGGGGCTCCGGTTCTTCACGGGGATCGCGGATCTCGACATCCCCGACGCGCCGCTCAAGCCGCCGAAGCACAAGCTCGGGCACGTGTCGCGGTACCTGACGGCGGCGCGGCTGCACCGGCCGGAGCTCGCGATGGCGCGGGCCGGGGTGCAGGCGCGGCGCGCGCAGGTCGAGGTCGCGCGGGCGCAGCTCTTCCCCGACATCGGCCTCGGCCTCAACGCGGGGTATGCGCGAGCGCCCGAGGTGGCGAACCAGATCAACCCGTTCGGCGGGGATACGGCGAACTTCTTCTGGTACGGCGCGGCCGTCGTGTTCAACTGGAAGCTCGATTTCCTGCCGCAATCGTCCCGCATCCAGTTCGCCGAGGCGCAGCTCGAAGAAATGCGCGCGACGGAAAAGTACGCGCTCGGCGGCGCGGGGGTCGAGGTGGAGACGGCCTACGCCGAGGTCGTCGACTGGCAGAAGCGCGTGGACGCGTATTCGAAGGCCGTGTCGTACGCCCGGAAGTGGCTGGTCACGGTGCAGCAGGGGATCGACGTGGGGACGCGCGAGGACAAAGACGTCCTCGACCCGGCGAAGGCGTTCGCGACGAACCGCTTCAGCCTGATGAACGCGACGATGGAGCTCGATCTCGCGATGAGCCGGCTCGCGAAAGCCACCGGCTGGGACGCGATCGCGCCGGACGGGCTTTGAGCCCGTCTATCGCACGACGATCCAGAGCAGGATGAGCAGGAGCGCGACGAGGCCGCTCGCGCTGCCCACCGCAATGGCGAGCTGTGTGCGCGGCGGGGCGTTTTGCCAGAAGTTCGCGAGCGCCGCGAGGCCGCCGCCGCCCGCGGGCGGAGGCGCCTGCGTGGGCTGACCGGGCCGCGCCATCCACGCGGGAGGCATGCCGGGGCCCATCGGCAAGGGGCCCGTCGTGCCCGGGATGTTCACGGCCGGCAGGTTGCTCTGCGAGGTCATGAGCTGGCCCGGCATCGGCGGCGGGCGGAACATGCCCGGCGGCATCCCAGGCTGGCCCATCATGCCGGGAGGCGGCGCCGGGGGCGCCCCGAAGCCGCCCGGGTTTGGAGGGCCAAACTGACCCGGCAGGTTCTGCAGCTCGGGGAACTGGCTCGTGTCGAGCGGCGTCGTCTTCGTGTACTTGTTGCCCGGGCCGAACATGCCCTGCGCGGCCGCGAGGTCTTCCGGTTTGACCGGCGCGGTCGGCGGATCGTCGAGGTTTGCCGACGGAATCGCGTACTGGTGCTGCCCGCGGCTCGGCTCGAGCATGCGCGTCTTCTCGCTGTCGGGCGCGCGCTCGGGCAGCTCGGGTTTGACGTAGAACGTCGTGGGCGTGTCGCGCCGTTCGCCGGGAGCGTCGTCGTCGGGCGCGTGGCCCGGGCTCGACGGCAAGGACGGCGTGAGCTCGTCGATCGGCGGCAGCACGTGGCCTTCGGGAAGCGGGAACGCTTGCGTCGCCTCGCTGTTGTGGATCGGTCGAACGCCCGAGGGCGTCGGCGCGCCCTGGAAAGGACCCGCATGCGAGGGCCGCGGCGGCTCGGGCGCGGCGGGTCGCTGTGGCTCGTTCATCCACGCGGAGAGGGAACGATCGCCGAAGGGCGCGAGCTCGCGGCAGAGCTCGAGCACGCTGCCTTGCCGATCGTCGCGATCCGGCGCGAGCGCGCGCATGATCGCCTTGCACACGGGCTGCGGCAGGTCGGGACGGAGGCGCGCGATGTCCGTCGGCGGGCCCGAGCAGAGCGCGAAGACGAGGTCGCCGATGGTGTCCGCGTCGTACGGCTTGCGGCCGGTCAAGCACTCGTAGAGCACGACGCCGAGCGAGTAGAGATCGCTGCGCCCGTCGACGCCCGAGGGGTTCCGGAGCTGCTCGAGGCTCATGTAGTACGGCGTGCCGACCGTGGAGCCGGTGCGCGTGAGCGAGCCGCCGGGGACGGGCGCGTCGCTCGCGATCTTGACGATGCCGAAGTCGAGGAGCTTGACGTCGTAGACGCCGGGGCTCGGGCCCGGGCCGAGGTGAATGTTGTCAGGCTTGAGATCGCGGTGGACGATGCCGTGCGTGTGTGCCTCGGCGAGGCACTCGCCGACCTGCAGCGCGACGTTCACCGTGAGCTCGAGCGGGAGCTGCCCTGCCTCGTGCAAGAGCTCGCGCAGGCTCTGGCCGGCGAGCAGCTCCATCACGAGGTACGGGCCCTCGGTCTGGCTCATGCCCATGTCGACGATCTTCACCGCGCGCGGGCTCTTCAAGAGGCTCGTCGCGCGCGCCTCCTGTTCGAGGCGCTGGTACGTCGTCGGATCGAGCAGGGACTTCAGGGCCAGGCGCTGGCCGGTGCGGACGTGCTCGACCTCGTGGACGAGGCCGTTGCCGCCGCCTCCGATGAGCCGGAGGACGCGGTAGCGACCGTCGACGATGGTACCGGGACGGAACGCGGGGACGTCGGCCTGTGCATCTGCCGGAGCTTGCTCGGGGCGAATGGGGGCCATGGGGATCGTGGTTCGGAGGCGAGTCTAGATCAGCTCGTCGCCGAGGGATACTTTCCAAGAGGGGGAGAAGCGACGCGGCGGCTTGGGTCCTTGAACACCCACGACCTTGGCACTACCGTGGCCGCTCACCATGGCGACGAGCGAGGCTCTGGCAGCCGGAACGAAAGTCGAGACGGCAGGCTCCCGCTCCCGCGGGGACGTTGTCTTCTACACGGTGCTCGCTCTCTGCGCCGCTGCGTTCCTGATCACGCTCCACGTGATCTTCTTCAAGGCGCCCGTCGAGTCGACGATGGGCATCGTCCAGAAGATCTTCTACTTCCACGTGCCCATCGCGTACTCGATGTACGTCGGGGCCGCGGTGTGTTTCGTGGGTTCGGCGGGCTACCTCGCGCGCGGGACGCGCGGCTGGGACGCACTCGCGCGCGCGGGCGCGGAGTGCGCCGTGGCGATGGGCGTGCTCGTGCTCGTGACCGGAGCGCTCTGGGGCGCGAAGGCGTGGGGCGTGTACTGGACCTGGGATCCGCGGCTCACGACGGCGCTGCTCTCGGTGCTGATTTACGTGGCGTACGTGGTCCTGCGGGCGTTCGCGGGCGACGGGGACTCGGAGCGGAAGTTCGCGGCGGCGCTCGGGGTGCTCGGCGCGGCAAACCTGCCGATCATCCACTACTCGGTGCAGAAGTGGGGCGGCAACCACCCGAAGGTGATCACGTCGGGCGGCGGCGGGCTCAAGCACCCGGACATGAAGCTCGCGCTCATGCTCGGGTTCTTGACGTTCACGT
The DNA here is from genome assembly GCF_029960785.1 of Polyangium sp. 15x6. Lineage (GTDB taxonomy): Bacteria > Myxococcota_A > Polyangia > Polyangiales > Polyangiaceae > Polyangium. The sequence continues at coordinate 64,071 of NZ_JASBQE010000049.1, forward strand.
TGCTCGCGGTGGTGTTGATTTGGACCCGCGTGCGGATCGAGCTCGCGGCGTCGCGGCTGAGCGAGGCCGAGGAAGAGGCGCTCGAGCTCGGCGTGGGCGAGGAGTAGACGATGTCGGCGAATCAAGCAGCACAGCAAGCGCCCGGCGCGGCGGGGCAGGGGACGGCCGACGATCGCTCGACGACGTTCCGCGCGGTCGAGGGCGGCAACCAGATGCAGAGCGGCGAGAAGCTGCTCGTCGAGGCGTACGCGTTCATCTGGATCGTGGTCCTCGTGTTCGTCGCGTCGATGTTCCGGCGGCAACGTCGGCTCGATCGGCGGGTCGAGACGCTGGAGGCGGCGCTCCAGAAGGCGCGCGCGAAGAGCGGGGGCGACTGACGTGCCGGACTTCGGTCAGATCACGCCCCAGCACGTGATCTACATCCCGAGCGTTCTTCTCCTCGGGCTCGTGGTCGGATACACCCTGGGCGCGCGCGCCGTGCGCGCGGAGCTCGAGAAGCGCAAGCGCAGGATGAAGGAGTAGGAGCCCGTGGTGGATTTCTCGCTGTCCGAAGAGCACAAGGGTCTCATCGAGACCGCCCGCCGCTTCACGAAGGAGCGGATCATTCCGATCGCGGCCGCGTGTGATCACGAGTCCCGCTTCCCGATGGAGGTCTTCAAGGAGGCGTGGGAGATCGGCCTCGTCAACCCGACGGTCCCGGCCGAGTACGGCGGGTCGGGCATGGGCGAGCTCGAGAACGCGATCATCACGGAGGAGCTCGCGTACGGGTGCACGGGCATCCAGACGAGCCTGCTCGCGAACGGCCTCGCGCTGACGCCGATCAAGCTTGGCGGGAGCGAGGAGCAAAAGAAAAAATACCTCGGCCTGCTGACGAGCGAGCCGGTGATGGCGAGCTACGCGACGAGCGAGCCCGACGCGGGAAGCGACGTGGCCGGCATCAAGACGCGCTTCGCGCAGCACGGCGACGACTACGTGTTGAACGGGCAGAAGTGCTGGATCACGAACGCGAGCTACGCGCGGTTCTACGTGATCTTCGCGACGAGCAATCCCGAGCTCCGGCACAAGGGCATCGCGGCGTTCATCGTCGATCGCGACACGCCCGGGCTCCGCGTGGGCAAGAAGGAGGACAAACTCGGGCAACGCGCGAGCGACACGGCGCAGATCTTCCTCGAGGACGTGGTCGTGCCGAAGGCGAACCTGCTCGCGCCCGAGGGCAAGGGCTTCAAGCTCGCGATGGAGACGTTCAACCAGACGCGCCCCGACATCGGCGCGGGCGCGACGGGCCTGATGCGCCGCTGCCTCGACGAGTGCGTGGCCTACGCGAAGGAGCGAAAGACCTTCGGGACGCCGATCGCGAACCACCAGCTCGTGCAGTGGATGATCGCGGAGATGGCCATCCGCGTGGAGGCGACGCGCCTGCTTTATCAGAAGGCCGCGTGGAACCTCGACCACGGCGTGCGGGATCCGATCGTGTCGAGCTTCGCCAAGGCCTACGGCGCGGACAGCGCGATGCAGACGGCCGTCGACGCCGTGCAGGTCTTCGGCGGCAACGGGTACGTGAAGGAGTACCCCGTCGAGAAGCTCATGCGCGACGCGAAGGTCCTGCAGATTTACGAAGGCACGAGCCAGATCCAGCGCATCGTGATCGCGAAGCAGCTCTTCGGGGGCTAGCCCCACATCTCCGCCTTTTCCTCTCGCGCCCTCTACACGCGCGCGCCGACCGTTGATATCAACGTGAGCTCGGCAATTTTCCTTTCGCGGGAGGAATGGCTTCATGCGGACACGTCGCGCGCACCCCAAGACCCCCAAGGCGTCCACGGGCGCCGGTAGGCTCCTCGGCACGGGCACCGTGCTCGCCTCGTTCGTCTGCGCAGGCGCCCTCGTGGCGCTCGCGTCGGCGTGCGGGGACGGGAGCGGCGATGGTTCGGGGGGCGCCGGCGCCGGCACGGGCGGCGCAGGCGCGACGGGCGGCCAGGGCGGCGACGGGCTCCAGGACTTCGTGACGAGCGCGTCGAGCTCGTCGAGCTCCTCCGGGACCGGCGGGAACACGGGAGACGCCGGGCCGACGTGCGACCCGCCGAACCCCGTGGGAGGCACGTCCGTGTTCGCCGCCGCCTACGGCGATTCGCAGACCCAGAGCGGCGTGTCGGTCTCGACCGACAAGATGGGCAACATCTTGCTCGCCGGCGCCTTCCAGGGCGCGATGAACCTCGGCGGGACCATGCTCACGAGCGGCGGCAAGGAGGACGCGTTCATCGCGAAGCTCTCCCCGAATGGCCAGGTGCTCTGGGCGAAGCGCTTCGGCGACGGGCAGAACCAGAGCGCGACGGGTATCGGCGCCGATGCCGAGGGCAACGTCTACGTCACGGGCATCTTCATCGGCACGGTCAACTTCGGCGGCCAGAACCTCACGAGCGACACGAACTTCTTCCAGGACGTCTTCCTCGTGAAGTTCGCGCCGGACGGCACCCACCAGTGGAGCAAGAAGTTCGGCGATTCGAACATCCAGTACGCGCGCGCGCTCGCGGTCGACGGCATCGGCAACGTCGTCATCTCGGGCTACTTCCAGCAGCAGGTCGATTTCGGCGGCGGCGTCCTCACCGCGGCGGGATCAGCTTTCGACGTGTTCCTCGCCAAGTTCAACGCGACGGGGCAACACCTCTGGAGTCGGAAGTACGGCAACGAGGCGGATCAATCGGCGAAGAGCCTCGCCGTCGACGGCTCGGGCAACGTGTACGTCGCGGGCGAGGCGTCGGGCTCGATCGATTTCGGCACAGGGGCGCTCACGGCCGCGGGCAACCCGAGCGCGTTCGTCGCGAAGCTCGATCCGCAAGGCGCGCCGATCTGGGCGAAGCTCAGCGCGGGCGCGGGCAAGGCTTCGGCGAACGCCGTCGCGGTCTCGCCCACGGGCGCAGTGGCCGTGGCCGGGCAGTTCCAGGGCACGTTCGATTTCGGCGGCAAGCCCATGGCGAACCCCGACCTCGACGACGCGTTTGTCGCGGTGCTCACCGCGGCCGGCGCGCAGACGTACACGCTCAGGCTTGGCGACGAGACGTTCCAGCGCGCCGACGGCGTGGCGTTCGCGCCGAACGGGGACGTGCTCCTCGCGGGCGCGTTCACGGGCTCGATCGATCTCGGCGGCGGGGCCATCCCGAGCGCGGAAGGGTTCGACATGTTCCTCGGCCGCTTCGCCGCGAAGGACGGCTGCCTCGAGTGGGGCCGCGGCTATGGCGGGCCGCTCGTGCAGTCGCCGCAGTCGCTCGTCTTCGATCCGGTGTCTGGCAACGTGGTGCTCACCGGCAGCTTCGGGGGCACGGTCGATTTCGGCCTCGGCCCGGTGTCCGCGGCTGGTGACGACGCTTTCCTCTTCGCTGTCAAGCCCTGAAACGAGGCTCACGCGCGCCCCGGGGCTGATTTCCGGGGTGCGTTCGTGTGACACGTCGCGGCAACGAGGCTGCTGCCGACCGTCCGACACGTGCGACGCGCCGAGTCCTTGGCGCAGAGGGCAGGTTGCGGGCGCGCCGGGGGCTTCTCCGGGGCTTGTGGTGCGGCGAGCGCTCTGAGATCCTGATCGACAATGCACGCCTACGTCGAAATCTTCGGCGGGAAGGCGTGTGTGGAACGGGTGCACGTCGGTGCGCCTCTCGGAGCTACCCATGGCTTTGTTCCGGCAGCCCTCGAAAGGGATCCTTACCTCGTTTGCCGCGCTCACAGGGGTCGCGGCGGCCGCTGCATTCGCTGCGCCGGCCGACGCGCAGGAGGCGGCCGCGTGCCTCTCCCAAAACCCCGCGGATTGGCCCGCGCCCTCGCGGCCGTACTTCATGTTGATCGCCGACACGTCGGGCTCGATGACGACGTGTACGACGCCGCCCACGGCCACGACGGTCGAGTGCAACTCGGCCGCGGCGGGGTACAAACTGAACTCCTGCGGCATGATTCCGAGCCGGCTGAACGACGCCAAGTGCGCGCTCCGGCAAACCGTGCAGGCGTTCGGCGGCGAAGTGAACTTCGGTCTGTCGACGTACGCGGGCGTCATGTCGAACTGCACGTTCGGCGCGGGCGGCGTGTGCGTGAGCGACTGCGGCGTGCCGAACGGGGGCACCTGCAACCCGGACAACTACGGGTGCACGATCACGGACTTCACGAACGGCGCCGGGGATCGCTGCGGGAACAACCCGAACTGCACGACCGGCAACGGGACCGGTCCCGCGCTACCGAACCTCGCCGAAGGTACGTGGCGAAACGGCGGCAACGTCGTCGTGCCCCTGCCGCAGGATCCCTGGTGGGGGCCCGCCGCGCCCGCGTCGAACGTGCCGGAGCTGCTCCAGTGGTTCGACGGGCTCTGCAACGACAACAAGGAGCTCTTCGCGGACGGCGCGACGCCGATCGCGGGCTCGATCCGCACGGTCACGCAGTACCTCCGCGCGGGCTGGAACCTGAACTGGAGCAACTCGAACTACTGCCAGACCGGCCTGGCCTACACGCGGACGACGCCGCTCGACGCCATGGATCGGCTCTGCCGCAGCGTGAACGTCATCCTCTTGACCGACGGCGACGAGACCTGTGACTCGCAAGCCGCCGCGGTGACGGCCGCGCAGGATCTCTGGCAGAACGGCGTCACGATCGGCGGCAAGACCTGGAAGGTGCCGGTCTACGTCGTCAACTTCGCGGGCGGGTCGAAGGCGAACACGGACGCGATCGCGGCCGCCGGCGGCACCGTGTCGTCGTACTCGGCGAACGACGAGGTCACGCTCGCCAAGGCGCTCGCGCAGATCGTCGGCTCCGCGGCCAAACCCGAGGTCTGCAACAACAGCGACGACAACTGCAACGGCTGCACCGACGAGGGGTACAAGCACTACTGCAACAAGGGGGCGAGCAAGACGTGTTGCGCCTGGTCGACTGCCGCGCAGCGCACGACCTGCCTCAACAACTACCTCGCGTCGATCACCGCGGGGGATCCCGACGGCAACGAGACGCTCCTGCCGTGTACGACCGACGCGCAGCAGGCGACCCCGGCGAACTGGCTCTGCTACGACCCGAAGGAAGTCTGCGACGAGGCCGATAACAACTGCGACGGCAACGGGCCGGGCAAGACGAACCTCGTCGACGAGGGCTTCAACAAGTGCGGCAGCCCCGCGAAGTGCCCCGCGACGGAGACCTGTGACGGGCAGGACAACGATTGCGACGGCGTGACCGACGAGGGCGTTTGCCCGAACTGCGTGCCCTCGCCCGAGGTCTGCGACGGCTGCGACAACGACTGCGACGGCATCGCGGACGACAACATCCCCGCCGTGCCGTGCGGCCAGTCGACCCCGACGAACTGCCAGGGCACGCAGGCATGCAAGCCCGCGCAGCCCGTGCCGCAGCCGGGCCAGTGCGTGGCCGGCGGCGGCCTCGCGGCCTGCCAGAACAACCCGATCGCGGAGACCTGCGACGGCATCGACAACGACTGCGACGGCATCGTGGACGACTCGGTGCCGGCGACCGCGTGCGTGCCCGCAGGGACGCCGGGCGGCCTCGTCTACGGCGGCACGAGCCAGTGCAAGCAGGGCCAGAAGCCGTGCGGCAGCAGCACGTGCACGGGCTTCGTCGGTCCGTCGGCCGAGGTCTGCGACGGCATCGACAACGACTGCGACGGGCAGGTGGACGAGCAAGCGGCGGGCGTGGGCACCTCGTGCGGCCAGGCGCTGCCGCCGTGCACGCCCGGCACGCTCGCCTGCGTGAACGGCGCGCTGGTTTGCCAGGGCGGAACGGGGCCGCAGCCCGAGGTCTGCGACAACGTCGACAACAACTGCAACGGCATCGTGGACGAGGCGCCGCTCTCCGACGGCCCAGCCGCCGGGGCGAACGGCTGCTGGCAGAACGTCGGCAACTGCTGCGCCTTCAAGAACCTGCAGTGGTGCCCGCCCCCCGGCGCCACCTGCAACGGCAACGGCACGCTGACGACGCCGTGCAACAAGGGCACGCTCGTCTGCACGAACGGCGCCTGGGCCTGCCAGGGCCCGGTCGGTCCCTCGACCGAGCAGTGCGACAGCGCGGACAACGACTGCGACGGCATGATCGACGACGTGCCCGGCACGGGCGGGCCCTGCGGCTCGGACGTGGGCGAGTGCGTCGCGGGCGTGCAGCAGTGCGGCGTGAACGGCGTGCAGTGCATCGGCCAGGTCGGTCCCTCGACCGAGATCTGCGACGGCAAGGACAACGACTGCGACGGCCTCATCGACGACAACGTCGGCGGCCTCGGCAAGCCCTGCGGCGTCAACCAGCCGCCCTGCTCGCTCGGACAAACGGCGTGCGTGAACGGCGCGATCGTTTGCCAGGGCGGCATCCAGGCGCAGCCCGAGACCTGCGACGGCGTGGACAACGACTGCGACGGCGCGATCGACGACGCGCCGCTCTTCGACGCGCCCAACGCCGGACAGAACGGCTGCTGGGCTCTGCCGGGCAACTGCTGCCAGCACGGGAATCTGCAGTGGTGCCCGCCGCCCGGCGCTTCCTGCTCCGACAACGGCATGCTCGCGCCGCCCTGCAACAAGGGCTCGCTCTCGTGCCAGGGCGCGCTCGGCTGGGTCTGCGTGAACGCGAAGGGCCCGCAGGCCGAGGCGTGCGACGGCCTCGACAACAACTGCGACGGCACGATCGACGACGGCACGTTCATGGGTGAAGGCGCCCCCTGCGGCACCGACACGGGCCAGTGCTCGCCGGGCGTCATCGACTGCTCCGGCGGCATCCTCGACTGCGTGGGCGACGTGCCCCCGTCGTCCGAGGTGTGCAACGGCCTCGACGACGACTGCGACGGCACGGTCGACAACGGCATCGTCGTCGGCGGCTCGTGCACGCCGCCCTACGACACGACGCTCTACCCGGGCCCGCGCGACAAGGGCGCCTGCCAGCCGGGCACCCTGCAGTGCGACGGCATGGGCGGCGAGACATGCATCAACGGCACCGGCCCGCAGCCCGAGATCTGCGACGGCGTGGACAACGACTGCGACGGCTCGATCGACGAGACGGGTCCCGCGCCGGACGGCATCGACGGCACGGCGAACCCGGTCGATGCGACGCAGGTGATCGGCGGCGCTTGCGGCGTCGACACCGGCGCTTGCCAGCTGGGCCAGTGGGCGTGCCTCAACGGCATGTTCGCTTGCCTCGGCGGTCAGGGGCAGACGGACGAGGCGTGCGACTGCGAGGACAACGATTGCGACGGCGTGATCGACGAGCAGGACCCGAACGGCGCCGCGATCTGCGCGCCCGGCAACTCGTGCGTGAAGAGCGGCAGCGCGTGCACCTGCGCGACGCCCTGCCAGGGCGGTGAGTTCCCGTGCCCGCCGGGCCAGGCTTGCGAGGAGGTCATCTCCAGCGAGACCGGCCAGCCGCTCGGCAACTTCTGCATCGCGAACAACTGCGGTGACTGCACGACGAAGACCGTGAAGGACGCGACGGGCGCGGTGCTCTGCGCGCCCGCGGGCACGCCTGCGGACGCGAACTGCGTCGTGCCTCCGGTCTGCGTTTGCAAGGGCATCGCCGGCTGCAAGGAGCCTTGCGACGGCGTGACCTGCGGCGCGGGCGAGGTCTGCACGAACTACGGCCCGAACGCCGGCAAGTGCGTGCAGAACAACTGCTACAACGTGCCCTGCGTGGGCTGCGGCAAGGTCTGCAACGGCGGCTCTTGCGTGGACAACCCCTGCAAGCCCGACAGCTGCCCGACGGGCCAGGTCTGCAAGCCGAACGATACGTTCACCGGCACCACGTGCGTCGACTCCTGCGCGGACAAGACCTGCGGCGCGGGTGAGGTGTGCAAGGACGGCCAGTGCATCGCGGGCTGCGATCCGGCGTGCGTCGGGGCGCAGGTCTGCGATCTGTCGCAAACGCCTCCGGCGTGCGTGGACAGCAAGTGCACCTCGCCGAACTGCCCCGACGGCTCGTACTGCAACCCGGTGACGGGCAGCTGCGGCAACGATCCGTGCGAAGGCGTGCTCTGCCCGATGGGCCAGGTCTGCCAGAACGGCGATTGCTTGCAGGGTCAGGGCGGCAGCGGCGGCGCTGGCGGCGCGGGCGGCGCGGGCGGCGGCGGCGCCGCGGGCGGTGGCAGCCCGACGACGACGACGGGCACGGGCACGGGCGGCGCGCCTCCGGACGACAGCGTCTGGGGCCTCGCAACGGGCGGCGGCGGATGCGCATGCGACGTCGGCGCGCAGGATCGGAACAGTGGCTTTGCGCTGGCGCTCGCTGCGCTCGCGCTTGGCATCGCACGCAGGCGGTCTTCCGGGCGCCGCGGCGTTACGGAGGTGTCGCGATGAGCTCGCTCGGCAAGGCGTTTCGACGCTTGGGGCTGCGCTCGGCCAAGCCGAGCTACGCCCCCAACCCCTTCGAGGTGGTTCTCTCGGCCCTCGTGGTCTCGGCGCTCGCGCTCGGGGCCGCGGGGTGCACGACGGACGCGTTCTGCTTCGACAAATGCGCCGGCGACTCACCCTCGGGCTCGGGCTCCGGCTCGGGCTCCGGCGGATCGGGCGGTCAGGGCGGCGAAGGCGGCGACAACTGCTTCCCGTTCTGCGGCACCGACGGCGGTCCGGGCGGGGGCGGCGCCGGCGGCGGCGGCCCGTGCGTCCCGACGAACGGCGGCATCGAGAAGTGCGACGGCCTCGACAACGACTGCAACGGCGCGGTCGACGACGGCCCGAACATCAACCTCGAGAGCAAGACGACGTGCGGCACGTGTAACAACAACTGCTTCACGAAGCTGCTCAACAACGATCCCGCGAGCATCACCTGCGTGCCGAGCCCGAACCCGGGCACGGTGCCGGGCGAGTGCACGGGCACGTGCGTGTCGGGCTACTACGACCTCGATGGCGACAAGGCCTGCGAGTACTACTGCATCAAGAACACGCCGGACGACACGTCGTGCAACAACAAGGACGACGACTGCGACGGCGTGAAGGACGAGGACGTCGACCTCTGCAAGAGCACGACGGACTGCGGCAAGTGCGGGAACAACTGCGTCGTCGTCAACGGTACGTCCGAGTGCGCGACGACCGCGGGCGCCGGCGAGGCGTGCACCCCGGCGAACACGCAGTGCAAGATCAAGCAGTGCGATCCGGGCTTCTACGACCTCGACAATTCCGTCGCGACGGGCTGCGAGTACCAGTGCACCCCGTCGAACGGCGGCGTCGAGAAGTGCGGTGACAGCGTCGACAACGACTGCGACGGCAAGATCGACGAGGCCGACGACCTCTCGATGGATCCGCAGATCGGCAAGAACTGCTTCGGCGATCCGGACGGCATCTGCGGTCTGCTCGCCGCCGCCGGCAAGACGGCGTGCGTCGGGAACAAGGTCGTCTGCGCCGGGCCGAACGTCGTCGTCGAGGGGCAGATCCAGGAGATCTGCAACGGCCTCGACGACGATTGTGATGGCCAGGTCGACGACAATCCCACGGACGCCGGCAACTCCTGCGGCCAGAGCAACATCTTCCCGTGTCAGTTCGGCAAGCAGCAGTGCCAGAACGGTCAGCTCGTCTGCGTCGGCGCGGTGAACCCCTCGGCCGAGCTCTGCAACGGCCAGGACGACAACTGCAACGGCGCGATCGACGACATGCCCGTCGACGTGGGCGCGACGTGCGGTTTGACCGACGTCGGTCCCTGCCAGAAGGGCGTGGAGCAATGCCAGCCCGGCGGCCAGAAGACGTGCGTCGGTGAGATCGCGCCGAAGACCGAGACGTGCAACGGCCAGGACGACGACTGCAATGGGCTCGTCGACGACGTCGCGGGCACGGGCTCGGCGTGCGGCCAGAGCAGCACGGCGCCCTGCAAGCTCGGCACGCTGCAGTGCGTGGGGCAGGCGCTCACGTGCGTCGGGAACATCGACCCGAAGGCCGAGACCTGCAACTCGATCGACGACGACTGCGACGGGCAGGTCGACGAGGGCATCCCGACCCAGCAATGCGTGCCCGTCGGCGCGCCGCCGAACCTCGTGTACGGCGGCCTGAGCAAGTGCGTGAAGGGCACGCAGACGTGCGGCGGCGCGTGCACGGGCTACATCGGGCCGAGCGCGGAGACGTGCAACAGCCTCGACGACGACTGCGACGGCATCGTCGACAACAACCTGAACCTCGGCGCTTGCAACGTGCCGCCTGCGCCCCCCGCGGGCGCGACGTCGCCGTGCAAGGCGGGCACGTCGACGTGCGTGGGCGGCGTGCTGACGTGCCAGAATTCGGTCGGACCGTCGAGCAGCGTCGATAGCTGCGGCGTGGACTCGAACTGCGACGGCACGCTGACCGGTCAGCCGAACCTGCAGACCGACGTCGCGAACTGCGGCGCGTGCGGCAACAACTGCTACGCGAACGCGGTGCACGCGATCTGGTCGTGCACGTCGGGCATGTGCGCCTTCCAGGGCTGCGAGAACGGCTACTACGATCTCAACGGCGACAAGACCTGCGAGTACAGCTGCCAGTACAAGCAGGCGCAGGAGATCTGCAACGGCGAGGATGACGACTGCGACGGGCAGATCGACGAGGGCGTCGTGGCCCCGACGCCGGTGCAGGTCTGCGGCGTGAGCGTCACGGCCACGCGGCCGGAGTGCACGTCGCAGGTGACGGTCGCATGCACGCAGGGCGCGTGGAAGTGCACGTTCCCGGCGGGCGTGTGCAACGGCGCGGCCCCGAACTACTGCTCGGGCGCCACCGAGGTCTGCGACAACCTCGACAACGACTGCGACGGCATCCTCAACGAGAACGTGCCGAACTACGGCAAGGCCTGCGCGAGCGACGACGGCCTGCCGGCGCCCGGACACGGCGCCTGCCGCAAGACCGGCACGTTCGTGTGCAGCGGCGCGAACGCGACGACGTGCAATGCGGTCAAGGCCGACTGCGCGACCTTGCCCGGCGGCTGCACCGAGCTGTGCGACGGCGTGGACAACGACTGCGACGGGCTCGTCGACGAGACGTACGTCTCGAAGGGCTCGAACGCGACGAACTACGTCAAACCCGCGGTCACGCGCATCGCGACGAGCCTCTGGATCTACAGCTACGAGGCGAGTCGGCCGAACGCCGTCACGGATATCCCGAACAACGTCATCACGCCCGGCAACGGCAACGGCTACCACACGACCGCGCCTGCGGGCACGACGCTCGACAAGACGCTCGCGTGCTCGGTGCCGAACAAGCTGCCGTGGTTCAACGTCACGCCGGCCGAGGTCGAGCAGACGTGCAACGCGATGGGCGGGTTCATCTGCTCGACGGCCGACTGGACGACCTCGTGCCAGGCGACGCTCGGCTGCTCCTGGGGCTACAACCCGCGCGGCGCGGCGTGCACGTCGAACTACGACGCCACGAAGTTCTGCAACATCGGACCCTCGTTCGACTTCAGCTCGTCGATCGCGGGGGATCAGGACGGCCTGCTCTTCACGGGCTCGAGCAGCCTGCAGAACTGCTGGGCGGACTGGTTGAACCTGCAGGGCAACAACGCCACGACGGGCAAGCTCTACGACATCACGGGCAACCTCCGTGAGATCACGAAGAGCGCGGCGAACACGTATCCGCTGATGGGCGGCGCGTTCAACACCGGCGACCCCGGCGGCGCGACGTGCTCGTTCCAGTTCTACACGGTCGATCAGACGTTCAAGCTCTTCGACCTCGGCTTCCGCTGCTGCTTCTCGCAGAACCCCGGCTGACAAAACGCATCGAGCGGGCGCCTCTCTCGGCGCCCGCCCGATGTCCCCTCGTCCCTCGCGAAGGCGCGCCGTGCGCGCGCCCCTCGCGGATCGCTCAATCCCTTCGATCGTGATGATTCGAGAGCGCTGCGCCGTCGGCCGCGGGCAGCGTGAAGTGGATCGTGCTCCCACGCCCCACCTCGCTCTGCGCGCCGATGCGCCCGCCGTGCGCCTCGACGATGCCCTTGGCGACGTAGACGCCGAGGCCCATGCCCTGGCACGCGCGACGCCCCTCGGGCGGCCTACGCGAGAACAGCATCGCCCGATCGAGCTCGGCGATGCCGGGCCCCGTGTCGGTCACGGAGAAGCGCGCGCCCGCGGGTGCGGGCTCGGCGCGGATCGTGATCGATCCGCCCTTCTGCATGAAGCGCGCGGCGTTGTTGACGAGCCGCGAGAGGACCTGCAGCACGCGGGCACGATCGACGTAGAGCGCGGGCAGGTGCGGCGAGACCTCTTTCACGACCGCGATCGGCCGCTGCGCCGTGGAGAGGGCCGCGGCCAGCGCGGCGGCCTCCACGATCGACGCCGCGTCGTGCACCTCCTGTCCGATCGGCAGCTTCCCCGCGTCGATGTGTGCTGCGTCGACGAGGTCCTCGACGATCTGGTTCATCTCCAGCGCGGAGCGCTTGATCGTCTGGAGTTGACGATCGTGCGCTGGATCCCCGCCGAGCTCGCGCGCGAGCAGCGTCGTCGTCACCATCACGACGCCGAGCGGGTTGCGCAGGTCGTGCGAGACGATGGTGAGCAGCTCCGCGCGCTGCGCTTCGGCGGCTTTCGCGCGCCGCTCGAGCTCTCGACATCGCCGCTCGAGCTCTGCCACGTAACGCGCGTCTTTCGTTTGCACGGCTGGCATGCGAGCGCGCTTCGTCGCGGGGCGCGTCGTGCTTCGCGACGGCCCATTTGCCGGCTTGCTTGCTTGTTTGCGTTTCCTCGCTTCGGCCACGATCGCCCTCTTTGATCCGCAGGGTAACGCGACATCGTGCTGCGGATGCAGTCGGAGATCGCCTCACTCGGCCATCCGTGCCGCGATGTCCGGAAGAGCCCGCGTCGGGTTTCTCCCGATAGGCCGCTCAGGCGCGTCTCCACCGCCCAAGAAGGGCACGAATCCGTGCCTGAGGTTCCTCGCCTGCGGCTATCATCGACCCTCGCTCGCGACGCACGCTGCGCCGCGGGTGAGGGGTAGGCGGGGACGCGCGCTCCATCGATGACCGGGGGTTTTACGTCGTGAAGACGACAGACGAAACTGGGCTCGGGCAACAACACGGCGGCCTCTCGCCGCTCGTCCTCGTGGTCGACGACTTCGACGACAACCGCGAGATGTTCACGGAGTTTCTTTCGTTCTCCGGGTTCCGCGTGGCGCAGGCTGCAACCGGGAAAGAGGCGCTGGATCAGGCGTTCTCCCTCTTGCCCGATCTGATCCTCATGGATCTATCGCTGCCCGAGCTCGACGGGCTCGAAGCGACGCGATGCCTGAAGAACGACGAGCGGACCAAGCGCATCCCGATCGTGGCGCTGACGGGACACGCGCTCGCGGGTCACTCGAAGGACGCCAAGGAGGCAGGCTGCGACTCGTTCCTGACGAAGCCGTGCCTGCCCGACGCGCTGGTGACCGAGATCAAGCGGGTCCTCGGCGCGCGAGCTCGATAGCCCGCGCACCGACGACATTCATCGCAGAGGGGGGGGAACATGAGAGCGTCCGTGGGCTCACGGGTGGGCGTGCGCGCGGATGGCGTCACGCAGGAGGCGGGCAGCTTCGTCCCAGTCGACGGGCTTGACCAGGACCGCATCGAACGCGCTGTTCGCGAGCTTGGCGCGCGCGGAGAGATCGCGCCGCCCCGTGCACGCGAAGAGCGCCATCCGTTGCGTCGCGGGATCGGAGCGCAGCGCTTCGGCGACGACGAACCCGTCGATGCCGGGCATGCGCAGATCACACAGGACGGCGTCCGGCACGTCCTGCGTGGCGAGGAAGACGCCGCGCAGGCCGCCTTTCGCGCGCTCGACCTGGAAGCCGTGCGCTTCGAGCGAGGCCTCGGCGATCGCGAGGAAGTCGGGATCGTCGTCGACGATGAGCACGCGCGGGCGGAACACGCTCGTCTGCTCCATCTCGCCCGCTCCGCCCATCGTCTCCGCCATCCCGCCCCCTCCGATTGCGTGCCGATCGCCGTTCGCGCGAGAACGCGCGCGGCGCGACGTTTCGCTTCCCCATGTCTTGGACCAGCGCGCGCGATGCGCAATGCGGCGGCGCGGTCTCTGCGAACTTCGTCCTCGCGAGACGCCGGATCCGTCCGGCGGCTCTGTTCACGATCTCCGCGATCCTCGGCGTTTCCTGCGTGCTACGCAGTGTGCGTCGTGTGCTCGTTCAACGCTTACCGCGCCCCTTTTCGGGCTCTAGGGTGTGCCTCATGAGTGTCGACGAGGTTTTCTTCGACCGAGTGGCCCACGACCTGCGTGGCGAGCTCTCGACGATGCTCGCCGGCGTCCACTACTTGCTCCGGTTCGGCCGGGATCTCGCGCCTCCGACGCGCGAGATGCTCGAACGGGTGAGCGGCGCGGGCGAGCGGCTCACGCGCATGCTCGCGGAGTTCGACGACGCCGTGTGGCTGCTCGACACCAAAAAGCCGCTCGTGCTCGCGCCCCTTCGCTTCGGTGATCTGCTCGACGAGGTGATGACGCGCATCGAGCCCACGGTGAAGACGCGCGGCGTGCGTCTCATCCTCGAGCAGACCGACGCCGACGCGGCGGCCGAGCTCGTCGGCGACGTGGATATACTCGCCACGGCGCTCACCTCGATCGTCGATCTCGCCACCTTGCGCGCGCCTTCGGGCACGGTGCACGTCACGGCCGAGACCCGGGAGGGCGCGCCGATCGTGCGGGTGCGGGACGAGGGCGACGCCGTGCCCAAGGACGTGCTCGCGCGCCTCTTCGAGCCCTTCGTCGAGCGGGAGATCGTGCCGCGCGAGACGCACGGCCGGCGCAAGCTCAGGCTCGGGATCGGCCTGCCGATCGCGCGGGCGATCTTCGAAGCGCACGGCGGCTCGCTCGTCGTGGAGTCGAGCGACGCGGGGCTCACGCTCCGGGGCGTGATCTCCTTGCGCAAGGCCTCCGAGATCCCGCCCGAGCCCGAGAAGGCGCGCGCCGCGTCTGGTTAGCCGGCCGCTTGCGACGACCGGGCGGGCATGCTCCGCTCGCCTTCCATGGCACGCGTGAACATCGTCTTCCTGGGTGTTGCGATCACGCTCCTCGGGGGCTGCTCCGAGCCGGCCGGCGCCGCACGTACGTGCAGCGGCGTCGCGCTCGACGGAGCGCTCTTGATGCTCGCCACGAACCTGCAGGCGAGCGGCCTCGGCCTCATCGACGAGGCCGGCTGTCTGACCGAGATCCCGGATATCGCGCTCGGCGTCGATCCGCTGCTCTCTTCCGGCTTCGGCGGACCGTTCGTGTGCGTGCGTGATCAGGGGCTCGTGCGCGCCGTCGATCCGGATTCGCTCGCGCTCACGCGCACGTGGGTCGCGTTCGGCGAGTCGGAGACGACGTTCGAGCTCGCGACGGGCGGCAAAGCGGGCGGGCCGCACAACCCGCACGACGCGGATCTCGATGCAGAAGGCAGGCTCTGGGTCGCACGGTACGAGCAGCCAGGTATCGCGGTGATCGAGCCCGACGGGAGCTTCGGCGGCACGGTCGATCTCTCGATGTTCGCGGACGTCGACGGCCTGCCCGAGGTCGAGGCGGTGCGTGTCGTCGGCGATCGCGTCTTCGCGACCGTGCAGCGCCTCGATCGCCGCACGTGGAAGGCCGCGGAGAACGGCGCGCTCGTGGCGATCGACCTCGCCTCGCGCAGCATCGTCGGCTCCGTCGACCTCGGCGGGAAAAACCCCTTCGGCCGCATGAAGCCAGTGCCCGGGGATCCTGCGGGCAAGACCGTGGTGCTCGCGATGCCGGGCGACTTCTATGCGATCGACGAGGGCCACGCGGCCGCGATCGTGAATCTCGACACCCTCGCGGTGACGGGCATCGCCGAGGAGAGTGCGTTCGACGGCTCGCTCGCGGAGGTCGAGCTCGCGGCGCCGGACGAGGCGTACGCGATCGTCGCGGGCACCGGGCTCGAGAACGCGACGCGCCTCGTGCGGTTCGATCCATCCGGAAAAACCGCGCCGATCGTCCTGGCCGATACGCGGGAAGGTGGCCAGGGCGGTAACTACGACTACTGGGGCCTCGCGGTGGTCGGCCGCCACGTGCTCCTCGGCGACAAAGCGCACGGCGCGCCTGCGATCCACATCTTCGAGCGCGTGACGGGACGTGAGGTCGGCACCCTCGCGCCCGAGCGCCTTCCGCCCGTGTCGCTCTTGCCGTTGCCATAGAGCGTCGGGAAGCGTGGAGGGGCTTCGTTCGGACGGGCCGAGCTCTCGCCTCCGAATCCCCTTTCGCCCTTGTGCCTCCTGGGCGAACTTCGTTTACCATCGATGGAAACGCCTTGGCTGACCGAGCCCCTTCATCGATGTTGAGCTCCGCGCTCGCCGAGCGTGGCGTGTCGATGCGTTCCCTCGAAGAGGCGATCGCGCGGCAGGTCGTGCACGGCGGTGATCTCGTGACGAACCTGCTCGAGGTCGGCGGCGCCCGCGAGGAGATGCTCGTGCCTCTGCTCGCCGAGGTGCTCGGCCTCGAAGAGGCGCCCTCGGGCAAGCTCCCGCTGCCGACCGCGCCGGTGCTGCGCCTCGTGCCCGGGGATCTCGCGATCAGACACGGCATCTTCCCGCTCGCGCTCACGCGGCGCGTCCTCACGATCGCCACCGCCGAGCCGCTCTCGCCGGCCGTCGAAGGCGATCTCGCGTTCGCGCTCGCCGTCGAGATCCGGCAGAGCGTCGCGCCGCTCGTGCGCATCCGTCAGGCGATCGCCGAGGCGTACCAGATCCCGCTCGATCGTCGCTTCCTCCGGCTCATCGCCAAGCTCGAGAGCCGCCCCGATCCGAGCCCGACCGTCGTGCCGCCGCCGCGGAGCGTCGAGTCACGTCCGCCGCCCGCGCGTCTTCCGGAGCTTCCCGTCGCGATGCCGCCGACGCAGACGCCGCCGACGCAGACGCCGGACACGCTCGTCGCGGGCGCGGCGCCGCCGATCGCACCGACACGCACGAGGCTCTCGGCCACGCCCGTCGCGGCGCGCGCGGCTCGCTCGGACCACCCCAAACCCGTGCCGACGGTCGCGGTCGTGGAGCCGAAGCCTGTGCCTGTGCCCGTCGCGGTCCCTGCACCTCCGCGGCGCCCGCTCACCAGCGACGAGATGCCCGAGACCGTCGCCGCGCCGCCGGGGTCCGCATCGATCGCGGACGCGGCCGACGAGGAAGAGGCGCCCGTCTCGCGAAGGCCGGAGCGACCCGTGCGACGTGAGTCGACGCGCACGCGCACGAGCACCAGCGTGCTGCGCCGCGCGGTCACGGGCGATCGCAAGACACGCGTCGTCGAGGCTCCGGATCGCCGCGCCGCGCGTCCGCGCCGGAAGGGTCCGTTCACCGCGGCGATGGCGGAAGAGGAGCTCGGCGAGGCGACGACGACCGACGCGGTCCTCGACATCTTCTTCGCGTTCGCCCACCAGTTCTTCGAGTACACGGCGCTCTTCGTCGTGCACGGCGATGTCGCGGATGGACGCGACGCCTCGGGCCCCGGCGCAGGCGCGGCGCGGCTCATGTCGTTCTCGGTGCCCCTCGGCCGCCCGAGCGTGCTCGCTCTCGCCCGCGAGCGCAGGGCGCCCGTGATCATGCCGCCCGCCGTGGGCGATCTCGACGTCGAGATCGCCTCCGAGCTCGGCCGATCGGGCCGCACCGAGGCAGGGACGCGCGCCGCTGCCGTGCTCGTGCTGCCGATCGTCGTGCGAAACCGGACCGTCGCGCTGCTCTACGGCGACGACGGCGCTGCCGATGTGGAGCTCTCCGCGCTCGGCGACGTCATCGCCATCGCGGGCCTCACGGCCGAGGCGCTCGAGCGTGCCATCTTGCGCAAGAAGCGCGGCGGCGCTGCGGGCGACGCTGCCCCGGCGAAGCGCCCCCCAAAGCCCGCGCATCCGCCGCAGGCCCAGGGCGCGGCCCGCCAGGTCGGGCTCGTCGCGCTCGCGCGCGCCTTCGAGTTGCCTGCGCGCCCCGCGGACGGCGCCGAGCCTGCGCTGCCTGCGGCCGAACCGAAATCCCCGCCGGCGGCCATCTCGTCGATCGCCGTCACCTTGCCGTCCGCGTCCGCGATGGCGCCGGCCATGCTCCAGGCGAGCTCCAAGCCGGCCGCGCCGCCTGCGGACGAGATCTCCTTCGCAGGCATCGCCTCGAGCCAGCCGAGCCATGCGCCCCGGCCGGCCCCCGAGCCGCCGCGCACGGCCCCTCCGGCCCCCGCGCCCGCGGCCCCGCCGCCCTCGGCCCCTGCGGTCACGGAGACGCTCCAGAGCCCCACGCCCGCGCCGGACTCCGTCGTCCCGCGCGCCGAGCCCCTCGCGCCGCGCTCCCCCGACTCCGATAGCACCTGGGAGCTCACCGGCCGCCGCGGAGGTCCCCTGTCCCGTCGCCGCCGGACGCCTCTCGGCGTCGTCGCCACGGGCCGCGTGCGCCTCGGACCCACCACGCCCCCGCCTCCCCCCATCACGGCCGTCTCCCGGCTGCCAGAGGCCGGCCCCGCGCCCGTCCCGGCCCAGCCCCCGCGCGCCGCGCGCCGGGCCATCGCGCCGAGCTTCGGCGGCCGCAGCAAGGCCTCCCTGGGCCTCGGCGCCCAGCCCTTGCCCCCCGAGCCGCCGCCCAACGCCATCGCCGCGCCGCCGACGCCTCCCGTGCCTCCCGTGCGCCCCGTCGTGCCTACAGCGCCCGCGCCCCCACCCGACGCCTTCGTGCCCCCGCCCGAGGTCCCCGCGACCCCGGCCGCGCCCGCGCCGCCGGTGCGGGTCCCGCCCCCGGGCGGGGAGACGAACTCGCCCTTGCCGCCGGAGACGCTCCCCGGCCCGCCGGTGGAGGCCCGGGTCCACCGCGCGGTCAGGGACGAACCCAGCGCCGCGCCCGTCGCCGACTGGAACGTCTCGCCCGTGGGCAGCACGCTCCCGAGCCGCGCTCGCGCCGCTGGCTCCGATCCCATCACCCTCGTGCAGCGCTTCCTCGAATCCGGCGCCGAGGACGGCGAGGCCCAGAAGGAGCTCGTCCGCCTCGGCGAGGCCGCGATGCAGGCCATCATGGCCCGCTTCCCCGGCCCGCTCCGCATCGACCCGCGTGTCCTTTCGCGCGGCGCCGAGCTCCCGCTCGCCTCGCGCAGCGGCCCTCTGCTCGGCCTCATCGTCGCGATGGGCCGTGCTGCCGTGCCGTTCCTCGCCGTGCGCAGCACCGCCGGCGATCCCGACGTCCGGTTCTGGGCGACGCACCTGCTCGGCGAGCTCGTGTATCCGGAGAGCGCGCACGCCATCTTCGTGCGCCTCTTCGACGACGCCGCTCCAGTTCGTCGTGTCGCGCGTCGCGCCGCCGCGATGCTCATCCAAGCAGGCCCCGTGACCGAGGCGCCGATCCTCCCGACGCTCGAGCGTCTCGCGCGGACCTCGACCGAGCGTGTCGGCCGGCGCCTGCTCGCAATCGAGACCCTCGGCGAGCTTGCTGTCCCGAGGTCCGTCCCGGTGCTCATCGCGACGCTCGGCGAGACGACCGCGGAGCTCGTGGATGCGGCGCATCGCGCGCTCGTGCACGTCACGCGGCACGACTTCGGCCGCGACGTACGCAAGTGGAACGCCTTCTGGACCACGAACGGCGCGCGAGGCCGCGTCGAGTGGCTCATCGACGCGCTCCTCTCGGACTCACCGACGCTCCGCCGCGCCGCCGCAGAGGAGCTCGCGCCGCTCGTCGGAAGGGATCTCGGCTACTACGACGATCTCCCCGAGGACGAACGCGAAGCCGCGCAGGTCCGTTACGTCCTCTGGTGGGAGCAGGAAGGCCGCCACAAGAAGCGCGGTTGAGCGCCTGGGGCCGCCGCGCCGGGGCGCTGCCCCGGACCCCGCGGGGGCTGTTCGCCCCTCGACCCGAACCAGGGCAAGCCCTGGACCTCTGGTGGAAGAACTGCGCTCCGCGCAGTTCTTCCAACGGGCCGGTTGGACCGCGTTGCCAGTTGAAAAGGCAGCGCGGCCGTCTTGGTTGGCAGGGTGCTTGGCAGTCTTGCCTCGGCCTGTTCGATGAACTGCGCGAAGCGCAGTTCATCGACCCCGGGTCCAGCGCTTGCGCTGGTCCGGGTCCAGGGGCGGATAGCCCCGGTGGGGCCTGGGGCAACGCCCCAGCGAAGCGGCTCCTGGATGAGACCACAAAAAGCCACGAGGGGGCTCGAGGCCCCCTCGTGGTGTGTTTCATCGATCGTCAGGAACGAGCGTCGCTCACTTCTTCGCGGCGCCGGACTCCTTGATGACGAGATCGATCATCTTCTTGAACTTCGGGAACGGCTGGGCACCGCTGATGAAGTAGCCCTCCGTCTTGCCCGCGGCTGCGATGTGGAAGCCAGGCGTGCCGCTGATGCCCGCCTTGTCCGCCACGGCGCTCTCGCTCTCGATGAACTTCTTGTGCGCCTCGCTGTCGAGGGCGGACTTGAACTTCCCGAGGTCGAGGCCCTGCTCTTCCGCGTACTTCTCGAGCGTCGTACGGGCGAACGCGTCGGGCGTACCGGCGCCCTTGAAGAGCGCGGTGTGCATCTTCCAGAAGCCCTCGTTGCCCTTCTGCTTCTTGGCCTCCTCGGCCGCGAGAGCTGCGGGCATCGCGTTCTTGTGGAACGGCAGCGGCTTGTGACGCCAAACGATCTTCACCTTGTCGCCGTAGGCCTTCTCGACCTGGGCGACCGTGTCCTCTGCGCGCTTGCAGAAGGGGCACTCGAAGTCGCTGAAGATCTGCATCACGACCTTCGCCTTGTCGCTGCCCTTCCAGGCAGAGTCGGCGGGGGCCACGTCGACCGTCTTCTTCTCGGGCGGGGGCGGCGTCTTCCCGTCCTTGATGATCTCGTTGTAGAGATCCTTCGCGGCCACGCCCTTCGCGAGAAGGTCCTGCGCCTTCTTGATCTCCTCGTCGATGACCGTCTTGAACTTCTCGATCGGCTGGGCGCCGACGAGGCGGCGACCGTTGATGAAGAAGTGCGGCGTGCCGCTCGCTTGGAGCTCGTCGGCGAGGTCTTGATCGGCCGTGATCTCGGCGCCGTACTTCTTGTCGAGGATCGCGGTCTTCACCTTGTCGACGTTCAGGCCGAGCTCCTTGGCGTAGCCGAGGAGATCGTCGTCGGTGAGCTTCTGCTGGTTCTTCCAGAGCAGATCGTAGGCGGCCCAGAAGCCCGCCTCGCCCTTCTGGGCGCGGGCCTCACGCGCGAGCTCCGCGGCCGGCTCGGCGCGCGGGTGCATCGGCAGCGGGTTGTCCTTCCAGACGATGCGGACCTTGTCGCCGTAGGTCTTGACGACCTCGTCGAGCGTCGGGACCACGCGGCTGCAGAAGGGGCACTGGAAATCGGACCACTCGACGATCGTCACGAGCGCCGTCTCGGGGCCCTTCGCGGGCGACGTGCCGACGGGCACCTTCCAGACGGTCTTGTCCTCTTGCTGCGCCTGCTCGCGGTTCGCCGGCGGGGGAGCCTTCGCCTTGTTCTCCTGCGAGAGCTTGGCGTAGACCTTCTCCGGCTTCGTACCGGCCTTGATCGCGGCGTCGGCGGCCTTGAGCTGCTCGTCGATCACCTGCTTGAACTTGTCGATCGGCTGCGCGCCGCTGAGCAGGATGCCGTTGATGAACGACGCCGGCGTACCGGAGACGCCCGCGGCCTTGCCGGCGGCGAGGTCGGCGTCCACCTTCGCGGCGAACTCCTGCTTGTCGTAGGAGGCCTTGTACTTGGCCTTGTCCACGCCCGCCTGCGCGGCCCACTGCTCGAAGTTCTCGGGCGTGAGGGCGCGCTGGTTCTGGAACGCGAGCTCGTGGAACTTCCAGAAGGCCTCGGGCCCCTTGATGCGGAACACGGTCTCGGCCGCGACGGACGCGGGACGCGCGTTCTTGTGGAAGGGCAGGGGGTTCGACTTCCAGATGATGCGGAGCTTCTGCGGGCCGTACTGCTCGCGGAGCTGCGTCAGCGTCGTCTCGACCTTGCTGCAGAAGGGGCACTCGAAGTCGCTGAAGAGCACCAGCGTGACGGGCGCGTTCGGGCTGCCCCACGTCGGATCCTTCGACGAGACGGGGACCGACGCGTCGCTGTGATCCCACGTCGCGCCGGCGGCGTACTCCTGCGTCGCCTCGGCGCTGGCCGTGTGGCCGCCGCCGGCGCCGCGATCGATGCCCCACATCAGCGCCATCCCTGCCATGAAGCAGAGAAGGAAGCCGACGATGGCGGTTCCTTTGTTCATGTTTCTTCTCTTCCTTTACGAGACGGTGCTGCCCGCGCGGCGCATCTCATCACGCTGCGAGAGCCGACACCCTGATCGCCCCGACGAACGTTCTTCGGGGCGAAAACCCACGATCTCGAGCGTCGTCTTTCGATCGACGCTGCCGTGACACGTGCGGATCGGCGGCGCCCCCCCGCCTTCAACCGGAAAGGGCGCAAAGCCGATACGCGAGTTTTTCCTCTTCGCGCTGGATCACTCGGGTGTTCGTCCGTCCTCACGCGCACGATCCCGCGCGGGATGAACGGACGACAAGTGTCAGGCGCGAGGAGGCCGATCGATCTCTCGGCGAACGCCCCGGAGCGGGGCGCCCTCCACCGGCGGGTACGCCGGGAGCTCGACGGCGAACGCCGGTCGGAGATCGAAGGACGCCGAAAGCATGGCGTCCGGTACGGTCGCGACGAACGACGCGATCGGGTTCTGCTCGCCGTGGGAGGGACCGAGGGCCGGACCGAAGTCTGTCCCGTCACACGAGACCCCCGCGTCGATACGCGCGTCGGTCATCGGGTGGATCCGCCCCGGCGCGACCGCCGTGGCGCCGCGCTCGTCACACATCGCCGCGATCTGAGGATCGACCTCGTCGCTCGGCACCATGGACGTGGGGGGCGCGGTGCAGTCCACGACGTCCTCGCTCTCCGGCTGCGCTGCACGCGGCGCAGGCCCGAGCGACGACGACGCATCGTCTTCGCAAGCCGGTACGATCGCTGCGTATGCGCGGAGCGGCACGAGCCACGCCACGGCGAATACCGCCGCGACGGCCAGCGCACGAAGAACCGCGAACCGCAACATTCGACCTATCCATAGCCGACCGGAGGGCTCGCGGCAATTGTCTGTGGCCCTCCACGCACGTCGCGCCTTCCAGATGCCGAATTATTGGCCCACCTTGTCTTACATTCCTAGCGTGTGGGCATGGCGACTGCCCCCCTCGACATGGATCGCGCCGGCGTGGACGGCGCGGCGCAGGCGACGCGAGCTTCGGACCTCGCCGCTCCGCACGACGACGAGCGCGCCGGCGCGGGGCCTGGCGAGGAGCTCCCGCGGGTCCTTGGCCGGTACCTCTTGCTCCGTCGCATCGCGCGCGGGGGCATGGGCGAGGTCTATCTCGCGTCGACCATGGGCATCGAGGGCGCCGAGCGGCCCGTCGTCGTGAAGGTCATTCGCCGCGATCACGCGAGTGATCCGAGCTTCATCGCGCGCTTCCTCGACGAGGCCCGCGTGCAGGCGCAGCTCCAGCACTCCGGCGTCGCGCAGGTCCTCGAGGCCTCGCTCGACGACGAGACCGGCGAGCCGTACGCGGTCGTCGAGCACGTCGAGGGCAAGAGCCTCGGCGACGTGCGCGGCCGCGCGCATGCGCTTGGATATCGCGTCGGCTGGGCCGAGGCCGTCGCGGTCGCCACCATGATCGCCGAGGCCCTCGCGCACGTGCACGAGCGCAAGGATCCCGCGGGCCGCGCGCTCGCGATCGTGCACCGCGATCTCTCCCCGCAGAACGTGATGGTCAGCTACGCCGGCGACGTGAAGATCATCGACTTCGGCACCGCGCGCGGCATGAACCGCCGCTGCCGCACGGTGAGCGGCGTCGTCTTCGCCAAACCCGGCTACGTCGCGCCCGAGGTCGCGAACGGCGACACCGGCGACGCGCGCGTGGACGTCTACGCGCTCGGCGTGATGCTCTGGGAGCTCTGCGCGGGCCGGCGCTTCTTGCAGGGCGACGCGGCCGTGCACATGGCCGCCGTCGCGCGGAACGCGCAGAACCTCCCGCCCATCGCCGCGCAGATCGGCGCGCCGCCCGAGCTCGACACGATCCTCGCCAAGCTCACGGCCTTCGATCGCGAAGTGCGCTACGGCCTCGCGCGCGTGGCCGCGCGGGATCTCGCCAAGCTCCTCGGGGCCGCGCCTCCCTTGCCCGGCGGCGAGCGCGGCGTGCGCGCGCGGACGCAGTACCTCATGCAGTCGCTCTTCCCGAGCGAGCCCGCGAAGAGCCGCCGCGAGTTCGCGCGCCTCGTCATCTCCGCGCGCGCGACCTTCGAGGCCACGATCGAGGAGAAGGCCCGCCCCGCGGCGCCGCAGGCTCTTCCCCCCGAGGAAGAGGGCCTCTTGCCCGGCACGCGCCTAAGGCTCGTGCGCGAGCTCGGCGGCGGCGCCACGAGCGTCGTGCACGAGGCCGAGCACGTGGATCTCGGCCGCCGCGTCGCCGTGAAGATCCTCGCCCCCGAGCACGGCGCCTCGCCCGAGTTTGCCGCGCGCTTCCGCCACGAGGCCCGCGCCATGTCGCGCCTCTCGCACGAGGGGCTCGTCGACCTCTACGACTTCGGCCGCGCCGCCGACGGCCGCCTCTTCTGCGTGATGGAGCTCCTCGAAGGCGAGACGCTCGAAGCCCTGATCTCCCGCGAGCGCGAGGTCGACTGGCAGCGCTCGCTCCGCATCGTGATCCGCGCGCTCGGCGCGCTCGAGGTCGCGCATACCGCGGGCATCGTCCACCGCGACGTCAAACCCGCGAACGTCTTCTTGACCCAGAGCGGCACCGTGAAGGTCCTCGACTTTGGCCTCGCGCACACGCCCGAGGACATCGGCGAGGCCGTCCTCGGCGCGCCGGGCGGCGACAACGCGGTCGCGGCCGGCTTCACGCTCTTCGGCACGCCCGAGTACATGGCGCCCGAGCAGGCCGCGGGCGGCCGCGTCGACGGCCGCGCCGACCTCTACGCGCTCGGTTGCGTGCTCTACGAGATGCTCACCGGCTCGCTGCCCTTCACGGGCGCGAGCGCCGCCGCGATCGTCGACGCGAAGATGAAGGGCAGCCCCGAGCGGCCGCGGGATCGCGCGCCCGGCAAGCGCTTACCCGAGGCCGTCGACGAGCTCGTCATGCGCGCCCTCTCGCGCCACCCCGGCCTGCGTTTCCAGAGCGCCGCCGAGATGCGCGAGGCCGCGATGCTGGCCCTCGGCGCCCCCGTGCGCGCGCGCCGTCGCCGCAGGACCGCGGGGTTTGCCGCGCTCGCCGCGGCGATGGCGTTCGCGACCGTCCTGCTCGCCGGCAAGGCGAGGGACATCGGCGCGATGATCCCCGTCGCGTGGAAGTCCGCGCCCGCGCCCGCCGTCGTGGCCGAGCCCGCGCCCGCGGCCGAGCCCGCAGCCGTTGCGGCCGCCGCGCCCGCGGCCGATCCCGCGCCCGCGCCTGCGCCCGCACC
>NZ_JASBQE010000004.1 GCF_029960785.1 Polyangium sp. 15x6
CGCATTCGCTGCTTTGCGGAGACGACGTCTGTCGTGCCCGGCAGCAGCCTCGACAAGGCAATCCGCTACATGGTCGGGATGTGGAGCGGGCTCACGCGATTCCTGGAGGATGCGCGGATCCCGATCGACAACAACCATACCGAGAGAGCCGAGCGCGGCATCGTGGTGGGACGGAAGAATCACTATGGCTCACGGTCCCGTCGAGGGACCGAGGTCGCGGCGCTCTTCTATTCCTTCATCGAGAGCGCGAAGCTCTGCGGGCTCGAGCCGAAGGTCTACCTGCGCAAGGCGATTGGAGCTGCCTTGCGTGGGGAGCGCATTCCGCTGCCACACGAGGTCGCGGCTCGGGCGTAGGTCGCCAGCCTGACTGAGCGAGGGTCTATTTGTCCGCGCCGATCGCCGGCGTGAAGATGGCGATCGTGTGCACGGTTATTGTGCGGCTGCGACGAACCCGCCGAGCGCACGCCGGCGCGGCGAGCATGCGCGTGCCGCGCACGTGGCGCCTGCCATGGGCGCGGATGGTCGTCCAGACGGTGGTGGGCGAGGACTTACAGTGCTGCTCCATCTCGAGTCGTTTCGCGACGGCATCCTCAAGGTCGTCGAGGCCGGAAAAGAGCGCGGCAGCGTGGACCAGCAGCTTGTTGCGGAGCGCCATTGCGGCTATCATCCCGCCGCGCGAGTAGCGAGCAAAAACAGGTCATTCGCGTCCACCAACGGAAGCAACCGTGCAAGGTCCACGTTCCAAACGTTAAAGAGCACTCTTGGTACGTGGAACTCACAAAGGCCAAAAGATGACGCCGTACCGGGACCTGCCAGCAAACAGCGAGCAACCCATGCCGGACCGTTGGCAGCGAGCGCGTGCGGTCGCGGCGGACTACGGGCGTGACGAGGGATGGTTCGTGGAATGGCAAGGACGCCGCGTTGCCGAGCTGACGGACCCACGCTGGGAGGACATGTTCTGGGTGTCCTATCGATTCACTCTCCTGACGGATGAGCCGGAAACCGTCAGGGCAATTCAGTCGAGCGGCACGTGGGACCCCCGCGAGGTGAAGTTTCGAACACGAAACACAGACCTGCCGGCCCCCAATGCGTTCGCCAGTCACGCACCAAGAAATGGGCGAGTGACGATGCGCGCGCTGTACGTGGACCCAAACCTCACGCTGATGGAGCGGGCCTTCCTTCTGCTCCTTCGTATCGGTATCGTGAAGTGAGTCCAGGCCGGTCGCTGGACGCTCATCCCCAACATCGAGATCGTGGCGAAGCGCCGTGACAGGGAGATCCCGGTCGAGGACTTTTACGGTCTCATCACAAGAAAGCGACGATCCCTTTACGCATACGCAAGACTCGAACATCCCCTCCCAAGCCGGGTATCCTCCGCCCATGAACAAAACCCTCCCTCTCTTCTCTCGACGCGTGATCCTGCGGGGAGGCCTCGCTGGCCTCGCCGCGATGATGAGCCCCTCCCTGCTCGCGAGCTGCTCCTCGGAGGGCGGCGCTCCAGCTCCGCCGGCGACCCCCGGCGAGCCGCCGTTTGGCGTACCCATCGACGGGCCCAAGCTCGTCTCGCGCATCGCCGAGATCGGGCCGCTCGGCGATCCGGACGCGAATGGCGTCAAGCTGCCGCCTGGTTTCTCCGCGCGGATCGTCGCGCGAACGAACGCGAAACCCCTCGAGACCTCCGATTACGTTTGGCACATCGCGCCGGACGGCGGGGCGACCTTCCTCCTCGAGGATGGCGGTTACGTGTATGTATCGAACTCGGAGGTCCCCATCGCCGGCGGCGTGGGCGCGCTCCGCTTCGACGCCGCGGGAAAGCTCGTGGACGCTTATCCGATCCTGAGCATGACGAACATCAACTGCGCCGGAGGGCCGACGCCCTGGGGCACGTGGCTCTCGTGCGAGGAGGCCTCGCGGGGGCGCGTCTTCGAGTGTGATCCGCGCGGCGAACACGAGGCGATCGTCCGCCCAGCCCTCGGCATCTTCAAGCACGAGGCGGCCGCGATCGATCGGGTCAAGCACCACGTCTACCTGACCGAGGACGAGAACGACGGGTGTTTTTATCGATTCGTACCGGACAAGCTCAATCGACTCGGCTTCGCGGACATCTCGAGCGGCAAGCTTCAGGTGGCCGAGGTCGCGATGGACGGGAGCGTCAAGTGGCTGGATGTGCCGGATCCGCTCTTCGAAGGCCCGACCCCCACGCGAAAGCAGGTCGCGAGCGCGACGCTCTTCGACGGCGGAGAGGGAATCTGGTACCACCAGGGGATCGTGTACTTCTCGGCCAAGGGCGAGGGACGCGTGTACGCCTACGACACGATGACCGAGACGCTCGCCGTGATCTATGACGCGAGCCAAGCGGCGACTCCCATTCTGACGGGCGTCGACAACATCACCGTCTCGTGTTGCGGCGATGTGCTCGTGGCCGAGGATTCGGGTGACATGCAGATCGTGGCGATCTTGCCGAGCGGCGAGCTCAAGCCCATCGTGCAGGTGATGGGGCACGACAAGAGCGAGATCACGGGACCGGCGTTCGATCCTTCGGGGACGCGTCTCTACTTCAGCTCGCAGCGTGGCGATGGGAGCGGCGGCGTCACGTACGAGGTCACGGGGCCGTTCCACGCGCCTGCATAGCCGCGCGACCTCGCCGCGATCTGGCGTATTCAGCGTCGCGTACGGCGACGGCTTCGCGCGAGGGCGAGGAGAATGCCGCCCATGGGAATCAAGGCAGCGCCCGTGCCGGGGGCGGTAGAATCGCCCGCGGCCGAGCAGGTGCAGTCGCCCTCCGCGGATTCGGACGGGTTGGAAGGCGTGCCGCCACCGCTGCCGCCTTCGCCGCCCGCGCCACCGCTGCCGCCCTCGCCGCCCTCGCCGCCCTCGCCGCCCGCACCACCGCTGCCGCCCTCGCCGCCCTCGCCGCCCGCGCCACCGCTTCCGCAGGTCGGATGGGGGGTGCCCGGTTTGCAAACGCCGAGCTGGCAGGAATCGCCCACCGTGCACATATCGCTGTCATCGCACGGCGATCCATCCGGCGCCGAGGCATCGACAGGACAAGCGTCGGTGGCGCCGTCGCAGCTCTCGGCGACGTCGCAAGCACCCGCGGACACCCTGCATTCGGTGCCCGCGGCGACCTTCATATCGACGGGACAATCCGCGCTTGCCCCGTCGCAGCTCTCGGCCACGTCGCAAGCGCCCGCCGACGCGCGGCATTCGTTGCCCTGCGCCGCCTTCCCGTCCGCGGGACATGCCGTCGAGCTGCCGTCGCAGCTCTCCTCCACGTCGCAAACACCGGCCGATGCGCGGCATACGGTGCCCGCCGCGATCGCGCCGCACGTCCCATCCACCGCCGCCCCTGCAGCCACGCTGCAGGCTTGGCAGTCGCTCTCGACGCCGCCACCACAAGCGCTGTCGCAGCACACCCCATCCACGCAGAAGCCGCTCGCACACGTGGCGCCCGATGCGCAGGACGAGCCGTTGCTCGGGCCGAGTACGAACACGTAGGCCGAGCCGACGTAGTTGTCGTCCCACTTCGCCCCCACGAGTGCCGTGCTCCCCGACAGCGCGACGGAAGTGCCGAAGTTGTCGTACGACGCCCCGTCGCTCGCCAGGAGCTTCGTCTGCTGGGTCCAGGTGGCCCCGCTGCGCACGAATACATAGGCCGCGCCGGCGCCGCTCCCCTTGTCGTCGTCCCCGTACGCCCCCACGAGCGCCGTGTCCCCCGACAGCGCGACCGAATGGCCGAAGTAGTCGCCCTCCGCCCCGTCGCTCGCCAGGAGCTTCGTCTGCTGGGTCCAGGTGGCCCCGCTGCGCTCGAACGCATAGACCGAGCCGGAGCTGGTCCCCTTGTCGGCGTCATTGTACGCCCCCACGAGCGCCGTGTCCCCCGACAGCGCGACGGAATAGCCGAAGTAGTCGGCCCCCGCCCCGTCGCTCGCCAGGACCTTCGCCTGCTGGGTCCAGGTGGCCCCGCTGCGCACGAACACATAGGCCGAGCCGGAGTCGGTCCCCTGGTCGTCGTCATGGGGCGCCCCCACGAGCGCCGTGTCCCCCGACAGCGCGACCGAAAGGCCGAAGTAGTCGACCGCCGTCCCGTCGCTCGCCAGGAGCTTTGCCTGCTGGGTCCAGGTGGCCCCGCTGCGCACGAACACGTAGGCCGAGCCGGCCGAGGGCGCCTGGGTATCGTCCGCCCATGCCCCCACGAGCGCCGTGTCCCCCGACAGCGCGACCGAATTGCCGAACCCCCCAACAAGGCTCGCTCCGACGAGCTTTGCCTGCTGGGTCCAGGTGGCCCCGCTGCGCACGAACACGTAGGCCGCGGAGGCGGAGGGCGCCCCCACGATCGCCGTGTCCCCTGACAGCGTGACCGAAGCGCCGAACCGGTGCTCCGTTGCCCCGTCGCTCGCCACGAGCTTCGCCTGCTGGGTCCAGGTGGCCCCGCTGCGCACGAACACGTAGGCCGAGCCGGAGTCCTTCCCGTAGGCGTCGTCCGCGTCTGCCCCGACGATCGCCGTGTCCCCGAACAGCGCGACCGAACTGCCGAAGTAGGAGAAGAAGTCGTTCGGTTTATGATCGCTCGCCACGAGCTTCGCCTGCTGAACCCCGATCAGCGGATCGATCTCCACCGGATACGCCGCCCCCTCATCGTCGACGTGCAGCGTGATCTCCCCCGCCTCCACGGTCATCCACGCCGTGAGTGGCTTCCCCTTTGCGTCCTTTGCGAACAGGTCCGTATACGACAGCGCCACCCGGCCCTCGGCATCCAACAGCCGAATCGCCTCGCCGCGCCCGTCTCCGTCCGCGTCGTCGAGCTCCGCGCGCAGCGCGCCGCCGAGCGCGAGCTTCACCTCCTTCGTCCCGACGCACCCAGGCGCGCGCTCGAGGACAAACCCTTGCTCGAGTCCCAGCGGGCCGTTCAGATACCAGGCGGAGAGCTCGGGGTGCGTGTACGAAATCCGATTCCCCGACGCCACCGGCTCGACCTCGGAGACCGGCGCCGCCACCCCCTCGCAGCCGAGGGACGCCGTGCGCATTTCGAGCGACCAAGGTTTTTCCTTGGACGAGAGCACCACGCCTCCGCGGGAGAGCGTCGTCACGAAGCCCGAAGCCTCGTTCTCTGCCGCGATACGCCCCGGCTCCGCCACCCTCGCCCCATACGCCGCCGAAGCTCCCGACTGCACCGCCGCGATGTACGCCGCGCGCAGCTCCTTCGGGACGACGGTCGACGTCGCCTGTGCGGGCTTCGTCGATGGTTCGGATGGGCTATCGGGAAGGGTGTCGGAGCCGCAGGACGCGACGACCGTCGAGAAGGCCACGGCCGTGATAGGCCGGAGCCACGGAGTGGACAAGACCGTAGAGCTGCGCATTCTTTTTGGGATCAATCGAGCGAGAGGTACGTGAACGTCACCGATTGGTGGAAATCATTCCGGGCGTGCCCGAACCGTAGCCCCTGATTGAACGAGATCTCGTATTGACGTCGATCCCCGGCGCACATGGAGAGGAGCGACCATTCCGGGCCCACGGACGCCCCGAAGAGCACCGGGTCCTGCTGCAGATCCGCCACGAACCCAGCCGAGAGCCCCGCGGCCGACGAGAACCACGGGCTCCAGTTGACACGGAGCATCGCCGGCACGACGACGGAGACCTGGGTCACCTGATACTCCGGATCTTCGACGAATCGGTGCATGACGGTCAGCGTGCCGCCCGTCCGGAAATCGAACATCGGCGTGATGCCGATGTTCATCACGAAACCCGCCGCCGCGCCGAACATGAGCGCGCCGCCTTCGGTATACACCGCCATCCCGGGGCTGAACGACCCACCGAAATGGAGGCCTTTGCGGTGCCGCGCCACCTCATCCATGGGAGACGGCCGAAACTCCACGCGTTCGGTCTTGCCGGCGGCGACGGTCGCCTGCTTTTTTTCGTTCGTGCCGCCCGGATATTGGATCTCGACGTCGTGCACGCCCGCCGTGACGGGCACCTCCAGCGGCGTTGCGCCCACGGCTTTCCCGTCGATGAAGACGTTCCCCTCGTGCGCGGTGCTCTCGATGCGGAGCTTCCCGCCGCCCTGGATCGCCTGCGTGGGCAAGGCCGGCGGCGGCGTCTTGCCATCGGCCGGGACGAGCTTGAGCGTGACCTTCTCGTTCGCGCCTTCCTTCACGTTGACCGTCGTGCTCGCGGGATGAAATCCGCTCGCGGAGACGGTAATCGTATGGGAGCCCGGATTGACCTTGCGTGGAGCGGAGAGCGCCGCGGCCGGTATCGACGCGCCGTCCACGGCCACGGTGGCAACGTCGCTCGAGGCGCCGTCCAGTACGATGAGCAGGGACGGGATCCGCGGCGTGAGCTTCTGCGCGAGATCCGCGGCCTCTTCACGGGCTTTCGCGAATGCCGCCGGCTCCTTGTCGTCCTTGGGGTGACGTGACACCTGCAATAAAGTGTCGCGTGCCTCGACCAGCAGCCCGCGCTCGATCTGGGCTTTGGCGAGCGGAAGGCCCGTGGACGGGACCTGCATGATCGCGTGCGCCGCCTGATAAGCCTTGAGGGCGCCTGCGTAGTCCCTCGTGGCAAACTTCGCGTCGCCCTCTTTCATGAGGTTTCGGGCGGTCTCCTTGTCCGCCGAGGAGGGCTCCGCGGCCGCGAGGGGCGAGGCGAGGAGCGCCGTCGTGGCGAAAAACGCCGCGGCTCTCGACACCCTCGCAAAACCCCTGAAGAAACGTACCAGCGTGACGCGACTCGAAATCACCGACCGTTCAGAATCCATAGTCCTTCTCGGGTAGCGGAGTGCTTCGCGGCGTGCCGCCCGGCTTCGCCGACGGCTTCGGGCTTGCCGCCGGCGCGGACGCACTCGGAGCGGAGGCATTGGGCGCGGACGCGCTCGGCGCGGACGCACTCGACGCGGACGCGCTTGGCGCGGGCGTACTCGGGGCGAGCTCCACGCGGCTCGAGACCGGCGTGACCACAGGCGGGACCTTGTTGTCATTCGTGGTCGCGCTCGCGGGCGCCGCGGTCACACCGGGGTCGCTTTCAATGGCCGGCGTCGACCCACCGGCGAGCGGTGTCACGGGGCGCTTCAGGTAGACAAACCCCAGCGCGCCCGCACCAACGAGGCTCACCACCGCCGCGGCGATCACGGCCAGGCGCCGCCCCGAACCCTGCCGCCCCGACCCGTGGGCGGGAGCCTCACCGACGTACGTCGTCGCCGATGCGGCCCCCCCGATCGAGCTCGGATCCTTCTCCGTGTGTCGGGGGCTCGCGCCTTTGACGTCATGCGAGGAAGCCCCCGTGGAGAGGCTCTCGTCGTCGCCCGATGCTTCGCTCGTCGATGAAAACGTCCTGTAGTCGTGCTCGAGGACGGTAACTTTTTCTTCCTGCCGTACGCTCCCTCCGACCATGGATCCACCCGCGGTCGATTCTCCACGGGTGATGTGGCGCGAAGGCGGATCGCCCGCGTTGTGAGGAGCACGCGTGAGGGAAGGCGACGACGTCCTGCCGAGGGCGCCGTAGAGCGCGTTTGCCATCTCCCGGGCCGAGCCGAAACGCGCCGCGGGGTCGTGCGCCAAGGCCTGCTTGCACCATTCGTCGACCTCGGCCGGGATGGTGCCCACGATCTTGCTCGGCGGAACGAAGCGCCCCGCTTGCATGGCCAGGAACAATGCGCCGATCCCGTTTTCGTCCGTGAACGGGAGCTTCCCCGTCATCGCGCGGTAGGCGACGACCCCCAAGGACCAGAGATCGGCGCGGAAATCCACGCTCTTGGCGTTGAGAAGTTGCTCGGGGCTCGCGTAGAGGATCGTCCCCACGATCATCCCGGTGCTCGTCACGTCGCTCGATTCCCCGCCACCCGGCTTCGCAATGCCGAAGTCGAGCACTTTGACGAACAGATCTCCCTCCGTGTCGAGGAGGAAGATGTTGCTCGGCTTGACGTCACGATGGACGATTCCGAGCCGATGGGCCTTGCCGAGCGCCTTGCAGGTCTGCGAGACGATCTTGGCGACTTCGTCGAGGGGCAGGGGGCCCTCTCGTTTGATGCGCGCCGACAGGTCTTCCCCATCGAGCAGCTCCATGACCATGTACGGGGTCCCATCGCCCGTAATACCGTGGTCGTGGATATTTACGATGTGGGGGCTCCCTATCTGGGCCGCGCTCGTGGCCTCGCGCTGGAAGCGCATCCGCGTCGCTGGATCGCCGGCGTGTACATCCGAAACGAACTTGACCGCGACCTGCGTTTTGAGCCCGAGGTGGTCCGCGACCCACACGCTTCCCATGCCGCCCCTGCCGAGCAGGCGCACGAGCTTCACGTGCTTCGAGACCGAATATCCGGGACCGAGCCCCATGTACAAACGACTAACACAGCTCTCGGCCGGCAAGCTATTTTCGTCAACGCGCTGGCGGGAGAGCGCGGGGCCCGGGACGCGCGCGTGCGTCAGCGGTAGTTCGGCAGCTCTTTCTTGAGCCGAACGACGAAGTCGATGATGTCGTCCTTGGCCTGGCCCTTCCCGAGCCACGAAGGGACGGAGCCCGCGACGTCGAGGTGGAAGCGGTAGACGGCGCGGGTGCCCTTGCCGTCGGGCTCGAGCCGCCAGCCGCCTTCGTGCGCGGTCACGCGGACCACGTCGGCCACGGGCTTCGGCCCGCGCTCGTTGGCGGTGGCGAAGCGCATCCAGAGGATCGAGCCCTCGGCGCCCCAGGTGACCTGGATGGTGTAGTCGCGATCGTCGATGACCGGGAGGTCGAGCCGCTGATAGACCAAGAGAGAGTCGGCGCTGCGTGCGAGGACCTTGTTCTCCTTGAGGTGCTCTTGCCACTTCTGGTGGTTCGAGTAATCGAGCAGCGCGCGGCGCACCTGATCGGGCGGCGCCGGGAGGTTTGCCTCGGTCGCGAACTCGATGCCGGCGCGCTTCTCGCGGCGGTGGACGCGGACGCCCTTCTCTTCGCCGAGGAGCGTGAACCCCTCCGACGCGAGCGAGCTCGCGGGCGCCGGAGCGCGTCCCTGCGACGGTGCCCCCGCCTGCGCGGGCGAGGGCGGGGGAGGCTCGGCCGACGCGGCCAAGGGCACGAGGGAGACCAGGAAGGCGAAAAAGGTCCAGCGTCTCATTCGTCTGTGTCCTCGAAGTAGGTGTGGACAAAAGAGGTTCGACCACCGGCGCCCGAGGGGACTCCACGGCTCCCCCCTCCAGCGGCGAGCAGCCCTGTGTGCTGGCGCCCGCGGATGGAGCGTAAACGAAACGGACAGTCATGTCCACTTGTGTCCAGGAGTAGATCCGCGGCGTGATCGACGCTGGTGGCATCCTCTCCTCACCCTCCCCACCCAGGTTCGTCCCGGTGCTCCGCTTTCCCAGGACGTGGTCCGGACATTCCCGCGCGACCTCTCGACGCGTGCCCCACCCCTCTCGCACCACACCTCCAAGACAGTCGCACCACACCTCCAAGACAGTCGCCCCACCCCCGCCGCCCACTCCCACCCCGTCGCACATTCACTCCGGACAATCCCCGAAACATGTCCGAATTTGTCCGGATTTGTCCGGACATCTCCCCGTGACCTCTCTCACCTCTCGCCGCCCACAGTCCGGCGCCTCCATCCCCGAAAACCCTTTCCTTCTCCGCCACATCCGCACTTCGCCCCTCGAAACCTCGACCTCACCCCCGCCCGAATCCCACCACCGTTGTCGCTGGCATCCCCCTTGCACAAAGCTCCCGCACACACCGACGGCATCCACGTCGGACTCTCAATCGACGCACCATCACCCTTCCCCTGCGGAAGAGGAGACCATCCCCATGAGTGACTCCAAGCATCCCAAGCCCGGCGATCGCAGCATCGACGTCACCGATATCGACCTCGTCGACATCACCCCCGACTACATCGCCCGGTTGAGCAAGCTCCGCGATGGGCACCCGAGCGCCATCGAGGCCATTCTGCTCGCGGCCCCCGCGGCTCGACAGCGGGCCGGACTCAGTGAGCCCGAGGTCGTCGAGCTCGGAGCGGACTGGGAAGTGTCCAAGCGCATCGACGAGGTCTTGCCCGCGGTGGAGAAGCTCCTCGAGCTCCTCCACGAGACACGCCTCCTCCGGAATCACGCCATTGCATTCCGCCTCGGCGAGATGGCGCATCAGGTGCGGCGCCGGGCCGATCGGCTACCGAATGGTACAGAGGTGGCGGCCCCGTTCGAGCCGCTCCTCGCGTATCACTTCGCCGTCGGCCAGAAGATCGCCGCGATGCGCGAAAAGAACAAGAAGGAGGCGGAGCAGACCAAGCCCTCCCCGGCCTGACCCACAGGCCCCCGCCTCCTCAGGCCCTCATCTGTTTCAGCATCTCCCGCACCTCCGAGAGCTCGCGCGATCGTATGTCCGGCGGTAGCTTCCTCCAGCGCTCCACCAGCCGCGCCATCGGGTCTTCGTCCGGGAACGTGACCAGGATCATCGGCTGCACGCCGAGCGCTTGCGCAATCTGAACCAGCGTCCCGAAGTTGATTCGCACGAGCCCCTGCTCGATGCTCGACAGGTGCCCCTTGTTGAGCCCACTCTCCTTGGCGAGCTCGCTCAGGTTCATGACTCGTTCGGCTCGGAGCAGGCGGATCCGGGCGCCAATCTTGGCGGAGATGGGGTCGGGGGTCGTCCTTCGCGGCATGGGGTCTCCTCGGGCACATCGGTCGGGGGTTGCCCCGACAGACTCCCCCTTACCACCTTCAGCCCCCTCGACAAACGATTTTCGGTTGTCGGGGCACACGGGCGGGCGGCCCCTGGCGGACCGCCCGTCTCGGTTTGTCCACGGTTACCACTCGGCCCGCCGGCGTGTTGCATGCACCACGGAGCGCTTGGCTGTTGACATCCCGCCCGAGGTGAGGGGTGGGGGCTCCCTCCGCAGCCCGGAGGCGCGCTCGACGGCGTCGCCGCCGCCGCCCTCCTCATGCCCGTGGGCCCCCCGCGTCACCCCGCCGTCGCCCTGAGATACGGAAATGCAGGGATCGTGAGGTAAAGCCGCGCGCGTTGCACGTTCGTGAAGGACGGCTCGATCCCGAGCTCCGCGAAGACCTCGCCCATGATCCGGCTCCGATCGAACCGCTCGTGGATCGCGCGCACCGAGTCGTCCGGGACCGACGCCGGATACCGGATCGACCTCGGCGCGACGTGGAAGCGGCCGTCGGGGCCACGAATGTAGCTCCGCTGCTCCGTGACCGCGCGCTCGAACCGCGTTTGCAGGAATGCGGCGTTGAGCTCCTGCTCCGACCTCCGCGGCCTCGGCGCGTCCCTGCGCTGCAGATAGAACCACAGCATCGGCGACTTTTCGTGCATCAGGAGGTTCGACACGCGCCACCGGTCGAGGTCGGGCATCTTGTCGTAAAGGCGCTGGATGTCGGGGTCGGAGAAGGACATCTCCCAGGAGATGCTCTCCGCTCGGTACTTGGCATACAGGCTGATGCAGGGGCGGACGAGCTCGAGGTGGCAGCCCTCCGCCATTTCGGCCAGCGAATCGACGGTGTAGCTGTGCTCGACCGGGTTGATGAGCAGGTCGGCAAAGTCGGACTCCTCCCAGTCCCGGTGGCGGCTGATGAACCGCGCCATCGTATTGTCGAGCGCGAATCCCGAGGCGAGCCGCCTGGCCACGGCATAGTCGTTCGCCGACAGCCCACGCGTCATGATCCGGATCGCCTTCTGGAACGCGCTCGTGATCGTCCGGTGAAACCGGTTGTAGACGAGCAGCTCCAGCAGGCCGTCGGGCTTCATCGCGCGTGACAACCGCGAGAGCGCGTGAGCGGGATCGTAGGTGTGGTGAATGACGCCCGTGCACACGACGTGGTCGAACGCGCCCTCGTAGGGCGCATCATTGATGCTCTCCAGCTCGAGCTCCAGGTTCTTCACGCCGAGCTCGGCTGCGCTCTCCGCGCAGATTTCGAGCGACTTGGTCGACAGATCGGTCCCGAGCACCCGGGCCTTCGGGAAGCGCAGGGCCGTCAAGAGGGCCTGGTTGGTCCCGCACCCGGCGACCCAGATCGACGCCTCCCTGGGCAGGGTGCGATGCTGGTAATCGCCGACCTCCTGGCTCACCATGACCGTCTCGAAATCGGGGTCCGCGAGCGTCTCGAATTTGGAACAATTCCACGGCCAGGGAAAACGGCTGTAGAAGTCGCCGACCATGTCGTCGACCGCGGCGATGGACTCGGCGGACGCGAGGTTTTCCTCGTCGCTGCTCTTGCCCGCCCGCGCGCCCGGCGAGGCGCGCCGTTCTGCCTCCGCGAGGTCGAACGGGAGCGCCGGGAGGGCGGGCGGCGGCTCCGCGGGCGCCTCGTCGCCCCCGAGGCGCACGGCCGCGCTCGCGCGCGCTTGCTCGATGCTGCGGGCGAGCGCGGCGATCGTCCGGTTCTCGAAGATGCTGCGCATGTTGAGGTCGATGCCGAAGGATTCACGGATCTGCAGGATGATCCGGTTGCCGAGCAAGGAGTGCCCGCCGAGCTCGAAGAAATCGTCGTCGATGCCCACGTGCGAGAGCCCGAGCGAGCGAGCCCATATCGATGCGAGCTCGATCTCCGCGGGCGTGCGCGGCGGCGCCGACGCGCTCCCCACCGTTCGCCGCACGTCTTCGAGGGACGGCAAAGCGGCCGTGTCCACCTTCCCATTCGAGGTGAGCGGCAGGCTGGGCACGTGGACGAAAAAGCTCGGGACGATGTCCTGGCTGACGAGCGAGGTCATGAAGCTGCGCAGGACGCCGGGCGCGAGCGGCATTTCGGACGTGTAATAAGCGACGAGGGCGCCAGGGCCGCTCTCGTCCTCCCGGAGCACGACGACGCTGTCGCGCACCTCCGGGTGCCGCAGGAGGAGCGCCCGCATCCCCGCGAGCTCGACGCGATGGCCGGCGAATTTGATCTGCGTGTCGCTGCGACCGAGAAATTCGAGATCACCCTCCGGGAGTCGCCGCGCGAGATCGCCCGTCTTGTAGAGGATCTCGGATGGCGCCCGAGGGTTCTCGAGGAAGCTCCCCTTCGCCTCGATCGGCTCACCGATGTAGCCCGTCGCCAGACAATCGCCGGCGAGGTAGAGCTCGCCGATGGCGCCGTCCGGCACCGGCGCGCGCGACGGGTCGAGGACATGAGCCCGCGTATTCGGCAGCGGCCGGCCGATGGGGACGCTGTCGAGCATGTCCCGGTGCGGATCGAATTTGTGGACGATGCAGCCCACGGTCGCCTCCGTGGGGCCGTATTCGTTGAAAATCTCGAGGTGGGGCCCGAAGCTCTCCAGGGCACGCCGCGCGAGCTTCGTCGAGAGCGCCTCGCCCCCCACGATCATGCGCTGGACACGGCTGCTCCGGTTGTCGCGCGAAACGACGAGCGAGAGATGGCTCGGGGTGAGCTTGACGATGTCGATGCGCTCGTCGCGGACGGCGGCCATCAGGGACGCGATGGGCGACGAGCCTGGATACACGACGATGCGGCCGCCCGTGAGCAGCGGGACGAAGAGGGACGTCACCGTCAGATCGAAGGCCAGCGACGAATACAAGGGAAACGTCGCGGCGCCCGCGCCGGCGTAGAGCTCCTTCGCGCACCAGGCATAACTCGTGAGGGCGCGGTGCGGGATCACCACGCCCTTGGGATCCCCGGTGGTGCCCGAGGTATAGATGACGTACGCAGGGTCCTCGGGGGAGGGGACGGCCGGGAGGGGCGCGTCCTCGGCCGGGTCCCGCAAAAGCTCCGGGAGAAAGGCCACGCGCGCGGGGATCTCGCCGAGCCCCTGCGAGAGCGACGGCTCGGTCAGGAGGACCGAGAGGTCGGCGTCGCCCACGATGAACCTGGTGCGGGCGTGCGGATGCGTCGGATCCAGCGGCACGTACGCGGCGCCCGCCTTCAAAATGCCCAGAATGGCCACGGGGACATCCGCCGCGGGGTCGAGGAGAATGCCGACTTTGCTCCCCGGCCCGATGCCCCAGCGTCGGAGCCTGCACGAAAGCCTGTTCGCTCGCTCGGCGAGCTCCGCATACGTGAGGTTCACCTGCCCGCAGGTGACGGCGACCGCGCGCGGGGTCCGCTCCACCTGCTGCTCGAAGAGCCGGTGCACCGGCTCTGCCCGGGGATATTGCGCTGCGCTGTGATCCTGATTGAAACGTGAAGTCGTCCGCTCGTTCATCACATCACCGTCCCGTCCCACCCCGCCTCGCGCGCACCAACGGAACAGAGTCTTCCTTCCTGTCAAGGGAGGAGCAGGAAATCGCAATGCGGTGGATATGGCGTCCAATGACCACGCCGAGCGTCGGCACAGCGGACGTGCGAGGGACGGGCCCCAGCTCGGGTCCGACGCTCGGCTCGCGCGCCACCCTTTGGCATATCCGCGGCGCGTGCTACACCCGTCCCGCTCTACCCAGGAGACGAACCATGAACCTCTACGATCCTTTCGTTCCGCAACTCATCCAGACCGTGGGCCAGGCGCGCGCGTGGCTCGACAAGGCCCAGGCGCTCGCCGAGCAAAAGAAGTTCGACATCAACGTGCTCCTCGGCTGTCGCCTCGCGCCGGATCAGTATCCGCTCGTGAGGCAGTTCCAGGCCGTCAGCGACGGGGCCAAGTTCACGGCCGCGCGCCTCGCCGGGGTCACGCCGCCCGTCTTCGAGGACAACGAGAAGACCGTCGACGAGATCCGCGCCCGCCTCGACAGGACGATCGAGTGGCTGAAGACGCTCGAGCCCGCGCAGTTCGAGGGCGCCGAGGCCCGCACCATCACCCTGCCGTTCGCGCCGGGCAAGGGGCTCAAGGGCATGGACTTCCTCGTCAAGATGGCCCTGCCAAACCTCTACTTCCACGCCGCCACGGCTTACTCGATCCTTCGCCACAACGGCGTGGACGTGGGCAAGCTCGACTTCATCGGCGCTCTGCCGTTCTTCGACGTCTGACGTCGCTCCGCCCATCCCGCCGGACGACGGCCCTCCGCGGGCGTCCGTAGAAAGCACGCATCACCCCCCCACTTGCCGCTCTCGCGCCCGAGCACGGTCACGATCGCCGGATCGCGAGGACGGGCCGCCCCAAACGTGACACCCTGACGCACGCACGGGCCGCAATCCCTTCCCCGTCGAGCGAGCCGATCATGATCCTCGAAGACCTCCTTCCCCCGGACCTCAGAGGCCCCAACACCACGATCACCCCGATCGCCGCGGGGCTCTCGGGCGCCGGCGTCCACCGCGTCGACGCGGCGGGACAGGCGTTCGTGCTCAAGGTCGCCGCGGAGAGCGAGAGCGCCGAGGATTGGCGGAGTACGCTCCACATCCAGCGGCTCGCCGCAGACGCGGGGCTCGCGCCTCGGGTCATCCACGTCGACGAGCCGCGGCGCGCGGTCCTCACCGAATTCGTCGTCGACCGTTCGTTCGCGGCCTTTTATCGGGATCCGCGGACCCACGAAGCCGCGCTCACCCTGCTCGGCCGCACCGTGCGCCGCATCCACGCGCTCCCGATTCCCGGCGTCGCGCCCATGCGTGATCCCCGCGAGTTCCTCACCCAGCTATGGAACCAGGTCCTTTCCGGCTTCCCCCTCCCGGGTTTCATCGCCCGTGCCGTCGAGCGCGTGCTCGCCGAGCCTCCTCCGGTACGTGAGGGCGCCCTGGTCCTCGGCCACAACGACCTCAATCCCTCGAATTTCGTCTATGACGGGGAGGCGATCCTGGTGCTCGATTGGGCCGCCGCCGGGCCGATGGACGCGTATTACGATCTCGCGGTGATCGCCGTCTTCCTGCGCATGGACGGGGGCACCTGCCTGCGCCTGCTCTCGGCCTACGACGGCGCGCCGATCGCCGAGCTCCCGAAGCGCTTTCTGTACATGCGCCGGCTGGCGGCGGCGCTCGCCGGCGCGATGCAGCTCTTCCTCGCCTGCCAGATGAACCACGCGGGGGCCACCGGCGCCGAGACGCCCGAATCGACGCTCTCGCTCGGCGAATTCTATCAGCGAATGATGACCGGCGCGCTGAAGCTCGGCACGGCGGAGGGGCAGTGGGCGTTTGGTCTCGCGCTGCTGAAGGAGTGCATCACCCTCTGAGCCGCTCGGCGGCCGCAGGCCGTCAAAACCGCCCGCCCACGCCGATCCACGCCCCGCCCGGCATCGGCACCACCCGCGCAAAACGCTCCACGCGCGCCGTCTCTCCGGACCCGGCGGGAGGTGGCGTGGGGTTGTCGAACCAGTACGTTGCGATGGCGGCCACGCCGAACACGGTCGACATGGCGAACGATCCGATCGCCCCGGTGCGCAGCACGTCCCTCGACGTGCGCGCCGACTCGTAGGCCTCGAGCGTGCCGAGGTCGATGTGCCCCTGCTCGGTGCGGGAGAGCAGCCGCTCGGCCGCGTCTTCCTGCAACGCGGCGCTCACGGCGAGCGCGAAGCCGGAGACGAATGCCACGCCCGCGCCGGCCACGAGCCCGTACGAGACGCGACGCTGGCGGGTCGTCGCGAGGGAGACGTCGAGGCGGTTCGTCCCGCCTCGCTCGATCATCACGCGTAACGTGCGCGGTTCGTGGCCGCGTTGCGCGACGGTGACCACGTGCGCGCCGGAGGGCAGCTCGATCGGCGAGACGAGCGGCGCCTCGCCCTGCGAACGGCCGTCGACCTGGATCGAAGCGCCCCGCGGCGCCGTCACCGCGAGGAACGACGGACGCTCGCGCAGGTTGATCTCCACCGGCAAGATCGCCCCCTCCACGGCCACGATTTCACGCGTCTCGCCGAC
Organism: Polyangium sp. 15x6; assembly: GCF_029960785.1. Classification (GTDB taxonomy): domain Bacteria; phylum Myxococcota_A; class Polyangia; order Polyangiales; family Polyangiaceae; genus Polyangium. The sequence goes on from NZ_JASBQE010000004.1 coordinate 16,683, forward strand.
GAAACCAGGCGCCGAGACGACGACCGCGTGTTTGCCGGGGGCGATGGCCTCGATCACGGGCACCGTCGTCCGCTCCGTGCCGTCGATCGTGATGACGGCGCCCGGCGTCTGCGTCGTGATCAAGAGCCGCGCTTTCGACGCCGACGCCTCGATGTTCTTCTGTTCGAGGCTCGCCGCGATGGACTCGAGCTCCCCGAGCGCGGCCACGACGTCGGCGCGGCGCCCTCCCTCGGGCACGAGCTCGAGGTAGCCGCGGAAATGCGTGATCGCTGCCTGGAGCACGGCAGGATCGCGCGCGACCGTGAAATGACGGCGCTCGGCCTGCGCGAGCGAAAAAAGGACGGTCGGCCGCTGCGGCGTCAGGGCGTGCGCCGCGCGGAATGCGTCGACGGCGTCGGCATACCGACCCGCCTCATAAGCCTGCGCGCCCGCGGTGAACAGGATCCTCGCCTCCTCGACCGCATCCCCGGCGCGCGCCGGGGCCGCGAAGGCAAAGGCGAGCATCACCGCGAAGAGACCATACACGATGCGCTTCATTCGAGCTCCGGGATCGAGCGATACAGCTCGAACCCGTCCTCCGTCTGCACGGCGATGTCGTCGACGCCGTCGTGATCGAAATCGGCCGCCGCGAGCGCGCGCACGTGCGCGAGCTGCAAGACCTGGACGGGCTCGGCGGCCGCGTCCCTGCCCGCGTCGAGCTCGTACCGATAAATGGCCGTGTCACTCGCGACCAGCACGTCGAACCACTTTCCCCGCGGGGACTTTACGCACGTGATCGCACGCACGCCCGAGTCGTCGGGGGCGAGAGGCGCCGAGACCTGCGCGCTTTTGCCGAGGTCCCCCGCCTCGTTCCCCCACAGAATGACGAGAGTGCTCGGCGTGGCCGGGGAGCCGGTCCGGACGAGCGCGTCCTCGTGTCCGTCACCGTCGACGTCGGCGACGAGGAGCTCCGCGTCGATGGAGAGCGTCGCGCCGAACGGCTGCGCGGCGCGGGGCTGGAAGGTCGCCGACGCCTCGTCGTAATCGGCGATCATCAGGGTGGCCTGCTTGTCCTCGCCATGGGCTCCGACGATGACGACCTCGTCGATCCCGTCGTCGTTCAAGTCCGCCGCGGCGATGAGCGCGCCATGACGGAACAGGATCGCGTCCGTCCCCTCCACGGGGGAAAACCACGAATCGAGCGCCCCGCTCGCGACGGGCAACCCCGGCGGGCCGTCGTCGAAGGCCTCGACGCGGAACAGGCGCAGGTCGCGCGTCGCCAGATTCACGCCGAGCGCCGCGATGTCGGCCGTTTCATCGCCGAAATTCCCGAACGTGAGCGCGACGGGCAAAAACGACCTGCTCACGCCCCGCAAAGGCAAGGCCGGGAAGATGTTGCGCGACGTCCGCCCCTGGAGCACCGCCAGCGCATCCGACTTGTGCGCCTCGGCCTCGAAGACGACGGCCACCTCCGCCATCGCGTCCATCCCCGTTTCCCCGACGTAATGCCCCGCCGTGATCTGCTCGACCGCCCCGGCCTCCACCGCGGCGACCGCCGGCGTCGGCGGGCCGAACGGCACGCCGAAGCTCAGGGCGATCTGATCGACGAGCTCCCCGTTTTCCCCGTTCTGCTCGCTGAAGACGATATCGTCGAGCAAATCGCCGTCGACATCCCCGACCGTGAGGAGCCGCGTGGGGCCATGCGTCGAGATGACCGCCGGGGCGAACACGCCGTCGCCCGCGTTGTTCAAGAAATCGAGGTCGACCACGCCCGCCGTGCTCGCCACCACGTCGGGCGCGGCATTGCCGTTGAAATGTCCGATCACCGCCTCGGACCAGGTCGCCCCGAGGTTGGCATACGCGAGCTCGTACCCCTCGGGGCGAGAGATCACGATCCCGCGCGGGACGATGAAATCCACGCGGTCATCGGCGTTCAGGTCCGCCATCGCGAGGGGAAATCCCGCGTCGCTCGCGGCCCCCGGCAGCACGTACGGCGCCGCCTCGTTCGGCGTCCCTCCGGGGTTTTTCGAAACGAACGTGCCATCCCCGAGCCCGAACGCGACGTACGTCTGCCCGCCCGCGCCGGCGACGATGTCGAGGTGCCCGTCCATGTCCACGTCGGCGACGAAGACCCCACGATCGATGGGGGCTTCCGGCGTGAGCTTCACGTCGAAGAGCGTTCCTCCCGCATTCCACTCCACCGCGAAAGGCCCCAGCCTGCAAGGCGTGAACACGGGCACGGTCGTGGCCCCGCGATACGCGACGAGGATCTGCTTGCACGGCACGGCCTCGTTGAGCGCAGCGGCGAGCATGGGCACGGCGCCGATGACGTCCGCCTCGCCGCCCGGCATCGGCGTGAGCGCGGCGGGAGGGGACCCGTCCGCGGCGATCCCCGTGAGCAACGCGCCGGTCTCGACCGAGTCGGTGAGCGCCACGAGCTCGTCCCCCGGCGCATCCGGCAGGACGTCGACGAACAAGAGCCGCGCGGATGTGCCTTGGTTCAGGATGATCGAAGGGACCATCGCGTAGCGGGCCGCGTCTCCCGGGTATCCGCGCAGGATCGCCACGCCCTCGCGGTCCGCGAAGGCGACGTCGCGGTACGCTTCCCCCGTCCCGGCGCCGACGGCCGGAGCCGCGAGCTCGACAGGGAGCTCGGTGAGCGTCTCGGACAGGGAGAACCCATGCGAGGCGAGCGCGCGCGCAGGCCGGAGCCCCGCGGCGTCCGGCGCGCCGAGCAGCAGGAGATCGGGCGCGCCGTCGAGATTGAAATCCCCCACGCGCAAGGACGTCGGCCAGGTGAAACCCACACGCTCGCCCGTGGGCTCGATCGTGCCCGACGCGCGACGACAAACCCGATGGGACCCGCACCCGAAGCCAGCCGGGCAGCCGGGCTCCGGGAGCGCGGGGTCGCAGACGAAGCGGCACTCGTTCGTCGCGCCCATCGGCGCGCACGAGGCCGGCGCGGGCGCGTGGCCATCACAATCCTCGCCCGCCTCGACGACGAAATTGCCGCAAACGCCCACCGACAACGTGGGCAGCGGCGCGCATGCGTGCGCCGCGAGCGGGAGCACGAGTACGGCAAAGAGGCGCGCAAAGGACCCCAGACGCGCACGGCGCATCAGAAGGGCTCCAGGTCGCCCGGGACCTTGCCTTGGGTCCCGGTCCCGGCCTTCGGGACGCGCGGCGTGGGCTTCGTCGGCTTGAGCTCGACGGCGAGGACACGATCGACGTTCGGCACGACCGTGACCTCGGCGGGCGTGTATCCCTCCGCGACGAACCTGAGCTCGATCGGCGCCTCTCCTCGATCGAACACGAGCGGGCCGGGCACCGTCCCGAGGAGCTCGGCGCCGCGATAGACGCGCGTTCCCTTCGGCGCAGACGAGACGTTGATCGTGACCTCGACCCGCGCGGCCAAAGGCGCCGCGGAGGCCTGCGCCACCACGGGGAGCACCTGCGCGCTCTCCGCCGGCGCCACCGCTGCCGAAGGCTCGGGGGCGCGCGCGGACGCGGTCGTCGCGGGAGGAGGTGCGCGGTGCGAGAGGGTCACCAGAAGCCCGATCGAGGCCGCGAGGGCCGCTGCGATGCCAAAGACCCATCGCGAGGACCGACCGGACAAGGACGACAGGCGTCCGCTGCCCAGCGACCTGGAGAGGGGCGAATCGCTCGTGGTGTCTCGCGGCGCCGGCGCGCTGTCTCCATGCCCCGTTTCGCAGGCTTCTTCCGGCGCGACGACGTCCACCCGCGCCAAGCTCGGCGCGGGGAGCGAGGGTGCTCCGCCGGCTCCGTTTCGCGCCGAGATCCGCTCGATCCGCGCGACGAGCGCGTCGTTTCCCGGGGAAAACGGGGCGAGCGCGCGGGCGAGCTCCCCGACGTTCGTATATCTGTCGCTCGGCTCCTTTTCGAGGCAACGCACGAGGATCGCCTCGAGCCCGGGCGGCGCGTCCGCGCGGACCAGGGCGAGCGGCTGCGGCGGATCGCGAACGACGGCCGCCATCATGTCCGCCATCGTGCGCGCGGGAAACGGCAGGCTCCCCGTGACGAGCTCGTACAGCACGACGCCGAGCGACCAGATGTCCGCGCGCGCATCGACGTCGGCCGCGCTGCGGAGCTGTTCGGGCGCCATGTAACTCGGCGAGCCGAAGATCTGGCCCGACTGCGTGAGCGCCGACGGCGCCGACGGCGTGTTCTGCGCGGCCATCTTGGAGACGCCGAAATCGAGGACCTTCACGATCTCCGTCTCGTCCGGCTTGCGAGCGAGAAAGAGGTTCGCGGGCTTCAGATCGCGGTGCACGATCCCCACCGCGTGCGCCGCGGCGAGCGCGTCGCAGGCTTCGAGCACGTGGCCGACGGCGACGGCGACGTCGAGGGGGCCCTCGTCATGCAGCACATCGGCGAGGTCTTTCCCGTCGAGCAGCTCCATGACGATGTACGCGCCGCCTTCGGGCAGCACGCCGGCGTCCATCACGCGGGCGACGTGATCGCTCTGGATTTTGCCTGCGGCGCGGGCCTCGCGGATGAAGCGCGCGATCGCGTCGGCGTCGTAGGCGGAGTCCTCGTGCAGGACCTTGACGGCGACTGGCTGCTCGAGGTCGACGTGCGTCGCCAGGAGCACGAGCCCCATTCCTCCCCGGCCGATCTCCCGCTCGATGCGGTATTTGCCGGCGATGACCTCCCCTACGGTCGCCACGTGCTCATCCTCCCCTACAGAGCCGCGATCGACCGCAGCTCGCATCGCACGAGACTACACGAAGCGATAGCCCCCGGAGGCTCGTACGACTGTCAGAATTCTGCCTTCCCCCCATCGGGAGCTTGGCGGGGGCCGCCTGCGCAATTTCCCAACGCACGATCGAGACCCCCGTGAATCGGTCGTTTTCTTACAAAGACAGGAAACTCCTGACCTCGATCGTCGCGCGACGTTCCGACGATATCGGTGTGGCGTGTTCCGGAGGTAGAACCGTTTCCCATGACGAGGCGCTGAAAAGTTGGCCCACCCCGGGCGCCTGCTGTCATGCACGCGCAGGTGGATCTGCGCGCGCTCCCGCCCGATGTCCTGCTCGTCCTCCTCGCGGCGGCGGCGCTGCTCGCTTTGGTGCAGACCGCGCGGATTGCGTGGCGGGGCTTCTGGCGGCGGCGCACGATCGCGGTTCGGCGCGAGCGAGGCGCGGCGGGCGAGCTTCGCGCCGAGGGCCTCCTGCGCGACCTCGGCTTCACCATTCTGGGCCGGCAGGTGGCCGTCTCGTACGGCGTGCGGGTCGACGGCGATCCCGTGGCGATCGACCTGCGCGCCGATTACCTCGTGGGCTTTGGCGACAAGCGTTACGTGGCCGAGGTGAAGACGGGCCGCGCAGCGCCGCGGATCGACACGCCCGGCACGCGGCGCCAGCTCCTCGAATATCGCATTGCGTTCGATGTGGACGGTGTCTTGCTGGTCGACGCCGAGACGGAGCGGGTGCACGCCGTGGAGTTTCCGCTCGGCGAGAGCGAATCCCCGCGCCCCTCACGCCTGGCCTGGTTGCTCGCGGGCGCTGCAATCGGCGCCGTCGCCGCGGCGACCGTGCGGTTCGCGCTCTGATCGGGCGCTCCGTCCGCCATTCAAGCCGGGGTCACGAACACGGTCGCCAGGAGCTCACCTCCTGGTGCGGCCTTGTACATCACCCGGGTGACGCGGAACTTCGTCTCCTGCCCGCCCTGCTCGAGGAGCAAGAGCTCCCCTTCGCGCGGGATCGTAGGCCCACGGAAAACCTGTATCAGCTCCCAGGATTCGTGGCAGATGCGGTGCAACGACGAGGACAGCATGTGTGCGCCGGAGGCTAGCACGCCCTGTATGACGGCGGGGGTCCTTGCGGCTCGATCGGGCCGGCGTGTTCTGGGCGGGCACCCGAGACGGTGGTACGGTATGCCATGTCGTCGTCGGCCACGCCCACGGTCATCAAGCCTTACGCCTTTGCCCGAGGGGAATGGCAGGCAGCCGCTCCTCGGGCGCCCATCGCCGCCGGTCCCTTGAAGCTCGTCACGTGGAACGTGTGGTTTGGCGCCCACAAGTTTCGCGTGCGGCAGGAAGCGCTGCTCGCGGAGCTTTCACGACGGAGCCCCGACGTGATCGTGCTGCAAGAGGTGACCCAAAAGCTCCTCGCCGCCATCGTCGATGCCCCCTGGATTCGCGCCGGTTATCAGGTATCCGACGTCGATGGCAGTACCTTCGGTCGCTATGGCGTCCTCTTGCTTTCGCGCATTCCCATTCGACGCCTCGTCATGCTCGCTTTGCCGACGGAAATGGGGCGATGCCTCCTCTCGGCCGAGCTTTCGTGTGGGCTCACGGTCGCGACGATTCACCTGGAGAGTACGTCCGAGTGCACGGCCACGCGGGTTACGCAGCTCGGCATCATCCAGCCTTACCTGGCCGCGTCGAGCCCCGACGTGGTCTTCGCGGGCGACATGAACTTCGCGCCGGACGCCGCGGCCGAGAACGCCGCACTCGATCCCACGTTCGTCGACGTATGGCCTGTGTTGCATGGGGATCGTCCGGGGTACACGGTCGACACGAACATCAACTTCATGCGTTACGTCATGCACGCAGAGCATGCCCACAAGCGCATCGACCGTGTGTTCTTGCGCAGCCGCGCCTTTTCCCCCCGCGCGGCGACACTCGTCGGCGTCGAGCCGATCGATGAAGAGGATACGTTCATCTCCGATCACTTCGGAATCGAGGTCGAGCTTGCGCCTTCGCTTGCAGCGCGATCCTGAGAGGGTGTTCCACCGTCGCATCTGGACTCCCGGCGTGTGTCGGCGGGAGTCGTCGATGTCGCAGGATCAAGGCTTGATCGTCACCTTCGTGCCAACGGGGACGAGGGTGTAGAGCACGGCGACGTCTTCATTGGCGATCCCGATGCAACCGTCCGTCGGGCCCCAGACCTGCCCGAGCCCGGTCGCGCTCGACAGCCGGATCCATGCCCGCGCCAGGGCCGCGAGCTTCGGCTTGGTCCCGTGGATGCCAATGCCGCCGCCCGGTTTGTCGATACCGTTTTTCTTCGCCCGCGCGAGGTCTTCAGGCCCGGGGTAGGAGATCCCCAGGAATCGATAAAACCGCTCGCTCTCCGATTTGCTCGTGATGCGATAAACCCCCTCGGGCGTGCGCTCGTCGCCCTCGCGCTCCTTCTGTCCGACGGGCTGGGCCCCGAACGTGGCCGAGAACGTGCGAAACATTTTCCCGCCGCAGTGCAGGTCGAGCGCGGCGTCCTTCTTGCGAACGACGATCTCGGGCTTGTTGCAGGTGGCCGGTGTGGCGAGGCTCGAAGGCGGCAGGAAAAGCACGAGGAGGGCGACGGCCACGAGGACGAGGGCGGCGAGGAGGAGCGGGCGCTTCGAGAGCGTGCGGGGGCGAGGCATGGGGCGGAGCCCTGTGTTACCACACGTCAGCCGGACACGCCCTCTCGAAACGGGTTCTCCCGCATATATGCGAAGACCGCGTCGCGGCTCGGAATTCCGGCCACGCCGACCGCCTCGACGCCGAACGAGGCCGTGACGTTGGCGAAGCGCGCTGCCTCGACCGGATCGAGGGTCTCCTGGAAACGAATCATGAATGCCGTCGCGAAGACGTCCCCGGCGCCGGTGGGATCGACCTCCCGGGCCGGACGCGGCGGGATTCGCGTCACATGGATCGTCCCGTCGTCGCGGCGCCTGTAAAGCGTGCTCCCGTCCCGATATTCGGTGAGGAGCACGAGGGGGACCTGCTCGATCATGGGATCCAGGCGGCGGAGGTCCTCGCCAATGTCTTCGAGCGAGAGCACGATGGCGTCCACGCGCGGGAGAATCTCGCTCGCGCTCTCCCAGGGTTTGGCATGGACGCGCCCGGCCTCGTCGAAGCGCCGCATCCATCCCTGCGGCGTGGCCACGACCAGCGTCTCCTCGGCGAGAACGTGGGCCACGTCGGGGGTGATCTCGTCGGCGATCGGCCCGAGCAGCGCCGCCCGCGGCCGGCGGAGCGAGGGATCGACATCGGCGGCGGTGATCGGTCGCGCCCGCATGCTGCAATGCTGGATGCGCCCCGCCGCCGTATAAACATTGGCGAACGTGGTCGTGTCCTCGGAGGGGAGGATGTGGAGCTCCACCTCGCGCGGCAGCTCGGAGACGTCGAGCCCCGGCGCTGCCGACGTGAGGATCGTCGGCCTTCGCCCGAGCTTCACGCACGTGACGGCGGCGAAACTCACCGTGCCCCCGAGGCGGTAGCCGTCGTTCGGATCGGCGCTCCGCAGATCCCGGGCGACGTGCCCGATGAGCAAGATGTCCGGCGCGGCCATTTCTTCGCCCCCTCCCTCGGAGCATAGCACCTCGAGGTGCATGCCACGCGCCCCGCGGACGGCCTCCACGAGCTCGCTCGTCAGCGCGTGAGCTGGTTCCTGCGCGCATGGTTTCGTGCTAGACGGGCGACATGGCGGACGAACGTGCGGGGGGCGCCGCGAAGGTCGCCCTGGATCCGGAAGAAGAATGGAAGCGGGCGGTCGCGCGGCGGCGCGAGTATACGATCCGCAATACGAAAGCCATGGCGGCGGGCATCCTCGTCGCCGTCGTGATCAGCGGGGCCCTGATCGGCGGGCTTTTCAGCGTGATGGAGGGAGACTGGGACGGCTCGCGCCCGGGATCCATGGCGAAGCTCCTCGCGTTGCTCGCGACGCCCGGCGTGCTCGTGGGCGTGTGGGTGCGAAACAAGCTCAAGGTCCCGAATTCGTGACCTCGGGGCGCGGGGCTCGAGAGCCGGAGGCAGCGTAGGCCTATCGGCTTGCCACGTACGTGCACGTCGAGCGATTCGTCGAAGTGGCCGGTCCCCTCGTCACTCGTACAGCGTGACCTTTCCGTCTCGATTGCGTACGCATTTGATCGAGCCGTCCTGCGAGCAAACGAAGGCGACCCCGCGCGGGTACGCCGCGCAGAAGCGGAACGCGGAGCGATGCCGCGTGCCGTACGCTTCGACGTTCCGGGAGGCTCCATCCGGCAGGAAGATCGTTTCGAGCTCGGTCTGCGCCAGCACTTCGACCCCGAAGCCGAGCACCCGATATCGGTCCGTGATCAAGAGCGCCCCATCCACCGCCGTGAGACCGGGGAGCCGCTCCAGCAAGCGGCGCGCCTTGTCCTCCGCATACTGGAATTCCATGGCGCCGCGCCCCGGGGAATCCTCGTCGAACTGGAACACCGATTTCCGCAGGAGCGGCCAGACCGAATCGTCCTGGCACTGGTATTTGATCTTGAGGAGCTGCCGCCACGAGAGGGACTTGCATTCGCGGTCGGGGACGACGAGAACCGTGCCCCCGTGCCCGAGCTTTCGGATCGTCGAGAGGACGTCGTGCAGGTGCGCCGGGTAATTGACCTGGGGAGACCACGTGCCCCCGCGCCAGTTGACGCCGTCCCACAACGCGTCGGTCGCCTCGGAGAGCGCCTCGACCACGGACTGGAACACGCCGAGCCGCTCGCCTTCCGCGAAAATGTGCCCGTCTTCCAGGGCCACGAGGCTGCGCATGTTGCGCCCGACGGAGAGCTTGCCGGGCGCCATCACCGAGACGGTGAGCTGCATGTCCGCGCCATTGCATAGCCCCCAGATGAGCGGCTCGTCCCCGCTGGGATCGACGGCGAGCATGACCTTCGCGGCGTCCGCGGCCGGCGCGAGGCGCATGATTTCGTGGGGCGTGAAGCTACGCGGCGGGTCGATCCGGAGGGGATGATCGATCTCCGATTCGCGCAGGTCGGGGCTGCAAACGACGGCGCGGAACTGCGTCCCGCGGCGCTCGTCCGCCGTGTAACTCGCGTGGTATGCGACCTCGAGCAGCAGCGCGAGTTTGTCGTCGCTCGGCAAGGCCGGAGGCTCGCTTTCCTGCCGGGCCCACTCGTACCACCGCTCCTTCAGCGGCGCGAGCATGTCTCTGGGATACTTGAACGAGGTCATGTGCGCCCACGTAGGCTCGTCGGCCGATGAGACGGCGATCGGGGCCTTCGAGCTGGGAGGCTACAGCGAGGGAGAGGGGCAGGGAAGGGGGCGCGGGTCTGGACGGCCATCGTCGCCGCGCCGTCCGGAGCATCGGCTTTTCAGGAGCAAACGCGCCGGACGTCGCAATGGGACGAGGCGTGTGGGCGGGACATCGAGCGCGGCGTCGTGAGGCCGGCCTCGATCACCTGACGCTCGTTTGAGGTCTGAAGTCCTCGGGCGCCGAGACATGCAGGCATCAGCCTGCGCCTCGAACGAAGCTACAGCAGGCCGATACCGAGCACGTTGAGGTGCAGGATGCACAGGTCGCTCTCCTCGAGCGAGGTCTGGACGGCCGGCTTGCCGTTGCAGGTGAAGATGCCGTCCGAGCCGGTGCAAGCCGTGGCGCGATCGTCGCGAACCTGCACGCCGCAGGTGTTGAGGGACGAGCCGCAGATGCGGGTGACCCAGGTGAGCGATGTCACGAGCCCGCAGGTGTTGAGCAGGTCCACGTGGGGCCAGGCGTAGTAGATCGGGGTCTGGTTCGGGCCTTCGAGTTTCACCTGCCAGATCGCCTCCTCGATGGTGAACCCTCCCGCCTCCGGGCTCTCCGTCCCGGCGATGCTGGGCCCCGAGAGGAAGAACGGAACATGGGCGCCGAACGGGTTCAGGTGCGTCACCATGCATGTGAGCGCGTCCTCCTTCTGGGACGTCGTGAGGCCCGCGCTCGGCCATGATCCGGTGGTGGCGAGGATCCCGCCGCCCGTGTAGACGCGGGTCCCGCTCGTGAGCCGCGTCCCCGCCGGGAGCGTGCATCGCGCGGCGTACGAGAAGACCTCCCGCCCGCCTTCGGTGGCGAGCAGCCCCGTCGCCTCGATCGCGGGGTTGACTGCCGACGGGTTCTGTGGATCCGCAGCGGCGACACCCAGCGCAGTCACGAGCGCGGCGACGTTCGCGTGGTAGTCGGCCGGGCTCAGGCCGTTCAAGCCCCCCGAGCCGTTTCTGGGTCCTCCTTGCGGGGCGAGATCCGGGGCCTCCTCGAAATCGCCTGGATCCACCGCGGTGCCGCAGCCGGTGAGCGTGAGCACGGTTCCAAGAACAACCCCCTCGAGCAAGCGAAATGACAGCATGATCTCCTTCTTTCGGCTCGGTGCTGGGTGCCCTGGTCTGCGTTCCCGGACGTAAGTATCCTGACGATCCCGCCAGCGCCAGTGGCCTGGGCCTCATCCACAACCGAACGTTACGGTAGGCTTCTTGCAACCCTTACACCATGGGACCTTGGTCCCATGGTGTGCCCCCTTGACGATAGGTCATGGTGTCCAAGTGCGTTCTGTGACTCCTGTTGCAGGTCCGGAGACCACACAGCCGGACGCCACGCGGTCGAGCGCGCCGTCGGGCCCGCCGAGCATTCCGCTGGGTCTCCTCGCGCGTTTCGGGGACTTCGAGTTCCTCGGTTCCGGCGGGATGGGCTCCGTGTACCGCGCCAAGGATCGGCACCTCGGCCGCGACGTCGCCGTCAAATTTCTCCACCAGGCGGACCCGGAGACGAACCGGACGCTCCTTCGGGAGGCGCGCGCGCAGGCGCGAATCGAGCACGAGCACGCGTGCAAGGTCCACGAGGTGGGGACGGACGGCGACCGCCCGTATATCGTGATGCAATACATCGCCGGCGAATCGCTCGATTACGCGAGCGAGCGGATGACCCGCGAGCAAAAGGTACGCGCGGTCCAGCAGGTATCGATGGCGCTCCACGAGGCGCACCGGCTGGGAATCATCCATCGCGACGTCAAGCCCGGCAACATCATGGTCGAGCAGGGCGAGGACGGATCCTACAAGCCCTACATCATGGATTTTGGCATTGCCCGCGAAATGGGCAAATCGATCCAGGTGACGTATTCGCTCGCCGGGACACCCGCGTACATGGCCCCGGAGCAAGCGAGCGGAGATGCCGAGACGCTCGATCGGCGAACGGACGTGTATGGGCTCGGCGCGACGCTGTATGACCTGCTCGCGGGGCGGCCTCCGTTCGAGGGCTCCCATGTGCTCGCGATCATGCGGCAGCTCCTGACCGAGGATCCCCCGCCGCTCGGAAAGATTCGCCCGGACGTCCCGGAGGACCTCCAGGCCATCGTCATGAAATGCCTCGAAAAGGAGCAGGGGCGGCGGTACGAGTCGGCCCTGGCCCTCGGCGAGGATTTGCAGCGGTTCCTCGACGGCAAGCCCGTGCTGGCGCGCCGGGCGTCGCTCGCGTACGTCCTGCTCAAGGCCGCTCGGCGGCACAAGGTGCGCGTCGCGCTCGGGGCGGCGCTGCTCGTGGTGCTCTTGGTGTTCGGTGTCTTCTGGATCCGGCAGCGGCAAGCCCTGGCCGAGCAGACGGCCGTCGCGCGTGAGCTCGGCGAGGACGTGAAGGAGATGGAGCTCTTCCTGTCACGCGCGTACAGCCTCCCGCTGCACGATATCGAGCGAGAGCGGAGCATCGTGCGGCGACAGCTCCGGGACATCGAGGCGCGCATGGCGACCCTCGGGCGGGGGGGCGAGGGGCCGGGGCATTATGCACTCGGGCGGGGATTTCTGGCGCTCCAGGAGCCCGAGGAGGCGCTCTCCCATTTGCGCCGCGCCGAGGCCGCCGGGTACGCGCCGCCGGAGCTCCGTTATGCCATGGGCCTCGCGCTCGTGGAGCTCTACCGCAAGGCCCTCGAAGAGACGAAGCGAATCCAGGACGAGGCGCGCAAGAAGGCGAGGCTCGCGGCGATCGACGCCGAATACAAGGCCCCGGCGCTCGCCCACCTGCGCGCGGCGCTCGGGGCGAGGCTCTCGTCGCCGGCGTACGTGGAGGGGCTCATCGCGCTCCACGAGGGGCAAAATGACGTCGCGCTGGCGAAAGCGCGCGAGGCGTTCGCGCAATCGCCCTGGCTGCACGAGGCGAAGAAGCTCGAAGGCGACGCGCATTTCGCCGAGGGCAAACGTTTCGGGCGGGACGCCGCGTTCGATTACGACAAGATGATGCGGTCCTTCGAGCCGGCTGCGGCGGCCTATGCGGAGGCCGCGTCCATCGCGCGGAGTGATCCGGCGGTGCACGAGGCCGAGTGCGATCTCTGGACCCAGGTCGTCAATGTCGCCGACGCCCGGCCCGAGCTCCTGCGACCGAGCTTCGAGAAGGCGACGAACGCCTGCGGCAGGGCCCTCGCGGCGGACCCACAACGCGGCTCGGCGCGCCTGGCGATGGCGTACGCGCACATCGCTTTCGGCTGGCACACCGTCGGCGGCTCCGGGGGGGACGCGGATCCAGGGCCGATCCTCCGCACCGCCGTCGAGCGCGGCGAGGAGGCCGTCCGGCTCCGCGCGAGCGACCCGATGGCGCATTACGTGGTCGGCGCGGCCTACTGGATGGAGGTCATGCACCACATGAACCGAGGGCTCGACGCGCGGACCGCGACGGATCACGCCATCGCGGCGTACGAGGAGGCCATCCGGCTCGATCCGGGCTTTTTGTGGCCCTACAACGAGAGCTGCGCGGTGTATACCGAGCGCGCCAGGGGCGAGACCTGGCGAGGCGTCGATCCCAGCCGAACGGTCGAGCGCGCGGTCTCCCGCTGCGGCGAAGCCATTACGCAGAACCCGGGCTTCACGTTTCCGGCCATCAACACGGCGCACGCCCATTTCTGGAAGGGGAAGTTCCTCGTCGAGAAGGGGCGCTCGCCGGCGGCCTCCGTCGCGAGCGCGCTCGAAGCCGCCGCCTCGGTCGAGGAGAACAACAAGCTCGACGCGGCGTTCGTCTCCGCCTGGGCGCTCTGGCTCGAGGCCTCGTATGCCAGCGACGCGGGGGAGGATCCGAGTGGCTCGCTGACGCGCGCCGAGGCATTCCTCCAGCAAAAAGAGCGGGTCGCGCCCGCGTCCACGAACGACGAGATCCGAGGGCTCCTCGCGACGACGCGGGCGCTCCACCTCCTGCGCCGAGGAGACGACCCGACCTCGACCCTCGAGGCGGCGCGCTCCTCTTTCCGCAAGAGCGCGGAGGCATTGCCGTGGGACGTGGACTACCGCGTCGACCAGGCGCGCGCCGAGATCCTCGCCCTGCGCTGGGCCCTCACGAAGGGGAACGCCGATTCCGCGATGTTCGGCGCGGCCCTCGCGCCGCTCCTGCCCGTCCTCGACAAGGAGCGCGCCAATCCGCAGGTCTACGAGGCGCTCGCCGAGGTCTACGAGCTACGCGCCGGCTGGCTCCTCGGGCGGAAGAAAAACGCCGAAAACGACCTGACCACGGGGCTCGAGATGGCCGACAAGGCGCTCGCCATCCATCCGACCATGGCGACGGCGCTCGCGTCGAAGGGCGCCCTTTCCCTCCTGCGCGCCCGCGCCACGCGAGACGCAAAGGCAAGGACACAGTCGGCGCGGGAAGCCAAGGCCTCCTTGGAAGCGGCGCTCCGGGAGAATCCGCTGCTCGCGCGGGAGCGGGGCGCGGCGCTGAAGGAGGCGGAGCGGCTGCTCTCCCGGGAGGAGTCCAAGTAAGCTCCTTGTTTTCTCGGGGCACGTTGTGGCAGCCTCTCCACGGCGTGTGGTCATGAAAAACTCGCAATGGCTGATGGGCGCGGCGCTGCTCGGCATGGCACTCATGGGGGCATGTGGCGGGGGTGCGGCCCAAGGCGGCGCTGGCCTCGCCGACCCATCGAAAAGCGCCCGCAGAGGAGCCGCGACCTCCCTCGACGTCGTCGAGCTCAGCGCGGCGGACGCGCGGGATCGCATGGCCAAAGGCATACTCACCGCGCGGGAGCTCACGCAGGCCTACCTCGATCGAATCGCCCGAATCGACGACGCCGGGCCCCGGCTCGACGCGGTCATCGAGCTGAATCCGCGCGCGCTCTCGGACGCCGAGGCGCTCGACGCGGAGCGCAGGGCCGGAAAGGTGCGCGGGCCCCTGCACGGCATTCCCGTGCTGATCAAGGACAACATCGACGTCGCCGGGATGGTGAATTCGGCCGGCTCGCTGGCGCTCGCCGACCATCGGCCGAAAGAGGACGCCTTCCTCGTCGCCCGCCTTCGGGCGGCCGGCGCCGTCATTCTTGGAAAAACCAATCTCAGCGAGTGGGCGAATTTCCGGTCGACCCGCGCGACCTCCGGCTGGAGCTCGCGCGGGGGCCAGACGAAGAACCCGTACGTGCTCGACCGCAATCCCTGCGGTTCGAGCTCCGGCGCCGGCACGGCCATCGCCGCGAGCCTCGGCGCGATCGGGGTCGGCACCGAGACCGACGGCAGCATCCTCTGCCCTTCGGCGGTCAGTGGCCTCGTCGGGCTCAAGCCCACGGTGGGATTGGTCAGCCGCAGCGGGATCATTCCGATCTCGATCTCGCAGGACACCGCAGGACCGATGGCACGGACCGTGACCGACGCGGCCCTCTTGCTCGGCGCCCTCGCGGCCGTCGATCCGGCCGATCCGGCCGCGCCGAAGGAAGGCGGACTTCCGACCGATTACACGACGTTCCTCGCGCCGGATGCGCTCCGGGGCAAGCGCCTCGGCGTGCTTCGTCAGGCCATGGGAGATCACCCCGACGTGGACAGGGCCGCGGAAGCGTCGATTGCGACCTTGCGGGCGCAGGGCGCCGAGGTGGTCGATGTCGAGATGGCCACGTACGACCGCTGGAACGAGCCCGAACTCACGGTCATGTTGTACGAGTTCAAGGACGGCCTGAATGCGTATCTACGCCGGAGCGGCGCGCCGCACGCGTCGCTTTCGGCCCTCATTGCGTGGAACGAGGCCCACGCCGAGACCGTGATGCCGTTTTTCGGCCAGGAGCTCTTCGAAAAGGCGGCGGCGCTCGGGCCGCTCACCGATGCGGTGTATCTCGAAGCGCGCGAGGCCGCGCGGCGCCTCGCGGGCAAGGAGGGCCTGCTCGCGATCCTCGACGGCGGCAAGCTCGACGCCGTCGTCGCGCCGAGCACGGCCCCGGCGTGGCTCACCGATCACGTTTTCGGGGATCATTTCGTGAGCGCGAGTTATGGGGTCGCGGCCGTCGCGGGCACGCCGAGCATCACGGTGCCGATGGGCGATAGCCACGGCTTGCCCCTCGGCTTCGTATTCATGGGGCGCGCCTATTCCGAGGGGGAGCTCCTCGGCATGGCGTTCGCGTTCGAGCAGGCCACGAAGGCGCGGCGAGCGCCGACGTTCGAGCCGACGCTGCGGCGCTGAACGCAAGCCCCGACCTTCGATACGCACACGCTCGCAGAGTGTATTTTTATTCGGTGCTGTGCGTCACCGTGCAGGGGCGTTTGCAGACGATCTCGACAATTCTGGATAAATGTACGAATTTATCCAGTTTTCGGGCGCCGTCTGCAGAAGAACCACGCGTGTGGCGCCGGAAAAACATGCGTCCCCGTTCCATGGCCAAACGTCGATGCGTAAACCATTGAAGATAAAGAACATTTTCCGTTTGCTGGGTCGGGTGTTCAAAAAACGTCACGGACGGTCACATTTCAATTTACTTGCTGGAACTGACTGATCTAGATCCGCTCGTCCGGAAGATCCCGAACGGTCTGTATGGTCGAACCTGATGGGTGCCCTTGTCGCACATTCTCGTGCGAATAGGCCGGGGCGCGTCCGGGATACACATCGCCAAGACATACGGGTCACCATCGTTCGCGTCGTGAATGTCGACGACGCGCGAGAGAAGTCAGCGAACATGCAACCTTTCACGCTGCCCGACTTCTACATGCCGTATCCGGCGCGCATCAATCCCCACCTCGAGGGGGCGCGCGTGCATACCAAGGCATGGTCCTACGAGATGGGAATCCTCGAGGAGAACCCGCAGGGAAAACCCATCTGGACCGAGCAGGACCTCGACGCGCACGACTACGCGCTGCTCTGCGCGTACACCCACCCCGACGCGCCCCCGGCCGAGCTCGATCTCATCACGGATTGGTACGTCTGGGTGTTCTACTTCGACGACCATTTCCTCGAAATCTACAAGCGCACCAAGGACATGTCCGGCGCGAAGGCGTACCTCGATCGCCTGCCGCTCTTCATGCCGGTGGTGCCGACGGGCACGCCGCCAGAGCCGACGAACGTCGTCGAGCGCGCGCTCGCGGATCTCTGGGCGCGCACGGTGCCGCTCACCTCGGTCCATTGGCGCGAGCGTTTCCTCGAAGCGACGAAGAACCTGCTCCTCGAGTGCATGTGGGAGCTCGCCAATATCCAGGAGAACCGCGTCGCGAACCCGGTCGAATACGTCGAGATGCGACGCAAGGTCGGCGGCGCGCCCTGGTCCGCGGGCCTCGTCGAGATCGCGGTCGGCGCAGAGGTCCCGGCCGTCGTCGCGGCGACGCGCCCCCTGGAGGTCCTGCGTGACACGTTCTCGGACGGCGTTCACCTGCGAAATGACCTGTTCTCGTACCAGCGCGAGGTCGAGGAGGAGGGGGAAAACGCGAACTGCGTGCTCGTCCTCGAGCGGTTCCTCGGCGTCCCCACGCAAAAAGCGGCCGATCTGACGAACGAGATCCTGACGTCGCGGCTGCAGCAGTTCGAGAACACGGCGCTCGTCGAGGTGCCGGCGCTCTGCGCGGAGTACGGGCTTTCGCCGGCGCAAGCCCTCGATGTCGCCAAGTACGTGAAGGGCCTGCAGGACTGGCAATCCGGCGGCCACGAATGGCACATGCGGTCGAGCCGCTACATGAATGAAAACGCGGACAAATCCGCGTCCGTGCCCGATTTCCTCGGTGGGCCGACGGGGCTCGGCACCTCGGCGCTTCGGATCAAGCTCACACCCGGCGCGCTCGGTTTGCAGCGGATCAAGACGCTCACCCACACGCCGTTCCGGCCCGTGGGTCGGATGCCGCTCCCGAAGATTCACATGCCGTTCAAGCTCCGGTTGAGCCCGCATCTGCCTGCGTCGCGCCGGAACACCGTCGAGTGGGCCCGCAAGTTCGGGATGCTCGACGTGGTGCCGGGCGTCTTCGGCTCCGGGATCTGGGACGAGCGCAAGCTCATCGGCTTCGATTTCCCCCTGTGCGCCGCGGGCATTCATCCGGACGCGTCCCCGCACGAGCTCGACATCAGCTCGGGCTGGCTGACCTGGGGGACGTACGGCGATGATTATTTCCCGCTCGTCTTCGGCACGAGGCGGGACATGGCGGGCGCGAAGCGGTTCGTCGCACGGCTCTCGATGTTCATGCCCCTCGACTGCGCCGGCGCCCCGGTGCCCGAGAACCCCTTGGAGAGTAGCCTCCTGGATCTCTGGATTCGTACGGCGTCTCCGATGTCGATGAATGCGCGACGGACGCTTCGCCAGAGCATCGAGACGATGTGCGGGAGCTGGCTCTGGGAGCTTTTGAACCAAACCCAGAACCGGATCCCGGATCCGGTCGATTACGTCGAGATGCGCCGCAAGACGTTCGGCGCCGACCTCACGATGGGTCTGTCCAAGCTCACGCTCGGCGACGTCGTCCCGGCCGAACTCTTCCGCACCCGAACGATGCGGAGCCTCGACAACACCACCGCCGACGTCGGCGGGTGGACCAACGATCTCTATTCGTACCGCAAGGAGATCGAATTCGAGGGCGAGCTCAGTAACTTCGTGCTCGTCGTCGAGCGGTTCCTCGAATGCGACGCGCAGCGGGCCAAGGAGGTCGTCAATGACATGCTCACGGCGCGCATCGTGGAGTTCGAGCACATCGTCGCGACCGAGCTGCCCCGCATTCTGGACGAGTTCAAGCTCGAGAAGGCGGCTCGCGACGCCGTGCTCGGATACGTCGAGAAGCAGCGATTGTACATGGCCGGCGTGCTCAACTGGCACGTCCTGACGAGCCGGTACGTGGACACGGAGCTCGAGCGCCACCCGCTCGAGCGAGCGATCGAGGGCGCGCGTGGGTTTGGCGCGTCGGCGGCGCGCATCAGCAGTTTGTTTGGCACCGGAAAGACCGGTGCTGTGGCTCCTGCCGCGAAGGCGGATCTTTCGATGGGTACGGCGCGGGCCGTGCCGTGGAAGCTCGGGCGGTCCTAGCCGTCAAGGAAAGAGGGATTCATGTCAATCTCAGGGAAGTTGGGTTCGGGAATCGATCAGCAGCAGACGAGCCTCGCGACGGCGGCCGCAAGGCAACTCGCGACGACGACGAAGTCCGTCCCGCAGATGCAGGGCATCTCGTCGCGGTGGCTGCTCAAGCTTCTGCCGTGGGTGCACGTGAACGGCGTGTACCGCGTGAACCGCCGCTTGAGCTATGCCGTCGGCGATGGTCGCGTGACGTTCACGAACACCGGCGCCAAGATCCAGGTCATCCCGCAGGAGCTCTGCGAGCTGCCGCTCCTCCGCGGCTTCGAGGACGTCGAGGCCCTCACCGCGCTGGCGAACCGCTTCGTGCAGCGCGATTACAAGCCCGGCGATGTCATTACCGAGCGAGGCAAGGAGGCCGATCACATCTGCCTCATCGCGCACGGCAAGATCAACAAGATCGGCACGGGCAAGTACGGCGACGAGACGGTGATCGCGGTCCTCGCGGACGGCGACCATTACAGCTACCAGGCGCTCCTCGAGACGCAGGACTACTGGACGTTCACGGCCAAGGCGGTCACGGCCTGCACGGTGCTGACGCTCCAGCAGAACGTGTTCGAGGAGCTGGTCGCGCAGTACCCGTCCCTGAAGAAGCACCTCGAGAACTTCAAGGCGCTCGCCACGAAGAAGCAGGACAACACGGGCGAGGCCGCGATCGAGATCTCCGCGGGCCACTCCGGCGAGCCCGTCCTCCCCGGGACGTTCGTCGATTACGAGACCTCGCCCCGCGAGTACGAGCTCAGCGTGGCGCAGACCGTGCTCCAGATCCACTCGCGCGTCGCGGATCTCTTCAATGAGCCGATGAACCAGACCGAGCAGCAGCTCCGCCTGACCATCGAGGCCTTGAAGGAGACCCAGGAGCACGAGCTCATCAACAACCGCGAGTTCGGCCTCCTTCACAATGCCGACCTCAAGCAGCGCATTCACACCCGCAGCGGCCCCCCGACGCCGGACGACATGGACGAGCTCCTCGCCACGGTCTGGCGTGAGCCGTCGTTCTTCCTGGCGCACCCGCGCGCCATTGCGGCGTTCGGCCAGGAGTGCAGCCGCCTCGGCATCTATCCGCAGAGCGTCGAGGTGAACGGCAACCACGTCCCCGCGTGGCGCGGCGTGCCGATCTTCCCGTGCAACAAGATCCCGGTCTCGGACACGCGGACGACCTCGATCCTGCTCATGCGCGCGGGCGAGAAGAACCAGGGCGTCATCGGCCTGCACCACGCCGGCATTCCCGACGAGGTCGAGCCGAGCCTCAACGTGCGTTTCATGGGGATCAACGAGAAGGCCGTCATCTCGTACCTCGTCAGCCTCTATTACTCGGCGGCCGTCCTGGTCCCCGACGCGCTCGGCGTTCTGGAGAGCGTCGAGATCGGGCGCGCCCACGAATGAGCCGTGCGCGGTAGGCGCTCCGCGTGCGTCCCTCGGAGACGCGGGGGACACGCGGAGCGCTCGCTGCTCTCCGAAGCTCGCAGAAGGAAAGGTACGTCATGGCAAACGCCGAAAAACCTGGGATCGGGAACGAGGGGGAGCGTTCGAGCCTCGGGACGCTGGGGGCGCGGAAGCTCGCGACGACGACCAAGTCGCACCCGCAGATGCAGGGCATCACGCCCCGGTGGCTCCTCCGGGCCTTGCCCTGGGTCGAGGTCACGGGCGGCACGTATCGCGTGAACCGCCGCCTGAGTTATGCCGTCGGCGACGGCCGGCTGAGCTTCGGCAACATCGGGGCGAAGGTGCAGGTGATTCCGCAGGAGCTCACGGAATTGCCGCTCCTCCACGGCTTCTCGGACGACGCCTTGCTCGAGACCCTGGCGAGCCGGTTCGTCCAGCGTGAATACAAGCCCGGCGCGCTCATCGCCGAGCGCGGAAAGCCGGCGGAATCCATTTTCCTGATCGCGCACGGAAGGGCCCAGAAGCTCGGCGTGGGCAAGTACGGCGACGACACGATCCTCGACACGCTCGCGGATGGGGACCATTTCGGGGACCAGGCCGTCGTCGAGTCGAACGATCTCTGGACCTATTCGGTCCGGACCGTCACGCCGTGCATCGTGCTCGAGCTCCCGCAGCGCGTGTTCGAGGAGCTGATCGCGCGCTCCCCGGCGCTCCACGCGCACGTCGAGTCCTTCAAGGAGCGGCTGAAGAAGCCGCAGGACAAGATGGGGCAGGCGGCGATCGCGCTCTCCGCCGGTCACAAGGGTGAGCCCACGCTGCCGGGGACGTTCGTCGATTACGAGACCGCGCCGCGTGAATACGAGCTCAGCGTCGCGCAGACGGTCCTCCGGCTCCACACGCGCGTCTCGGACCTCTTCAACGATCCGATGAATCAGCTCGAGGAGCAGCTCAACCTGACGGTCCAGGCCCTCCGCGAGCGGCAGGAATACGAGCTCATCAACAATCGCGATTTCGGCCTCCTGCACAACGCCGATCTCAAGCAGCGCCTCCATCCCCGGAGCGGCCCCCCGACGCCCGACGACATGGACGAGATCCTGTCCCGGCGCCGCAAGTCGCAGTTTTTCCTGGCGCACCCGCGCACGATCGCCGCCTTCCACCGGGAATGCAATCGCCGCGGGGTTCACGCGACGAGCGTCGAGATCTCCGGCTCGAGGGTCTCCGCGTGGCGCGGCGTCCCGCTCCTGCCGTGCGACAAGATCCCGATCAACCCGGATGACACGAGCTCCATCCTCGTCATGCGCACGGGGCAGGAGCATCAGGGCGTCATCGGCCTCCATCGCACGGGCCTCCCCGAGGAAATCGAGCCCGGCGTCTCGGCACGCAAGATGGACACCGACGAGAAGGCCATCAGCTCGTACCTCGTGAGCACGTATTTCTCCGCCGCGGTCCTCGTGCCCGACGCCCTCGGCATCCTGGAGAACGTCCAAATCGGGCGGTAGTCACGGCGGCCCCGATGACCCTGCACCTCGACCTTCTGGCCCACAATCTCATCGCCCTGTGCATCACGATCGTGGTGCTCTTGCTCCTCTCGGAGCTTTTGGTCAGGGTGATTCATCGGGGCTATGCCTTCATCTTGCGCTCGCCGACGCTGGACCACGTCACGGCGGACGAGCGCAAGGCATTCCGTCGCCGCGTTCGTCGTCGCGCGATCGTCTGGGTCGCGTTCATCGTCGCGGTGCTCATGGCCGCCGCGGCCTTCGCCACCTATCGAGGAATCTGGGCCCTCGACGTGGCGAAGAGCGCGCTCGTTGCGCTCGCCGGCGACGATCCCGCGCTCATCAAGACCCGGTTGCTCACGACGTTCGGCATTGCCGCCGGCGCGCTCTTCGCCGACGCCCTCGCCCGGGGGCTCGCGGAGGTGCTGGGCCAGGCCGTCGCGCGCTCGGAGTGGCTCGAAAAACGGCGTGATGCGCTCGCCGAGGTCACGGTACGCCTGCGCAAGGCGCTGCGCGTGGTCGTCCTCGGCGTGGCGGCGGTCCTCCTGGTCGAGAAGCTCACGCTCGCGCCGGGGACCCAGCGCTCCGTCCTGCTCGCGGCCTACACACTCGGGGCTTTCTACGTCAGTCGCCTCGCGACGGGCGTCGGATACCTCCTCCTCGACGTCGTCTTCGACAACTCGACGAGGCTCGCCCGCCTCGAGAGCCCGCTCAGGTACCTCGGCAACCTGTCGCACCTGCTCGGCATCACGAAGCGGGTCGTCGATTATTGCGTGTACCTGACGGCGGCGACGTGGGTCGCGGACGCGCTCACGCCCGACACGTGGCTCTCCCTGGCGGGGCGCGTCGGCATCCGGATCATCGCGATCTTTTATGCGAGCCGGGTCCTCGTCGAGCTCTGCACGCTGCTCATCAACGACCTCTTCCTCGGGAAGGTCGCCGAGGCGAACCCGCAGACGCTCCAGCAACGAAAAACCCTGGTCCCCGTGGCCATGGGTTTCGTGCGGTATGCGATCTATTTCTCGGCGCTCGTGATGGGCCTCCGCGAGGCCTCCATCGATCCCACGCCGCTCCTCGCGGGCGCCGGCGTCCTCGGCGTCGCCATTGGCTTCGGCGCGCAGACGTTCGTCGGGGATATCGTGGCCGGCTTCTTCATCCTCTTCGAGAACCTCCTGCTCGTCGGGGATCTCGTGGAGATCGGCGGCATCCAGGGGCGCGTGGAGGAGATCGGCGTTCGTATCACCAAGATCCGCGACGAGCTCGGCGTGCTCCACTCGATCCCCAATGGCGAGGTCCGCAAGGTCGCGAATCATTCGCGCTCCTTCGTGAATGCGGTGGTCGACGTGCACCTGCCTTACGAAGAGGATCTGCCGCGTGTGCGTGAGCTCCTCACGACCGTCGCCGAACAGGAAGTCGAGGCGCGGACGGGCGCACCCGCGCGCGTGGAGGTCGGCGTGGAAGAGCTGAACGAGGGATCGATCGTCCTGCGTGTCAGCGCGCGCGTGCCGCCCGGCGAGAACAAGGACACGAACGACGCGCTGCGTGGGCGCATCGTGGAAGAGCTTCGCAAAGCCAAGGTCGGCGCGCCGCGCCCGCGTCGCGCGGTCCTCATCGAGAGCACGCTCGGGGTCAAGAACCCGCCCAAGCGCGAAATCGAGGAGTCCGCGCCCATCACGCCGTTCTCGCCGGCGCAAGACGACTGACCCGCCGAGCCGCCTGCCGCGTCGCGGCCTTGCGTCGGGGAGGATTCGGACGTACCCATGTCTGGATCCATCCATCGGCGAGGGGCCACCGATGCACGAAGAGATCGACCCGCAGTACGAGCAGAAGCGCCGCGATCTCACCCGCAAGGGCAAGTTCGCTCTCTTCATGGGATTCACGGTGGCCCTCATCGGAGGGATCACCTTCGCGAGCTTCGCGCTCATGGCCCTGTTCGGGCACTCCTTGTTCCACGTAAAAGCCGAGGCTCAGGGGCTCATGACGCTCGGCTTCGCGGCCTTTCTGTACCTCCTCGGCATCGTGCTGATGGTCGCCGGAGGGCTCGTCGCCCTCGGCGGCATCGCCGTGCTCCTGTTCGCGAACACGGGTCGGATGATGAAGTTCCAGGCCGCGGGCACGCTCCCGGTCGCCAGGGCCGTCGTGCGGCAAGTGAACGCGATGCACCAGGAAACGAGGCAGGACCCCGAGCGCCGCGGCCCCTGAACGTCCGACGCTCCGGGCCCTTTGCGCCGGCACCGTATTCCTTCAGGCACTCATGGCCGTGTATACCCCACCGGTTTGTCGCTCACCGACGCCCCGCCGTGCAGCATCGTCTGGTAGGCATCGCCGAACATCTTGTAGGGGAACGGCGGCGGGAGCGTGCTCGCCTGATCGAGCGCCCGGCGCAGCTCGGCCGGAATCTCGAAATCGAGCGCGGCGAGGTTGTCCTCGAGCTGCGCGAGCTTGGTCGCGCCGAGGATCACCGAACCGACGCCCGGCTGCGTCGCCGTCCAGTTCAACGCCACCTGCGCCATGCTGCGCCCGAGCTCCTTCGACGCCGTTTCCACGGCCGCCACGACGCCCCAGTTGCGCTCCGTGAACAGCCCGAGCTGGGTGCCGGCGTCGCCCTTCGTGAGCCGCCCCTCGCCCTCGCCGCGGCCCTCGCTCGGCCGGTATTTGCCCGAGAGCAGGCCCCCGCCGAGCGGGCTCCACGCGGTGATGCCCATGCCGAGCGTCTGCGCGAGCGGCGTGAATTCGTGCTCGATGTGGCGCTCCACGAGCGAATACTGGAGCTGCAGGTTGACGATCGGCGCGAGCGCGTGCGCCTCGGCGAACGTCTGCGCGCGCGCGGCATACCAGGCGGGCACGTCGGACAGACCGGCATAACGAATCTTGCCCGCGCGCACGAGGTCGTCGAACGTGCGCACCACCTCCTCGGCGGGCGTGAGGCGATCCCACGTGTGCAGGAGGTAAAGATCGATGTAATCGGTCCCGAGCCGCCGGAGTGACGCCTCCACCGCGCGCATCATGTTCTTGCGGCCGTTGCCGCCGGCGTTCGGGTTTCCCGGTTCGAGGCCGTAGGTGTACTTGGTGGTCAAAACGACGCGATCGCGCGCGCCGCGCTCGGCGATGAACTTGCCGAGCATGGTCTCGCTGGTCCCTCGCGTGTAGAGGTCCGCGGTGTCGAGGAAGTTGCCGCCCGCGTCGAGGTAGCGGTCGAAGACGGCGCGGGCGGTTTCTTCGGACGAACCCCACGCGCCCCAGGCCCCGTCGGTGCCGAACGTCATGGTCCCGAGGGCCAGGCGGCTGACACGAAGCCCCGAGCGGCCGAGCAAAAAGTATCGATCGAGAGACATCACGGACTCCTTGGTTGTTGATGGATCAGTCCAGAATGAAGCGAACGAACGCGGGCGCCCTCGCACCCGCGCATGGAACTAGCGAGATTTCAGGGAGGTGAGCGCGACGGCGGCGATGTCGCGGAGGGCCTCGGGCGTGGCTCCCGCTTTCGCCATGACCCGCAGGCCTTGCACCGTGGCGAGCAGGAAGCGCGCGACTTTCCGCTCGTCGACGCACCGATCGACCTCGCCCTTGCGCTTGGCTTCCCGCACGATCCGTTCGAACGCGGTCTCGCAGAGGATCGTCCCGGACTTCGCGAGCGACGCGACCTCCGGATCCTTTTGCGCGAGCTCCACGATGGAGCTCACGTACATGCAGCCCCGCGCTCGCTCGGCGGGCGTCTCGGCGGCGACGGCCATCAAGACCTCCTCGATCGCCCGGACGGGTGATTCCCCGGCCTGGAGGCGCTCGATGAGCTGCGCGCCGCTCTCCGCTTGATACCGCTGCAGCGCTTCGAGGTAGAGCCGACGTTTGTCGCCGAAGGTGTCGTACATGCTCTGGCGCCCGATGCCCATCGCGCGCAAGAGATCCTCCGTCGAGGTCGCCTCGTACCCCTTCTCCCAGAAGACGGCCATGGCGCGCTTCACCACCTCGTCGCGGTCGAACTCCTTCGGGCGCGCCATGCTCGCACGGAACCTTCTAGCCGTTCTGGACTGTACTGTCAAGTAGCGGGGAGCTAGGGCGTCTTTCCTCGCGACCGCATCAAGTCGAGATCGAGCTGCTCCTCGGGTTGCCCGGGCTGGATGCGCGACTCGATCTCCACCGCGTGGCGCACTTCCTCTCGGTCGAACACCTTCTCGGCTTCCTTTTCGAGCTCGGCGTCGCCCGCGAGGCGCGCGAGGATCCAGTCCGTGAGGACCGGCCGTCCGTCGAGCTTGCCCCGCAGCAGGGCTACCGCCTCGGCGAGCTCCGGCTGCTTGCGCAGCGCCGCGAGCACCTCGGCCCCGTCCGGCCCGAGGCTCGCGCGGTAGGCGAGCCGCAAGCTCGAGAGCCGCCGACCCTCGGCCTGCCACGCCTTCGCGAGGGCCGGCGAGATGGCCTTTGCCCGGCCAAACGCCGCGGCGGAGAGGCCGTTCGCGAGGGTCCACGCCGGGATGCCCTCGGGCCAGAGTTCGTGCGCGCGCCGATAGGCCTTCGCCATCTCGTCGAGGTTCTCCGCGGAGTCGTCGACGTACATCCGCGTCCGCAAGAGCTCCGCGAGCGTGAACCACGCGGCCGCCGCCGCCTCCGCCTTGCGCGACTTCGTGAGCTCCGGAATGCGCCTCCGCCAGGTCTCCGCCTCGGCCTTCGACGAGCGGTCGAGCTCCGCGTCCTGCTGCCCCGTGAGCCATACCGCCGCATCCGCCGCGGTGTTTTGCCGGTCGATCGGCGGCATCGTCTGCAGCCGCGCCAAGAGCTCCGCGAGCCCTTTCCCATCCGCGCGCAGGCCGAGCCACGTGGATTCGCGCCGGTACGCCGACTCCTTCTGTGGCGCCAGGATCTGCTCCCTTCGCGACAGCTCCAGTGCGCGCCGCTGGTTCGGGTCCTTCTCCAGCGCCGCGAGAAGGTCCCCGCGCAGCGGACCGTCGGCCATCGCCCACGCGAGCCTCGACGCGTCGTTCCGATCGAGCCGCAAGGCTTTCATGTCGACCCACCGCTCGAGCACGGTCACGACCGACTGGTACTCGAGCGCGTCCGCCAGGTTGCCGATCACGATCGCGCTGTCGCCTTCGAGCCGCATCGCGACCTCGAAGCCTTTGATCGCCGCGCGCAAGTGGGCGACGTCGCCCGTCGCCTCGTAACGCCCGCTGTGCGCCACGGCGGCATTGTTCGCGGCGGTGGCGGTGCGCGTGGCGTCCTTCTCGTGAAACGCCGCTTCCGCGGCGAACGCCTTGTCCGCCTCCGCGAGGTTGCCCTCCGCGATCGCGCGCGCTCCCTTCACCTGAAGAAGCTGCACCTTGATGTAAGGTGAGCTCGGATCGGCGAGGCCCAGCCACTTCTCCCGGTCCTCGAGGCTCGTCGAGATGTTCGCGCGGAGGATGGCCGCGCCGTAGCGTTTGTCCTGCTCCACGCTGGTGTCGTTGTACACGGCCTCCACCACCTGCCGCGCTTTGGGCTCCAGGCCGAGCTCGCGGTAGGCGTTCGCCACGCCGAGGGACAGCGCAGGATCCTTTTTCTGGAGGACCCCTTCGAACTCCGCGTCGCCGTCCGCGGCCCGCCCGAGCCGGTGATACACCTGTCCGAGCCCGAGGTGATACAGCGGATCCCCCGCGGCCTCGCCGCGCAGCGCGAGGAATGCGCGCTCCGCCTCTTCGAGCAGCGCCCGCTGCGTGTCGCCCGTCGTCGTCGCGGCCCGCCGGAGCTTGATCATGCCGAGCGAGATCGACGCGGGGATCACCGCCTCGTGCCGCAAGAGCGCGGCCTGCAGGGACGCGAGCGCGGGATCGCTCCGGAACTGCTCGGCGATGTAGCCCTGGATGAGCTCTCGCTCCTCTGCCTCCGTCGCGCCCTGGAGTTTGGCCAGGAGATCCCCCGGCACCTTGCCCGTGCGGAGCTCGTCGTCGATGCGCTTCTCGATCGTCAGGCTCGCCGCGCGGAACGCGCGCTGCACCTCCTGGAAATCGGGCAGGCGCTCCTTCACGAGGGCCGTGAGGATCGCGTCGGCCTCGTCGAGGTTCCCCGCCTCGGCGTGTGTATCGGCGAGCGCCTGCTGCGCCAGCGCCGTGAGCCGGCCGGGCGGACCGAGCCCGCCGAGCAATTTCAATGCGGCCTTCGTGTCGCCGCGGCTCCGCTGCCCCGCGGCCATCCCGATGGCGAGCTCCTGGTGCCCCCGTCGCTGCGCGATCGCCACCACGAGCGCCACTTCGTCGTTCGCTTCGAGGATCGCCCGATCCTCCGCGAGCTTCTTCCGCGCTTCTTCGAGGCGCTTCTCCACGTCGGCCGCGGCGTCCGCCTGGCCGTGCTTCGAGGCCTGCCTCGCCCACGCCATCGCCTCGGTTTCGGCCTCGATCCAGAGCGAAGGCGCCGGCCCGAAGCTGTCGAGGGTCTTCTTCGCCGCCTCGATCGAGGCCACGTCGCCGAGCGCCACGTAATGGCGTAGCGCGCCGATCGGTCGGCTCTCCGCCATTCCGTCGGCGAGGTGTTTCCGGAGGCGCGCGCGCCGCGTGATGATGGCCGTCGCCTCCGCGCGACCTTCGACGGCGCTCGCGGCCATGTCGAGCACGGTGAGCGACGCGGCCGCTTTTTCGGGCGTATCCTCGCCGATCTGATCGGCGAACGCGGAGAGCCGCTCGGCGAGCAGGACGCCCGCCTTGCCGTACCGCGTGCCGATCGGCAGCTCGTTGAAGGCGTTCATCACGCGGCCGATCGCTTCGAGCGACGCCACGGTCGCCGGCTCGCGCACGCCTTCCGCGGTCACGAGGCGCACGATGGATGCGGCGACCTCGTCCTTGTCGACCTCGCGGGGATAGGTCCCGAGCACGAGACGATAGTGCGAGAGCGCGCCCTCGTAATCCCCCTTCGCCTCGGCCTCGCGCGCCTCCGCGAGCGCGATGGACGCTTTGCGCGCGGGGGAGTCGAGGTAACTCGATACGCCCACCGAGGCCACGGCGCCGAGCGTCCCGAGCAGGGCGAGCCCGCGCCAAACCTTGGCGATCGGGCCGAGCGGCTCCTTCGCGAGGAACTGGTAGGTCGTCGAGTCCACGTCGCGGACGCGGTAGGCCGCGACGGGAACGATCGGAACGAACAGCACGCAGAAGCAGTACGTCGCGACGTACGAGCCGTCGGGCCAGCGGTCGCGCGCGCCGTAGAGCCGGAAGCCGATGCCGTTGAGGGTGAAGAGCGTCGGCGCGCGTTCGAGCGGGCGTGGGGCCTTCTCCGCCTCGCGGAGGGCGTCGCGGAGCGCGCGGCTCTTCACCGCGCGGCGAGCTTGCGCGAGGGCGCGATCGGCCCGCTTGAAATGGCCGGCCCGCTGGAGCCATCGCGCATGCGTGAGCCGAGCGAAGACCGGGAGCTCCTCGGCGGCCGCCTCGTACTCGGCCCGCACCTCGGGCGCCTGCGCGAGCCTCAGGGCCTTTCCGAGCAGCCGCCGCGCCCCGTCGAGATCGCCGCTCGCGGCGCTGAGGCCCGCGACCTCGCCGAGCAGGACGGCCACGCGGCCCTTGATGCGCGGCGCGAGCTCGGCGTCGGCGGCGAAGAGCGCATCGTCGAGCTGCGAGAGCACGTCTCGTTCGAGCGTATCGCGGACGAACGTGACGCGCGGGCGCGCGCGGGCCCAGTCTTCGCGCTCGGGATCCGGCTCCAGGATGGTCTCGGCGAGGATTTCGTCGACGGTGCTGACGCCCTCTGCGAGCGTTTCGATCGTGGCCATGGCGCCGTAGGAGAGACAAACGGCGCACCGCCGTCAACCAGAATGCTTGTCCCGCTCACACCTTCTTGGGTCGAGGGCGGGATGAACCCGGACTCACGCCTTCACGCGCTTCGCTTCGGGATCATAGAGCGGCTTGAGCGAGGCGACGGCCGGATAGAGCTTGCCGGCGATGTCGACCTCCCACGTGGCGTTTTCGAGGTACTTCGTGTCGACGGGCTCGCCCGCTTCCACCATGACGAGGCCGACGGCGCCGCCCACGGTGTGCCCGTACGAAGCCGCGCGCACGTAGCCGATGGGCTTTCCATTGCGACGCACGACCTCCGCGTGGAACATCAAGGCCTCCGGATCCTTCACGAGCACCTGCACGATCCGGCGCTTGAGCGGCCCCGCGGCTTTCTTCGCGAGCACCGCTTCCCGCCCGAGGAAGTTCGGCTTCTTCAGGTCGACCGCGAAGCCGAGCCCCGCCTCGAGCACCGAATCGGTGTTGTCGATGTCGTGCCCGTAATCGCGGTAGCCCTTCTCCATGCGGAGGCTCGCCAGCGCCTTGAGCCCGGCGTGCTTGAGGTCGACGCGCTTTCCCGCCTCGACGAGGCGATCGTAGACGTGCGTGGCCTGCTCCGTGGGAATGTAGAGCTCGTAGCCGAGCTCGCCCAGGTACGTGATACGCACGCAGAGCGCGCGGGCGAACCCGATGTCGATCTCCCGCGCGGCGCGGAACGGGAACGCCTCGTTCGACAAGTCCTGGGACGTCACGAGCTGCATGAGCTCGCGCGACCGCGGGCCCTGGATGTTGATCTGCGCATACCCGGACGTCACGTCCGTCACGAATGCGTGCATGTCCGGCGACGCATGCCGTCGCATCCACGTGAGCACGTGGCGGTGCGCCGTGTCCGAGGCGACGACCCAGTATCGCTCGTCGTCGAGCTTCGTGACCGTGAGGTCCGCCTCGATCGTGCCGCCCGCGTTCAGCCATTGCGTGTACGTGATGACGCCCGGCGCGCCGTCGACGCTGTTCGCGGAGATGTAATCGAGCAGCTTGCCCGCGTCCCGGCCCTGCACCAGGAATTTCGCCATGAACGACATGTCCATGAGGATCACGCCCTCGCGGCAGGCGCGGTGCTCCGCTTCCCAATACGGGAACCAGTTCTGCCGGCCCCAGGAGAGGCGCTCCACCTTCGGCGGGACGCCGGGCGGCGCATACCAGTCCGCGCCTTCCCAGCCGCTCACGTCCTTGAAATAGGCGCCCTGGGCCGCGAGCCTCTCGTGAATGGCCGAGGTCTTCGCGCCGCGCGCCGTCTGCATCGAGCGCGTCGGGTAATGGCATTGATAGACCATCCCGAGCGACTCGACGGTGCGCGTGCGGCGGTATTCGGGGTTCGCCTGGTACGTGTGCAGCCGGTCGATGTTCATTCCCGTGACGTCCACGTCGGGCCGGCCGTTGATGATCCAGTGCGCGAGCACGCGCCCGAGCCCGCCGCCCGTGAGAATGCCGATCGAGTTCAGGCCCGCGGCGACGAAGTAATTCTTGATTTCCGGCGCCTCGCCGACGACCGGCGCGAGGTCCGGCGTGAAGCTCTCGGGCCCGCAGAAAAACTTGCGGACGCCTACCTCCAGCGTGACGGGCACGCGCCGCATCGCCTTCTCGACATAGGGACCCATCCGATCCCAGTCCGGGGTGATCTCGCCGAAGGAAAAATCATCCGGCACGCCCTCGATCTTCCACGGCGCGCAGAGGGGCTCGAAGAGGCCCACCATCATGCCGCCGACCTCTTCGCGGTAATACCCGTACGAGCCCGGATCCTCGAGCACCGGCATCGATTTCGGCAGGTCGGGGATCTTGGCCGTGATCAGGTAATAATGCTCGGCCGATTGCAGCGGGATGTTGATCCCCGATTTCGCGCCGAGCTGCCGCGCCCACATGCCCGCGCAGTTCACCACGTACTCGGCCTCGATGTCGCCGAACGGCGTCTGCACCCCGGCGACGGCGCCGCGCTTCGTGAGCACGCCGGTGCAGGGCACGTTTTCGAGGATCGTCGCGCCTTGCATCTTCGCGCCCTTCGCGAGCGCCATCGTGATGTCGACCGGGTTCGCCTGGCCGTCCTCCTTCACATAGAAGCCGGCCAGGATGTCGTCGGTCCGCGCGAGCGGGAAGAGCTCCTTCACCTGCGAGGGCGAGATCTCGTGCACGTCGACGCCGCAGTGGCGGTTGAACGCCGAGACGCGCCGGTACTCCTCGAGCCGGTCCGGATCCGCCGCGACCTCGATGAACCCGACGGGCTTGAACCCGGTGCCGAGGCCCGTCTCCGCTTCGAGGCGGGTGTAGAGGTCGCGCGTGTACTTGCGCATCTCGGTCGACGTCTCCGACGTCGAGCCGAACGTGACGATGAGCCCGGCGGCATGCCAGGTCGTGCCGGAGGTGAGGCGGTCCCGTTCGAGCAGGACCACGTCCTTCCAGCCCATGTGAGCCAGATGGTAGGCGACGGAGCAGCCAATGACCCCGCCACCGACGACGACGACACGCGCGCGTTTCGGCAGAACCGGTACGGACATGGCGTGCTCATGCCTGAAACCGTCGCCCGCGTCCAAGTCCATCGATGCCGAACGTGACGATTCACACCCGAAGGTGGGGTCGTGATGTGAGATGAAAAACGTTGCTGCGCCGAAGTCGGTCGGCGGATCCCGAGCGGCCGAGGAGCCACGGCGCCTGCCCGACCGTGGGCGCGCGCGCGCCGCGATAGCGCGTGGCGGGCCGGGTCGACCGTTCGTCCTGAGCGCTCCGCGCCAGCGCATACGAGCCGAGCGCGACGGCGGGCGGCAGGTGTTGCCATTCGGGCACGATCCTTTGGCGCGGAGTCGAAATCGTGCGCAGAGCCATCGCTCGCGCAGAGCCGTTGCGCGGCGCCGGCAGGCACGTCTCCGACGCGTCAATCCGTTGACGAGGTAGCGACGTGTTCGTAGATTGATCGGATTCCACTCCATCTGCGTGGACGCGAGGGGGAGGACATCGTGTATCTTCCGATGGAAAACGAGTGCGCGGCGCTCCGCGCGCGGGTCGCCGAGCTGGAGGCGCGACTCGCTGCTCGATCGCCCGTCGTGACGAATGGCCACCATCGCGAGGTGATCCCCGCCGATCACGAGGCCGAGACGCGGCTCCTCCGGGCGGCGCTGCATAGCCTCGCCGACGCCGTGGTGATCTGCAACCGCGAGGGCCGCACCATCCACTTCAACGCGGCCGCGACGGGCATCTTCGGTGAGCTATCGAGAGAGGTCACCTCCGAGGAGCTGTCGACGCGATACGGCCTCTTTCATCCGGATGGCGTGACGCGCATCGCGGCGAACGATCTGCCGTCCCACCGCGCCCTTCGGGGCGAGAACGTCGACGGCATCGAGCTCGTCGTGCGAAGGGAGGGCCTGCCGGCCTGCATGTACATCGAATGCTCCGCGCGTTGCATTCGCGACGCCGAGGGATCCATCTGCGGCGCCGTGGTCGTGTGCCGCGACCTCGGCGAGCGCAGGCGGTACGAGGCCGAGCGCGAGCGGCGGCTCCGCGCCGAGAAGGAGCGGCTCGCCGCCGAGAACGAGCGGGTCCGCATGGCGCGGATCCTGAGGAGCCTGCTCGATCACCTCGACATCATCGTCTGGGCGACCGACGAGAAAGGTACCTTCACGTTCCACGACGGCCGCGGCGCCGAGGCGGCCGGCCTCACCCGGGGCTGGCTCCTCGGCAAGAATGCGCACGACGTCTACCCCGAGGACATGCTCATCCACCGCGCATTGTCGGCGGGGGTCCCTGGGCACGACCGCAACGAGGCCCACGGGATCGCCTGGGAGCATTGGGCCATTCCGACGACCGACGACGGGAAGCCTTCGGGCGTCATCGGGCTGAGCCTGAACGTCACCGAGGCCTATCACGCCAAGCTGGAGCTCGAAGCGAAGCTCGCCCTCATTCAGCGGCAGCAGGAGGTCATCTTCAACCTGGAGACCCCGATCATCCAGGTCTGGGACCGCGTCCTCACGCTGCCGATGGTGGGCGTCGTCGACAGCCAGCGCGCCGCGCGCGTCACGGACAACGTCCTCGCGGAGGTCTCGCGCACGCAGGCGCGCTTCGCGATCCTCGATTTGACGGGCGTCGACGTGGTCGATACGGCCACGGCTGGCCACATCCTCAATATCATCGCCGCCGTTCGCCTCCTCGGGGCGGAAGGGATCATCACGGGGATTCGCCCGAACATCGCCCAGACCATGATCTCCCTCGGCCTCGATCTGTCGCGCGTGCGCACGCTGGCGACCTTGCGCGACGGCCTCTCCCTCGCCATTCGAGAGCTCAACGGGGCCTCCGGCGCCACGTTCGGGGCTGGAGCGCGGACGGCCCGCAGCGCCCGACCCGGTTGAGTCACGGCCACGCACGAATCCCCCCGTACCCACGAGTATCCCTCAATCAGGCAAATCCCGACTTGCAGGCGACACGCGTGCATTCGTGCGCACGTCTTCGACGGCGTCACTCCGTTGACACCGCCACAGGTTCACCGATAACGTGAACGACAATTGGTCTCGTGCCCTCGTTCGTGTGGGACCAAGGGGGGAGGACAGCGTGTCGTATATTGCCTACGAACAGGAGTGCGCGGAGCTACGCGCGCGGGTCGCCGAGCTCGAAGCACGTCTCGCCGAGCAGGCGCCCGCCACGACGAATGGCCATACGAATGGCCATACGAATGGACATACGAATGGACACCACCACAACGAGAGTCCGTCCGACCAGGACGGCGAGACGAGGCTTCTCCGCGCAGCCATTCACAGTCTGGCCGACGGCGTGGTGATCTGCGACAGCGTGGGCCGCCTTCTTCATTTCAACGCCGCCGCGACGGCGATATTCGGGGAGCGGAGCGAGGCCACGCCCACGGAGTGGTCGGCGCGATACGGCATCTTTCATCCGGATGGCTCGACGCCCTTCCCGGCGCCCGAAATGCCGCTCGTCCGGGCGTTGCAGGGCGAGAGCGTCGACGCCGTCGAGCTCTTCGTGCGGAGCGAGCAACTGCCGACGGGCAGGTACGTCGAATGCTCGGCGCGCGAGATCCGCGACGCGGACGGCGAGATCTGCGGCGCCGTCGCCGTCTGCCGCGATCTCGGGGAGCGAAGGCGCTACGAGGCCGAGCGCGAGCAAAGACTGCGCGCCGAGGAGGAGCGGCTCACCGCCGAAAAGGAGAGGCT
This sequence comes from Polyangium sp. 15x6, assembly GCF_029960785.1. Taxonomy (GTDB): domain Bacteria; phylum Myxococcota_A; class Polyangia; order Polyangiales; family Polyangiaceae; genus Polyangium. The sequence goes on from NZ_JASBQE010000004.1 coordinate 51,462, forward strand.
CCGTATGGCGCGGATCCTCCAGAGCCTCCTCGACCACCTCGACGTGGTCGTCTGGGTGACCGACAAGAAAGGGGATTTCACGTTCCACGACGGCCATGGCTGCCCAGCCGCCGGATTCGAACGGGGCTCGCTCGTAGGGAAAAACGTCTTCGAGATTTCTCCGGGCGATCGCCTCGTGCAGCGCGCCCTCCTGGGCAACGCGGCGTACGAACGCACGCAGACGAACAGTACCTTTTGGGACAACTGGGTCATTCCGTTCGGCGAGGACGACAAGGAGGCCTCGGGTGTTCTCGGCTTGAGCCTGAATGTCACCGAGGCGCATCAGGCCAAAGCGGAGCTCGAGGCGAAGCTCGCCGTCATTCAACGGCAGCAGGAGGTCATCTTCAACCTGGAGACCCCGATCATCCAGGTCTGGGACCACGTCCTCACGCTCCCGATGGTGGGCGTCGTCGACAGCCGGCGCGCCGCGCGGGTCACGGACGACTTGCTCGCCGAGGTCTCGCGCACGCAGGCCCGCTTCGCCATCCTCGATTTGACGGGCGTCGATGTCGTCGACACGGCCACCGCCGGCCATATGTTGAATATCATCACCGCGGTTCGCCTCCTCGGGGCGGAAGGAATCATCACCGGGATTCGTCCGAACGTCGCGCAGACGATGGTTTCCCTCGGCCTCGACCTGTCGCGCGTGCGCACGCTGGCGACGCTGCGCGACGGCCTGTCGTTCGCGATTCGAAGGCTCACCGACGACGGCAGCGCCGTGCGCCGAGCCGCCGCGTTGCCCCGCCCGACCCGCAGCGCCGAGCCCGAGTGAAATGATTTGTCGAAATCCTCTTGACTAACGCACGCGAGGGCGGTGTGGTACGCGAGGCCATGGACTCCTCGCTCCAGAATGATCCAGACATTGCCGCGCTCGAGCAAGCGGCGGCGCGCCAGCGCAGGAAGAAGCTGCTCATCGTCGGCGGCGTGATCTTGATCCTCCCGCTCTACTGGGGCATGGGTTTTTCGAGCGTGCGCGCCTCGCTCGCGGAGGAGGGTTATACCGACATCGAGGTCTCGCCGTCGGGGCCGTTCGACTGGAGTTTCGAGGGGAAGAAGGGCGCCTCGACCTGCAGCGGCAGCGTCACCCGCCTGCCGTTCTCCTCCTCGAAGAGCACCTTCTGTTATTCGATCGACGCCTCGGGGCGCGCGAGCGGGTCCCTCGGCACGAGCAAGGATTGACGCGATGATCGTCGCGACGTCCCGTTCGTCCCGCGAACCTTTGCGCTCCGTCGAGCTCCCCTCGCGCCCGCTCCGCCCGGACGAACTGCGCGTCCGCGTCCGGGCCATCGGCGTCAACCCCGTCGACTGGAAAATGCGCGAAGGGGGGCCGCTCGGTACGGCCCAGCGAATCATCGGTCCGTCCGGGCCGCTCGTCGTCGGTATCGATTTCGCCGGCGAGGTCGTCGAGGTCGGGAGCGCCGTCGAGAAGCCGAAGCTCGGCGACCGCGTCGTCGGCGGCACCGATTTTTCTCGCAACCAGCGCGGGAGTTATGCCGACGAGGTCATCGTCCGCGCCGACCAATGCGCCGAGCTGCCGGTATCGGTTTCGTTCGACGACGCCGCGTGCCTCCCGGTCGCCGGTGTGACGGCGTGGCGCTGGCTCGAGGAGGCCGGGATCCCCTCGAAGCCCGGCGCGCGCGTGCTCGTGCTCGGAGGCTCGGGGGGCGTCGGGCTTTTTGCTTTGCAGCTCGCTCGCTCGTATGGCGCGACCGTGGCGGCCGTGTGCTCGGCGCGGAACGTACCGCTCGTCACGCGGCTCGGCGCCACGGCCATCGATTACAATGCAGGCGACCCGTTCGAGTCCGCTGCTCGCCTCGGCCCCTTCGATCTCGTGCTCAATGCCATGGGCTCGGCGGTGTACCCGTCGTCCGCGTGCCGGAAGCTCTTGACAGCGACGGGTTTGCTCGGGCTCGTGGTCGTTCGGCCCGCCGATTATCCTTCCCTCTTGCTCTCGCGGCGGACGAAGACGCTCCTCGGCAAACCCACGCGCGCCGCCCTCGAACCGCTCGTCGCCGCGCTCGCGAAGGGCGAGATCGAGGCCATCATCGAGGCGAAGTTCCCGCTCGCGCAGGCCGAGGAGGCGCACGTACGGTCCCGCGCCGGCAAGGTCGTCGGAAAGCTCCTGCTCGTTCCCTGAGCCGATTTTACGATTCCGGATCGTCCTGCTCCAGCAATGCGCCGAGGTGCGCGATTTGCCAGGCATGTTCCTCGCTGCGCGCCTGCTCGGCGCGGGCGCGGGTCGCCGCGGAGTCGGGGGGCGGAGTCCGGGGTGTCCACAGGGACCGAAGCCACGACGTGAACCCGCCGGGCGCCGTTTCGTCGGGTATCGAGGCCGCAGCGTCCTCGGCCGCGCGGCTCGCGGCGAGGCGAGACACCTCGATGGCGGCGCGGCTCGCCGCTGCCTGTCGTCGCTGAACCAGCCGGGCCGCAATGGCGCCGGCATCCAGCTCCGATTTCGCGGCCCACGCGGCCGGTCCCCGTAGAGCGGCCGCTTGCATCGCGGCATCGAGCTCGACGTCGGTCCACATTTCTTCGGCCTTCCATTCGTGCTCCGCGTCGGCCTCGGCCGCGGCCATCTCGGAGGCCGCCTCCACGACGATTGCCGCCGCCTCGGCCGCGGCTCTTGGCGCGCGAGCTTCCCACGCCTCGACGGCCCGGCGCGCCTCCGCGCCGACGTCTGCGAGGACGCGCGCCGGGGACAGATTCCGCTTCAGCATGGCGTCGGCCAATGCAATGTTCCCGAAGAGCCCACCCGGGGAAGGTTTGTCCTCATCCGGCGCCGGCTTCCAGGGCCATTGCCCTTCGATCCATTGCCGGACCCGTCGGATCGCCTCGTAGCTCGACGTCTCGGGCTCGCGCCGCGCTTCTCGCTCCCCGTCCAGGGCCCGGGCGGCACAATCGCAGGCAAACCGCAGGAGCACGGATGCAGGAATACCCCCCGCGTCGATCACCCGTGCGAGGCGTTCGTCCGCCGCAATCGAACCATCGGCGAGGAGATCGAATGCGTCTTTCTTGTTCAAGGGCTCAGCGACAATGATCCGGCGGCAGCGGGTTGACCGCGTCTGCCGGGGAAAACGGATACCACACGACGGCGATCGTGCTCACGCGACCCGAGCTGCACATCAAGGTCACGTCGAGGAACAGGTCCTTCTCGTAATGCTTGCAGGTCGTGTACGCGCCCACCGAATCTGTGAAATCGAGCGCCGCGGCGGCCTCCTCGCAGGTTTTACCCCAGATGGACAGCGGCCCGTCCGCGTGCTCCTTCACCCAGTCCGCCGCGCCCAGGTGGATATCGATCATCAGCCCTCCGGAGGGCATGACCGACACCGTGGGCCCGTCCTTGTATCGGATCTTGTCGCTCTTCCGTTCCCCCTTGCCCCAGGCCGCCTCGACGTCGTCGAGCGTGGCCCTGGCGCGCACGCCTGCAATGGAGAGGAAATCCCGATACCCGAAGACCTTCGGCGTGGGCGCAGGGGGCGGAGGCGGCGGTTCGGAGGGCGGCTCGGCGGTCTTTTGTTCCTGCGCCGTCGTGGTCACGGGCGGCGCGGAAGTGGCCACCGGCGGCGGGGGAGCGCTCGCGCAGCCAAGGGCGCCGAGCATCAGCACGATCGGTAGAGATGGTATCGAGGGTTTCACGCGTCCTCCTGCACGAAGCGGCGACGCAGTGTTCCACGAGGCGGCGTGCCCCTGCAAGACCCACGAGGGGCGCTGCCTCGTTGGGATCATGGTGCCCAGGAAGCCCCGCGTTTGCTTTAGCGCGCACCCGGCCAAGGAAAAACGCCCGCCTCGTCGAGCGCGAGCAAGAACTCCCCGACCATTCGGCCTTGCTCCGCCACGCCTCGCGGGCTCCCGATGGCCACGAGCGTCCGCTTGGCGCGCGTGAAAAACGCTTGATCTCCCGTGATCCGTCCGAGCCCCGCGAGGAACCGCGCGGCCTGCGCGTTGCTCACGAACGGCCGCTCGCGTCGCGCGAACACGCCCACCGCGGAAGGGTCGTTCGTGTGCGCGAAATACGCCCCCGTCGCCTCGTCGAGCAGCGTCTTCTCCATGGTCTCCGCAATCCGGAGCGCCGTGTCGCGATACGTTGCGTTTTGCGTGACCTCGAAGAGCCGCACGAGCGCCCGGCCAAACCCGGCGGCGTCCGCCAGGTAATGGACGGGCGAACGCTGCTTTGCGTCGTGCTCGATCGCGCCGCTTTGCCCCACGTGGCTTGCCATCACCAGGGCCGCGGCCCGCGTTGCCCGTGCAAGGGCGTCCTTGTCGCCCGACGCCTCGAACAGGGTGCACATCGCCGCGATGGCGAGCCCATTCTCGTAGGCATACACGTGATCGTCGACGCGCGGAACCCCGAGCTTGCGCCGCCCGGCGTCGTCGAGACGATAATACACGTCCCCGTCGATGAACGGTTTTCCCTCCTCGTGCGCGCCCACGTCCGCGTCCTGGCTCACGAGAAAACCGCCCTCGGCATTCGACAGGAAGGTCGAGAGGTACCGCGCGATCCCGCGGGCGTCCTCCAGCAGATCCTTGCGGCCCGTGGCCTTGTGCGCGGCGGCGTACGCTTCGAGGTTTGCCGCCTGGTACGGCATCAATTTCTCGTAATGAGGCTCGACCCAGGTCGAGCCCGCGGAATACTGGTAAATGCCGCCCCAGACCGGATCGAGGATCGCGCGCTGTTTTTCCAGCGTGAACACGGCGCGCCGGAGCGCGAGCGCGTCCCCGTGCGCCGCGCGCCTGAGCTCGAACAGCACGTTCGCGCCGAGCGGAGATTTCTGAAAATCGCCCCAGCTCCCCTGTTCTCGGTCGAAATAGCGGTCCATGTCGATCGAGACACGCGCGGCGATCCACGGAAGCGCCTCGGGCGGGGGGACGATCCGCGCCGGATCCGGCGCCTTCTCCCCACGCTCCGCGTCCGCCTGGGCGATCGCTTCGAGGATGGGCAAGAGCTCGTCCGGCGGGAGATATCCGCGATATTTGCCGATCTCCTCGGCGTCGGGCGAGAGCAGGATCGTCGCCGGCCAGCCCCAGTCGGCATACCGTTCGCCGATGTCCGGGCGCTCGTCGATGTCCACGCGAATGGCGACGAATTTCTCGTGGAGGAGGCGGCCCACGCGTTCGTCGAGGTACGTCGTCTCGTCCATCACGTGGCACCAGTGGCACCACGAGGCGGCGCCGTCGAGCAGAATGAATTTCCGCTCGGCGCGAGCGCGCGCGAAGGTCTCCGGCGAGAACGACTGCCACGTGAAGACTTGCTTCTTCTCCTTCGAGCGCGCGAGCGCGAGGTTCACCGCGTCCGGCGTCCCCTCGCGCACGAGCCCGCGCGGAGCGACGGGGGCCTTGGGCGCGGCGCCGCAGCCGAGGACGAGGACGAGGACGAGAGCAGGAAGCAGAAGACGTCCCATCACGCCCCACGTACGCGCGGCCCCGCGCCGCGGATCCCTCACGGATCGCCCGTGGGCTGAATGGCCGTCGTCTCGACCATCAGCATGACGGTCCTTCCCGGCGCCCTCGGCCGATGCATCACCCCCTTCGTGATGGTCACGCCTTGCTGCGGCCCGAGCTCGATCGTCCTATCCTCCAGGTCGATGAGCAGCTTGCCTTCGAGGACGAAAAAGAACTCGTCGTCCTCGTCGTGCTTGTGCCAATGGAAATCGCCCTCGATCACCCCGAGCCGCACCACGCTGCCATTGACCTGCGTGAGCGTCCGGTTCTGCCATTTCTCGGTGCACGCGGCGACGACGGCGGGAACGTCGATGCGATCGAGGTGCTGGAACTTCACGTCGAGGTTGATGTTGTACTTGTCGCGGTCGGTCATGCGAGGGCTCCTCCCTGGGCGCGATGCTACCGTCGTTCGTCGGGTTCCGCTAGGGTCCTGGGACCAGAGTTCGTCGAAATTCTCAGCACATTGGTACGAATCCTCGACCTGACGACATATACCCGAGGGGGCGAGGAACAACCGCGCAGGGTCCAGGTCCGTCAGGTCCTGCAGCACCTGGTCGGCGGCCGAGTAGTCGCACATCCTGGTCAGTTCGGTGGGTACGGCGATCACCCGCATGCCGGCCGCTCGTGCGGCTGCGACGCCGGTCAGCGAGTCCTCGACGACCACGCAGTGGCGGGGAGCCACGCCGAGCGCGGCGGCTGCTACGAGATGCACCGCGGGGTCGGGCTTCCTGCGCCGGACCTGGTCTCCGGTGACCACCGCGTCGAAGAAGCGCTCGATGTCGTAGTACCGCAGCCACCTGCGCACCCAGTCCGCGTCCGACGACGACGCCACCGCCAGGGCCGTTCCGGCGTCCCGCAGCCGGGCCAAAAGCTCCCGCACGCCGGGCATCAAGCAGACGTGTTCGGGGACGAAATGCTTGTCCCACAGCTCGGTGAGCCGTTCGCGCAGCCGTTCTGTGGTCTGTCCGTGGCCGGTGGAGGTCAACAGAATGTCGAACAGCCGGGAGTAGCCGTCGGCGTTGCCGCAGACTTCGCGAGCCCATAACGTCGCCGGGAGGGCGGCGCCGTGCTCGGCGAAGAGCGCGGAGCACGCGAGGAAGTCGGCTGCGACGGTGTTGACCAGGATCCCGTCGTGATCGAAGATCACGGCTTTGACCGGGCCGGTCACAGCGGCGGGCCTCCGTGCATTCACGTGGTCACGCTCCTTTCGTCCGAGGGGGACAGGTGGCGAATGACGCGGGCGGGGTTGCCCACCGCGACCACGCCGGGCGGCAGGTTCTTGGTCACCACGCTTCCCGCGCCCACGACTGTGTCGCGACCGATGGTCACGCCGGGCAGGACGATGACGCCGGCGCCGAGCCACACGCCGTCCTCGATGGTGATGGGGCGGGCTTCTTCCCTGCCGGCACGCCGCAGCTCGGGATCCAGGCTGTGACCACCCGTGAGCAGCTGGCACCTGGGAGCGATCATGACGTGGGAGCCCACCGTGATGGGGGCGCAGTCGAGCAGGAGCACGTCAAAGTTGATTTTCGTTCCGGCGCCGATCCGGATGAAGAAGCCGAATTCGCAGATGAACCGTGGCATCACCCAGCCTCCCGGCCCGAGCTCGTCCACCAGATTGCCGAGGATGTTCTCGCGGGCCGCGAAATCGGATAATCGCGTATCGTTGAACTCGTCGAGCAGTTCCATGCAGCGCCTCCGATACGGGCGCAGCACCGGGTCGTACGCGTCGTACGGCAGACCGGAGGCCATCCGCGCCTTGAACGCGTCGATTTCTTCCCGGAGCGTTTCACGCGGGGTGTCGCCGGTCGTGTCGGTGTCAGCCATGGGTGTTTCTCGGTCTTTCTCGGTCGTCATCGTCGGCGCAGCCGAAGTGTGATGGGCACGTGGTCGGACGCGGCCGGTGTGCCGCCGGAGGGAGCCAGTCGCGCGTCGTCGACCGGCTGGTAGGATTCCAGCGACCCCACAAGCGAGGGCGAGAGCAGGAAGACGTCGCTGCGGCGCGCCGCATCTCCGGGCGGATGCAATCCGTAGGTCGGTCTGCGGTCGCCGGTGTGGGCGCCGGCATCAATGAACAGCGGATCGTCGGGGTCCCCGAGGAGCCGCTGCAGCGGAGCGCGGTCGGCGTGTTTGTCTCCCGGCATCAGGTGGTCGGCGCGGCGGTGCCGCGGTAGGGCGGTCCAGTCCGGTTCGAGGTCGCCGGGCGGAACGGTGTTGGCATCCATTGCCAAAACCGTGGTCGTGTCCGGGGCGGCGAACTGGCGCAGCCGGTCGGATTCGATCAATCGGTTCACGGGGCTGAAGGGATCCAGGTGAGCCACCGCGAAGCGCAGGGGGTGGGACCAGCCGGGTAGGTGCAGGGTGACACTGCCGTGACCGTGCCAGGCCGAAAGGTCCGGCCGGCTCGGCTCCACCGCGACGACTCGGGCGCCGGGCTCCCAGAAGATGGCCATGTTGCAGCCGGTCTTCGCGGTGAACAGGGCGCCGTCCATGCCGAGAGCGGCCTTGGCATCCTTGAAATACGCCTCCTCACCGAAATGCCAAGCCCAGCCTTCGGTCGTCATCAGGACCCGGGGACGTAGCGCGGAGATGAGGTCGCGCTGCAGGTGCCAGCGACGGTTGTCGCCGTACAGGCGGTCGATTCCCGCCTCGTGCAGGTTCCAGAACATCACCACATCGGTGTGTGCGTCACGGCCGTTGATCACGCGAGCACCTCCCTGCCGGCTCACTTGATGGCTACGATCATGGATTCGGGACCGTCGAGCTCTTCGACGCGCACCTTGCAAAATCCAGCCTCGGCGAGCCAGGCTCGGCATTCTGCGCCGGTGTAATCGTATCCGCCGGGCACCTCGGCGTGCATCATCAGGCTGAGGATGAGGCCCAACGCATTGCGGCGCCGATCGTCGTCGATCAGGGTTTCGTAAATGAGGAGCGCGCCCCCCTGGGGCAGCGCCTGGTGAGCCTTGCGCAGCAGCTGAAGTTTTTCCTCGCGGCCCCAGTTGTGCAGGACGTGGCCGAGCACCAGGACGTCGGCGGAAGGAAGCGGGTCGCGGAAGAAATCACCCGGCTGGAAGGCCATCCGGTCGGCGAGGCCGAGATTGCGGGTGTACGCCTCGAAGCCGGGTCGGGCCTGCGGCAGGTCGAATCCGATCGCGGTCAGGTGGGGATGCTGCCGCAGCACCTGGCCAGCGAGCGCGCCTTCGGCGCAGCCGATGTCAGCCAGGGTGCGATACTGCTGCCAGGGGAAGCGCTCGGCGATCGCCAGCGCCGACCCCATGCTCAGCGCTGTCATGTCCCGCTGAAAAGCACGAGTGGATTCGGCGGAGTCGTAGACGGCCTGGTAGAAGTCCTGGCCGTCGCGTGCCCCGCGCAGCGCTTCCCCGGTGCGCAGCACATTGGTCAGGTCGTCTGCCCATCCGGAGCATTGGGCCAGGTAGCTGTCGCCGAGATAGGTGGCCGGCTTGTTCGCGTCCAGATATTCCGCGGACTCGGGCACGTTGGTGTACCGGCCGTCGGCACGGTCGAGCAGGCCGAGGGCCACGAGAGCGTCCAGGAAGTCGGTCACCGCCGCGGGGGTGATGCGCAGCCGGTTGGCGGCTTCGGCGGCGGACAACGGCTCCTTGGCCAGCTCGGTGAACACCCCCAGAGCGATGGCGCTGAGCATGGTCTTGGTCTTCCAATGCGCCCAGAACAAATCCGAAATGGGTTGGGGCGAGGTCATGTGGTGAACTCCTTCCTTCGTCATCGGCCGACCGCCTTGACCGGCGGCGCCGAGGGGACGGGGTCCGGCCGGACGTCCGCCGCCGTCCGGGCGAGCCGGGCTGCGACTGCGACCGCCAGGCCGGCGAGCAGCGTCAGTGCGACGATCGACAAGGGGATCAGGGCCGGGCGCCGGGGATCGGCGACCAGGCCGATGAGGTACGGCAGCAGGCTGCTGCCGCACAGGTTGGCCAGCAGCAGCACGGCGCTCACCCGCCGCGGCACGAGCAAGGTGGCGTTCGCCCAGGCCAACAGCGTGGAGAAGACCGGGCCGAGGGCGATGCCGGTCACCGCGTAGGCCCCGGCCGCCCATCCGCTGGCGGCGGTGACCAGACCCGCGGCCCCGGCCGACAGGCAGAGCAGGATCATCCGGGGCGAGGCGAGGCGAGCTGCGGTGAACGGCAGCACCAGGCGACCCACCACCAGCCCGGCCCAGAACAGGCCGCTCAGCCGTGCCGCGTCTGCCGAGGAGTGGCCGATGGCGTGCAGATGCGTGGATTCCAGTGCGCCGATCGAGCTCTCGATGCCGGCGTAGGCCAGGGCGGCCAGGCCGAGGATCGCCAGGAATCGCCGGGGGGCCCGATCCACGACCACGACGGGTGCGGCGGCCGTCTCCGGCGCGCCGAGGGCTTCCGCCGTCCCGGGGGCGGAGCCGTCGGCGCCCGCCCAGGGAAGGAGCGCGGCGGCCAGCACGGCGGTGGCCAGCAGCAGGCCCGAGACCTGGTGCCGTTCGCCCACCAGCACGGGCCCCAGCACCGCGCCCGCACCGAAACTCGCGTGCAGCACGTTGAGCAGCACGATTCCGGTGCGTCCGGGGTACCGGCCAAAGAGGGTGTTCTGGTGCAGGATCAGACCGCCGTAACCGGCTCCGCACACGGCGGCGCACACGTTCAGCGTCGGCCACGTGGGCGCGTACGCCATCCCCACACATCCGCTGACGAAGGCGGCCAGCACCACCGTCACGGCCCGCCGTGAAAGCACCTGCCTCCGGCCCGGCCCGCAGAGCGCGATCGAGGCCAGCGCGCCGACGTTGTACAGCACGACCAGCTCGGTCCCGCTCGCCGCGGGCATGTCATAGACGTCTCTGAGCAGCGGCAGCGCGGCCCCCAGGGCTCCCGTGACGACGCCCAGCAGCACCGACAGCAGAAGCTGTAGGGCGAGCCCGGACCACCGAAGCGGCAAGGGGGGTCTCATCGGTGATCCCGCCAGGCGGTCGAACGGAGCCGCATGGGCTCGAACTGCGCCGAGGCGGCGTCGGAGAACGGAGCCTGGACGAAGATGCCGAGCCGCACCTGCCGCGTGGTCCGGGCGAGGTAGGTCCGCACGAAGCGCCAGTCCTCGTGACGGTGTTGCCGGAAGAGGACGGCGACCCTGCGGCCTTCGCGGGTGACCATCACGTCCGCCGCGGGCTGGTCCAGGGCCGGTCCCATGGCTTCGTCGGACTCCGGCCGCGACAGCACCGTCACCACGGCCCAGCCGCCGGTCCGGGGCCGTTCCACACAAACCTTCAGCCAGCCGTCGTCGCCGTGCAGGGCGATACCGCCGGCGTCGCCGAATGCGCTGCCGTCGACCGTGATTCGACTCCAGGCGGTGAAGTCGCCGTCCACCGGCCGCTGCAGCAGCGGCAACCGGTCGATGTCGTAATGGCCGGGCATCGCGTACAGGTCGCTCCGACCGGGGGCCACGACGGTCAGGGATCCGCCCGCCCGTGACCAGCGGGCCGGCGCGCGCGACCAGGACCAGCCGTCGCCGTAGTCCTCCGTGGCGGTGTCGAGCGGTCCGCCCGTGGCGTCAGGGGGCAGGGGGGAGGTGCTCACGGCGCCGTCATCCCCCCGTCCACGCTGATCGCCTGGCCGGTGATTTTGGTAGCGCAGGCCAGGAAGACCACCGCCTGCGCAATGTCCTGGGGGGTCTGGGTTTGGCGCTGCGGCACCATCTGTCGCATGCGCTCCCAGCACTCGTCCTCGGTCTCGCCGGGCCGGGTGAATTCCGACAGCAGATAGCGCCACATATTGGTGCGGATGATCCCCGGGCACACCGCGTTCACGCGGATGTGGTCCTTGGCGACCTCCAGGGCGAGGGAGGCGGTGAAGCCGATGACCCCGAACTTGGCGGCGCAGTAATGGGCAACCTTGCCGAATCCCGCGCGGCCGGAGACCGAGGAGAAGTTCACGATCGCCCCGCCGCCGGCAGCCCGTAGCAGAGGCAGGGCATACTTCGACGACAGGAACACTCCGTCGAGATTGCCCGAGATGACCTGCTGGAACTCGGCCAGCTCCATCTGCTCGACCGGGCTGACATGCGTCACGCCGAACGCGTTGACCACCACGTCGAGCCGACCTACGTCCCGCATCAGGTCCGCGTACAGCCTGCGGACCGCCGCTTCGTCGGTGGCGTCGGTCTCCACGGCGCGGACGCTCAGCCCGGCCTCGGTCAGCCGAGCCGTAAGCTTCTGGGCGTCCACGAAGCCGCCGACCCGGGTCGATTCGTACTGGTTGAAGGCCGAGGGCAGCCGATTCGTGTCGACGACGACCACGTCGGCACCCAGTTCGGCCAGCGCCTCCACCACGGCGGCGCCGATGCCCCGGCCGCCGCCGACGACCAGCGCTTGTTTGCCGGTGATGTCGTTCAGCGCCCGTACATGTTGAGAATTATTCATTTTTTTTTACGCTCAACGGGTGAGGGTTGGTGCGCCGACCGGTTCGGGAGCGAGCGAGTACGTCAGCGGCGGCAGGACGAGCGCGTCCATCAGCCGGGGAAAAGCCCGGTAGTCGGCCAGGTTGCGCTCCGGCTGGGTCACGATCCGGCGCAGTGCCTCGCGATCGCCGCCGGTCTCCTCGCCGAGGGCCTCGATCGCCGCCAGGACCTCGTCGTCGCGCCGCTGGAAGTAGTCGATGAACAGGCGCTCGGCTCTTCGCAGGGCCCAGGAGAGGTCGACGCCGGCCCGCGGGTGTACCCTGAGCCGCTCGGCCACGGTTCGGTCATGGTCCGCGTCCGCCACCTGGCTGTCCGCGCAGGGCGGGGGATGGGCTGCGGTCCCCGCCAGCGCGTCCAGGAACGTCCGCTCCTCGTACGGTCGCCGAGAGCGCACCTGGGCCGGTGCGAAGTCGCGGCGGAGGAGCTTGTCGACCAGGACCTCCTCGTCGATCCGGCCAAGGGGCTCGGACCTGTTCATCGTGAACGCGGTGGTCGCGTCGAGCACGGTGGGCAAAAGGTTGCGGGCGGGCAGCAGCTCGACGGCCGGGCCGATGTCGGCAGCCAGCACCGGCACCCCGTGGGCGAGGGCCTCGAGCACCACGCGGCCGAGGGTTTCCCGGGACGCCGTGCTCGGAAAGAGCAGGACGTCGATGCCCGAAAAGAAGGCGTCCAGTTCGCTCGGATCCAGGATCCCGAGCAGCCGGACCACATCGTGCGGCACGCCCTCCTGGGCGAGCTGCTCGCGCACCGGGCCGGACTCCCACCGCGGATGGTTGGGTTTGCCCGCGTATACCAGACGCGCACGACCGTCGCTTTCGCGATGACAGCGGGCGAAGACCGACAGCACCTGGTCGAAGTTCTTCGCCAGGGACAGGGCGCCGAGGTAGCCGATTCGCAGAGGCTCGTGCGCGGAGCGGACCGGGGCCGCGGGCCTGCGGGGCAACCGGTCCAGCATCGGGTAGGCCACCGCTGAATTGGCCTCGGTGATCGACGGGAAGGCGCTGATGTACAGCTGGCGCGTGTACTCCGTGGGGAAGAGCACCAGGTCATGCTCCTGGAGCAGGGGAGCGCACAGTTCCTCCTGGGCCCAGTAGCCGGACCACAGCGCCGTGTGCACCTCGCGGACGATCCGGAAGGCCCGGCCGGTTCGCTTTCGCCAGCAGTGGTAGAGGAACGCGTACGGGCCGCTGCCCGCGTACACGGTCTCGCCCCGGCAGGCGTGGCGGATACTGGCCGGGCCACGGGTCAGGTCGTGCCAGGATACCTGGCAGCGCCGGGGGAGCAGGCGGGCCATCTCCTGGTGCATGAGGATCGCGCCGTCGACGATGCCCCCGGTGTCCGCGGAGCGGTAATCATGCATATGCAGGCACATCGTCCACCTCCTGGGAGCCGAGCCGAGTGAGCAGTCCGCGCAGCGTCTGCGGGTCCATGCCGTGCAGCGCCAGCTGCCGGGCGTGGACGCGGTTGGCGATGTCGTGCCGGATGCCGTGCACCTCGAGGGGCAGCAGGTACTTGGCGCGCAGCCGTTCACCGAAGCCGCCCTGGGCGCCGTTGTATTCGACGCTGGCGATCCGTCGGCAGCCGGCAAGCACGGCGAGGGTGTCGGGGGGAAGCTCGGGGTCGAGAGCCGCGCAGTGCAGATGCGGCAGACCGACGTCCCGGTTGGCCTCGGCGACGAGGACGGAGGCATACCCGAAGGTCACCAGGGCCGCCCGAGGGCGCGCCGTTGCGGGCGGGGTCATCCACACCGCGCCGTCCAGCCTTGAGGAGCAGTCGATGCCGGGCGGGGTGAAGCTGGCGTCGACCATGCTGGCCACGTGGGCGGTGCCGGGGTGTGCGGCCAGCCGGTCCAGGACGGCGTTGAACTCCGCGGGCGTGATTGGCTCGTAGACCCGGACCCCCAAAAGCAGGCCGAGCAAATTGGTCGCGTTGTGCGCGCCGCCCCAGGCACCCCAGCTGCGACCGGCCAGCACGAGCAGATTGCGGACGCTCGTGCTGGCCTCGGTGACCATGCTCAGGGAGTCCATGTAGTACATCGCATCGGTGGCGATGACCTTGAGGGTGTCCTCGGGCAGCAGGAGGGTCAGACCCACGCTGAGGGTCTCGGCCAGCCCGGTGTTGTCGTATGGGAGGTGCCCCCGCAGGCCGAACCGGGCCGCCATGTCGGCCGTGAACACCGCGAGCTCCTGACCGGTGCGCTGCTGGTATGCCGCAAGCATCCGGCCGCTGGTGCCGGCAAAGGACGGCATGGTCGGCTTCGCGTTGCCGTTGGCCGGCTTCGCGGCGCCGTTGGCCGGCTTGAAGCTATGTTCGCCTTTGCGGGTGTGGCACACCAGCGCGGCGGATCCCGGTCGGTGAAGCAAGGCGCCCAGGGCGTGCTGGATGGCTTCGGCGTCCTGGCCGTCGACCTGGTGGACCTGGGGCAGGAAACTCGCCAGGTAGTTGGGGTTGAGCGGTTTCCGTAGGGGTTCGATACCGCATCCGTTGGCGTCGACGACCAGGACCAGGTTGCTCAGGCCCATTTCGTAGGCGAAGCGGAGGCATTCGAAGGTCACGCCCTCCTGGAGTTCGCCATCGCCGGCCAGGCAGACCACCTTGCGCTCGTCCCCTCGCCGGGCCAGGTCCATGGCGAGGCTGACGGCCTGGGCCACGCCCACGCCGAGGCTGTAGCGCATGGTGTTTTTGAAGCCGAGGTCCCGGTGGATCACCCCGGTCAGCCCGCCCTGGTGCAGCGTGGTGAGAGGGGCCAGCGGGAAGGAGCCTCGGACGTAGGACTCGGCATAGAAACCCGGCGCGATGTGTCCGCGGCCGACGATCAGCTCTGCCGGAGCCTTTCCGACCTCGGGTATGAGGTCGAGTTCGAAGCAGGCACGGATCAATTGCAGGGACGACAGGCAGCTTTGGTAATTGCCCGACCCGGCGATCTCGTGCATGCGCAGCAGCACCTGGGCGCTGTCGTGGTAGGCCCGTTCGGGCACGGCGGCGGCGAGCTTGCGCAGCTCCTCCACCAGGGGCTGGTGCCCGTCGTAATCACCTTCGGCGATCTCGGCGAGCTCGCGTTGCACCAGCGCGCGCTCCTGCGGTGTCAGCTTGGGCAGGGCGGCCAGGGCCGGCTGCTCGAAACGTTTCCTCAGCGTGCTCATTGGCAACCTCCGCAGACCGCGTCGAGGGCGTCGCCCAGGATGTCCAGCATCTCGTCGGCCTCCGTTTTGCTGGTGACGAAGGCCGGGGCCATGACGATCCAGTCGTCCTGGCCGCGGATGACCAGCCCACGCTTCAGGCACGCCCGGGCGACCGCGGCACCGATGCCCCTGCCATGAGCGCCGCTTTCGGCCAGCTTGACGCCATAGAGCAGGCCGATGGCGCGCAGGTCGCCGCGCCCGGCAATCGTGGACCGCAGCCGCGGCTCGAGGTACTCCGATAGGCTCTGGATTCGGGTCAGGAAGGAGCCTTCGTGGAACAGCCGCACGGCAGCGGCACCCGCGGCGGATGCGATCGGATTGGCCGCGTACGTGTGCGAGGGCGCGAAGGACAGCTGTCCGCCCGATGTACCCAGGATCTCCGCGACCTTTTGGGACATCAGCACGGCGGCGAGCGGGCTGTAGCCTCCGGATATTCCCTTGCCGACGCAGAGCATGTCGGGGCTGACGTCGAAGGTTTGCGCGGCGAAGGGCTGCCCGGTGCGCCCGAAGCCGGTCACGATTTCGTCGAAGACCAGCAGAACGCCGTATCGGTCGCAGATCTCCCGCAGCCGGGACAGGTAAGCCGTGGTGGAGACGGCCATACCCCGCAGATGGATCACGGGCTCGACGATGACGGCGGCCACCGAATCCGGCCCTTCCGCCTGGATGGTCCGCTCGATCATCGAGGCCGCGAGATTCTGAGCGATCTCGGCATCGACGCCCCAGAACTCCTCCAGGCAGTCCGGGGGCCATACGTGAACGATGCCCGGGACGCCAGGGCCGAACCGCGTGACGTCGGGCCGTCCGGTCAATGACAACGACCCGAAGGTGGAGCCGTGGTAACCGTGGTAATGGCTCAGGATCTTGACCTTGCCGGGATTGCCGTGGGTTCGGTGGTACAGCCGGGCCAGCCGCATGGCCGCTTCGATGCTCTCCGAGCCGCCATTGACCAGTTTGGCGGCGGTGATCGAGGCCGGAGCCAGATCGACCAGGGCGCGGGCCAGCTCCAGCGCGGGGCGGTTGGTGCCGTGTAGCGGTGGATTGAATGGCAGCACGCGCAGCTGGTTTTTGATGGCGTCGATGATCGGCTGGCAGTCGTAGCCGAAACAGGTGACGAACACACCGGATAGTCCGTCGAGGTATTGCCGGCCCGCGGTATCGAACAGGCGGATTCCCTTCGCCGAGTCGAACAGCACCGTGTCGGAGGAGTATGGCACCTCGAAGCAGTAGGCGGACAGGTCGGCGGGCCAGGTGGCGGACGCAGCCGTGTCAGGGCTCATGATGAACTCCGTGTGGGTGGTTGAGGGTTCAAGCGACTGGGCAGGCCGTAAGAAGGGCGTGAAGGTGAAGCCTCCGGGTCGATGACAGCAGCTCGAAGTAATCGCTCCACAAGCGGCTGAGAATGCCGCGGACCAGGATGTCCTTGGCGATGTCCACGATGACGGGAAGCGAATGGGCCAGCAGCAGCGGCATGAGCAGCCGCGCCTCGCCAGGCTGCAGAAGGCCCCGCGCGCGGGCGGCTGCCAAAAAGGCGCTCAGGCCGTCGGCCCGCGCCGAGGGATCCGCCACGCCTCCGGTCACTTCCGCTATCCAGGCCAGATCCAGCAGCCGATCGCCGACGTGCAGGTTGTCGAAGTCCAGAATCGCCAGGACGGTCGGCTGTGCGCCGGAGGCGGGCACAAGGAAGTGGTGATAGTGCAGGTCGCTGTGGACGACGGACGGCCTGTCGGGCGACTCTCCGACCACGGGGATCCCGGCCTGGTGCATCAGGGCTCCCGCTCGAATGACGCCACGCAGGGCGGAGGCCGCCGCGCGCGACCATGCGTCGTCTCGGCGCTCCGCCATCGGCAGCAATCGTTTCTCGGCATCCGCCAGAGCGACAGGCCAGCGTTCCTCCTCGACCATCCGGGGCAGAGGAATGGGGGCGAGGTCCGCCATGACACCGTCAGGCAGCCGGTCCAGGGCGTAGCGAAGGTCCAGCCCGGCGCGCGCGACGGCGGCGGCCTGGGCGGGTGTGCTCCGGCGGGCCGCAATGCCTGGACACCGGGGCAGTAATTCGCACACGAGCCCGTCGCACCACACGCTGGTGCTGCCGTCCACGGCTGGAACGGCCTCGAGGACGGGCACGCCGTGGGCCCGGCAATGTGCCATGACGTTTTCCTTCAGCGGATAGAACTCGGGTTTTCGCGCCGCGCCGCGATTGAGCTGGACCTTCAGAACATGCCCGGCTCCGGCGGAGCCGATGTGCCATAGGCCGGCGGTGTGGCTGAGTGGCTCGGCGTTTTGCACCGACAGGGGGCTCACCGGCAGATCGGACCATCGGGTTCCCCAGAATGTCCCGAGCACGGTGCGGACCCATTCCTCGGAGCCGGGGGGAATACGGCCCGCTGCCGGTAGGCCCTCCGCTCGTGCCATTGTACGGTTCTGCTCGCTGCGCATAACGAAACGTCCCTGGGTGAGCTGGTCCGGCGCGCTCGTCCCCCGCGCCCGTCCCATCGACCCAGTGCAGTCCGCGTGCCACGCGGATTTACGCCGTAAACGACGCCCTGAACGACGCTCGTATCAACGGACTGTGGCGTATGGCTTGCGCGACCGCGCAACCTGGCTTGCGCGATCGCGCAACGGCCGAGCAGCCTCCGTCCCTCGAACGGATCCAGTGCCAGCAAAACCTCCAAACCTTCGTCTCGACCCTCTCCGAATGGCCTGCCCACCCGCACACCAGCCCCGCCCCCGATCCTCCGCGGGTATGGCGACGCGCTGCTGCCGTCGTCGAGAAGGGAGCTGGCTTTGCGGGGGCTCGTTCAGAGGTCGAGGAGATCGTCACCCGAACGCTGGAAACCACGCCGCAAGCCTGCACGCATGGGAGCACGCGGCAAAAAGACGCCGCTCATCCAACGATGGCTCGCTCGGCATCCGAGGTTCCACGTGCACTTCACGTCGATCCACGGCTCATGGCGAGTGCTTCTAGAGGTTCAGCATATGGAGCGCGATCGCCGCGGCGCGCTCCGTTTTTCGTTCTTCGAGGTACGCCGTGATCTCCGGGACGAGCCCGACGAGCTTCCCGTATTCGCCGAGCGCGCGCGTTCGGGCCCTGGACACCTCGCCGAAGTAGATGTGCGTGACTTTCTTCTGATCGGCCGGGTCGACGGGCTGCATGTAGCCGCGCAAAATCGCGCGCGCCGTATCCATCGATGCGCCGGGCGCGCCCGAGGCGTGGAACGCAATCACACGCTCGAACGAGGGCTGGAAATTCGTCCAAACCTGCGCCGTCGCGGCATCGGTCGGAATCGGCGCGAGGGCCTTTGGTTCGAGCCAGGCGCGCACCTCGGCGTGCCGCTCGATCCATTCCGGATGAACCAGGAGGGCGCTCGCCGCGACCGACCACAAGGGCTGCTCGTACGCAGGGTAGGCAATCGCCGGATGATGTTCGTCGCGGCTCCGGTCACGCGGGCCGACTTGCTCGGGCTTCGCCGTGAGAAGCTTTTCGAGGAGCTTCACGCGCCGCGCCTCGTCCACGCCTTCGAGACCCAGCGCGACATCCATGCGGCAAACGGACTCGGTGTCGAGGCGGATGCGCTCTCCGTCGAAGATCGGCGCGATGAACGCGTCGAAGCGTCGTGACGCCTCGGCGGGTGGCATCCAGTGGCCAAGCTCCCTGAGGACGTAGCAGCGGGGCGCATTGAAGCGCAGCGTCTCGAGCTCCTGGTCGAGCTCGCGCACGCGGGCGAGCGCGGCGGCCTCCGAGACCTTTCCAACCCCGGGCTCGACGTGGAGCAATTCCTCCCGGACATGGTGTTGCTCTCGCCGCGGCCGCGGGAGTTCCGCCGTTCCGACCGATTTCTGGGGAGTATCGAGATCGAAGAGCGCCGCGCGCGCCACCTCCGCGAGGTCCCGCGCCGCGCCCGGAATGCCTCGCGTCAGCGGCACCTCGCCTCTCGCCGCGAGGATCTCGTTCACGAGCGCCCGCGCCTCTTGCTCCAGGCCAAACCGCACGCCGAAGGCGCCTAGATCGTTGATCTGCAGGATCACGAGCTCCAGCGAGGCCGCGTCCGCCGGCCCATCGAGCCGCCGCTTGATTTCGGGGAGGGTGGCGCGGAGGAGCGCTGGCCCCTCGGCGCCTTCTGCGCGCTCGGGATGTCCCCAGAGCATCTGGGCATAAATGGCGGAGGTCGCGCCGTGCAAGAGGATCTGCTCGCGCGCGTCCTTGCTCGTGCGCACCCGTTCGAGCAGGAGCCGCCGGCCCTCCGGGACATTGTCGACCACCCAGTACGCTGGAATGCTGGCGAACGCGAGATAACGGACGAGGGATTTCGGCGGGCGCGGCCCGGGTTCGTCCGGACCGAGCTCGTACTCCGTGATGCTCGCCTCGTCTCGCTTGGCGAGCGCCATGAGGATCTCCGCGTCGTGCACGGTGCGAATGCGCGCGACGAGCAAGCGTGAGAAGGCGAGGGTTTTTTCGTCGAACGCCGCCGCGCTCTCCGCTTCGAGCTCTTCGCGGCAAGGCGGCGCGAGCAGCAGATCACTCACGTCGGGGAAAAGCCGCGGGAGCGTTTCGAGGATATGGGCTCGAACGAGCGGCGAGGCGCGCTCGGCTCGTTCCCGCTCGCGCCGCATCAGGGCGAACATCTCGTCGGGGACGGGACGGCCGACCTTTGGGACCGCGCCGGTGAGGCACGGCGGAGCGCTCATCCACTGCGTGGCCGAGCAGGCCGAGAGCGCGAGGGCGAGGGCGATGGGGACGGCGGCACGGACTTTCATCGGGCGGGCAACATACGCGACAACCGGGCTCCGTCCCAGGTACTTTCGTGCTTCCGGGGCCGTGCACGAACGCCGCGCGCGCGTCACGCTCCACGCATGGAACGTTTTTCCCTCCTGCTCGCCGGCGTGGTCGGCTTCCTCGGGGTCGCGCTCGGCGCGTTCGGGGCGCACGGCCTCAAGAAATGGGTCACGCAGTTCCCGGACGCCGAGCAGCGCCTCGTCTGGTGGCAGACCGGATCCCAATACCACCTCCTCCACGCCATTGCGATTGGCCTCACGGCACTCCACCCCACGCCGACGAAGGAGGGCAGCGCCCTCGCGCCCTGGTTCTTTCTCGGCGGCATTTTTCTATTTTCGGGCAGCCTCTACATCATGACCCTGACCGGTCGCCGCGTGCTCGGCGCGGTCACGCCCCTCGGCGGCCTCTTGCTCCTCGCCGGCTGGCTCGCCATTGCGTTGAACGCCCTCTTCGCGACGGCATGACTCCTGCTAGGGCCGGCATTGCCGGGGCGCGGATGGGCGCCCCGAAGGAGCCAGAATGATCCTTGCTTTGACCTCCAAGTCTCGTCGTTCGTCTCCTGCGGCCCGCCGGCGTGCCACTCTGCGCCACGGGCGCTCCCTGATCGCCAGGGAGAAAGCGCGCCTCGTCGCCCATTTCCGTACGGTCCTCGCCGAGCTCCGCGCCCGTGACACGAGCCACCTGTCGACCGAGCAACGCGCGGCGCGCGCGGGCCTGATCGTCGAGCTCCAGCGTTATGCCCGCACGGGGCGTTTCCCGCGCAACCTCGATTTCCCCGTGATCCGCATGCCCTATTTCGTCGACGCGTTCGGCACGCGTTGCGCGATGGCGCACCTCATCGAGTCGACGGGCGATACCGATCTCGTGGCGCGCGTGGCAAGGACGGCGAACAACGCGTTCATTCGCGAGATCGAGGGAGACGCTGCGCTCCGCGCCTGGCTCGATCGGGCCGGGCTCACGGCGTCCGAGGCGGCCCGGATCCAGCCGTCGTATTGCTTCGTCACCAAGGCCGAGGCCTGCTTCTGCCAGAACACAGGCATCGATCCGGTCGCCGTGGCCGAGGCGACCGTGACGGCGATCCAGTCGGACGGCAGTGGCAAAGCGAAGGTCGACGTCCTCCACGGCGATGCCTCCACCTCCACGATGGTGGGCGACACCATCGACGTCTACAACGCAGGGCCCGTCGGTTCCCCGCTGCTCGTTGCCATCAGCAACAACGGCCCCTCGGGAAGTGCGGTGCGGCTCGAAGCGGATGGCAACGTCCAGCTCACCTGCTCGTTCGACGTGCCCAAGATCTCGAAACAGGACGCGATCAATGCAATGCTCGCGACGCCGAGCGGCGGCGAGGTTTCTGGCTGCACGGACTACCTCACGAAGAAGGACGCTGTCTGGGGCGAGTCGCAGTGTGGAGGCGAGGTCGACGACGACGGCGGCTGCGCGCTCACGGCCGGAGGCGGTGGAGGCGCGTCTTCGTTGCTCCTCGGGTCGCTCGTGCTCGCCGCGGCGACGTTCGCGCGGCGGAGGCGTGCCCGGAGGCGGAAGGCGTCGCCGCAGGCCACATCCAATCGCTGAAGCATCCACGAACGAGCTCCGGGGCGTCCGGTCTGGACAGGCCCCGGAGGCTTCGGTATATCCGCTTCGAGGACGGATGAAGCGGCACGCACCCACGAACGCGGCCGGAGAAGGCAAACCCCGGAAACTCGTGAAGATCGGCCCGAGCGGGAAAGCTCGCGTCGCGCCGATGCCCGAGCGTGCGCCCGTGGTGATGGCGAGGCCTCGCGCGCCCGCCGAGCGCCATTCCCTCCCGACGCTCGCCTCCCGGCGGAGCGGAGCGGTCCGTGGCGTGGGCGCTTGTCATGCCTGCGCGGTGCTCGGGGACGTTCGCCTGTACGAAGCGGTCGACGTGGGCAAGGTGCTGCTCTGCGGCCCTTGCGCGGACAAGGCGCGCAACGAGACGTTCGGCCGCCCCGAGCCGCTCGATCACGCCATCATGGTCGGCGGGTTCGAGACGAATCGCCGGCGCCATTGATCACGTCTTCGCGCTCTGGAGGATGTCCATCGCCTCCCGGAGCATCCCCTGGGGCACGTAATGGCCCCCGGCGAACTCGCGGTACGTCACGGCGTATCCCGCGGCTTCGAGGGAGGGGACGATGTTCCGGCTGCATCGAACGGGCAGGACGGGATCGTTCACGCCGTGGCTGATGAAGACCTCGGGCGCGCCCACCTGCGTGAGCGGCCGCATGAATCCGGGGGAGAACGCGAAGACGAACCGGAAGAGGTCGCCGTTCGTGAGGCCGAGCGAAAGGGCATACGAAGCCCCATCGGAGAAACCCTCGATCGCGATCCGCGTGGGGTCCACGGCGAGGCAATGAAAAGCGGCGCCGAGCGCGCGATCGATGCGGGCGACGTCCGAGCCGTATCCGCCGCGGAGCAGGTCCCAGGTCGAGCCCATCGAATCGGGCGCGACGAGGATGACGCCGTCGCGCTCGGCCTCCGGGCGAATGGCGTCGATGCGATGGCGAGCCTCGCCGCCGGCGCCGTGCAGGCAGAGCATCAGCGGGGTCGGGCGGGCGGGATCGTAGCTCGACGGGATGAAAAGGATCCCGTCCCGTTTGTCGCCGAGGCCGAGCGGCCTGTCGCCGCGCTGGGCGTCGTCGCGGGGGCCGGGCGTGGGGCGGGCGTGCAATCGGCCGAGGTCACGCGGATCGAGCTTTCGTGCAGCGGGCATGGTGATCTCCCCGAGGGAGGTGGTGCATACGCCGGGCCAGACGGAAGGGGGCTCCCGCTGCACCTGTGGAGCTGGACCACGGGCGAGGCGACCTCTTCTTCGACGGCGCACCCTTCCCGTCGAGCCGCGTCGATGCGCGCGTGGGGCGCCGGGTGGGAGAAGGCCGCCCGTGGCGGGCTCGTCGGTCGCCGTTATCCGTGCCGACGATCCGCCCACGCCCGAGCTTTGCGACTTCGGTCGATTCGAGGCGTCTCGATCCGTCCGCCGCAGGGCTTCCCGCCGAACGGGTACGGTCTTCGCGGGATGAGCCGTGGCGTCCGGGAATGGACCGCCGACGGATACGACGCCGAGAGCCCGCGCGCGCCCCACGGGCCCCGCCACGGCGAGGCGGCAGCAGCGCGTGGTCCGCGCCACCCGCTGCCAAACTTTCGTTTGTCGCCGGAGCAGGATTGTGGCATCGTAACGTCATGCCCAGACGAACCATACCTTCTCCTGCAGCCGCCAAGGTCGGCGCGCGCATCCGCGCGCTTCGCCTCGAGCGAGGTCTGTCCCTCCAGCACGTTGCCGATGTCGGACAACTGTCGAAGGGGCACCTCTCCAGCATCGAGCACGGCCTCGCGGCGATCACCATCGAGACGCTCGTGCGCATCGCGCAAGGGCTCGATCTATTGCCGATGGACCTGCTCACGTTCCCGGAGGACGACGAGCGCGGTCGCATCGCCGACATCATCCGCACCAAGATCGGAAAGAAAGAGCTGCCGAAGCTCCGGCGTGAGCTCTCGGCGCGCGGCGCGGGCAAGGCCTGAGATCGCCCCGGGGGGGGTCGCTCCGTTCTTCCCGCCGTTTCTCCTCGCCACGCCTTCCGTGCTACCATCCCGTCCATGCAGGACGCTCTCGCCACGCTCACGGACGCCGTGCGGTCCACGCAAGCCGATCAGATCTTGATCGTCACGGGCGCCGGCGTCAGCCACGCCAGCGGGATCCCCACGTTCCGCGGCAGCGATCCCGACGCCATCTGGAAGCGCGACGTCACCGAGCTCGGCACGCACGCGTTTTTCTGCGAGGACCCGGCGGGCTCGTGGCAATGGTATCTTTCGCGATTCGAGAACCTCGAAGGCAAAAAGCCGAACCCGGGGCACCACGCCATCGTGGCGCTCGAGCGATTCCAGATCGAAAGGGGCGGCGAGTTCCTCCTCATCACGCAGAACATCGACACCCTGCACGAGCAGGCCGGGTCACGGCGCATGATCAAGGTCCACGGTACGAGCGATCGGTATCGGTGCTCGCGGGTCGGCTGCGAGCTCGGCGCGCCCGAGGGATCGATCGCGGCGAGCGAGGTCGATCTCACGGCGTTCCGGGCAAACCCCGTGGAGGCGAACGTGCCTCGTTGTCCCTCGTGTGGCTCGTTTCTGCGGATGCACGTCCTCTGGTTCGACGAGACGTACGCCGGCCACCACGATTACCACTGGAGGCGGGTGGGCTTTGCCGCGCAGGTGCAGGCGCAGCTCGTGATCTTTGCGGGCACGTCCTTTTCGGTTGGCGTGACCGATCTCGTGACGAAACTCGCGCTCCGGCGGCACGTGCCCGTCTTCAACATCGACCCCACGCCCCGCGTCCACGAGCGGGGCATCATGTCCATCGCCGCTGGCGCGGAGGTGGCGCTCGTCGAGGTGTGCAAGCGGCTCGGCGTGGCCGTTGGAGCGGGCACTGCCTGAACCCTCTTGCCTCCGCGCGGCGAAGCTCGTAGATGGGCGCCACCTTGGGTGCACTCCGCGGTAGCCTCACGTTCTCGCGCTTCTACGTCACCGGTGATATCCCCGACGATGTTCCCGGAACGACGCTGAAGCGCATCCGTGCCAACGCTTTCCAGCCCCTCTCGCCCGACGACGAGAAGAACGAGGGCGCGGGCTGGGCCAACATCGAGGATCCCTTCGATACGGACCTCGATCACGAGAAAGTCTTCTACAACGAGTACGTTTGTCTGGGCCTGCGCCTCGATCGCTGGGTCGTCCCCGGGCCGCTGCTCAAGGCCCACCTGCGTGAGGCCGAGCAGGCGCTCCTGGCCAAGCGGGGGCTCGAGCGCCTCGGCCGGCAGGCGAAGGCCGATTTGAAGACGATGGTCGTGCGCAAGCTCCGGCGCCAGCTCGTGCCGTCGCTCAAGAGTTACGACGTCGTGTGGAATCTGCGGACGAACGTGCTCCACCTGTACAGCCAATCCGAGCGTATCTCGGCCCTGCTCGACGACCTCTTCAAGCGCACGTTCAAGGTCGACCTCGTGCCCGAGAGCCCGGGCACGGCTGCCGATCGCCTGGGCCTCGACGCCAAGGAGGCGCGGGCCTTCGCTGGGATCGAGCCGATGATGCTTGCCCGACTGGAAGAGGAGGCGCGCTGATGGAGCTCTTGGATCTCATCGAGGGGCGCCGCTTCATGGGGCGCGAATTCGTGGTTTGGCTCTGGTTCGAGAGCGAGATGCAGGAGACGAACCTGCACCCGACGGGCGCCGATCCGGTCTCGATGTGGCTGGAGGCGCAGATCACGCTGGTGCTGGAGAAAGAAGAGAGCCGGCTCAAGGGCGCGATCCCGGCCTCGTCGCCGGAGGCGAAGGAGGCGCTCCGGCAAGGCAAGCTCCCGAAGGAGGCGAAGATGCGCCTCGTGCGCGGGGAGCGCGAGTATGCCTGGACGCTCAAGGCCGATTCGCTGGGGCTCTCGGGCCTCAAATTGCCCACGCAGCTCAAGAAGAACGACGAGAAACACGAGGTGTTCTACGAGCGCATGATGCTGCTCGAGGACCTCGAAACCTCGCTCTCGGCGCTCTATGCGGACTTCGTGCGCATGCGCCTCGCCGATCCCTGGGACGACGAGGTCGTGCCGCTCATCAAGAGCTGGGCGCACGGCGAGAAGCCGGACGCGGGGGCGTACCTCGCCACGAAGCGCGCGGTCCTCGGAGAGAAGCGGAAAAAGAAGCGGTAGCCGCAAAGCCCCCGGCGCTCCTTGACAGGGAATGGCATTGGACGATAGGACTCGTACGGGTCGCTACAGCGCTTGCTTTTCCTGGAGGAAGTCATGAATCATCGTGGTTCGAGGGACCGGTGGATTCCGCTCGTTCTGGCAGGCGTGGCCGCCGTGCTCGCGGCGTCCGGATGCTCGGATGACCCGTCGTCGTCGAATACGGGCGGCGCAGGCGGGACCGGCGCCGGGGGGAATGGCGGCGCGGGCGGCGGCGGCGCTGGCGGCGTGGGCGGCACCGGCGGGACGGGCGGCACCGGCGGTGCGGGGGGTGGGCTCACGGAGCGCGCGTCGGCGCGCATGTTCCTGTCCGGGCACAGCCTCACCGACAATCCATTGCCGGATCACGTCCTGACCATCGCGCAGAGCCTCGGGAAGGATTTCAATTTCAACGAGCAGATCGGCATCGGCTCGCCGATCCGGGTGAGGACCAAGGGCGGGAGCTTCGACGCGCCGGGCTGGCCCGGATACAGCACCGGGAAGAACCGCGAAGGCAGCGACATGAACGTGATCGAAGAGCTGCTCTCCCCGAAGACGCTCGGGCCCGGCGAGCGCTACGACACGCTCGTCATCACGGAGCGGCACGACATCCTGGGCACGATCTGGTGGGAGGATACGTTCGGCTTCCTGCGCCATTACCACGACCGATTGATCGACGGAAACCCGGCCGGGCACACGCTGTTTTACCATAGCTGGCTCGACGTCGACAAGAATGCCCCGACGACGTGGATCGACCACGAGAAAAACGCGCTTTACGCGTGGGAATGCGTGGCGACCAAGGTGAACCTCTCGCTCGCGGCCGAGGGGCGGACCGATCGGGTGGAGGCGCTCCCCGCGGGCGCGGCGCTCGTCGATCTCGTGGAGCACATCTTGAACGACGAGGTGCAAGGCATCACGGGCACGACGTCGCAGAAGCTCGACAGGATCTTCAGCGACAACGTACACATGACGCCGCTCGGCGCGTATTACCTGGCGCTGGTCACGTACGCGTCGATCTTCCGCGCCTCGCCGGTCGGCGCGGCCGTCCCTGCGGAGGTCGACGCCGAGCCGACGGCCGACATGCAGAAGATCGCCTGGGACTTCGTGCGCGCCTATTACAGCCAGCCGACGCCGGGCGAACATACGATGGAGGAATGCCGGACCTTCATCTCGCAGAACGTCTGCGCGTCGTTCTGGACTTTGCTCAACGACCCCGGCAAGATCGGGCCCTGCCAGGCGGATTTCGCGAATGCGAGCGCGGCGCAGAACCCCTTCCGCTGGCCGGATCCGCAGATGAAGTTGTGGCCGGATCCGTGAGAGGAAAACCGTGAAATCGTCGCCGCAGCGCCCCGCCACCCTCGCGCTCCACGCAGGTTTGCCCGAGGGCGCCGCGCGTGCCGTGGGCGCTCCCATTTCGCCCCCCATCACGACCACGACGAGCTTCCACACGGCCCCGGACGCCGTCGGTTTTTCCGCGGCGGATCTCCAGGACGCGGCTCCGCATTTCTATACGCGCTGGGGCAATCCCACGATCGAGCTTCTGGAGGGGCGGCTCGCCGCGCTCGAAGAGGGCGCGGCGGCCGTCTGCTTCGCGAGCGGAATGGGAGCGCTCTCGGCGCTCTTCTTCGCGAGGCTCGGCGCGGGCGCGGATCTCGTCCTGTCGGACGTGTGTTATGCCGGCGTCGCGGAGCTCGCGCACGAGACGCTCCCGCGCTTCGGGATCGAGGTGACCACGACGAACACGGCCGACCCGGCGTGTGTCGCGGCCGCGATCCGGCCCGGCGCGACGCGCCTCGTGCACATCGAGACGCCGGCGAACCCCATCTTGAAGCTCTCGGACATCGCGGCGATCGCGGAGGTCGCGCACGCGGCCGGGGCCGAGCTGTCGGTCGACTCGACGATCGCGACCCCCATCGCGACCCGCCCCCTCGTGCTGGGCGCCGATTACGTCGTGCATTCGCTGACGAAGTACATCTGCGGCCACGGCGACGCGATCGCCGGCGCGGTCGTGGGGCGGAGCGCCGAGCGGATGGCGGCGCTCCGCAAGGAGGCGTTGATCCATTACGGCGCCGCCCTGCACCCGTTCGCGGCCTGGCTCGTCCTGCGCGGGCTGGAGACGCTGCCCGCGCGCATGCGTATCCACGAGGAGAACGCCCGGCGCGTGGCGACCTGGCTCGGCGCGCATCCGCGGGTCGCCGCGGTCCACTGGCCGGGCTTGCCGAGCCACCCGCAGCGCGCCCTCGCCGAGAGGCAGATGCAAAATGCGTCGGGCCTGCTCGCGTTCACGGTGAAGGACGGCGGCCCGGCGCTCGCGAAAGAGCTCGCCGCACGGCTGCGGGTCGTCTCGTATGCCGTTTCGCTCGGAAAAACGAAGAGCCTGCTTTTCTACATCCCGACGGACGACATCCTTCGCACGTCGTTTCGACTCGCCGGGGAGCAGGAGGCCGCGTATCGGGCCGCGGCGGGCGAGGGGGTCTTTCGTTTGTCGGTGGGCCTCGAGGACCCGGACGATCTCATCGCCGATCTCGATCAGGCGCTCGGGGGCTGAAACCCGCGTAAAGGAAGGTCCGGCCGCTGTAGCCAGTTGTCCGCGGGGTAAAACGCGTCGGCCTCGACGACGTGCACCGCATAGGCATGCCGCGATCGATCCGAGCGATTCTCCTCGCTTCGATGCGGCAAGAGCCCATGCAGCACGACCAGCGTCCCGGCCGGGACCTCGAGGGGAATGGCGCCCTCCTCGACGAGAGGCACTTCGTCCAGCACCTCGAAGCGCGTGCCTCCGCGCCCGTCTCGCAAAAAGCGCTTCTTGAGCCCCTGCCGATGGCCGCCGGGCACCGCCCACAAGCAGCCATTCTCGATCGTGGCGTCCTCCAGCGCGAACCACAGGCCCGTCACGGTCACGGGCTCCGTGTAGAGGAACGTGGCGTCCTGGTGGCAAACGACCTCGCCGCCGATGTGGGGTTGCTTGAAGATGTACATCGATTGAATCAAGACCGGCCGGGACAGGCCGAGCTCGGCCGTCAGCGCGGCGAGCTCGGGCGTGCGCGAGAATCGATCGAAGACCGGATCTCTGTCGTGCATCGCGTGGCCGATCTTGTTCAGCGCGCGCTCCTTGGGCACGCGCAGGTTGCCGTCCGGCCCGAGCGCGCCCTCCTCGAGGAAAAAACGGATCTTGTCGCCCGATTCGAGAAAATAGTCGTCGGAGGTGCGCGTCTGCTCGTGCGTGCTGAAGACCGAGCGGTGCGCCTCCGGGTCGAAGGCGGCGACGAGCTCCTCGGCGCGGCGCTTCAGCGCGAGGCATGCTTCGACCGTGACGAATCCGGACAGGACGAGGAAACCGTCACGCTGGAAGGCGTCGCGGCGCTCGGACGGGGCGATGGGCCGGGGCATGGCTCGATTTTCGTAGCCTCCCTGGACTCGGCTGTCCACGGCTCCGCGCGACGTCACGCCGAGCCGTCGTGCGCGGCAGGTGTTGCGCAGGGGCGAATCGAGGCTTACGCTGCACCCATGCATCGGCACCCCTGGCGAATCGTGCGCGCGCTCCGCGTGCTCTTCGCCTGCCTCATGCTGATGCTGCCGGCCACACCGGCGCGTCATGCGCAGGTCGTTCCGGACACGGTCGTCTTTGTCGCGTATGCCGCAACCGCGCTGCAGGTCGCCGCGGCGGCGCGCGAGGTCGCGCCGGAAAACGCCGAGGCGGCGCACACTGCGATCGAGGTCCGCCCCGCGAAGGCGGCCTCGTTCGTCCGGGCCACGGCGCCTCTGCCGGCCGATCCGGGCGCCGGGTTCGTCCCCGCGGATCGCTGGCTCCTTCATTGCGCTCTCCTTTGCTGAATTCGACGGCCTTTTCCGCGGCCTTCGATTCCACAGCAAGGAGAAAGCGATGTCGCCTTTGGCTGAGAGCCCTCGGAGGAGGGCCTGGCGGCGCTTCGTCCGCCGTCTGCTCCATTCGTTTCGTTCGATGGGCCGAATTGGCCTCGTGCTCGGCTCGGCCATGTTCCCCGGTATGCCGCCGCCGCCGCCGCCCCCGCCTCCGCCGATCGAGGAGCAGGCGTCCGGCGGGAAAAAATTGTCCGAGCTCTAATCGTTCGCGGCGGCATAACGACGGGCCCGTCCACGCGGCGGTCGTTCTGTGCTACCTCACGCCGCATGCTGCTCACCCGCGCCGAGTCCACCTCCTTCCGCGAGACCTCCCTCCATGCCGACGTGATGCGCTTCGTGCGCGCGCTCGAAGCGCGGAACGACCCGCGCCTCCACGTCACGACCTTCGGCACCTCGCCCGGCGGCCGCGAGATGCCCCTCTTGATCCTCTCGAAGGACCGCGTCCGCACGCCCGAGGAGGCCCGGCGCAGCGAGCGTCCCGTCATTCTCATGCTCGACGGCATCCACCCCGGCGAGGTCGAGGGCAAGGAGGCGAGCCTCGCGCTCGTGCGCGACCTGCTCGACGGTCGCCGTCCCGATTGGCTCGACACGATCACGCTGCTCGTCGTCCCGCTCTTCAATCCGGACGGCAACGACGCGCTCGATCCCGTCAATCGACGGCTCGATCTGAAAAAGCTCACCGGCCAGGCCGGCCCCGTGGTCGGGACCCGCACGCAGAGCCAGGGCATCAACCTGAACCGCGATTACATGCGCCAGGCCGCGTCCGAGATGCGAGCCTTGCAAGACAACGTCTGCATTCCGTGGTCGCCCGACCTCACGATCGACAACCACGCGACGAACGGCTCGGTGCACCGCTTCCACATGACCGTCGACGTGCCCCACACCGTCGAATCGGGTCGGCGCGAGCCGATCGATTTCATGCGCGAGCGGCTCGTCCCGGAGGTCATCGCCGCCGTGCGCGCGCGCGGATTCGAGAGCGGCTGGTATGGCAATTTCGTCGAGGACGAGCGCGTGCTCGACGCGGGCGGCGAGGTCGACGCGGCGTCGGCCGTGGGCCTCGGCTGGATGACGTACCCGCACCACCCGCGGTTCGGCTCGAATTATCGCGGCCTCACGAACCGGCTCGATCTGCTGCTCGAATGTTATAGCTACCTGCCATTCGAGGAGCGCGTCCGCACTGCGACCGCGTGGCAGATCGAGACGCTCTCCTGGGCCGCGAAGCATGCCGACGACATTCGCCAGGTCATTGCCTCGAGCGCCGCGCCGCCGGAGAAGGTCGCCGTGCGGTATCGCCTCGATCGCATGGAGGCGCCGGTCGAGGTCCTCACGCGTTCGCCCCGCACGCTCGACGGCGCGTCCGTCGCCGTGAAGATCCCTTATCTCGGGCGATTCGTGGGCACGGTCGTCGTCGATCGGCCCCGCGCCTACCTCGTCCCGCCCGCGCTCGCCGAGCACCTGCGCCGCCACGGATTGCGCGTCGAGGCGGCCGAGGGGGCGTACGACGTCGAGGTCGCGCGCGTCACGTCGCTCGGCACGGAGGGAGGGCGCGGGATTCTGGAAGCAGCGGCCGT
The DNA here is from genome assembly GCF_029960785.1 of Polyangium sp. 15x6. Taxonomy (GTDB): domain Bacteria; phylum Myxococcota_A; class Polyangia; order Polyangiales; family Polyangiaceae; genus Polyangium. Next base: position 82,521 of record NZ_JASBQE010000004.1, read on the forward strand.
CGGTGAGGTCGCGGTGGAGTGGCGGGAGGATCGACGAACCGTGCCTACGGGATGGTCGCGCGTCGATTCGAACCAGCCGCTCGGCGCGATCGCGGTGTATCTCTGCGAGCCCGAGAGCGACGACGGCGCGGTCGAAAACGGGGTTTTGCCGGTGCCCGCCGTCGGCGACGAGCATCCGGTGCTGCGCGTACGTTGATGGCTTGCACGACAAACCGCGCTGGGCGCCGGTTCCCTGCGCGAGGTGCTCGACTTCCCTTCCCAACGGCTCTATCCTGCCGGGGTGAACGTTAGCCCCGGGCTTTATGATCAGATTCTCACGGACGCACTTCGCAGAGCTGTCGAGGCGGAAGGCCTCCTGCTGAGCAAGGTTGCGCTTGATCCTACGGAAGCCCACGAGCAACTTGCGCGCGCTCTTTCTGGTTTGCTCCGGAGGGCGCTTTATGCCGTTCCCGAGGAGAAGCGCCCTGCCCTCCAGGTTCGTGTAGCGAATGAGATGATTGCTTGGCTTAGCGAGCGGCTCCAAGAGCCATCGCTTCTGCGGGAGACGCTCGACAGCGAGGGCGCCGTCCTCGAAGAAATTCGGCGCCCCGGCGAGCCGCAGCGGACACGCCCGCTCTTGCCCCTCTCTTCGTCGGCCTTGCTCGTGAACGGGCATGGCGAGCCGCGCATCGGCGAAGAGCTGCGACGAGAGATTGCCTCCGCGGACCGCATTGATCTTGTTTGCGCGTTTATCAAATGGGTGGGTATTCGTGTGCTGGAGGGAGCGCTCGAGGCCTTTCTCGAAGCGGGTAAGCCGCTCCGAATCATTACTACGACGTACCTCGGCGCTACCGAGCTAAGGCCACTCGATTGGCTCATGAAACGTGGCGCCAAGGTGAAGGTATCGTACGATACCCAGGTCACCCGCCTCCACGCGAAAGCTTGGTTGTTCCACCGCGCGACAGGGTTCTCGACGGCCTACGTGGGGAGTTCCAACCTGTCCCGGTCGGCCCTCCTGGACGGCGTCGAGTGGAACGTCCGCCTTTCGGCGCAGTCGGCGCCCGCCGTCGTCGAGAAGTTCTCAGCGACGTTTGAGACCTACTGGAACGATCCGTCTTTTGAGGATTACCATCGTGAGCGCCTCGTGGAGGCCCTGCGCGCGGAGCGGGGGGACAACGAGAGCATCAACCTCGCATTTCTGGATGTCCATCCGTACCCGCATCAGCGCGCCATCCTCGAAGCGCTGGAGGTCGAGCGGATGCGACACAGTCGTTGGAAGAACCTCGTTGTCGCCGCCACGGGAACAGGAAAGACCGTGGTCGCCGCACTCGATTACAAGCGGCTGCGTGGGAGCCTCTTGCGGGCGCGGCTCCTCTTTGTCGCGCACAGGAAGGAGATCCTTGAGCAAAGCCTCCGGACATTTCGTACCGTGCTTCGGGATGGCGCGTTCGGGAGCTTGTGCGTGGATGGGGAACGCCCGGAGGCATGGGAGCACGTGTTTGCGTCGATCCAATCGCTATCGAGGATGGGCCCGGAGAAATTCGGCCCCGCAGATTTCGATGTGGTCATCGTGGACGAATTCCATCACGCGGAGGCTGCCACGTATCGCGCGCTGCTCTCACGCCTCACGCCTCAGGTGCTCCTCGGGCTCACGGCCACCCCAGAGCGCGCGGACGGGCAGGACGTCCTCGGCTGGTTCGACGGACGGATCGCCGCGGAACTCAGGCTCTGGGACGCGCTGGAGCGTGGACTCTTGTGCCCGTTCCATTATTTCGGCGTGCACGACGATGTCGATCTCTCGCGCCTTCGTTGGTCGCGTGGCGCATACGATCGCGCTGAGCTCGAAGCCTTGTACACGGGTGACGACGCGCGGATCGGAAAAATCCTAGAGCAAGTCCAGCGCCTCGTTCCCGATCCGCGGAGCATGCGCGCACTCGGGTTTTGTGTGGGCGTCAAGCATGCCCACTACATGGCGCAACGCTTCGTGGAGGCGAACATCCCAGCCATGGCTTTGCATGCAGAGAGCAGCGCCGAGGAGCGGAGTAACGCGCTACGAAGATTGCGAAATCGTGAGATCAACGTGTTGTTCACGGTTGATCTCTTGAATGAGGGCGTCGACATTCCGGAGGTTGACACGGTGCTGTTCCTCCGGCCCACAGAGAGCGCCACCGTATTTCTGCAACAGCTCGGGCGGGGACTACGTCGCACGGAGGATAAGGCCTGTGTGACGGTGCTGGACTTTATCGGCGCGCAGCACGCGCGGTTTCGCTTCGACGCCCGTTATGCGGCCCTTCTCGGCTGTCCTCGGCTCGCGGTCGAGAAACAAGTGAGGGAGGGGTTTCCCGTGCTGCCTGCAGGCTGCCATATTGAGCTGGACCGCGTCGCGACGCGTGTTGTGCTGGACAATCTGCGCCAGTCTGTGAAGGGACAGCAGGCACTCGTGCGGCTCCTCGCGAGCCTCGGGAATGTGTCTCTTGGTGCATTTTTACGGGAAGCTCAGATCGGCCCCGAGGATCTCTATCGCAGCGAACGCACGTTTTCTTTTCTTCGACGCAAAGCAGGGCTGCCCACGCCGCCGTCGGGCCCCGAGGAGTCCATCTTGAGCAGGAGCCTGGGACGGCTGCTTTACGTCGACGACGCGGAACGAACGAAGTTCTACAGAGAGGTGCTCGCCGAGCCGAAGCCTCCGCGTGGAGGTGCCGTCAGCCTGAGGCAGGCGCGTCTGCTGCGGATGTTGGGTTTGGGGTTGTGGGGCACGAAGCGTTCCTGGCCCTCGATCGACGCCGCGCTCGCGCGTTTATGGGAGCATCCAGCCATCTTGGAGGAGCTTCGCGAGCTCCTCGGCATCCTCGACGAGGGCGCGAAAACCTTGGCTCGTCCGTTACCCGAGCTGGGGAATATTCCGATATCTGTGCATGGTCGTTACCAGCGTACCGATGTGCTCGGGGCATTCGATATGATGTCCATCGAGAACCCATTTTCGCATCAATCGGGCGTTGCGTGGTCGGAGGCCCATCAGACGGACATCTTGTTCGTGACGCTGCGAAAGCATGCGGCAGACTTTTCGCCGTCTACGATGTACCGTGATTACGCAATTGGTCAAAAGCTCTTTCACTGGGAGTCGCAGTCTCGCACAGCAGAGGCGTCGACGATGGGGCAACGATACATCCACCATGAAAGCCGCGGCACACGCGTGATGCTTTTCGCACGAGAAACCAAGGACGACCCCTTCGTGTCGCTTGGCCCGGCGCGGTATGTGCAGCACAGCGGTGAACGACCGATGGGTATCGTCTGGGAGCTCGCGCACGAGATGCCTGAAGAGCTGCTCCGCACGGCGATGCTCGTCGCGGCCTGAGGAGCAGCCCGCCTCCTATTCCCCCGGAAACCTTCGAGCCAGCCACGCCTCCACCTCTTCCGGGTGGAACTCGAACGGGCCCATGCCGCCTTTGTAAACGACCTGCCCCTTCTCGTCGATCACGTAAAGCCGCTCCGGCCAGGCCGCGTACGCCGCGTTCGCGGGGTTCTCGATCGGATCCACGAGGAGCGGGATGTCGTACTGGAACCGCTTCACGAAATCGGCGGCGATGGCGACGCGCGCCTCCGTGCTCCGCGGCTGCGGGTAGCAGACGCTTTGCTGCTCGTTCACATCCATCTGCCATTCATCGGTCGGGTGGGCCTCCTTGATGTAAATCGTGAGGAAACGGGCGCTCTTGCCATAACGCCCGGACATCGCCTTCAGACGCTCGACCGAGCGCCGGAACGGCGGTCATGTGAAGCTGCCGAAGATCAAAACGAGCGGTTTTTCCCCGATGTACGCCGCGAGCTTCTCCCGCCGCCCCTCCGCGAGCGCGACGAGCTCCACGTCCGGCGCCGCGTCGCCGACCTTGAGTCGCCCTTCCTCGCGCTGGTCGTACCGCAACATGCCGATCACGTTGCGCGGGCCCATCCACCCCACGAATGCCGCGCCCCCCGCCACGAGGAGCGCGGCGACCGCCACGAGAGCCTTTTTCGTCCGCGTCATGGCCTCTTCGCTTACCACGTTCGCGAAGAGGTGGGAAGGGGCACGTGCTAGCGCTTCTGATATCGGGGCTGGTAGAGCTCGACCTCCACGCCGCCCGGCATGACGAAGTGAATCACGAGGCCATACCCGCGATCCGTGATTTCGTCCTTGAACTCCACGCCGCGGCCGCGTCGCTGCTGTAAAACATCGCGTGAACGCCCTTGATCACGGAGACCTCCCTCGCGCCGTTCGGCGCAGCGACGAACGCTAGCAGCTCACGCGGAGCAAAGGAATCCGAAACGACAAACCCACACGCGTCGGGTTGTCCTGTCAACCGTTTGTCGGTTGCGAAGCATCTAGAAAGGATTCTGCTGTTTTTCTTTCGGACGAGGCGGCGCCGCCGGGCCCGCCGAGGCCGACGCGGACGCGGCCGGCGCCGCCGAGAGCGCCGTGACGCGGCTCTGCGCTTGTCGTTGCAGATCCGCGACCATACGCCCGTCGGGGCCGCTCGGCGTGAGCGCGAGGAGTATTTGGTAGAAGGCGAGCGCTTGCTCCTTTTGCCCGAGATCCTCGTTCGTGATGCCGGCTCCGAGGAGCGCGGGCGCCGAGGTCGCGTCGCTCGCGAGCACGCCGCGGAAGACGTCGAGCGCGGCCGCCGCCTTTTTCTGTCGCACGAGCGCAAAGCCGAGCGCGTTCCTCGTCTCCGGATCCGGGCGCATCTGCGTCGCGGCCCGGAGCGCACGCTCCGCGTCCTCGAGCTTGCCCGCGCCGAGCAGCGCCTGGCCGAGCGAACCCATGGCCTCCGCGCTCTTCGGGTCGAGCTCCGCCGCGCGCTGGAAATGCAGGATCGCGTCGACGTTCTTCTGCTGCGTCGCCCGCGCGCGCCCGAGGGCCATACGCGCGTCGAAGCTCTCCGCGATCCGGAGCCCCGCTTCGAGGTGCTCGGCCGCGCCCGCGATGTTACCCTCGGCGAGCTCGATCTGCCCGAGCCCCACGAGCGCCCCGGCATCGGCAGGCTTCACCTTCAGCGCGAGCTGGAATTCGGATTTCGCGCGCGCCGCGTCCTCCTTGCGGCTCATCAAAACGAGCCCGAGCGCGGTATGCGCGAGCGGAGAGGTCGGATCGATCGCGAGCGCCTCGGTGAACTTGGCCTTGGCCCCTTCGGCGTCGCCCTGCCGGGCCAGGATGTTGCCGAGCGCGGTCAGATATACGGCCGCGCGTGGTTTGTCCGTGTCGAGCAACAATTGGGCCTCATAACGAGCGTCGTCGATGGCCTCGGGGGCGATACGCGCGGCGCTCTCGGCAATGAGGTGGACGCGCGCGCGCATGAGGGCGCGTTGCACGTCCGGGTCCGTGGGCGCGAGCTCGCGCGCGTGGCCGTACGCCGTGAGGGCCTGCGGGTAACGGCCGGCTTCGAGGGCGGCGTCGCCCTGCGCGAGGTGCTGCCGCGCGAGCTCGGGGGTGCGATCGCAGGCCCAGAGCATCGCGGCGCAAACGAGAAGCGAAGGCAGACGGAAGGCGCGGGCGAGGGGCCTCGGGATCATCGGAGGGCCGTTTTACGCCCGAGTTGGTCGGGAGAAAAGGTCACTCGACGCGGTTGTTTCAGCGCTCGGCGGGCGCAGCTTGGACTTCCAGGACGCGAGGTGGGAGCGGCTCCGTGGTCATGGCGCCGCGGGGAGAGACCTCGGCGTTCACCTCGAGGACGCGCGGGGCGAGCGGCTCCGCGGTGAGCGGGCCGCGCGGGGAGACCTCGACGTCCACGCGGAGCTCGCGGGGCAGGATGGGCTCCTTGGAGCCGTTTCGTACGTAGTCGTCCGGATCGAGCGGCTTCCGTGATTCTTCGGGAGAAGCGCTCGCGGGCTCCGGGATCGCCGCGTTCGTCGCCCCCATCGCCGTCGTCCTCGTCGTCCCCGGCGACGCGACGGGCGCGTGCTCGACGCCCACGGGGCTCGCCGCCGGATCTCGCGCCTCCGGCGCCTCGGCGAAGCGCGAGCGGACAAGCAGAGCAGCCCCGACGACGAGGCCCGCGAGCGCGACGATGGAGACGATCCTCGCGCGCCCGGCCTTGTCATTCATTGTAGGTGGAGTTGTTGGCGCAACGGAAAAAGCGGCTGTCGTTCTTGTCGCACTCGCCTTCGAAGTTGCTGGCGTTGGTCGTATTGTTGACGCAATAGGCGTCGTCGTCGCCGGCGCGGTGCCCGAGCCAATCGCCATTGTAGAGCTGGCCCGCCGTGCCATGCGCCTGCACGATCCTGTAGGTCTCGTTGTAGGTCGCGATGTGCCCGCCGAGCGCGGCGCAGACGTTCTGCGCGTTGTTGAAGGTCTGCGGGGAGAAGAACGGCGTGACGCAGATCGTGTTCGAGCGCGCGATGCCTCCGAGGGTCGTGTTGGTGGTGACACCGTAGGCATTGAACGGCGCCGTGCACGCTCTCGGGCCCGCGCCGATGAGCTGCGACCACGTGGTGTTGCCGGCGTTGTTCGTCTTGCGGAACCAGAGGTCCTGGTCGAAGAAGCTGCCGCCGATCTGCATGGCGTAGTTGTTGCCGCCATTCGAATGCCGCACGTCGATGAGGTGCTGCCAGCCCGACGCGTTCGGATAGTAGTTCACCGGCGCGGAGGTCTCGAAGAAGCCGCTCCGCGAGCCCGTCGCGTCGGCGTTGTCCTTCGTCTCCGTCCGCGTGAGGCCATTGCCCCAGTACACGATTCCGTCGGCCCGGATGTTGCCGGTCGCGTGGACCTGCTCGCCCGGGCTCGCCGTGCCGACGCCGATGGTGCCGGGGAAGTAGTTGATGTTCGACGTGCCGCCGTCGTACTGCAGATACGCGGCCGTGTCGTTGTGGATGCCGCCGCGGAACTGCGCCTGCGCCGTGAAGTAGACGGTGCCCGCGTTGAAATAGGCGCCGCCGGGGACGATGACATACGAGCTCGCGACGATGTACGGGTTCGCCGCGGTGAACCGGATGTTGCCAGCGCCGTCGGCATTGGAGGCGATGCGCAGGTAGCCGTTCGCGTGGATGTTCGACGCGGCGAACTGCTCGTAACCCGTGCCCGGGTTGTTGTACGTGCGAATGATGCCGTCGCTGCCCATGCCGAGCTGCGAGGCGACGACGCCCGGCCAGTGGAAGGAGATGCGCGGCGTCGCGGTCGTGCGGACCTCGATGGACGCGGTGTCGTAGACCGTGCCCGCGCCGCCCGTGACGTCGAACCGGCCGGTGGTGGTCACCGTGGTGGCGTCGTCGGTGATGCTCGAGTTTCCGCCGGTCGTGGCGCCGGTGAATTTGATGACGGTATTGACCGTGCCATTGATGTTGGCCGAGCCGGCAGGGCCTTGCGGGCCGACCGGACCCTGGGCGCCTTGCGGGCCTTGCGCGCCGGTGACGCCTTGCGGGCCTGCGGGGCCTTGCGCGCCGGTGGGGCCGATCGGGCCCTGGATGCCCTGGGGGCCTTGTGCGCCGGTCGCGCCGGCGGGGCCCGCTGGGCCTTGCGCGCCTTGCGCGCCGGTGGCGCCGACGGGGCCTTGTGCGCCGGTGGCGCCAATGGGGCCTTGCGCGCCGGTCGGGCCAATGGGGCCTTGTGCGCCGGTCGCGCCGACGGGACCTTGCGGACCGACGGCGCCCGTCGCGCCCGTTGCGCCAGCCGGACCTTGCGGACCAATGGCGCCCGTCGCGCCCGTTGCGCCAGCCGGACCTTGCGGACCAATGGCGCCCGTCGCGCCCGTTGCGCCAGCTGGACCTTGTGGACCAATGGCGCCCGTCGCGCCGGTAGCACCTACGGGACCTTGAGGACCGACGGCGCCGGTGGCGCCAGTCACACCCTGCGGCCCCATGGGCCCAACCGGTCCGGTGGGACCTACGGTTCCTTGCGGGCCCATTGCGCCCGTCGGTCCCATGGGTCCGACGTCACCCTGAGGACCGGTCACACCCTGTGGCCCGATGGGTCCAACCGGTCCGGTGGGACCCACATCCCCCTGGGGACCCATTGCGCCCGTCGGTCCCATGGGTCCGACCTCACCCTGAGGACCAGTCACACCCTGTGGCCCGACGGGTCCAACTGGACCGGTGGGACCCACATCTCCCTGGGGACCCATTGCGCCCGTCGGTCCCATGGGTCCGACCTCACCCTGAGGACCGGTCACACCCTGTGGCCCGATGGGTCCAACTGGCCCGGTGGGACCCACATCCCCCTGTGGCCCCATTGCGCCCGTCGGTCCCATGGGTCCGACCTCACCCTGAGGACCCGTCACACCCTGCGGACCGATGGGTCCAACTGGCCCGGTGGGACCCACATCCCCCTGGGGACCGATTGCGCCCGTCGGCCCCATCGGGCCCGCCGGACCGATCGCGCCCGTCGCGCCGGTCGCACCGGTCGGACCCACCGGGCCCATCGGTCCAATCGGTCCCGCGGGACCCATTACGCCCGCCGGCCCCATTGGACCCATGGGCCCCACCGGACCCACGGCGCCCTGCGCGCCCGTCGGCCCCACCGGCCCCATCGGCCCCATCGCGCCCGTCGGACCCGCGGGGCCCATCACGCCATCCGCGCCTACCGGACCTTGCGGACCCGTCGCACCCGTCGGCCCCATGAGCCCCGTCGGCGGACCGACCCACTCGCCGTTGTTGTTGATGACCTCGGTCCCGTTGATCGAGACGCTCGTCGGGTGGATGTCCCCGTTCACGTCGTTCGCGAGCAGCGCATACGGCACGCTCTGGATGGGCGCGCGCGGCAGGAGCTCCGGATCGCTGTCGATCGTGATTCCCAGGTACCGGACCGAGCCGTCGAATACTTTGTCCCCAAACGGAACGATCGAACCGAGCGAGACCGAGTAGAACCCCTCGTCGAAGGCCACCTTGTGCTCTTCGCTCCAGAGCGGCGTTTGCGCGTCCGCCACGTCGTAGATCGCGAAGGTCACGGTGAGCTCGCCGTTGATCGGCGTGTCGTCCGCGTCGAAGAGCCGTCCCTGGTTGGTGATCGTCAGGGGGACGGCCGCGTCCGCGCTGGAGACGGCAGAGAGGCCAGCCACCAGAACCGTAGCCGCGAGCAGGCGTCGAATCGTGCGAAACCTCATGGGGACGTCTCGTCCTTGCGGGGGCCGCCGCCGGGGAAAACCCGCGCGAGATCCCGCTTGGCATTTTTAGGCTACGCGTGTCCAGGGAGTCACGTCAATGCCATCGCGCCCCGTTGAGAACGACGCCTCGCGTCAGCCACTCGCCGGAGGTCTGCCGTCCTCGTTCAGCCCACCTGGGGGATCATCCCGTCCGCGAGCTTTTCGAGCGCCTCGCGCCTCGTCATCGTCACGCGGGCGATGGCGCGGGCGAGCGCGGCGACCGGCGGGCAAGCCTGCGTGGCCAGCCAATCCCGCGCCGGGACCCGCCCGCGGATCCACGGCCGCGTGGATTCGAGCCGCTCCATCAGCGCGCGCTCGCCGAACGACCGGTAAAGGAACGCAGTGTACGGCGAGGCCCCGAGGTCGAAGCTCGAAGGGCTCGCGCGGCCCTGTTCGAGCAGGCGCAGCAGGACGGGATCGAGGTCCGCCGAGGAATCGGGGGCCCGCTCGAGGAAGAGCTCGGCCCGCACGGGGTTCGTGTTGTTCTCGTCCGGAATGCCCCCGAGGAAGAGCTCGATGGGCGCGTCCCCGCCCGTCGCGCAGGCGAAAGCCTCGACGAGCGCGATCGTATAAAGCTTGGCCCGCAGATATCGCACCGCGAGCGAGATGTTGCGTCGGGCCTGGGCGATCCGCCGGGCGTGCACCTCGGGCGAAGGTTCGCCGCGGAACGCGTGAAAGACGCGCTCGGCGGCGAGGGTCGAGAGAAAGGCCTCCATGCGCTGCAGCGCGAGCCGATACTCGCCGTTACGATAGACGTTCGGCATGTGGAGCGCGGGGTTCGTCTCGGGGAGGAGCCGCCAGGTATTGTCGAGGAAACGCGCCGGATCGGCCTCGGCGAAGTTCTCGACGTCGCGGTTCGCGAGCCGCACCGCGGCGCGCACCGCGTCCTCGCAGGCATTCGCGTCGAGCCCGGGGATCCCGAGCTCCCGCAGGCGCCCCGCCAGGCGATCGAACGCGGCCGTCTCGCGGAACGGGGTCGTCGCCTCGATCCCGGCGGCGATCTCGGCGAGGTGGCGGGGCGGCAGGAACGGCGACAGGCATTTGACGGCGACGAAGGCGCTCGCGAGCTCGTTCAGGCCGGTCAGCGGCGTGAGCTCGTCGCCGGGCTCGCGGCCGAAGATGCGGGCGACGAGGGCCGTGGCCGGGTCCTCCAGCACGCCGAGGCCGATCCGGTAACCGGTCCCGTCCACGGATGCGAGCAGCGGGCGCAGGATGTCGCTCACCATCCGGGGAAAACCCTGATCCACCTGCACGTACACGACGTCGTGGAAGATGCCCGCGAGCGTCTCGATCGGGCTCGTCCCCTCCGTGAGCGTGAGCACGTGCGCGTGGCTGTGGAATTCGCGGGACTGACCCGACAGGGCCTCGTGGACCAGGAACGTCGGCCGCTCGAGCTCGAGCGCGCTCGGGCGACCGCCGAGCCGCGTGAGCGCCTCGTCGAACCGGACGAGGAGCCGGTGGATCGTGGGGAGCGCCGCATCCACGGTCGGCAGAGGGAGCATGCCGTCCCTTATCACATGTGTCTCTTCGCGTGAGCCCGTTTCTTTTCGTCACATCCACATGCGAACGACCACTCCATACGTCCCCGGCCCCGGGGTCATCCCCACATCGGCGCCGCCGAGGAGAACCCGATTGCCCGGGTGGAGCCGGACCGTATGCAGGACCCCGTTCTCCCCGAGGTATACGCGCAGGATGCCGTGAACGCCGAACGTGGTGTCGACGCGGCCGTCGCATGTGTACCGCACGAGGACGGGCGAGACGATTGTTTCGTTTTCCGGGGAATTGCCGACGACGAGGATACCCCCCCCGGGCAATACCACCATGTCCTCGGCTCGCATGCTGCCCGCGTGGCGTGGCCCTTCCGCGCGGCCCTCGGAGCCGAACGAGAGGTCGGGGCTGCCGTCCGCGAGGAAGCGGCGGACCACGAAATCTGGTTCGTCCCCTCCGGTGTCGCCGGCCACGACAATGGTGCCGTCGGCAGAAGGCGCGACGGACACCGCGCGCTCGCGGTTCGTGTCACGGCCGGCTTCGATCACGCCATCGCCGCCGAACGAGGGATCGAGCACGCCGTCCGCCGTCAGGCGAAGCACGACCATGATGGTTCCCTGGTCGAGGTCCGCGGTGCCGGCCACGAGAATGCGGCCGCTCGCGTCGAGGGCGACCGATCGGGCGTGCGCGGAGACGCCCACGGGGACGGTCACGTATCCCTTCGGTGCAGCGAACGTGGTATCGAGCGCGCCGGTCCGGGTGGCGCGGGCAATGAGAATCTCCTGGCTGCCGCGCCCACCGACCACGAGGATCTTGTCGTTCGGAAGAACGAGGCCATCCGTGACGGACTCCTCGCCGCCGAGGTCGATCAGGCTCTTCCCGTCGGTGCCGAACCCGGAGCCCCCGATCGACCCGTCCGGCTCGAAACGCACGAGCGCGATGTTCGCGGATTCGCCGTGGAACTTGTCACGGTGGCCCATCGCGACGATTCCACCGTCGCTCTGGTGACCGACGGCGACGGCAAAGGAGGTGTCGGAGATCGCCGGCGAGAATCCCGTGCCGCGCGTGCCACTGCCACCAAACGTCGGATCGAGCCTCCCGGACGTGGTGAGCCGCGCCAGGCGGAAACGAACGCCCCCGAGCCCTCCCGCGGCCCAGCCCGCCGCGAGGATTCGATCGCCCGCGACATCGAGCCCAAAAAACGCTCCGTCGTCGTCGGCCCCGAAGCTCACCCGGGCCATTCCGTTCACGCCGAAGGTGTCGTCGAGCCTGCCCGCGTAAACGCTGGGCGCGGGGCACGAGGGTTCGACATCATTTCCGAAGAGGGGGCTCTCGTTGCGTTCGGTGGGCGCGGAATCCGTTCCGCATCCGGCGAGCGTTGCGAGGGACGAAACGACCAGACGGGAAATCGCGCTGCGCGACAGCCTCATGCCCGGGAACGTCGGGCTGCGCGGCGGGCACGTCAAAGCCGCATCCAGGTCTCCCGCGTTTTCCCGTTCAGGCGCGCGATACGACCGCGGCGCGCTTCGGCTTGGCCGGTTCGAGGCGCGTGCGCTGGAGCCTGAAGAGCGCGAGGTCCTTTTGCTTCGCCTCGATCATGAAATCGCTCGGCAGCTCGAGCGCGGCAACGGCCTCGCGGTAATCCTTGGGATCGATGTAATCAGCGTGCGCGCCCGGAGGACCGTCCTTCTTCTGGCTGGCGAGGTGGTGCTTGGGCCGCAGGCCGAGCGGCAGCCAGGTCGTGTTCGCCATGCGGAAGAGCTCGTCGATGGGGACGACGGGATCCGAGGGCAAGACGGCATTGTGCAGCGGATCGGCGAGGAACGGCAGGCCGTGCGCGCGGGCGAGTGGAAAAACCTCGCGAGCGCTCCACGTGCGGTCGTCGTGCTCGACGGCGATGCGGCGGCGCGCGTCGTCGGGCAGGGCGTCGAGCATCCGGTGCGCGGCATCCATCGCGGTCGCCCGATCGGGCGCGGCCCCGCCGACGTGGAGCACGACGCGCGCCTCGGGGCCCTGGCCGAGCATGTCGAGGACGCGCGTCGAATAAAGCAATTCCTTCTCGGCGGCCAGGCGGACCTCGGGGCGCGCCGAGGCGAGCGAGGCGCCGGCGGGCGAGGGGTGCATGGACAGCCGTTGCCCCGAGCGCCTGGCGATCGCGCCAATCTCGTCGAAATCCCGCGCGAAGTGTTTCCACCAGTGGAGCTCGTTCACGGGGTGCGAGGCGAGCGGGACGAGGCTGGAGCCGATGCGGAAGACCTGGATACCGTGTTTCTCGTTGAACAGGAGGATCTGTTCGAGCTCCGCGAGGTTCTGCGCGATGAGGTCGAGGAGGCGGGCGGGCGTGGCATTGGCGACGCGGCAGGTGTGGCTCGCGCCGATCTTCAAGGACAAACACTGGGCCACGTAGCCAAGGCGATGCTTTCCCATGGAAGCGAGCAACTAAGGCCAAAGCTGCGATCCGGGAGCCCTCCCGTGCATCCATTTCGAGCCCGATGGGTTTTTCATGGGAGCGGCGGCGGAGAAGCGGATCGAGCAAGCCGAGGCGTGGCCCGCGGATCCCGCGGCGATGGAGGCCGGAAGGGCGCTCGTCCGGGCCCACGCGCGCGGGCGCTTCGCGCTCGTGCCCGACGGAGACGTCGACGGTTTGTCCGCGGGAGCGCTCGCGTTTCGAGCGCTCGAACGACTGGGGGCCGAGGTGGTGCCGGTCCTGCCCGGCAAGGGGGAGCACGTGCACATGGACGCGCTGCGAGCGCGAATCGTCGCCGCGAAGCCGGATGCGCTCGTGGTGCTCGACATGGGCAGCCGCGGCGAGCCGATCCTCCCGGGCCTGCCGACCTTGCTCGTGGATCACCACGCGCCCACGAGCGGTTTTCCCCCGGGCGCGACGGTCGTGAGCGCGTTCGGCCATCCGCCGGTGGCCGCGACGAGCCTGCTCGCGTGGCACCTCTTTCGTGAAGTCGCGGATGTGCGGGATTCCGCTTGGCTCGGGCTGCTCGGGGCGATTGCGGACCTCGGGGCCGCGCCTTTGCCCGACGTGGTGAAGGGCATGATGGGCGGCATTCCGCGCGCGAGCCTCCGGGAGGCGATCGTGCTCTTGAATGCGCCGCGGCGCTCGGCCGCGCACGACATCGCGGCGGCGTGGGAGGTGCTCCTCCGGGCGCGGGAGCCGGCGGACGTGGCGAAGGGGCGCGTGCCGGGCGTGGACAAACTCCGCGAGATCCGGGCCGAGGTCGCGGCGGAGGTGCAAAGGTGCGCGCGCTCGAGGCCGTATTTCGCGGGAAACGTCGTGCTCCTGCCCTTCCGCTCGGAGGCGCGCGTGCACCCGCTCGTGGCCCAGCGCGCGGCCGCGCGGTTCGCCGATCGGATCGTGATCGCCGCCAATTACGATTATTTGCCGGGCCGGGTGAATTTCGCCATGCGGAGCCGCGCCGAGCCGGACCTGTTACGTTACCTGCACGGCCTCGGCGCGCCGCTCACCGGAGACTCGGGCCACGGGCACCCGGGCGCGACGGGCGGGAGCATGCCGTTCGACGATTTCGATCGCCTGCTCGCGGCGATGGGCTTCAAGGCACCGCCGCGCCCTTGAAGCGTGTCCCGGGGCAGGGGAGGGGGAGCGCGCCCGCGGCGGAGCGCGCTCCTCCCGTCCATCCGTCAATCCTTGCCGAATCCCGCGCGGATGTACGTGATGGGCCCTTCCGCCGTGTATTCGTATCGATAGTTGTAGCGCGATTGCTTGCGCGCCTCGGCGATGTAGGCCTCGATCGTGGCCTCCTTGCCGAGCGATGCGTGATACGTGCCGAGCTTGCGCTCCGGATCCGGGTACGAGACCGCCGTATTCGTGGATTCCGTCTCCTTGGACTTCGAGACCCACTCGGTGAACGAGATGCCCGTCGCCTGCGGGCCGAATTCGAACCAGCTCTTCTCGGGCGCGCTCGAATACCAGCGGTTCTGGCCGAACGTCACGCCCGCGTTGAAGTCCTGGTTGAAGAACCGCACGAGCTCCTCGCCCCGGAGCGGCGACTGGAAATCGTTGGCCTCGATCTTCACGTTCGTGAGCGCCGTCGTGGAGAAGCGGATCCCGCCGCGCCAGTCGTAAACGATGTTGTTCCGGAGCGTGAGGTCCTTGATCGACTCGTCCGGCACCTGCATCGGGTCGTATTTGCGCGTGAGCTCGAACGCGATGTGATTGCCGCCCGCGCTCTTGTCGTGCGCGAGGATGTTGTCCTCGACGACCGCCGACTTGATGTTCCCGAGCTGGACCCCGATCCCGCGCGGCTCGGCCTCCGTGATATCGCCCGCGTCGTGCACCACGTTGCCGGTCACCGTGCCCGTGACGCCGCCCGGGACCGGGGTCGCCGGGCCGTTCGTCAGGCCGTACGAGAAGCCGATGGGATTGTCGATGACGAGGTTCTTGTCCACGACGCCGCCCGCGCGCGCCTGCAAGCCGTGGCTCGCCGCGCGCGTCGTGATGTTGCCGCGGATCGTCACCTTCGAGCACGACGACTGGACGTAGACGTTGTGGTTGTGGATCGTCGCGTTCGCGCCGGGGACGTCCGCATTCCAGCCGTTGTGGTCGAAGACGTTCCCTTCGAGCACGAGCACGTCGACGTTCGTCGCATAGAAGCCCTCGGAGTCGTCGAGGGTCTCGTTCGGATCCGGAGCTTCGAGCTCGTACGCGTCGACGATGACCGAGCGGCGCAGCCGGACGTTGTTGATTTTGCCCTGAATGCCCTGGATGCTCATGTTGCCCGTGTAGGATTGGATCATGAGGTCCTCGAAGAGCAGGTCGCCGCCCTGGGCAAGCCACACCACGCCCTCGTCGCCCGCCGGGCCCACGAAATCGGAGCTGGCCGGGTCGCGGGTGTTCGCATGGAAATGGATGCCCACGAACGCGAGGTGCTGGAGCGTGGCGGCCGCGTCCGCGGAAAGCCCGCGCTTCGCGCCCGTCTCGAGCAGCGGACGCGCCACGGCGTCGCCGTACGTCGAGACGAGCATCGGCTCTGTCGTGCTCCGCCCCGACAGCATCCACGTGCCGAGCCCCTCGTTCCAGACGTCGCCGCGCTTCAGGAGCAGCCAATCCGGGAAGCCATCGCGCAGGAGTTGCTTACCCTTTGCGATCGTCTTGACAGCCTTCTCCGGCGAAAGGCCGTCGTTGTCGTCGTTCCCGTCCGAGCTCGATACGTAGATCTTTTGTGTGTCGGCGCTCTCCTCGAAGTTGGTCCATCCGACGGTCGGATCCCAGGGCGGACCGGCATCCATGCCGCCGGTCCCGCCGGCGCCGCCGAGGCCGCCCGCACCCCCGCTGCCGCCCGTGCCTCCGCCGCCGGCGCCGCCCGCGTTGGTCCCCGAGGAGGACGATCCGCTCGCGCCCGGGCCTGGATCCGTGCCGCAGCCCTGCGTGAGCGCGAGCGCCCCGAGGAGCCCCAGGAGCACGGGGGCCACGGCGAATGAAGTCGAACGAGAGATCTTCGCAAGCATGAGTATCTCCAGCGCGCGCCCCTCGCCGGCATGGCGGGGGAAGGCATTCATCTCACGGAGTTTCGCGTGGATCGTCAAGCGTCGTGGAGGTCGTTTCCGTGCGATACGAACTTCGGCGTCCCGCCATTGACGCGGCAGGGTCTTGACGCCGCGCGTCCCCGGGTCTTCGATGCATGCTTTCCGACTCGATCCAGGAGATCCACCGCCATGCAATCGATTCGCCTCTGCAGGCGTGCTCTCGCCGTGCCGCTCCTCCTGCTCCCGCTCGGCGCTGCCTGGGGCGGCGCGGGGTGCAGCGGCGAGGAGTCGCAAGGCGCGTCGGGGAGGGCCGGGAGCGCCGCATTCACGCCCGGCGTGAGCCCCCGCGAGGCCGGGGCGCTGCGCGAGCGTTTCCCGGCGCAGGCGGCGCGGATCCTCGACGCGGACGCGCTCTTCGTGGGAAGCGACGAGGGTTTTTCCCCGGCGCCGAGCGGCGTGCAAAAGGCGCGCGTGGCGCGCTCGCCGGCCGTGCCCGGCGAGGCCCCGAGCGAGGGGACGCACACGGAGCCCAGGCCTTTGCCGAGCGGGCTTTCCATGCATTTGCCGCGTCGCGCCGAGGATCCGGTGCGCTTCGTGTTGCCCGGTGATGTTTCGGTGCACGTGCGCGAGATCGGCGTGGGCGGCGAGGGCTCGATCGCCGCCCACGCGGTCGCATACGAGCGGGCGGGCGGGACTTCGTTCTGGACGGTGACGGCGGCGGGATACGAAGAATGGTTGTGGCTCGAACGGGGCGTCGCGACGCCGGATCGAGCGGCGGCCGCGTGGACGGTCGAGGGCGCCACGGTGCGGCAGGCGGGGGACGCGGTGGAGCTCGTCGATGGACGCGGCGTCACACGAATACGCGTGACGGCGCCGGAAGCGGTCGCGGCTTCGGGGAAGCCCGTCGCGGCGCGGCTCGTCGCGCGCGGCGAGACGATCGAGCTGTGGGTCGACGCGAACGGGGAGGAGGTGCTCGTCGATCCGGCATGGACGCCGACCACGGACCTCAATGCGGTCCGGGCCTATCACACGACAAACGTGCTCCCGAGCGGCAAGGTCCTCGTGGCCTCGGGGCACAATGGGATGAATTACCTGACCTCCACCGAGCTTTACGATCCCGCCTCCGGGACCTGGACGTACGCGGGGCCCGTGACATACGGGCGTTCCGGGCATCAATCGGTGGTCCTCGCGACAGGCCGGGTGCTCCTCACCGGAGGCTGGGACGGCGGCTCGGATTGCCTCAAGGACACCGAGATCTATACGCCGACGACGAATACCTGGTCCCATGCGGCCCTGCTCGGCGTCGCGCGCTGCGTCGTCTCGCTCACGCTGATGGCCAATGGCAAGGTGATGGCCTCGGGTGGCATCAATTATAACCAGGCGGCGCTCGGGTCGGCGGAGGTTTACGATCCGAACACGAACACCTGGTCGCCGACCGGCCCCATGACCGTGCCGCGCGTCAACCACGCGCTCCAGGCGCTCCCGAATGGAAAAGTGCTCGCCATCGGCGGCGCGCCGACCACGAATTCGCCGACCTATGTCTCCGTGGAGATCTATGATCCGGCGACGAACGCCTGGACCGCCGTCGCGCCGATGGACGTGGCGCGCGCGCAGCACACGTCGACGCTCCTGCCGTCGGGCAAGGTGCTCGTCACGGGCGGGACGAGCACTTCGAATGGGGCCCTCGCCTCCGCGGAGCTTTATGATCCGGCGCTGGACACCTGGGCGTCGGCGGGCGTGATGAGCCATGCGCGGCGCCTCCACACGGCCACGTTGCTCCCGGGCAACCAGGTGCTCGTCGTGGGCGGGTTGCTCCCGGATAGCACGTCGTCGGGCACCGCGGACATCTACCATGTCGAGACGAACGACTGGACCCCGGCGGCCTCTCTCGTCAGCGCGCGTCATCGCCACGGGGCGGCGCCTCTCGGCAATGGCGCGGTCCTCGTCGCGGGCGGGCAGCACAACCTCGCGTACATCGGCAGCGCCGAGCTTTTCGCCGGCGGCAGCCTGCTCGGCGCTTCCTGCGCCGCCGCCCTCGATTGCCAGAGCGGATACTGCGTCGACGGCGTCTGCTGCGACACGCCGTGTAATGCCGGCACCTGCGATGCCTGCTCCGTCGCCGCCGGCGCTGCCGCAAACGGCACCTGCGCGCTGTTCACCGGCCCCTTGTGCGACGACGGCAATGCTTGCAGCCAGAAAGATGTTTGTCAGAACGGCATGTGTGTCGGGAGCGACCTCGTCGTCTGTGTCCCGCCGAGCGACGCCTGCCACGTGCAGGGCACCTGCAATCCGCAGACCGGTATCTGCTCGAATCCGATCGCGGCGGACGGCGCGCCTTGCAGCGATCAGAACGCCTGCACCACGGGAGAGGCTTGCCAGGCGGGGACGTGTATGGGCGGGAGCTCCGTGGTCTGCGCCCCGTCGGACGATTGCCACGAGGCCGGCGTGTGTGATCCCGCGACCGGCTGCTCGAACCCCGCGAAGCCCGACGGCGCCTCATGCAATGACGACGATGCTTGCAGCCAGACGGACGTCTGTCTTTCGGGCACGTGTGTCGGGAAGAACCCGGTCGTCTGCCCGTCGAGCGATGCTTGCCATGACGACGGCGTCTGCAACCCGGTCACCGGGCAATGCTCCGCGAAGGTCATGCCGGAGGGCACATCCTGCGACGACGGCAATGCCTGCACGCAGATGGACACGTGCCAGGCCGGCACATGCCACGGCTCGAGCCCGATCACGTGCGCGCCGCCCGACGATTGCCACGAGCAGGGCACGTGCAATCCCGCGAGCGGCGCGTGCTCGTACCCGGCCAAACCCGACGGCGTTTCCTGTCCGGCCGGCACGTGCCAGAGCGGCGTGTGCAAGCCCGACGGCACGGGCGGAGGCGGAAGCGTAGGCGGTAGCAGCGGCGCGGGCGGCAGGGGAGGAGCAGGCGGCAGCGGAGGCGCAGGAGAAGGCGTGGGCGGCAGCGGCGGCCCGGGCGGCAGCGGCGGCCCGGGCGGCAGGGGGGGCGCGAGCGGGAGCGACGTGCGCGTGAGCGGCGGCGGTTGTAGCTGCACGACAAGCGAACCCACGGAGGCCGGCCTTCCGGCGGCAGCGGCGGCGGTCCTCCTCGGGTTTGCCTTGCGGCGGCGACGCGGGCGGGCGGGGTAGGCCGTTCCGTATGATAGGGTAGTGCCCAAACGCAAATTCCTTGACAAGCGCGGGTCACATCGCAGACGGTGGCCCGCAATGCGTCCGGACAATCATTTTACAAGGTGGGTTCTCCTCGCCGCCCTTCTCGGGGCCGGCGTGGGGGGGTGTGGGAACAAGGAGGGCGCCTCGGGGGGCGCTGCGCCGGGTGCTTCCGGCGCGCCGTCGGCCGCCGCGCCGGCATCGACGGGCGCGGCAGCTGCCGCGGGGGGAAGCGAGGGGGCGGCCGTGCAGCCGACGACGCCTCCCTCGACGAAGAGCATCCAGGTCAGCATCAAGGACCTCCAGCTCTTCCACCCGTACTCGTCCGAGCGCGCGATGCCGAGCGTGCGCGACAACGGCAGCTTCAGCACGCGCGACCAGAACTCCGCGTATGGCCTCGGCATCATCATCGAGGCGACGAACGACACGGGCGAGGTGCTCTCCGACGCCTGGTTCGAGGGCAGCCTGCGCTTCGTCAATGGCGACCGCGAGGTCGAGTGCAAGTTCAGCCCCGATTCGGTGGGCGACCTCTACAACACGACCTACACGCTTCATTTCAACAACGTTCCCGACGACGCGAAGGCCGATCCGTTCACCGGCGAGAAGCCCTCGGCGTGGCGGAACGAGTCGAGCTCGACGAACGAGAGCGTCTGGCGGCCGGGGGAGAAGATCCGGCTCGTGTCGCGCAAGAACGAGTGCGAATCGATCGTGATCGCGGACATGCCGCCCTCGCAGATCCGCGGCCGCATCGTGGTCAAGGCGAACAAGGTGTTCGTGAAATCGTACGCCTCCGTGTTCGACGAGAGCGCGTTCGATCTGGCGCTCGTCGGGGACTCCGTGCGCATTCGCGACAAGGCGTCCGGGCACGTCGCCTTCGTGCCCGTCCGCGAGGAGGCGGACGGCAATCGGAGCGCGCGGTACAACGTCC
This sequence comes from Polyangium sp. 15x6, assembly GCF_029960785.1. GTDB lineage: Bacteria > Myxococcota_A > Polyangia > Polyangiales > Polyangiaceae > Polyangium. The sequence continues at coordinate 102,690 of NZ_JASBQE010000004.1, forward strand.
TCACGATGACGGCGGCCAAGGACGCCTCGAAGGACGCCCCCTCCGTGCCGCTCTCGCACCTCGAGCTGCGGTATCCGATCCGGTACACGCGGGCGGACATCCTCGAGAGCCCGCCGCTCGAATTCGATCTGCCGCCTCCGTCGATGACCATGCAGATGGTGAAACTCCCGTCCGGGGAGTTGGTGCACGCCTCGGGCAACGTCCTCGTGTACGTCAAGGAAAACAAGGTCGTCTACCAGGACATGGCGAAGGCAAAGCTGAGCCTGCTCGGCGTCTCGCGCGAGGACGTGCCGGGGTCGATGCCGGCGGTGACGTTCACGAAGAACGAGCTCTCCGGCTCCGTGAAGAGCGCGACGCTCACCGATCACGTGGACGATTCGGCGCTCTCCAAGGGGCAACGCAAGCTCAGCGTGACGTGGAATCTGCATTTGCAGGGTGACGGCATCGACAGGCGCCTGCGTGTTCCGTTCGACATCGCGTCGAGCGAATACGAGAAGGCGGCCGCGGACCTGCAGAGGGTCGACGGCGGAGACGCCGCGGCGGTGGCGGAGGCGAAGGGGGCCGAGGCGAAGGCGAAGGCCGCGAAGAGCGCCGCCGAGACGAAATACAAGAGTGGCCTGAAGGGCGAGCGCGAGAAGCTCGCGAAGGCCTTCTCGTGCGCCGAGGTGAAGATCGCGACGAACCGCGGGACGAAGAGCCCGTCCAATGGAAAGGCCGTGGGCGAGGCATGCAAGGCGCTCGTGACGGGGAGCGACGACCTCGAGGTGACGATCACCTATACCCTCGACCGATACGAGATCCCGGTCGCGCTCGTGTACTCGCTCGGCGGTGATTTCACCTGGAACCCCATCGCGAGCGCGCCCCTGCTCCGCCTCGACGCGCGCTGAGCTCGTCCCCTCCGGCTCTCCCGCTTCAGCAGAGCCGCTCGCACGGGTACTGTCCACGCACGTTCGCCAGGAAATACCTCCCCAGCGAGGGTGCGTGGAGCAGCCCGTCGTGCACCTCGGGGGGCACGCCGCTGTAGCGGTAGAGCCTGCCATCCTTGAATTCGAGGTCGAGCTCGCGCGCTTCGGGGTTGTATCCGACGCTGCGCAGGCTCGTCGACGTCACCGGGACGCGCGGCGGGAAGTCCTCGGCTGCCTCGGTTTCGCACGGACGAACCCAGTCCGCGGGCAAACCCTGATCACCGATGCTCGGGCGGCGGTTCTGCATGCAGACCACGTTCCGGGACGAACGTGCCCTGCCTCCTCCGTTTGTCCGCGGCTCTCCGGCGAACCGGGTTTGTCCGCTGGCGCCGGGCGGGCTGTCAGGGCAAGATCCACTCCGTGATGGACTGCTCGCACATGGGGGCGCACTCTTCGGACGGAGCGGTCGGCACGTACGTGGGGACGATGTCCCGGTTCGCGACGAGCTGGCCGTCCTTGTGGAGGCGTAAGCTCGCGTCCTTCGGTTTGCCGCGCGTCCAGACGAGCAGCTCGAACTTGCCGGGGATGTCGTCGCAGGTCGTGTTCGGCCCCGAGGTGACGCATTGCCTCTGTTTCGCCAGCTTGGCGAACACGGGGCCGTCGAGGTTGTAGAAGCCCTGGACAGAGTTGTTGAAGACGAAGGAAAAGAGCGTCGTCGTGCCCTCCACCGTGACCTCGAGGAGCCACTCCCCTGGTCCCAGGAGTCGTCGGGGTTCTGGATGATCACCCGGAGTTCGTCGTGGCAGGTCCGGCCGTCGAGCACGCAGGGATCGCTGTCGCAGCCGGCACCGAGGGGGGCGAGGGGGAGAAGGAAGGAGAATGCGGTTCGCAGGGGCCTGGAAAGCATGCCCCAGGGTATCACTGCGTTTCGGTGGGGTGAATGGAGGAAGGGTTCAGGCCGCGTGGCGGCCCGGTTTTCGCCGCGCCGCGGCGAAGCGGACGGACGCGAGGGCATTCGGCATGGCGTCTGCATACCGAGGCTCGTCCGGGCGCGAGAGGACGCGTCCGCGGCATACAGGAGCGAGAAGGTGATGCGGAAGGAGAAATCGAGACCCGACGATCGAAGCGAGCCCGAGGTGCCCCCGAGCGGCCCGGCTCGTGCACCAAAGGCCGATGCCGAGGGCCACATTCCCCCGAACGCCCTGCATACGCCGACGCCCCCGGAGACGCAGCCCTCGGATCCGAGATATTACGAAAAAATACCCAAGCTGCCCGGGGACAGCTGAGTCTAAGCGCGGGCGCTCGTGCGGCGACGCGTGGGCGCTTGCGCCTCGACCGGGGCGCGCGCCTGCATCTCGCGACGCAGCTTCAGCAGATCTTTCTTCGGCAACCTGCGCACGAGGTCCGCGATCCGGCCTCGATCGTCCTCTTCGGGGAACGTCACGAGATCCATCGGGAGCGCTTCGAGCGCGAGCGCGATGCGCTCCAGCGTCTCGACCGTGATCGCCGCGAGCCCGTGCTCGACGCTGGAGAGATGGCCTTTCGATAGACCACCCGCGTCCGCGAGCTGGGCCAGGGACATGTTCCGCTCGACGCGGAGCGCGCGGATACGGGCACCAATCTTGGAAGTGAAGGGAGCGGCAGTCTTTCTTCTAGGCATGCGCGAGACTATGCCACAACCAAGAGCCCAGCCAAACATGATTTCGTCATTCCGATGAAGTTTTACTTAGGCGAACATTCTGCTGTTCTGGCGAGGAGATGCGCCGCGTCCAAGGCCTGGATCGCAGGCGCGCGGGCCGCGCCGGCGGGCGCGCGAGCAGTGTCGGGAACGCCCGACGCCCGCGCGGGCTCCGCGCACGGGAGACATCAATGGCGGCTTGTGATTCCGACCATGACGTACCATGACGCGCACATGGCTACGCATGCGCCGCTTCAAGCAGCACTGCCTCGCACCGTGGCGGCGTGCGCTCTCCCGCTCGAGGGGAGGCGGCACGACCATGATGCATTGCTCCATGCCATCGGGGATTCGACGCTCGTCCTGCTCGGGGAAGCGTCGCACGGGACGCACGAGTTCTACGACGAACGCGCGCGGCTGACGCGCCGGCTCATCGAGGAGAAGGGCTTCTGCGCGGTCGCTGTCGAGGCCGACTGGCCCGACGCCTATCGCATCAATCGTTTCGTCCGAGGCAGGGGCCCGGACCCCGGGCCGCTCGAAGCGCTCGGCGGATTCGAGCGCTTCCCCGCGTGGATGTGGCGAAACACGGACGTGCTCGATTTCGTCAAATGGCTCCGGGAGCACAACGACGCGCACCCCCACCGCGCCGCCGGGTTCTACGGGCTCGATCTCTACAGCATGAACACGTCGATCGAGGCCGTGCTCGCGTACCTCGACAGGATCGATCCCGAGGGGGCCGAGAAGGCGAGGGAGCGATACGGGTGCTTCGAGGTCTTCGGTCACGATACGCAGGCGTACGGGTATGCGACGAGCGTCGGGATGGCGGAGTCGTGCGAGGACGAGGTTGTCCGGCAGCTTCTGGAGATCCAGCGGCGCGCGCCCGAGTATGCCCGCCGCGGCCCGGACGAGGAGGGCGAAGACGAGGCGTTCTTCGCCGAGCAGAACGCGCGCCTCGTGAAGAACGCAGAGCGTTATTATCGCGCGATGTTCCGCGGCGGGGCCGCCTCCTGGAACCTGCGCGACGAGCACATGGCCGAGACGCTCGATGCGCTGCGGGCGCACCTCGGGCGCCGGCGCGGCTCGCCCGTCAAGGTCGTCGTGTGGGCGCACAACTCGCACCTCGGCGACGCGCGAGCGACCGAAATGTCCCGCGAGGGCGAGCTCAACGTCGGCCAGCTCGTGAAGGAGCGCCACCCGGACGTTTTTTCGATCGGGTTCACCACGTATGCGGGGATGGTATCCGCCGCGTCGGGCTGGGGCGCCGAGGTCGAGCAGAAACGCGTGCGTCCCGCGCGTCCCGACAGCTACGAGGCGATCATGCACGCCACGGGCATCGAAAAATTCGCGCTCCTCTTGCATGATCCGAGGCTCTCGCCGCTCCATGCGCGGCGGCTCGAGCGGGCGATCGGGGTCGTGTACATGCCGGCGACCGAGCGGGCGAGTCATTACTTCTACGCCGACCTCGCTGCCCAGTTCGACGCGGTCATTCATTTCGATCTGACGCACGCCGTCGAGCCCCTCGAAAAGACCGCGCGCTGGGAGGCAGGCGAGGCGCCGGAGACATACCCGACCGGCCTCTGAGCCGCCTCGCTCGAGGAAGGGGCTTCCCGCCCGCGCGGCGAGCCCTAGAGGGCCTCCATGCCCCCGACGAGGCGCGAGGACATGGCAATGGATCGCCCGTGCGCGCGCGGGGCCGAACCCGGGGAGGGCGCGCCGTTCGACCGGGGCGCTCCTCTCGGCGTGCATTTCGATGCCACGGAGGGGCCATGTTCGACTGGATGATCGTGGGCGCTGGGTTCGCGGGCAGCGTGCTGGCAGAGCGGCTCGCGCGCGGATCCGGCAAGCGGGTCCTCCTCCTCGACAAGCGGCGCCACATCGGAGGCAACGCGTACGACCATCACGACGACGAGGGCCTCCTCGTCCACGCGTACGGGCCACACGTCTTCCACACGAACTCGAAAGAGGTCTTCGATTACCTCTCGCGGTTCACCGCGTGGCGGCCGTACGAGCATCGCGTGCTGGCGTCCGTGGACGGGCAGCTCGTCCCGATCCCGATCAACCTCGACACCATCAATCACCTGTACAACCTCCGCCTGACGTCGCTCGAGCTCGAGGCGTTCCTCGCCGAGCGCGCCGAGAGAATCGCGCACGTGCGGACGAGCGAGGACGTCATCGTCGGCAAGGTCGGGCGCGAGCTTTACGAGAAGTTCTTCCGGAACTACGCCCGCAAGCAATGGGGGCTCGATCCCTCCGAGCTCGACGCCTCGGTGACCACGCACATCCCGGTCCGCACGAGCCGCGACGATCGGTATTTCACGGACACGTACCAGGCGATGCCGCTCCGCGGTTACACGCGGATGTTCGAGCGCATGCTCGACCATCCGAACATCAAGGTCATGCTCGGCGTGGATTTCCGGGAAGTGGAGAGATCGATTCCGCACGGTCAGGTCATCTACACGGGGCCGATCGACGCTTATTTCGATTACCGACACGGCCCGCTCCCGTACCGCTCGCTCGAGTTCCGCTTCGAGACGAAGAACGCCCCGGTCTTCCAGCCCGCGCCCGTGGTGACCCACCCGAACGAGCACCTCTACACGCGCGTGACCGAATTCAAGTACCTCACGGGGCAGGAGCACCCGAAGACGACCCTCGTGTACGAATACCCGCGCGCCGAGGGCGAGCCCTGCTACCCGATCCCGCGGCCCGAGAACGTGGAGCTCTACCGGAAATACGAGGCGCTCGCCGCGGCCACGCCAGGCGTCCATTTCGTCGGCAGGCTCGCGACGTACCGGTATTACAACATGGACCAGGTGGTCGCGCAGGCGCTCAAGCTCTACGCGAAGCTCACCGGGCTGCCGCGCGAACTGACGACCGTCGCGACCGCGGCCTGACGGAAGCTCGAACGAGCGGTCCCGACTGTATATCGGGCGTTCCGGGAATCTGCGGTTTCCCGCGACGGGGCGTTCGACGTCCCCTGCCGCGATATCACTCCGTGACGTGAGATCCTCGGATTCCCGGAGGCAGAAAGCCTCATGCGTGGACGATCGAGCTTGCTCGTCCTCGAAGTCGTGCTGATGTTTATGCCGAGCTCAGGCATGGCACGACGAAATTCTTTGCGAGGGCTTGCGGGACAGGTGTCGCGTCGCGCGGCGTTGAAAGGGCTCGGGGCCGGGATCGGCGCCGCGGCGCTCGGGAGCGGGTGCGCGCCGGAGCCCGATCGTTGCGAGGCCGGACCCACGGCGCCGGTCGTGGGCCCCGATTTCGATGCCCATGGCGCGCCGACGCCGAGGCAGCTCCTCGCCGGTATCGACACGTTCGTGGTCGTCATGATGGAGAACCGCTCCTTCGACCACTTTTTCGGCGCGCTCGCGTTCGATCCCGATTATCCCGCGCGGGAAGCCGTCGACGGGCTCGAAGGCGGCGAGACGAACGAGGACGACGACGGCACCACGATTGCCATGCAGCGGGCCGAGGCGCCGTGTGATCACCACGGCCCGCTGCACACCTGGGATGCGGCGCACACGGCGTTCGCCGGAGGTCGAACCGACGGGTTCTTGCGGGCGAATACGGGTAGCCCGGTGCGGCAGCGGGACGCGATGACGTACCACGATCGGAGCCAGATTCCGCTGTTTTATGCGCTGGCCGATCAATACGTGGTCTGCGACCGGTGGTTCTCGTCCGTGCTCGGGCCGACCTGGCCGAATCGGTTTTTCCTGCACGCCGCGACGTCCCAGGGCATCACCACGAACGATCCGATCACGGACGGGCCGGCGACGATCTGGGAAAGGCTCGGGAAGGGCTGCTGGTCCTCGAAGGCGTATGCCGCCGGGCCTGCGCACTGGTATCACGCGGGCTTCCGGGGTCGTCCGCTCGGGGGGAACGATCCGATGGTCTGCACGCGGGTCGAGACGTTTTTCCACGACGCGCGCGCCGGCAACCTGCCGAATTTCTCCCTGATCGATCCCGATTTCTGGTCCTCGGACCTCCACCCGCCGCACAGCCTGGCCCTCGGCGAGGCCCTGCTCGGCAGCATCGTGCGTTCGATGCAGGAGAGCTCGCAATGGGGGCGCTCGCTCCTCGTCATCACCTTCGACGAATATGGCGGTTTTTTCGACCACGTGCCCCCGCCGACCACGGTGGATTCGCGCCCGGCGTTCCGCCAGCTCGGTTTTCGCGTCCCCTCGCTCGTGATCGGCCCGTCCGTTCGCGCGGGCGAGGTCGTCTCCACGCAGCTCGAGCACGTCTCGATCGCGGCCACGCTGGCCACGCGGTTCGGCATCGAGAGCCTCGGACCACGCATGGATGCGACCGCGGACCTCTCGTCGTGCATCGACCCGATGAGGGTGGGTTTGCCCCCGGGGCCCGTGGGCAGGCTGCCGCGCATCGACGTCGACCGGAGGCGCGTGGAGGAGGTGAGCTTCCGTTTTACGAGCCAACCAGGTATCGAAGCCGCGCTCCGCGCGGGCGCCATTCCCGTCGATCGGATCGACACGCGCTCGCACGAGGAGCGCCTCGGCTCCTTGCTGCGCCACGCACAGGAGCTCGAGGTCGCGAGGGTCTACGGATGAGGCGCATGTTGCTCCACGCAGCCGCGCTCGTGCTTTCCCTCGTCGCGGGGGCGGCGCGGGCCGAGGCCGAGGAAGCGGCCGCGCCCGAGGCCAAGCGGCCCCTGATGCTCCCGCCGCTCGCGCGGAACATGGTGCGCGTGCAGGGCACCGTGCGTCCATTCTTCAACCTGATCGGGCCGGGCGGGGGCGCGATCGGGGATCTCTCGGTCGAGTACTACTTTCAGCGGCCTTTCAAGCTCGGCTTCGAGCTCTCTCCTTTTGCGTTCGTCCTCGTCCCCGAGGGGCCGGGCACCATCGTGCATGCCCGCCTGCGCGGGGCGTTCTCCTCCGATTACGTCGAGGTCGGCCTCGGAATCGGTGGGCGAATGCAGTATTTCGGCCCGAGTGGCCTCTCCGTCGCGCCGGCGATGCGGCTCGGCAGCCTGGACGGCTTGCATCTGCGGGCGGAGATGGGGTATTCGCTGATCCGCAACTATTACACGCGGCAGACGCAGTTCGCGCTGTCGCACGTGACCGGCGGCCTCGACGTCCCGGTGACGCGACGATTGGCGATCACCCTGGACGGCGGGTATGGCGTCGACCTCTGGGCGTATGCGACCCTCGGCGTGCGGCAATGGATCACGGGGCACGGCGAGCCGGGCTCGCTCGCGATCGGAGCGTCCGCGGGGGCCGCGTGGGTGGTCGATCGATTTCCCTGCCAGTATGGTGACATCGACCCCTGCCGCGGGGCCGCCTGGGGCCTCGGGCCGACGATTGCCGTCCGGGTCGATCGGAGGTTCTGAAGCCGCGTTGGGCCCCGAACCGTCAATACATGGGCGTGCCGCCGGTGCCGCCCTGCCCGGTCGGGCAGGAGGTCGAGCCGACGACGTAGCAGGACTTGGTCGGGACGTCGCAGCAGTTCGCGCCGCCTTGCGGGGCCGCGGGACAGCTATTCTGGCAGTCCGCGTCGGCGAAGCAGTCCTCGACGCAGACCGGCCCGCCGCCGCTGGTGCTGCTCGAGCTCGAGCTCGACGCCGTGTTTCCGGCGCCGCCAGCGCCGCCTATGCCGCCGCTGCCGCCGCTTCCGTCTTCGCCGCCGTAGCCGCCGTCGCCGCCGGAAGGCTGGTTGCCGAACTCCGGCCGCTCGGAGGTCGCGCAAGCGGTGAAGCTCGCGGCGAAGAGACCAAGGACCAACCAGGTGACGCTAGCGTATTTCACGAGTTTGTGGTCTGAGAGTACCCGAATGCGGCGCTCTCCACAACTACCTCCTTGTCGACAATGACGAACGAAGCGGCCCCTCGCTCCTCCCGCGCGCCGCAACTCCGCGCGACAATTGCAGCGTTGTCAGAAGGTCGCCGCCCCTGGATCGGCCTCGCGCTCATTTTGCTGCTCGGCGTCATCGTCTACCTGCCGGCGATCCGCACGCCCTTCCTGCTCGACGATTACCTCCAGGCCTCGATGATCGAGGGCACGTTCCCCGGCAAGCGGGGTCCGTTCGACCTCTACGACTTCATCAACGACGCCGATCGCGCGGCCCTCGTCGAGCGCGGCATGCTCCCCTGGTGGGCGCACCCCGATCTCCAGATCCGCTTCTTCCGCCCGCTCGCGAGCGCGCTCCGTTACTTTGAGCACCAAGCGCTCCGCGGCGTGCCGCTCCTCATGCACCTGCACTCGTTCGCCTGGTGGGCGGCGATGGTGCTCGGCGCGCGCGCCCTCTTCCGGCGCGCGCTCTCGGCGCGGGCCGCGGCGATCGCGACGGTCGCGTTCGCGCTCGCGCCCGCCCACGCGATTCCCCTCGCCTGGCTCGCCAACCGCGAGGCGCTGCTCTCGCTCACGTTCGGCATCGCGGGCCTCGCCGCGCACGCGCGTTTCCGCGAGGAACGAAGGCTGAGGGACGCCGCGCTCGCGATGGGGCTCTTCACGCTTTCGCTGCTCTCCGGCGAGTACGCCGTGTGCTTCGGCGGTTACGTGCTCGCCCTGGAGATCGTGGGCAAACGCGAGAGCCTGCTCCGGCGCGCCGCGTTCGTCTCGACGTTCGTCTTGCCCACGGTGGCGTACCTCTACGCGCGGCACCGGGGCGGGTATGGCTCGTTCGGCTCGGGCTTCTACACGGATCCGTTCCGCGAGACGGGCTCGTTTTTGCGCGCCGTGCCGCGCAGGTTCGTCACGCTCCTCGCGGATGGATGGCTCGCGCTCGACGACGAGACGCTCCTGCCCAACAACACCTCGATCGTCCTGCCCGTGCTCCTCGCGGTCGGCACCGCGGCCCTGCTCTACGTGCCGCTGCGGCGCGCGTACGCGGCGCAGGACGAGGCGCGCCGACCGAAGATCGCGTGGCTGCTCCTCGGATCCGTGCTCGCGCTCGTGCCGGTGCTGCCCGTCGTGCCCTCGCCGCGCGTGCTCGGCGCGAGCTTGCTCGGCATCGCGCCCGCGGTCGGCATGCTGCTCGAATACGCGTGGTTCTCCGCGCCGAGCGACGAGGACGCGCGCCGGCCGAGGAACATGGCCGTGCAGCTCACGGGGCTCGCCGCGATGGCGCTCGGCTTCGCGCACCTCGTGCACGGCCCCGGGACCGCGTGGCTCATGGCGCGGAGGCAGCAGAGGTCCGCCGACGATTTCACGAAGCACTCGGCCGAGCTGCGCGGGCAGATCGAGGCGCCGGAGAACGCCGAGGTGGTCGTGATCCGCTGCATGGCGAGCGCGTTTTTCCTGCCGTTCGCGCTCGACGATCGCGGCCGTTTGCCCGCGCGCTGGCGGATCCTCGCGCAGACGGGTCACGCGCTCGTGCTCCGGCGCGACGCGCGCACGCTCGACGTCCGCGTGCCCCCGGAGCACAGCCTCTTTCCGATGGGCCCAGGCGCGCTCTTCCGCAGCTACGATGCCCCGATCGCGCCGGGCGAGGTCTTCACGGTGCCGGGCATCCGCGTGACGGTCCTCGACGTCGGCCCGCGCGGCCCGCGCTCGGCGCGCTTCGAGCTCGATCGTGATCTCGATGAGCCCTCGCTCACGTGGATCACCGAGGGCCGGAAGGGTTTTTCCTTCGCGGAGCTGCCGCCGCGCGGGTTCGGAAAAGCCTTCGATCCCTAGCCCGCAAATCGCTCTCGTAGCCAGAGCGACGGCTTTTCGATGAGCACGTGCATCGCGTAGCCGATCACGAACGAGATCAGCATCGTGGCCGCGAGGGACGCGGGCCAGACGAGGAGGAGCGAGACGCGCTTTCCCTGGAGGAACTTCGCGGCGGGCACGATGACGTGGTCGATGATCGGGATGTGCACGAGGTAGACGCCGTACCCGAGCGTCGCGGCGCGGCGGAAGAAGGGCGCCGAGAGGCCGCGGTGGAGGAAGCCGTCGCCGTGGAGCAGGAGCGGCAAGGCGCAGAGGTACATGAGGCTCGTCACGGTGCCCCAGCAGAAGACGTGCACGAGCTGGACGTGCTCCTCGCCGAACATCGCGGGGTTCAAGAGGAGCCAGAGGCACGTGAGCGCCGGGATCGCGAGGAGCGCGCGGTGGAACGGCCGCGAAAGGAAGCGGCCGACGGCCTCGCCGTGGCGCTGGTGCACGAAGGCGAGGAGGATCCCCGCGATGAGCGTGTCGAAGCGCGTGTGCGTGCGGAAATAGAGCGCGCCGTAGAGGATGAAATCGTTCCACGGGCGGTAGCGGAAGTAGATGACGAGCCGCACGACGAGCGCCGCGAAGAAGAGCGCGCCGAGCAGGACGAAACGCGCGCGCTCGCTGCGAAGGCGGTGGAGCACGAAAAAGAGGAGCGGGACCGTCAGGTAAAACTGCTCCTCGAGCGAGAGCGACCAGCCCCAGAACATGATGATGTCGGGCCGGTGCAGGGAGACGAAGTTCGTGAGGTACGTGTACTCGTAGGGCAGATGCGCGCGTTGCGTCGCCGTGAGCGGGAGCGCGAGCGCGAGGATCGTGAGCACCACGTAGTACGAGGGGAACGTGCGGAGGACGCGGCGCAGATAGAAGCGGCGCAGATCCTGGGTGCCGCTCTTCTGCAGGGAGCGGAGCAGGATCGAGCCGATGAGGAAGCCGCTCAGGAGAAAGAAGAGATCCATCCCGAAGAAGATCGAGAGGGATCGGTCGACGAAGCCGCGATCGAGCGGGATGCCTTGCTCGCCCCAGAAGATCCACGTGACGTGGTACTGGACGACGCTGACGATCGCGAGGACGCGCAGGCCGTGGAGCGCGGGATAACGATTGTCGAGGAGATCGAGGGCGAAGAAGGCGCCGAGCCCGGAGGGTTTCGCGGGCGCGCCGAGGGCTTGGGCAGGCGCGGACATCGAGAGGCGATGGCGAGCTCTAGGAGGCTCACTCCTCCGGCTTCACGCCGCACATCGCCGCGACGTGGTTCACCTTCGCCTTGAACTCCTCGCCCGCCGGGTCGACCTTCTTCGACTCGGCGAGGAGCACCGCGAAGCGACGCATCGGCGGGACGCCTTCCTTGAGCGCGCCGAGCATGGCCGTGAGGCTCGACTTCACCTTCGCGTCCTTGACCTGGAGCTTCTCCATCGCCGCGATGAACTTCTCGATCGCGGCGGCGTGCTCGGCAAACTTCTCGCCCTCGATGCGGGGGACCTTCTGGAGCTCGACGCCGAGGGCCTCGCACTCGGCTTGCGGACCGTTGTTACAGGTCGCGTCGAACGCGTTCGCCGTGGACGTGACCTTCTTTTCCCAGGCGCTGAGCTGCCCCTTGATCTGCTCCATCTCGTCGACGATCGGGCCCATCGACTTGAGCTGGTTGCCAAAGCTCTCGGCTTGAGCGGCGAGCTCGGCGACGGCTTCCTTGAAGTCGGGCGTCGCGATGGGCTCTTTTTTGAGATCGTCGGCGAGGCGGAGGAAGGCGCCCGTGAGCGAGCGCATTTCATCGGCCGGGCCCTTGCCTTTCGGCCGATCTTCGAGGGCGACGAGGTGCTTGCCGACGGCCTCGCACTCGGCCGGCCGGGCTTTGTCTTCGCCGCTGGCCGCGTCGGCGGACGTCTTCGGATCTTGGGCGGCCCCGCCGCCACAGGCGACGAGGAGGAAGAAGAAGGGGGCGAGGACGAGGCCCGAACGCGTTCGCATCGCGCGGGGATATCCTAGCCCCGAGGCGCGGTCAACCGCGGGAGCGGGCGGGCGTCGGCGAGGCCTTCAGGGCACCACGAGGCAGGCGCCGAGCCTGCGGAAGCCGTTCGGGTTGGGATCTCCGACGCTCGTCGTGGTGACCGTGTCGTAGGTGCTGTCCCAGTTTTTTCGATAAAGGAGATCGTAGACGCCGGGCAGGAGGCTCGCGGTCCAGGTGGGACCATTGAGCATGTACCCGCTACCGCTGTAGTTGAAGTACGCCACGGAATGCAGGGCGCCCGTATCGATGGCACGGAGGTAGAACGTGGCGCCTGCGTAATAACTCGTCGGTGGGATGGGCTGGCCGGCGAGCGTGATCGGGACCGACAGGGTGGTCATGGGCACGTCGATGTCGAGCGTGTTGTTCCCGGGCGTGATCGTGACGTCGAGGTCGAGGATCCGCATGCCGTTCGGGTTGGGATCACCGACGCTGGTGGTGGTGATGGTATTGTACTGGCTGTCCCAGTTTTTCCGGTACCAGAGCTCGTAATCACCGGGCAGGAGGCTCGCGGTCCAGGTGGGGCCATTGAGCATGTAGCCGCTGCCGCTGTAGTTGAAGTAGGCGACGGAATGGAGGGCGCCGGTGTCCTTCGATTTGAGGTAGAAGGTCGCGCCGGCGTAGTAGCTCGTCGCGGGGAGCGGTTGTCCCTCGAGGGTGATCGTGCCCGAGACCTTGGCCATCGGGACATCGATGTTCAGCGTGTTGGCCCCGGGCGTGATGGTGACGTTTCCGCTCAAACGACGCATGCCGTTCGGGTTGGGATCACCGACGCTGGTGGTGGTGACGGTGTTGTACTGGCTGTCCCAGTTTTTGCGATACCAGAGCTCGTAATCACCGGGCAGGAGGCTCGCGGTCCAGGTGGGACCATTGAGCATGTAGCCGCTGCCGCTGTAGTTGAAGTAGGCGACGGAATGGAGCGCGCCGGAATCCTTCGCTTTGAGATAGAACGTGGCGCCGGCGTAATAACTCGTCGCGGGGAGCGGCTGTCCGCCGAGCGTGATGTTGCCCGAGACCGTGGCCGTCGGGACATCGATGTTCAGCGTGTTCGCCCCGGCGGCAATCGTCACGCTCTTGCTCAGGATGCGCATGCCGTTCGGATTGGGATCGCCGACGCTGGTGGTGGTGACGGTGTCGTACTGGCTGTCCCAGTTTTTGCGGTACCAGAGCTCGTAATCACCGGGCAGGAGGCTCGCGGTCCAGGTGGGGCCATTGAGCATGTAGCCGCTGCCGCTGTAGTTGAAGTAGGCGACGGAGTGGAGCGCGCCAGTGTCCTTCGCTTTGAGGTAGAACGTGGCGCCGGCGTAATAGCTCGTCGCGGGGAGCGGCTGTCCGCCGAGCGTGATGTTGCCCGAGACCGTGGCCGTCGGAACATCGATGTTCAGCGTGTTCGCCCCGGGGGCGATGGTGACGTTCTTGTTCAGGATCCGCATGCCGTTCGGATTGGGATCGCCGACGCTGGTGGCGGTGACCGTGTCGTACTGGCTGTCCCAGTTCTTGCGGTACCAGAGTTCGTAATCGCCGGGCAGGAGGCTCGCGGTCCAGGTGGGGCCATTGAGCATGTAGCCGCTGCCGCTGTAGTTGAAGTAGGCGACGGCATGGAGCGCGCCGGTGTCCTTCGCTTTGAGGTAGAACGTGGCGCCGGCGTAGTAGCTCGTCGCGGGGAGCGGCTGTCCGCCGAGCGTGATCGTGCCCGAGACCGTGGACCTCGGGACGTCGATGTTCAGCGTGTTCGCGCCTGCGCCGAGGACGAGGTTCGTCTGGAGGATCCGCATGCCGTTCGGATTGGGATCGCCGTCGCTGGTCGCTGAGACCGTATCGTACTGGCTGTCCCAGTTCTTTCGGTACCAGAGGTCGTAGACGCCGGGCAGGAAGCTCGCGGTCCAGGTGGGACCATTGAGCATGTAGCCGCTGCCGCTGTAGTTGAAATACGCCACGGAATGTTGCGCGCCCGTATCCCGGGCCTTGAGATAGAACGTGGCGCCGGCGTAGTAGCTCGTCGCGGGGAGCGGCTGGCCCGCGAGCGTGATCGTGCCGGAGACGGTGCCGACCGGGACGTCGATGCCGCTGGGCATCGGCGTGGTCGTCGCGCAATCGAGGTTCCCCGCGCAGCTCGCGGTCGCCGCGCCCTTGCAGAGGCCGGCGGCGTCGCAGGTGTCGCCTTGTGTGCAGGCGATGCCGTCGTTGCAGGAGCTCCCCGCGGGCTTCGGGATCAGCGGGAAGCCCTGCGTGGCCTCATTGCATGCGCCGTAGGAGGCGCAGGGGCCGGGCGCGGGCGGCGCCACGGGGACGTTCGTGTGGATGCAGCCGTTCGCGTCCGCGCTCGGGTTCGAGGGCGCGCAGCTCTCGGTGCCCGTGCAATAAAGGTTGTCGTTGCAGAGAGCGTTCGTCGCCGTGTGCTTGGGCGCGCCGTTCTGGCAGACGTCGGCGGTGCAGGAGATGCCGTCGTCGGGGATGATCGTGTTGTCGACCGTGTTCGCGCAGCCCGTGAGCGCATTGCAGGTGTCCACGGTGCAGGGGTTCGCGTCGTTGCACGTCACGGTCGTGCCGCCCGTGCAAGTGCCGGCCTGGCAGGTTTGTCCGGTCAAGCAGAGCGTGGTGGAGCAAGCCGAGCCGTTCGGCAGCGTCGTGTAGGTGCACGCGCCGTTGACGACGGTGTCGGTGGTGCAGGGGTTTCCGTCATTGCAGGCGGGCGTGTAACATTCGGCCACGCCGCCGTCGTTCTTGCACGCCTGGTTCAGCGCGAGGCAGGGGTTCGGCTTGCAAGGATCGTCGGTGCAGCCGCCCTGGCCGTCGTCGTGATAGCCGGGATCACAACCGCAGACCGCGAGCGAGCCGTTCGGCGTGCACACGGTCTCGTGAGGCTCGACGCACGGGTTCGGCAAGCAGGGGTCTTGCGTGCAGCCGCCCATGCCGTCGGGGTGATACCCGGCATTCGTGTCGCACTCCGCGCACGCGTCGCCGACATACCCCGCATCGCACGTGCATACGACGATACCGCCGGCGTCCGAGCAGGCGCCATGCCCGCTGCAGCTCGCGGGCGCGCAGACCTCGTCGACGACGCAGAGGCCGCCCTCGTCGTGATATCCGGGATCGCAGCCGCACACCGGCATTCCGCTCGGCGCGCTGCAGACGGTCTGGTGTGGGTCTTTGCAGGGGTTCGGCAAGCAAGGATCCTGCGTGCAGCCGCCCGCGCCGTCGGGGTGGTACCCCATCGCGTCGTCGCACGTCCCGCAGTTCGGCGGAGCCCAGCCCGGGTCACAGGTGCAGCTCAGGTTGCCGCCTCCCGCGTCGATGCAGGTGCCGTGTCCGCCGCAGGTCGTGGGCATGCACGTCGCGTCGGGCACGCAGAACCCGTTTTCCTCGTGGGTCCCGGCGCCGCAGCCGCACACGATCATGCCGCCTTCCACCGAACACGCGGGTTTGTCGGAGGAGCATGGGTTCGGCTCGCAAGGGGTATTCGTGCAGCCGCCCTGGCCGTCGGGGATGTACCCGCCTTGCGTGTCACAGTCCTCGCAATGGTCGCCCGCGAAGCCGGGATCGCAGGTGCAGACCGGCGTGCCGCTCGTCGCGTCGCAGGATCCGTGTCCGCCGCAGGTGGTGGGCGTGCAGGTGGTATCCGGGACGCACGCGCCACTCTCGTCGTGATGGCCCGGATCACACTGGCACGTGGCCACGCCGCCCTCGTCTTTGCACTGCGTGCGAAGAGGATCGGTGCACGGGTTCGGCGTGCATGGATCGGAGGTGCAGCCGCCGAGTCCATCGGGGTGCTGCGCGGGCGGACATTCGCCGCCGGCGTCGGTGCCGGCGTCCACGGTGGACGGGGGGGTCGGCGGCGTGTCGTCGCCGCAGCCGGCGGAGAACGTGACGAGGAAGAGGACCCCGAGCAGGGTCCCGAATGATCCCGAGCGTTTCATGAATTCGCCTCGAACGGGGAGGGAGGGACGTGCGGGCGGGATGGTACGGAAACGTCGGGTTCCGTTCAACCGCTTCGTCCGCGTTTCCGCGAGGCGAGCCGGCGCGGAAGAGGCGCCGGGAGAAAAGCGGCAGCTCCGCGCTGCGGGAGGGGCGCCGCGCGGAGCCGCAAAGGTTCGTCGATCAGGGCGCCGTGTAGGTCACGGAGATCTGATACTGGCCCCAGTTGTATCCGCGCACCGCGATGAACGCCTGGGTTTCGCCGGGCGGAACGGTCAGGCTGCAGGCCTCGTTCGGGCCGGTCTTGTACGGGCGGCACGTCCATTGACCGGGCGCGGGCTGCGCGCCGAAACGCACGTAGAGATCGGGGTCGCCCTTGCCGGTCATCGTGACGTCGAACGTCGTCCCTTCCAGCACGGAGACCGGGGCGAGCTGCACGACCTGCGCCTTGTTCACGGTGCCGTTGAAGCTCTTCGTGGACGGCGTGCCGCCGCCCGGAGCCGGGGGATTGCCGGGGTCGCTGGGATCGCCGGGGTCGCCGGGCTCCGGGGCCGGCGCGCCGCCGGGCGCGCCATACAGGGAGACCACGCCCTGCTTGTCCATCGCGGTGAGCGACAGGGTCTTGTCGCCCGTTCCATTGCATTGCGGGTAATGCATGACGGACTTGGAGTCGTAGGGGGTGAGCGCGCGCCACTCGTTGTCCTCGAAGCACGTGCCGGCCTCCGGGCGGGTGTGCTCGTGGCGGAAGCCGAGGGTGTGGCCGAGCTCGTGCCGCAGGATGCCGGTGAGCGTCGTCGGCCCGTTGTTGCCGAACGCGCCGCTGTCGATGAGCACGTTGCGGCTGCTGCGGCCGTCGCCGGGGAAGAACGCGCGCGCGAGGTACTGGCCGTTCGAATTCGTGGGACGCACGTCGAAGAGGACGTTCCCGTTCTGCGCGTTGCAGCTCCCATCCTGGGCGGACACGTGCTTGTATTTCACGTTCGCCACGGCCTCCCAGGCGGCCGTCGCGTCCTTCATGGCCTGGACCGCGGTGTCGTACCGAGTGCCGAAGGTCGTGCTCACGCAGTAGGTGAGGTCGAGCTTCTGCGTGTCGTTCCACTTCGCGTCCTGGCCGCCCGCGCGGTGGACGATGAGCGCGCCCTTCTGGACGTACGTCTCGTAAAACTCCTCCAGCTTCTTGATGTCGTCGACGGGCGTGTCGCCGTCGACGATGTAGATGCCCGTGTCAGGCTCACGATACGTAACGGCCTCGAATGCCTCGAAGCTCTCATACGTGTCGGCCACGGCTTCGTCGCCGCTCGGTGCTCCCACGCACCCGGCGCCGAGCGCGCCGGAGACGAGGGCGAAAGCAACCACGGATCGGCCCACGAGGCCGAGCTTCTTCGTACCAGCGCTCATCGTAATTCCTCCATGGCCCCCGCACCCGGGGTCGAGCCATCGGGGCATTGAATGTGGAAGTCGCAAGGAAGCAGGATCCGAGCTCGTGCGTCAATCCAAGCGCACGATTTCACCGGCCTGGGTGCCGATGCCAACGAAATTCCATTGAGCACCCCATGGTTCGTCGAAATCGTGTAGATCCCTGATAATGCGTAGAAGGCAGAAGGATCGTTGCCGGGTCCACGCCTCGGCGGTGCATGGTCCGGGTTTGCTTGATGTGCGTCTCGACAAACGCGCGACCGACGCGAGAATCATTGCGTCGGGTCACGACAAAGCAATCGTGAAGGTTTCCTCGGGCAGGATCCCCGATCGCCGCCGCGGGTGATGGCGAGCTTGCAGGGGCCGCGGAGGGAGGCTAGGGAAGGGCGCATGAAGCCCTGGTCCGTGATGCAGAGCCGTCCGATCGTCGAGCGTCGATGGCTCACCGTGCACGAGCAACGCATCGCCCTGCCGCATGGCGGCGAGATCTACGAGTTTCACGTGATCGAGGCGCCCGACTGGGCCTCGGTGCTGGCGGTGACGGAGGAAGGGCAGGTGGTGTTCGTCGATCAGTACCGGCACGGCGCGGCGCGCGTGAGCCGGGAGCTACCCGCAGGCGTGATCGACGCGGGCGAGACGGCCGAGCAGGCTGCGCGGCGCGAGCTCGAGGAGGAGACGGGGTTCGTCGCCGAGACGTGGCAGCCGCTCCTCTCGACGAACACGGAGCCGAGCCGGCACACGAATCGCGCCCATTTCTTTTTCGCCGCCGGCGCGCGCCGGGCCTCTGCGCAGCGGATGGATCCCACCGAGAACATTCACGTGGCGCTGATGGAGCCGAAGGAGATCGTGCCCGCGATCGAGCGCGGGCAGATCATCCACGGCGTGCACGTGGGCGCGATTCTGCTCGCGGTGCGGCGCGGGCTCTTGTCGCTCGATTGAGAGGAGGGGAGAGGGGCCGGATCACGCCGAAGGGAGCGTGATCCGGCGGGGGAGGGTCACTTCGCGAGGCAGGCGTCGAACTCGGTCTTGCAGACCTCCGTCGGATTCTGGCCCGGGCCGAGCCTGAAGAGGCAACGCAGGGCGGCGGACATCTCCTTCGCGACCGCGGCGTCGGAGTTCGTCACGCATTGCGTCATCGCCTCGAGGCCGCCCATGCCCGAGCCGAGGGCTTGCTGCACGCACGAGAAGGACTCGGCGCACGTCGCCTTGCCATTGCCCACCCACTCGGCGCCGAGGTAGTTCGGCTGGTTGGGGGTGGCGGGCTCGGCGAGGCAGTTCGCGGTCGCCGCTTCGGCCGGGTAATACGAGCCGATGAGCATGCACATCTCGTCGGTCGAGCGCGGCCCTTGGTAGACGTCGCGCATCTCGCCGTTCGAGTAGTCGCAATGATAATCGAACCACGAGCCGGCCTTGACCTCGAGGCCCGCGCCGAAATCCTTGACCGGGACCTTTTCCCACTCGGTGTTCGTGTAGAAGGGCTCCGCTTGTCCCACGAGCGACGCGGAATAGTCGACGCCACGCGCGTGCATGTGGGACTGCACGTTCACGATCGTGATGTCCTTGTGCACCGGACAGCGCATGCGCGCGCGGCCCTCGCCCATGGGACCGACGTGGATGAAGGGGTTGTAGAGGAAGAGGACGTCGCCCTCCGTCTTCACCTCCGCCTCGGGGACCGAGTAGAGGTTGATCCGGACCTCGGGCTCGATGACGTTCATCGTGGCGTTGATGTAATGCGCGTTCATGAGGAGCACCGCGCCGGGGCGCACCTTCATGGCCACCCCCTCGGGGAACTTCAAGAAGGCCTCGCCGTCGCCGTTCTGCGAGCCCCCGATGAGCTTCTCCACGGCCCAGCCATTCGTGGCGCCGTCGGAGCAGTCGAACACGCCGCTCGTGTCGACGACCGTGCCGTCTTCCTTCTTGGTCGGAATGTCCTCGTAGGTCGTCTGGTAGAGCAAGAAGTGGTGGCTGCCCTTCGTGAAGCGGACCTCGTCACGGTTGACGTAGAGCCCCTCGGCGGGCGCCTTCACGAACATGCAATGCTCGCCCTCGGTGCCGGGGTCGAGCTGCGTCACCATCTTGAACTGGATGCCCTTGCCCGCTTCCGGGGGCGCGAGCAGCTCTTCCTGCCCGGGCTGCCCGGGCTCGGCGGGCTCCGAGCCCCCACAGCCCACGAGGGCCGGCAGGGCGAGGGTGAGGGACGAGATGGCGGTCCTGAATAAGAAGTCGCGAAGATTCATGGCTGTCCGTGTTAGTGACCGGCGGTCACAAAGTCAACTCCCGGAACGCGAAGAATTGTTGCCCGAGACGGTGCTTGCCATCTGTGGCCGGTCGCGGTAAAAAGTTCATCGGTACTCGCAACATCGTACGTGGGCGTGGGGAGGGGCGACATGTCGGACCCGACGAGTGCGCTGCTCGGGCAGCTTCCTCCGGTGGTGGAGCTGCGCGACATTGGTTTGTCCTTCACGTTGCCCCGCGGCAAGAACCTCAGCCGGACGTGGATCCGCGAGCTCCGGACCGAGCTCGCGAGCCGCGTGCGGCTCAGGATCGCGCAGGATCGGCTGACCTTGCGCTGTGATCCGCCGATCGTGATCGACGCATTGTGGCCCGCGAAGAACATGCTGTTCGGGGGCGCGGACGTGCGGTTTTCGGACGCGCGCATCGAGGCGTGGGTCTCCCCGATCGACGGCCCCGGCGAGGGGCTCCTGGATTTCACGGGCGAGGCCAAAAAGCAGATCGTGGAGATCATCGCCGCGGGCCTCTCCGGCACGAAGATGGCGAGCCCAGGGTACGATCCCATGCGGGACGAGGCCGCGCTCGCGACGCTCGAGGCGATCGCCGACAATTTCCGCAAAGCGCCCTCGAGCGGCGCGTCGGACGTCTCCATCGCGGATCTCGGCGATCCCGCGGCCGAGGCGACGCTCGCGTTACGCGAGCCGTTCGTGCACGAACAGAACGGGACGGGGCTCTCGGTCGCGGCCGGCGGGGCGATCCACGTGGAAATCAAGGGGAGCGGAAACCTCGCGCGGATCGCCGCCGGGAGCTCGAACGCGGAGCGCGTCCGCGCCGCGAACCTGCAATCGATCACGATCACGAGCGAGGCGCTCTCGGTCGTCCAAAGCGGGAGCCCCCTCGTGGAGCTCGGGCACATTCGTATCGATCGTGGCGGCGTCGTGACGCTGTCGCGGCTCAGGTTGCGCGGGACACTCGAGGAGGTCGCGGGGCTCGAATCGCTGGTGCGCGTGGTCGCGGGGGTCGTGCGTTTCGCCGGGTACGAGGTGGCGCTCGACGCGGGGATCGCGCTCGCAGCCAAGGATCCGGCGTCCGAGGCTTCGATCGTCCCCGGGCTCGTGCGCGGCAAGATCGAGGAGGTGCTGGCCGAGGGCGTTCGGCGGCTCGTGCACGAGCACGCGGAGGTGATCCCGGGGCTCGATCTGCGGGACGTCCTCGCGGTCTGAGCGCTCCGGAATGTTTCGTGCGACCGGGGGGATGGTGTAGGCTTTCCCCTGAATGCAAGCGCGCCGCGCCTCGGCTCTGACGTTCCTCGGGCTCGTGCTCGCGGCGGCGTGGTTTTCGAGCGGCGCGTCGGGGGCGCCGGGGCGCCCCGTTCCCCTCGCGAGCGCGATGCCGCGGCCCGCGTCGCCGCCCGTGTCCGTCGAAGCGCCGCGCGCAGCGGAGATGCCGCGCGCGACCGTCGCTTTCGTGGGCGACGTGTCGATGGCGGGCGGGGTCGGGGCGGTGATCAAGAAAGGTCAGGAGCCGGCCTTTCCTTTCGCGCACGTGGCGGAGCGGCTGCGATCGTACGATCTTCTCGTGGGGAACCTCGAATGCGTGGTCACGTCGCAGGGGGAGGCCACGATTCCCGAGCCGCTGGTGGCGCCGCTTTCGGCGCCGCGCCTGCTCCTCACCGCGGGCTTCGATATGGTGTCGGTGGCGAACAACCACACGCTCGACATGTCGGAGGCGGGGTATTTCGAGATGCTCGAGCGCCTCGATTCCGCGGGTTTGGGCCATTTCGGGACGACGCAGGCGAGCCCCGCGCGTGAGGCGTTCGTGGTGCGCGAGGTCGCCGGGGTGCGAATCGCGCTGATCGGTCACGTGGATCGCGGCGGGCCCCGGTCGCAGCAGGACGTGGCGCGGGCGCGGGAGCGCGCCGACGTGGTGATCGTGTTCGTGCACTGGGGGATCGAATACGCGCTCACGCCCTCGAAATACCAGCGCGAGGCGAGCCGCGCGCTCATCGACGCCGGGGCGGACGCGGTCATCGCGGCGCACGCCCATGTGGTGCAGCCGGCGGAGCGATATCGCGGGCGGCTCATCGCGCACGGGATCGGGAATTTCGTGTTTTCGGGGATGACGCGGCCGGGGAGCCGCACAGGGACGCTCGTGGAGCTCGACGTGACCCGGGAAGGGATCACCGGGCATCGATTCGTGCGGGTCGCGATCGACGATCGAGGCGCGCCGCGTTTCGTGGGGGAGCCGAGCGAGGAGCCGTCGCTCGATCCGCCGGGTCCGCGGCCGCTGCCGCCGATGGCCGGAGAGTAGGCGTTACGTTCGCCGCCTGAGCCGCGCCGCGAATGCGAGGGCGCCGAGGATGGACAGGACAAACCCGGAGGCATCCGCGCGTCCGGGCGCGCCCATCGTGCACGCGCCGCTGGAAGGTTTGTCCAGCGTCGATTCGCCGCCCTCGCCACCTTCGCCGCCTTCGCCCCAATCGCCGCCGCCCGCGCCGCCGCCGCCCGACGACGAGCTCGCGCCGCCAGGGACGACGGGTTGCGGGTCGTCCACGAGATAAAGCGCGCCACGAAGGAAAAGCACGGGCCGCGGGCGGAGCGGCGTTCCCTCGACGAGGGCAACCACCTCGGCCGCGGGGCGCACGGATGCTTTGCCGAGGTCGAAGCGCCAGGTCGCCGCGGCGCCCGGCGAGACGAGCCGGCGCACGCCGCCGTCGACGAGCCAGGTTTGTCCGGTGCCGTCGTCGGCCTGGACGAGCTCGGGTTTGTCCGGGATATCCGGACCGTCCGGGAGGAGGTCGGCGTCCGCGGCGGGCAGGGGCAAGAGGTCCCAGAAGGAAGAGAATCGCCAGGCGTCGTACGTGGGGGCGCCGACGACCTTTCGCCGCACGCCGGATTGCGCGGCCGGCGGGCACTGGAGCGTGCGGGGGCTATTGCCGAGCACCGGATTGCCCTCGCCGCCGGTGTCGATGCCGTAGGCGTAGACGTCGCGGGCATTGCCATCGTGCAGGGCGAGCGGGGAGGGGGCGAAGAAGCCGTGCTCGCACGAGCCGATCGCAGCGCAGAGGTCGTCGCGGTGGACGTTCGCGCGGACGGCAATGGCAGGCGCGCCGGGGGTGCCCGCGGGGACGCCGTAATAGACGTGGACGTCGATCGGCTGGTTCGGGACGTCGGGATCCTGGGCCCAGCCCGCGATGGCATCGCATCCCGCGCTGTCGAGGTATCCCGTGGGCTGGGCGGCGACCGCCGCCCGCGGGGCGAGGAGGGAGCACGCGAGGAGCGACGCCGCGGCGCCGAGGGTTTGGAAAGACGAACGGTGATGGGAACGCAATGGCACGCGGCTCATACGAGGATGTCGCCGAAGGCTTCGGAGGTTTCCCCGCCGTTCCAGCCGAAGCTCGGCGTCTCCAGGCCGACGCCGCGCAGCATGGTGACGTGCGCCTTGCTGTAATTGCCGCCGGGGTCGCGGACGTGGACGTTGCGGCGGATCTTGCCATTGGCGCCGCCCGCGAGGACGCAGGGCATCTCGGCGACGCTGTGCTGGTAGCCCTCGCCGTATTCGGAGAGGCCAAAGACGAGCGCGCGATCGAGCAGCGTGCCGCCCGTCGGCTCGACGACGGCCTGGAGCCGGCCGAGGAACGCCGCGAAGGCCTGCATTTGATACATGATGCCCGCGCGCGCGTGCTCCCAGGTGCCCTCGTGGACCGTGGCGTGGAAATCGTTGGGCACGCCGAGGTTCGAGAAGACGTGGGTGGTCGCGGGGGAGCTCAACATGAACGAGAAGACACGCGTCATGTTGCAGGCGAGCGCCGAGGCGAGGAGCGAGCCCATGATCTCGGTCTTCGCGAGGAGGTCCTCGTTCGGGGCGGGTTTGCCCGGGGGCGCGCAAGCCTCGCCCGAGAAGTCGAGGCGGTTCTTGACGGCATTCAGGTGTTCGAGGTGCGCCTCGATGCGTTGCTTGTCGGCCGCGCCGACGCGGCTGGAGAGGCTCTTCGCGTCCTCCATGACCGCGTCGAGCAGGAGCGCGCGGCGCTTCAATCCGGCCGTGTCCGCCGCCACGCCGAACAGGAGATCATAGAGCTGGCCGGGATCGAGGATCGGCGGGTTCAGGTCGTCGGGGCCATTGTACGAGATCGCGTTCCAGTGGCCGTAATCGTGGAAGCGCGCGGTGCTCGCGCCGAGGATGAGGGAGCGGAAGCGCGGGCTCTCCGGGCCATAAAAAGCCGGGTGTTTCGCGACGTACTGGTCGAGCGTGGGGCGGAGCGCGGTGAGCGTGTGCGAGGGGTGATCGAATCCCTCGGGGCGTACACGATCGCCGGTCATCGAGACCATGAAGCCACGCATATGGCCGTCGCTCTGGCCCGGCGGGGTATCCGGCACGGCCGTGTGCGGGGTCAATCCCGTGACGACGCTCGGCTGGAAGGGCGCGAGGGGCGCGAGGAGCTCGCTCGGCGCGTAATCTTTGCCGGTCGTGGAGGGCGTCCAGAGGTCGGGGTGGCCAGCCTGGGGCGCGCCGTGGCCGTCGTGCCAGGGCAAACCGCCGCCCCAGAAGAAGATGCCGAAGATCGGCCCGGTCGACGCGGCCTCGGCGCCGCGCGCGCCGAGCATCGCTTCGAGGGTGGGCAAAGCGAGGGCGACGGCCGTGCCGCCCACGGCGCCCCGGAGAAAGGTTCGTCGGGAAAGGGGCGTGGTCTTCACGGGCTCTCCTCTTCGCCGATGTAACGGAACGCGTCGTGCGTGACGAGCTCGATCAAGAGGGTGCGGAAATCGAAGGATGCGCCGGCGAAGCGCGAGGCGAGGTCTTCGAGCGCGAGGCGCTCGCCCTTCGTCTCGATGCGGCCCTGCGCATGGCGATAAAGCTGCTGGACCATGCAACGGCCGACGCGGGGCTCGGTCTCGAGGACCGTCGCGAGCTCGCGCGCGTTCGCGAGGGGTTTGCCGTCGAGGTCGCCAGAGGAGTCGATCGGCAGGTTGCCCTCGAAGACGGTGCGGTAATACCCCGACGAGTCGAAATGCTCGAAGAGGAAGCCGGGCGGGTCCATGAAGGTGTGGCACGCGGCGCAGGCGGGGTTCGTGCGGTGCGCCTCCATTTGCTCGCGGACGGTTTTCGGCTCGCCCATCGGCGGATCGAGGGTCGTGTCGACGCCCGGGGGCGGAGCCGGGACCTCGAGGCAAAAGACACGCTCGCGGACGTATTTGCCACGCGCCGTGGGCGAGGTGCGGGTCTCGTGGGCATTCATGGTGAGGAACGCGCCGAGCGTGAGGATGCCCGCGCGCGGGCCATCCGCGGGCAGCTCCACCGGGACGAACGTGTCCACGGTCGCGCCGGGCGCCTCGATGCCGTACAGCGCCGCGAGGTCCGCATTCACGAAGGTCTTGCGGGTGCTGAAGATGCTGCGCGCGTCGCCGCGGCTCTCGAAGACGACGTCCTCGACGAGCATCTCGACCTCGCGGCGCATGGCGTCCTTGATGGTGGGCGTGAAGTACGGATACGCCGCCGGATCGCGCTGGATGCCGTCGAGGCGGCCGAGGTCGAGGTATTGCCGGAAAAACGCCTGCATGGCCGAGCGCGCGCGGGGATCGTCGAGCAGGCGCTCGGCCGCCGCGGCGATGCCCTCGGGTTTGTCGAGCTCGCCCTTTTCGGCGGCGTCGAGGAGCGCGTCGTCCGGGCCCTGGTTCCAGAGGAGGAACGAGAGGCGCGTGGCCATTTCGTAGCCCGTGAGCTTGCGCCGTTCAGGGGAAGCGTCGTCGGGCGCGCCGACCTCGACGCGATAAAGGAAATGCGGGGACTGGACGAGGCCCGAGACCGCGAGGCGCAGGCCCTCCCACGCGCTCGGATCCGCGAGCGTCTGCGAGACGGAGACCCAGCGGGAGACCTCCTCGTTCGTGAGCGGGCGCCGGAAGACGCGGCGGCCGAAGCGACGCAGGAATCCTTCGACGCAGGAATCGCCGGGCGCGGCGGGTTCGCAGCCGACGAAGGCCGCGCGCCGGGCCGGGTCGGCGAACGCGTGACGCGTGATGGCGTCGGCGGACTCCTCGTACTGCTGGACGCCGAACTCGGAGAGCGTCGTGCTGGATGCGCCGATGTTGTAGAAGAGGAACGGCTTCGTGTCGTCCTCGAGCGGCGCCTTGGGCATGCTCGCGCCGAACAGCTCGACGAGCGTATTGCGGTACTGCGCGGCCGTGAGGCGGGGGAGCGCGGGCGCGGCGAGGACGAGCGACTCTTGCTCGGTCGTGTCCTCGTCCGCGTCGCCGATGACGCCGACGCATGCGGTGAGCGAAGCGCCGAAGACGGCGATTGCGGCGGAAAACCCGAGCCACCGCGCTCGGGATCGCCCAGGATGCGGACGTCTTTGGACCATGGCCTTCCGCGAAGGGTACAGCGGAGCCGGCGGGCAGGGAAGAGACAAGGGAGGGCCTTTGTCCAGGCTCCCGGGCACAGGTACGCTCCGGATGAAGAAGTCCCGCGGGGCAGGAGGGACCTCCCGCGCGGCGCGGATTCGCGTATGGTGGCCAAGTGGTTTCCGTTCCCGTGACGTTCTTCTACCGGCCAGAGCGGCCCGTGGCGTTCGTTTCGCTCTGCGGGGAATGGTCGGCGTTTCGCCCGACGCCCATGGCGCGGCGCGACGGCGGGTCGTTCGAGGCGACGATCGAGGCGGCGATCGGGGTGTACGAGTACAAGCTGCACGTCGAGGGCGCGCGCTGGGAGCTCGATCCGGACAATCCGCGGACGCGGGCGCGGGGCGGGCTGCGGAACAACGTGCTCGTGGTGGGCGGCGCGGAGGAGCCGATCCTGCACGCGCCGGTGAGCCCGTTCGTGGCCGTGGAGGAGGACGGGCGGCTTTGCATTCGCGCGGCGCTGCGTCGTGGGCGCGGAGAGGGCCTCGTCGTGCGGTGGGACGAGGGTGCAGGGGCGCGCGAAGAGGCGATGCGGGTCGCGGCGGAGGAGGACGAGCACGTCGTGTTCGAGGCGCGGCTGCCGGCGTCGGCGCGGCGTGTTTCGTACGTGTTTCGATTGGAATCGGGGCGGCTCGTCGGGCGCGCGGGCGGGGCGGGACAATGGTTTTCGATTTCGCGGCCGGAGGCGCCGAGGGGCGCGGGGCGGAGCGAGGGCGCGGCGGGCATTTCGATCGAGGGGAATGCGGGGCCGGAAGCGTCCAGTGATGCGTTTCGCGCGGGGCGCGTGGTCGCGCCGCTCCCGGTGCGGCTTTACGTCACCGTGACCGAGCGGTGCAACCTGCGTTGCGCCCATTGCATCACGGATGCGCCGGAGAAGACGCGGAGCGGGAGCGCACGGACGATGCAGCCGTGGCTGCTCGACGCGCTGCGGGAGCCGTTCGCCGCGGCCGATTACGTGGGCTTCGTGCACGGCGGCGAGGCGATCGTGGCGCCGATCTTCCCGGAGGTGCTCGCGACGATCCAGAGGGCGCGCGCAGGTCGTCCGGGCCGCACGGACGTGCATTTGCTGTCGAATGGAATGATGCTCGACGAGGCGCGGTTCGACGCGCTCTGTGATCTCGGTCTGACGAGCCTCTCGATTTCGCTCGACGGCGCGACGCCGGCGACGAGCGACGGGCTCCGGATCGGCGGGCGGTTCGCGACGATCGTGAAGAACGTCGAGGGCATGCTGCGGCGCCGCGCGGCGCGCGGGGTCGACGTGCGGATCGGGATCTCGGCGGTCGTGACGGCTTCCAACGTGGACGAGTTGCCCGCGCTCGGGAGGCTTTCGGCTTCGCTCGGGGTCGATTGGCTGAAGGTCGAGGAGGTTTTTCCGTGCACGCCGCGGGCGCAGGTCGAATGGATCGATCCGCGGGGCGAGCGGATCTCGCGCGCCGTCCGTGAGCTCGGCTCGATCCTCGCGCCCACGGGGGTCGTGCTCGTGGACCATCTCGATCCCCGCGGCGATTGTCCTTGTGTCGCCGGCGACGACCCCGCGTTGCGTGGTTTCCGCGCGGCCGACGATTTTGCGAATCGCGCACGCTTCCTGACGTGTCGCATGGAATGGGAGCAGGCGTGCATCGACCCGGACGGCACGGTGCATCCCGTGGCGTACGAGGCGCCCGCGATCGGCTCCGTCGCGTCTTCGTCGTTCGTTTCGATCTGGAACGGAGAGGTGATGCAGGACCTGCGTCGCGTGGCGCTTTCCAGGACCCCCGCGCCGATTCGGTGCGCGTGTCCCGAGGTGGCTTGCGCCCCGGCGGCGCGGCGTGCAACGATCGGCCCATGAAGCGCTTTTCACCTTTCTATGGGCTCGTCTTCGTTTCTTTCCTCGTGGCGGCCGCGGGCTGCTCCGACGACGAAGGATCCGGCGACAGCGGGGGCAACACGAATGCCGGCGAGCCGGCCTCGATGCAAGGGATCACCGAGGCCCACAACGCGGCGCGCGCGTCCGTCGATCCGCCGGCCCCGGAGCCGCTGCCGCCCCTCGTCTGGTCGCCGGAGCTCGCCGCCGTCGCGCAGGCGTACGCGGAGAACTGCGTATGGGAGCACAGCTCGAACGACTACGGCGAGAACCTCTACGCCAGCTCCAATAGCTCGACCGCGGAGAAGGTCGTCTCGAACTGGGTGTCCGAGAAGGCCGATTACATCTACGAGTCGAACGAGTGTTCGGCCGTGTGCGGCCATTACACCCAGGTGGTCTGGGCGAAGACGACGAAGCTCGGCTGCGGCATGGCGAAATGCAGCAAGGGCTCGCCGCTCGGCGGGGGAGACTGGGAGTTCTGGGTCTGCAACTACGATCCGCCCGGGAACTTCATCGGGCAGAAGCCGTATTGATCAGGTCGCGGCGAGGACACGGGCGAAATCGAGGCCCGTGATCACGCCGACGAGCTCGCCGTTCTCGAGCACGAGCACGCGGCGCGCGCGCGACTCGAAGGCGTGCGCCGCCGCGCGGTAGAGCGGCGTCTTCACGTGCTGCGTGAGGATGCCGTAGTTCATCACGTCCTCGACCTTCGTCGAGGGATCGAGGCTGCGCGCCGCGAGGGCCTCGACCTGCGTGAAGACGCCGACCGGATGGCGATATTCGTCGACGATCACGAGGCCCGTCACGTGCGCGCGATCGAGCCGCGAGGTCGCCTCGGCAATCGTGGCCGTGAGGGGGAGCGAGATCACGGGCTTCGTCATCACGTCGCCGATCGATCCTTCGAGGCGGAGCGCGCGCACGGAGGAGAGCACCTCCTCGATGCTGAAGACGCCGACGAGCTTGCCCGCCTCTTCGACGTACACGCGATGCACGCGTTCGTCGGCCATGACACGCGCGGCCGCCGTCACGGGCGCGTTCGGCGAGACCGTGATGACGCCCTTGTGCATGTGATCCGAGACGGGCTCGGTGGGCAGGTCGATCGGCTGGATGCCCGCGAGCGAGGCCGGTTGCAGGCGGCCGATGCGCAGGAGGTCCGTGAGCGAGACGACGCCGATCGCCTTGCCCGTTTCATCGACGACGGGCGCCGACGAGATGCGTCGCGACGCGAGCAAGAGGTAAGCCTCATCCACGAGCGTGTCGGGCGTGACCGACAGCACGGGGGATTTCATCAGCGTCGAGACGAGAAGGGGCGTGGTCATGTGGGCGGCGCCTGGCAAGACGTTTGCCAAGTCATATACATGGCGCACGTCCCGCTTGTCGAGCCCCTTCGTGCAACCTTTGCGTGATGCGTGCAACGGTTGCGTTTCGCCGGCGGCGCCGAGGCCATCGAGGTCGCGCGGCGGTCGTGCCACGATCTTCATCGATTTCATCGCGGAGGAGTCGATCGAGGAGGTCTCCGCCTGCAACTTCCGCCTCACGCCGATGCTCATCTTGAAGGACGACGACTCCTGATCTCGAAAAGGTGTGTCCCGGTACCGCCCGGCGCCCAACAAAGCTTGACGAAACCCCGGGAATCTCGAACCGTCAGAGATTCGCCGCATCCCCGACCAGTCAATCGGGAACATTCTTACTGCGAATTCGCCGACGAACGCGTAACGTAGATAATCCTGGTGTGCTCTGCTATGCGGACCAGGGCGCCGCGTAACATATGGCAATGCCGCTGTGGGCTTCGGCACCACGGTGGCATTCAGGAGGAATGCCTTTGGAACGCGTTCGGGTCCTCGTCATCGATGACGACGCAGCTTTCGGTTTGGCCGCGGCTCGACAGCTGGAAGAAGCTGGATTCGCGGCGCGCTTCCACCGCGGACCGTTCGGTTGCCTGCAGGCCATTCGCGACATGCGATGTGATGCCGTCGTGCTCGACGTCAATATGCCGACGCTCGACGGGCCGCTCGTGCTACGGATGATCCGCGACGCGGTCGGAATGGGGACGACCCGCGTGCTCCTGTGCAGTAACATGGAGGCAGAGCCGCTCGCGCGGCTCGCGGCGATATCGGGCGCGCACGGCTCGTTGACGAAACGAGCCATCGATGCGGAGCTCGTACCGAGCATCCGCGCGATGCTCGGCACGACGCTCGCGAGATCGGCCCAAGCCGCGAGGCGAGCTCGAGAGCGGTCGGAGGATCGGACGCATGGCAGGGTCGAGGACCTGGACAGTAGGTAAGCAATTCGGCGCGGCCATCGCGCTTCCCCTGGTTTTTCTGGTTCTCATCGGTTCGTACGCCTATACGACCACGCAGCATCTGCTCGTGGCCACGGGCGCCGTCGCGCATACACGTGAGGTCCTGACCGCGCTCAGCCATACGCTCTCCGCATTCCAGGATCTGGAGACGGGTCAGCGTGGCTACATCATCACGGGCAACGAGACATTTCTCGAGCCGTACCAAAAGGCGAGCCAGGACGTCGACGCAGACGTCGCCGAGGTCGCGCGCCTGACCGGCGACAACCAGCGGCAGCAGCAGCGTCTCGGGGACTTCGCGCCGCTCGTGGAGCGGCAGAAACGTTATTTCGCGGGCACCATCGAGCTCCGCAGGCGCGAAGGGGTCGAGGCGGCGGTGAAGGTGGTCTCGACCGGCGACGGCAAACGCACGATGGACACCATTCGCCGGCACGTCGACGAGATGATCAACGAAGAGCAGGCGCTCCTGCTCACGCGGACCGCCGCGGTGGACGAGCTCGTGCGTTCGTTTTCAGCCGTGCTCGTGGGCGCGTGTCTCCTCGCATTCCTCGTGGTGAGCGGCGTGGGCGCGGGCCTCGGCCGGTCGCTGAGCCGAAGGATCGGGGCCGCCGCCGCGCGCATGCGCTTGGCCGCCCGCGAGCTCGAGGCCGCGGCGACCCAACAAGCGAGCTCGACGAACGAGCAGGTCGCGACCTCGCAGCAGGTGTCGGTGACGATCCGCGAGCTCACTGTCACGTCGCGTCAGATCGCCGAGAGCGCCGTCCAGGTGAGTCGTCTCGCCGAGGACACGTCCTCGGCCGCGCGGGGCGGTGACGAGACCGTGACGGCGGCGCGCGAGACCGTCGAGGGGACGCGCAAGCGGGTCGATCAGGTCGTCACGCACATGGTGGGCTTGAATCAGCGATCGCAGGAGATCGGGGGCATCGTGGACATCATCCGCGAGCTGGCCGAGCAGACGAACATCCTCGCCATCAACGCGACGATCGAGGCCGTGGGCGCGGGTGACGCGGGGCGGCGCTTCGGCGTGGTCGCGGACGAGATCCGGAAGCTCGCCGATCGCGTGGCCGGCGCGGCGCGGAACATCCAGCACCTGGTCGAGCAGGTGCGAGGCGCGACGAACGCGACCGTCATGGCCACGGAGGACGGCGCGAAGTCGGTGGAGGCGAGCACGCGCAGGTTCACGGACGTGGGCACGAGCTTCGAGCGCATCCGCACGTACGTGGTGGACACGGCGCGGTCGTCGCGCGAGATCGAGGCGAGCACGCGGCACCAGACGACGGCGATGGAGCAGGTGAACCAGGCGATGCTGTCCGTCTCGGAGGCGGCGCGCGAGGTGCAAACGAGCGCGAAGCAGACGCTGCAGACGGCCTCGGAGCTGTCGAACGTGTCCGAGGAGCTTCTGCGCCTCGTGCACGCGGACGAGGGCAGCCGGAGAGCGCTCGCGGAAGCTTAGCGAAGGCGGCGGAGGAGCTGATCTTCGTAGAGCGAGGGCGGGTCGAGCGTGTCGCCCTCGTCGAGGGCCTCGACCCAATCGACGGGCATCGTGCCTTCACCCATCGGCAGCGGCGACTCGGTGGTGACGAAGAGGCCCTCGGTCCCGATGACGTACCCCGTGCCGAACTGGAGCGAGCGGAGCGCGCCCTTGCCGCGGCTGTTCCAGAGCACGTTCTCGGTGCCCGTGTGCCCGGCGCCGGTGCTCTCGTCGCCGCGGTTCACGATGGAGAAGCCATCGTCGAAGGTCGAGGCGTCGATGAGGTTCGCGGTCGCGAGCGAGTGGTGGAACTCGGACAAACCCGTGAAGCCCGAGGCGTTCATGTCGGTGAGCGACTTGCCGTTGCGGCTCTGGATGCGCAGAAAGACGCAGCCCGTCGTACCGAAGCCCCAGTTCTGGATGAAGTTGTGCCGGCCGCCGTCGCCCTCGCTGTCCGCGACGAGGATCTCGTTCGAGCGCCGGATCTCCAGGAGATAGCCATTGCCGCCGCCGCCGCGGTTCTGGGCGAGGCCGAGCGAGACGCGCTCGACGGTGACGCGCGTGGCCTCTTCGAGGAGGATGCCGCCCGAGGCGAGGTGCGCGCCGCTGCCCGGTCCCTCGGCGGGCGCCGCGGGCGAGGGGAACGAGGCGACGTCCTTGATCCAGCAGTCGACGACGCGCCGGAGGTCGATCGCGTGCACCTGCGACTCGGCCCAGGCCTCGGCCCAGGAGACGGCGTTCGACACACCGAGCGACTCGACGCCGCACTCGCGGACGAGCCCCGTGACGCGGCGCAGACTCGCCCCGTCGCGGAGCTTCGCCGGATACCGGAGCGGCACGTCGAGCGTGATCCGGTGCGGCGTCTGGGCCTTGTCGACGGCGACGACGGTGCGGCGGAAGAAGGGCTGCCACGTGTCGTTGAAGGCCGTCCACGTGCCCGTCATGCCGTGCTCCTCGATGAAGGCGGGCGTGATGGAGAAGCCGAGGAGGACGTCGTCGCCGGGCGCGAGATCCTCGGCGTTTTCTACCTCGACGACGTCGGCGCGCGAGCTCGCGTCTGCGGCGAGCGGGAGCTCGAGGTTCGGCTCGGCCTTGCCCACGAAGGCGAGGTGCGCGTCGTAGCTCATGCCCGCCGATCGCGTGAAGTGGAGCCGCGACTTCGTGGGGCCCGCGCCGCGCAGGACGACGCCCGACGCGGCCACGACGAGCTTGTCGTCGATCCGATAAAGGCCCTCGGGGAACGTGACGATCCCGCCGCCTTGGGCCGCGGCCTCGTCGATGGCGGCTTGCACGGCCAGGGTCGCGTCGGTCTGTCCGGTGGGATCGGCGCCGCGCGTGACGACGTCGAAGGTCGGCGCGGCCGCGGGCGCGCCGGGCGGG
The DNA here is from genome assembly GCF_029960785.1 of Polyangium sp. 15x6. Taxonomy (GTDB): domain Bacteria; phylum Myxococcota_A; class Polyangia; order Polyangiales; family Polyangiaceae; genus Polyangium. The sequence continues at coordinate 135,881 of NZ_JASBQE010000004.1, forward strand.
GCTTCGGCGTGGTGGTAGCCCGCGTACGAGAAGTCGTGGAGGAAGTGGCCCTCGGCGTCCGTGAAGGAGGGCGCCCAGTCCTCGGGGTAGAGGGCGCTGCGAAAGGAGGACGGGCCGGCGTCGCTGCCCGCGTCGGGCGCGGGCGGCGCGGCGGCTCCGGGGGGCTCGTCGCTGCACGCGGCGAGGCAGGGGAGCAAGGCGAGCAAGCCGAGGAGCGGGCGCATGGACGCCCAGGATAGATCAGGACGCCGGGACGAACGCGCCCGCGATGGAGGCGGCGATCGCGACCGTGACGGGGATGGTGAAGTTATCGTCGAGGCGCGAGGAGACGAGCTCGGCGATCGCGCCCGCGGCTGCGCCGGCCGTGGCGATGAGCAGCATCGCGGGGAGCGGCAGGCCGTGGAAGGCGAGCGTCGCGAGCGCGGCGAGCGTGCCGACGGCGAAGAAGCCGAGCGTGCCTTCGAGCGAGCGGTTCGCGAGGATCTTCGTGCGCCCGATGCGCCGGCCGATGAAGCCCGCTGCCGGGTCGGCGAGGCCGAGGACCACGACCCCGAGCTCTGCCGCCTGGAAGGGCGCGAAGATCGACAGGCCGACGAGGGCCGTGAGGTACCAGGTGGACGAGTTGACCCGGTGCCGCTCCATCGGGTGGGCGACGCGCGAGAAGAACCGCATGAGCCGCTCGTTGACGGCCGGGCTCAGGCGCCTTGCGATTTCGCAGGACCAGGCCCACGTGGCCAGCGATGCGCTCGCGGCGATCAGCCAACCGCGGCTCGGCACGATGCGGAGCATGACGAGCGCGAGCAATGCCGAAGCGATGTGGAAGAGGCTGCGCGTCCAGTTTTCGGGCCGGGTGGGCGGCGCGGGCGCCGGCGCGGGCACCGAGGGAAAGGGTACCGCGGGAAGCTCGATGTCGAGCGCGGTCGGATCGACGGTGGACTTGGACAAGGCAAACGAAGGCTACCCGCCACCCTCGCCCACGAGTTTCAGCTTTCTGTCATTTCGGTGAGGGTGAACCCACGAATGGTTCAGGCGCCTCGCGCGAGTCGACGCACGGCGTCAATGGTGGCGATCGGAATTTTGCTGCTCGACGACACGGAAGACGGGGCGTCCTCGACCAGCCTGCGCATCATGACTTCGGCCACGGTGCCCGGCTCGATCGTGCGAGGCATGACCAGCGCGGAGGCGACGGCCGAATTGCGCTTCGCCGCCGCCACGGGGGGCCACGTGGCCGAGGGTGAATCGTCGAGCACGATCATCGGCACGCCGTTCGGTTGCTTCGAGCGGAGGAGGCCGAGCACACGGAGGAAACATCGCCGGTCGACCACGGCGCCGTCGACGTTCGCGCCTTCGAGGTCGAGGAACTGCGCGGCCTGGTCGACGCTCTCCAGCGCGACGACGTCGCAGCCGTGACCGATGCGCAGGACCTTCTCGAGCGCGTCGCGCAAACCGGGGTCGGCGTCGACGACGAGCACACGCCAGGCGCGCGGGGCCGACTCCGTCTGCGTGTTGCCGGTGAGGACGTGGGCGCGGCTTATCAGGAAGGATTTCGAGTGGGGTTTGCCCACGAAATCGTCGGCGCCCACGCCGAGGCCACGCAGTCGCGAGCCGAACCGCGCGTCGCTGGAGAGGAGCATGACGGGCAGGCGCTCGAGTGCCGGATCACGACGGATTTCGCGCAGAAGGTCGATCCCGTCCCCGTCGGGCAGGAGTAGGTCGAGGATGGCGAGGTGGAACGGGTCGCGCTCGCGGTACTGCGCGAACGCGCGGCGCGCGGCGTCCAGCGTGGGTACGGGCGTGACGCGGAAACCAGCCTCGCGGAGCTCCGCAGCGATGACCATGCGAACCGTGGTGCTGTCATCGACGAGAAGGACGTGCGGAGCCATTGACGCTGACCTCCCGGGGAATCGTACCCCAGCAAGCAGCCTACATGGTTTTTGACCCTTGCATAGTCTGTCTTGACACGTCTACGAAACAATGCGCAGGAAACCTACGCCATTCCATTGACAATCCCGTCGGGTAACCCCCTCATGCGCCGAAATGCTGCTGATTTGTGGCCCATGCTAGTGCGATGAAGCATGTCCCCGTCAGAAATTCGTCATCCGTAATGGCGGATGATCAGCCGAGCGGCGCCCAGGGCTTCGGCTGATAGAAGAGGTTCGGCTTGAGCATGACGTCGGGGTGGTGGTCTTCATCCATGTGGAACACCGACGTCGCGCTGCCGCCGATGGGCGGGACGATCCAGCTCCAGCGCATGTGCACGCAGCGGCCCTGGCCTTGTTCGGTCTGGGCAAACTGCACGAAATCCTCGGCCGCCGTGTGGTGGTCGACGATCTTGACGCCCGCGCGCTCGAACGAGTGAACGACGGCTCGCACGAGCTCGACCTGCGCGCGGTCGCGCCAGAGCGAGGAGGCGCGCTGCGTGTCGAGGCCGAGCCGCTCGGCGATCGCGGGCAGCATGTTGTAGCGATAGGGATCGCTGAAGTTGCGCGCGCCGATCTCGGTCGCCATGTACCAGCCGTTGAAAGGCGCGGCCGGGTACCTCACGCCGCCGATGTCGAGCAAGAGCTCGGAGACGGCCGGAAGCGCGTACCAGCGGAGCCCGAGCGAGGCGAACCACGGCAGATCGGGGTGCACGAGCGGCACCTCGCGCACGACGCGCCGAGGGATCTCCATCCAGCGCGGCTCGCGGCCGGGCAGTTGCAAGATGAGCGGGAGCAGGTCGAAGCGCGTGCGCGGCCCGCCTTTCCAGCCGAGCCCGAGCGCCTTCGTGGTGAGCTCGACATTCGCCGGATCGCCGGTGACGGTGCCGTCCGGGTTCGGGTAGCCCGCATATCGCAGGAGCTGACCGTTCCAGATGCGAGGACCCACGCCGGCGCGATTCGCCGGGGCGAGCACGGTCATCATGGCGCGCAGATTGCCGCCGTGCGTGGCGAGCTCGATGTGCTCGACGAGGGCCGAGAGGATCTCGTCCTCGTCCGTGAGATGGCGCATGTCGCGCACTTCGAGCCCGTTCCAGAAGAGGCGACCGATGCAACGGGTGGAGTTGCGCCAGGCGAGCTTCGCGCCGAAAGAGAGCTCGTCGTAGGTCTGGACGTAGGAGCCTGAGCGTTCGAGCTCGGCGGAGACCTGGGCCCATCGCACCTCGAAGGCCCGTGGCGCACCTTTCTCCCGGTAAAACTGGGCGAGATAGGCCCGCGCCTCCTCGGCGACGCCCGTGTCCTGCCCCGCGACGATCGGTGGAATGACGCCGATCCCGTCCTCCCGGTGGGTGCCGTGCGCGAAAGGACAAACGCCGTCCGTGCGTGATTTCGAGGAAGGCGCCGGCGTGGACGGGGGCGGCGGCGGGACGCTCGGCGGCGTCGAGGGAGGCGGCGCGGCGGGGTGCGCGGAGGAGCCCGGCGTATAGGAGATGTTGACGTCCGGCGGGGGTTTCGGCAGCAGGCTCACGGGAAAGGAAGGCGGCAGATGCAGCGGCGGCACGTGCACGGAGGGGGGCACGAGGGTCGCGGGCGCGAGCAAGGAGGGCCTGCGGCCAGGCTGCGCGACGACGACGCTGCCCGCGATGAACTCCTCGATGTGGAGGTGCGTATCGAGCACGCCCTGTTCGAGCAGGAGCTGGCTCATCGCGCGGAGGTAGGGGATCGGGCCGCAGAGGAACCATTCGGCGTCGGGATGGGCGTCGACGAGCGACGCGACCTCGGCGGCGCCGAGCCGGCCCCAGACCTCGGTGAAACGAATACGCGCCGTGACGTTCGGGCACGTGGCGGCGAGCGCGTGCAGCTCGTCGGCATAAGGCGCCGAGGCGGGGCTGTGCGCCGAGTAATCGACGTGCACGCGGCGCGAGCCTCCCTTCTCGCGGAGCGCGCGGCACGCGGCGATCGCGGGCGTCACGCCGATGCCGGCGACGAGATACACGACCGGGCGATCGTTCGGCGGCATCGTGAAATGGCCGCCGGGCGCGGAGACGCGGATGAGCGCGTCGTCGGGGCGGCGCTCGAAGAGCCAGGTGGAGAACACGCCGCCCGGGAGCCGCTTGACCGTGATCTCGTAATGGCCGCTCGAGGTGGGCGCCGAGAGCGTATAGGGCCGCTCGATGAAGCGGCCGTCGACCTCGGCCTGGATCACGATGTGCTGGCCCGGCTCGGCGGGCAGGACCTCGCCGTCGCGGGGGACGAGGCGGAAGGCGCGCACGCCCGGACAAACGTCGATGGCGGAGACGATCTCGGCCGAGGTCCAGGCGCTCTTGCCGAGCATGTCGGCGATGCGGGGCAGGCACGCGCCGCACGCGCTGCCGGCGCGGGTGCGGTCGCGGATGGCCTCGGGTGTATTGCAGCCGGCGAGGATGGCGCGGCGGAGGTCGCGCCGGCGCACGCGCATGCAGGTGCAGACGATCTCGTCGTCGGGGCGGAGCGAGGGCGGCGATTCGAGGTCGATGGAGCCCGTCTCGGTGAACGCGGCGCATTGCCACGGCGAAAGCGAGCCGCCTTCGAGGGCGAGCGCGAAGAGTTTTGGCAGATCGACCCAATCGCCGCGGGCGGTGAACGAGAGGATGCGGCCATCGTCGGGCGTGACCACGATTTCGCGTTCGAGGCCGCGGCGCGCGTCGACGAACCGATATTTGCCGCGCTCGTCGGGCGGACCCTCGAGCCCTGGCTCGCTGACGGCGAGGTGGTGCAGCTCCTCGCCCGGGACGTGGGAGGCGACGGCGTGGCGGCCGCGGGGCAGGTGATACAGCGACGTGATGCAGGGTTTGCCCAGGAACCGGCCCGCGAAGATGGTGACGAATCCGCGGTGGGGCAGCTCGTACACGCTCTCCAGGCTGTCGAAATACTCCCGCAGCTCGGCCGAGCGTTCGAGGATCGCGAGGAATCGATCGCCGGGGACGCGGAAGGCCGTGACGGGTTCGTCGGCGAGGGCGGTGGCCGCGCGGGCCTCGCGGCGCAGGAGGCCCCGCTCGCCGACGCAATGGCCGGCCTCGATGCGCGAAAGGAGCTGGGGGCGCCCGCCTTTCTCGGCATAGATGCCGACGGCCCCCGAGATGACGACGTATACGGCGTCGGCAGGCTCGCCTTGATAAAAAAGCGCCTCGCCGCGCTCGTACGTGACGAGCGTGGCGCCGAGGCCGTCTTGTTCGGGGCCCTCGGACCCGCCGAGGTCTTTCAGCGCTCGAAACAGGCTCGATTGCTGCACGAGCCGGTCGCGGAGCTGCTCCTCGCCGAGGCGCACGAGGGCCTCGCGGCGAGGGTGATCGGCCGGCAGGGCATTGCGGAAATCCTGGGCGGCGATGCGGGCCACGGCGACGGGGCCCGTCGCGCGCACGGTGGCCGCCCTTCGCCCGCCCGCCCGGCCGAGCAGGGCTTGCTCGCCGAAGAGCGCGCCGGGTTCGAGGCGCGCCAGCCGGATCACGCCGCCGCCCGGCCGCGCGCCGAAGACCTGGCAAATACCCTCGACAAGGACGAAGGCCGCGTCCCCGATTTCACCCTCCCGCACGATCTGTGCGCCGGATTCGTACCGCTGGACCACGATCCGCTCGAGCAGGGCGTTCGTCGCGTCCTGCCCGAGGCCTTCGAGCAGGCCGGCCTCGCGGATCAAGCCTTCGACTTCGTGGCTCATTATCGCGTCCCTTACCATCCATGCGCGCGGCCTCGCAAGACCGCCGAAAATGTGGGACAACACCGCGCCTTCGCGCGTCGCGAGTGTGTCCTGTTCGCGCGATCTCGATGACCTCATGTCCGAACCCAACGTTCATCTCCTCGGCCCGTTCCACGTCCCCGGCCTTTCGGCGCGCCACGTGCGCGTGTACGTCCCGCCGCGACGCACGCCGGGCAAGCCGCCCGTGCTCTACCTTTTCGACGGGCAGAACCTCTTTCACGACGAACCCTCGTTCGCCGGCGGCTGGCACCTGCACGACGTCGGGGCGCGGCTCGCGGCCCGCGGCGAGCGCGTGCCCGTGATCGTGGGCATCGACCACGGCGGGCACGAGCGCATCGAGGAGCTCTCGCCGTTCCCCACGAAAAGTGGCCCCGGGAGGCTCGAGCTTTTGCTCGACTGGATGCGCGAAGGGCTCGGGCCCCAGATCGAACATCATTTCGGCGTATCCACGGATCCGGCCGACACGGGCGTCGGCGGCTCCTCGATGGGCGGCCTCGCCGCGCTTTACGTGCACCTCCGCGCGCCCGATCGGTTCGGCCTGGCGATGAGCATGTCGCCTTCTCTCCAGATCGGGCAGGGCGCGATCTTCGACTGGATCGATTCGCAGCCGCGACCGCGCGTCTCGCGCATTTACCTCGACGCAGGCGCGCTCGAGGCGGGCGGCGGCCTCTTGCGGGCGGCCGAGCGCCTCGCGCACAGGCTCGTCCAGCGCGGCTACGATCCCCATTCGCTCAAGTTCGTCGCGGCAAAGCGCGGCGCCCACAACGAAAAGCACTGGCGGCGGCGGGCGCCCGGCGCGATTCGATTCCTCTTCGGCCGGAAGTGGCGCCGCTGATCGTATTTCCCCTTGCCGGAGGTGCCTTTCGCCGGTATCGGAGAGCCTCATGCGCTCCGCCTGCTTCGCCTCCATCCTCGTCGTCCTTGCCTTCGCGTCGCCCGCGTTTGCCCAGGCCATCCCGGGCCCGCCCGATGCGCCCGCGGCGCCGCCCGGCGCCCCGCCCACGCCGGGGCAGGACCCGGCGTCGCCCAAGGTGCCCGAGGCCGCCGAGCCCACGGCGCCGCCGTCCGGCATGGCCAAACCCGAAGAGCCGCCGCCTCCCGCGCCGCCGCCCGCGGCGGAGCCGGCCAAGGAGCCCGCGCAGGCGCCGGGGAAAGGCACGCCGCGCATTCACATCGAGGCGGATCGGCCGGGGGTGAAGCTCCTGCGCATCTCGGGGGTGGTCTCGGACCGGGCGGGCGAGGGGATCTTCGTGCGCACGGCGTGCGAGGCGCCTTGCGACCGCATCGTGGACGGGCGCAAGAATCAGGTCTTTTTCTTCGGCGCCGACGGAATGGTGCCGTCGCGAGGGTTTCTCCTGTCGAACGTGGGCGGCGACGTCGTGGCGCACGTCGACGGCGGGAGCTTCTTCGGCAGGCAGCTCGGGTTTCTTTTCGGCGGCTTCGGCGGCGCGGCCGTCCTCGGCGGCGTGATCATGCTGGGCATTGGGTACAGCGCCGACGGCGCGACGCTGAACAACGAGGGAAAGGTGACCCAGGGGGAAAACAGAGCGCTCACGACGGGCGGCTTCTTCACGCTCGGCGCGGGCGCGTTCATGGTGGCCACGGGGATCACGCTCGTCCTCTTGAACAAGACGGACATCAAGCTCGTGCAAGCGACGCCGAAATCGGCGGGCGTGCGGCTTCAAATGGGGCGCATCGTGTTCTGAGCGGGTGACGCCACGGGGGGGACGTGGAACATCTGATCGAGACGTACGGGTACGTCGCCGTGCTGATCGGCACGTTCTTCGAGGGGGAGACCGTGGCGATCCTCGGGGGCTTCGCGGCCCACCAGGGGCATCTCCGGTATTTGCTGGTCGTGCTGATGGCGTTCGTCGGGTCCGTCCTCGGGGACCAGTCCGCGTACTTGCTCGGCAGGCGTTATGGGCGATCCTTCGTCGATCGGCGTCCGAAGCTCGCGCCGCACATCGCGCGGGCGACGTCGCTCCTGGAGCGGCACCCGGTCTTGTTCATGTTCGGGTTCCGCTTCCTTTATGGTCTTCGCAACGTGGCGCCGGTCGCGATCGCCCTGAGCCGCATTTCGATGGCCCGTTTCCTCGTGCTGAACGTGCTCTCGGCGGCGGTGTGGGCCGTGCTCGTCACGGGGCTCGGGTATCTGTTCGGGCAGGGGGTCGAGGCGGCGTGGGGAAAGCTCCACGCGTGGGACGAGCGGCTGGCGATGGGCGCGGTGCTCGCGGCGATCTCGGTGTTCGGGTTCAATCTGCTGCGGGAGCGGGTGCAGAGGCGGCAGACGGCTTCGCGGGGGCGCTGAGGCGGGGCGGGAAGCGCAGGGCGAGGTAGACGACGCTGAAGAGCGCGAAGGCGAAGACGGGGAGGTTGCGGGAGAGGTAGGTGGGGGCGTACGCCGTGCCATAGGCGTCGCCGTAGAAGCTAGCGATCGTGAGCCGCGTGAAATTGTCGAATGCGACGAGCGTCGAGCCGACGAGGCTCAGCCATACGAAGAACGGCCACCTCTTCCATAGGCTCGCCACGAAGGCGCAGCCCAGCAAAACCACCACCAGCGCTTGGACGAGGAGCTCGGAGCATGAATGCGGGCACGGGTCATCCTCTGTCAAGTGTATCCAGAAGTCGGGCGCAATATCGATCGCGATGGCCGCGGCGACGAGGAGGACGCCGCCTTGAAGCAGGCGAAGCGCGAGGGGGACGGGCGCTCGGCCCGAACATTCGGGAACATCCGGCGGGTACCTGCGGGAGAGGTAGACCAGGATCGACGTCGAGAGCGTGACGCTCAGAAGATTCCAGGCATGATATTCCAGATGATTGCTCGAATAAAAATACGAACTTGGTAGAGCCCTCTCCAGAAAAAAACAGAGCGCGCCAAATGCACTGATGGCTCGGTTGACGATGACGAGCAAAACGAAGGTACGAAAGTGGCCGCGCCACCCCGCCACGCACGCGCCCCCGATGAGCGGCAGCAGGACGAGGTGGTAAAGCATGTGGAAGGGGGGGACCGGGTCCCATGCATCAGGCATTCGCCAGGTGCGGACCACGGAATAGACCCCGAGCGGGACGAAGACCGTGAAGAGCCGGCGCAGCCAGAGGAGGTCCCTCGGCGGTGATGTCCGGTTGTGATGGGTCATGAGCTTACCCCTGAAAAATGTGAGCAGGAAAGCCTAACGGCCTCCCGATCAGGTTGAAACCACTTTAGAACGCCCGATCGGCCTCCCTGCGTCCCCTTTCAGGCTCGCTCCGGAGACCTCCCGGCCTCCCGGGAACGCCCTCGAAGCTGCGCCACCCACCCGATCGGCCTCCTCGCGCCCCTTGCGGAGGCTTCCAGCAGACCGATCGGCCTCCGCGGCCGCCCTTCACCCGTTCCCGGCAGACCCCCCGGCCTCTTCGACCGCGCTTCCACCCGAAGGCCGCTTCTGCGTCGCCTCTCGGAACGCGTCGATCGGCCGCAGCGCCGTCCGGGCCCGCGCGATTGTCGCCGGCTCGTCTCGCTCCACCGTGGCGAGCACCTTCGTCGCGTAATCGACGAGCTCTTCCCCCATGGCGCGCACGTGCTCGCCGAGATCCTCGGTCAGCGTCGCTTCGCGCTGGAGCAGACCCGCGACCATTTTCCCATAAGCGACGTGCTGCGTCCGCACGTTGTCGAGGAACTCCTTGCCCGCGATCCGGTCGATATCGGTCGCGAATCCCTCGCCGTCGATGCGCCGGAGCACGGACTCCGCGATGGCATATTGCTCCGGGTAGGACTCCGTCAGGAACGAGAGGCCGCCCTCGCCGAACAGATTCGCGAGGATCTCGCTCGCGCGTCGCGCGTCCGGATACGTGGCCTCGGGCAGCAGCGCATAGGACTGGAGCCGCCCGCGCAGCGCGCTCCATGAATTGTCGCCCGCACGGTCGATGGGCCGCGAATCCTCGTCCGTTCCCTTGCCGAGCGCCTTCTTGCGCGCCGTATGCGCGACCTGCGCGGCCTCGGCCGTCTCGACGAGCCGCTTGGCGGCCTTTTTCACGGAGGAAGGCATACCCGCCGGGCACGCCTCCGCGAGGACGCGGGACAAGGTGATACCCCCCTCGACGGTCATGATCGGGGCGCGGGCGTAAAGAGCGGGATCCAGGGAGGAGGATTGGGACATGTGAGCCCGCTTAACACGGATGGCGGGCAGGGGGAAGGGGGTCAGAACGTCACGCCGAGCCCGAACGTCCCGAGGATCTGGATCGCGCCTTCCTTGTCGTAAAACGTCACCCCCACGCTCGGGAAGCGTGGATCCTTCGACTCCGCAATCACCGTGACCGGATCGGCCAGCGCCACGCCGATGCCGATGCCGCCGGACAGCGAGAATCCGCCGTCGCGCGAGAAGACCGTGGTGTTGCCGATCATGCCGCCCAGGATCATCGAGCTGACGTTTTGCGTTTTCGACACGTTCGTGAGCTGCGGGTGCGTCACCGTCGCGTCGAAGCTCTCGTAGCCGACGTGGCCCTTCAGCCAGAAGCCGCGCAGCGCCTTGCCCTCGAAATACACGCCGATGTCGCCGGCGAGGGCCCAGCCGCTCGCGTCGAGGTTTTCCGTCGGCGAACCCCAGATCCACGTCGGCGAGATCTGCAGCGCGATCGGGCCCCAGACGGCCACCTCCGCCTCGAAGCTCAGGCGCCGGAAGAGCAAATCGAACGGGTTCACGCGGGCCGACCAGCGACAACATTTCGGGGGCGGCGGCGGAGGCGGCGGCGTCGGGCCCGTGCCCGCGCCCGCGGCGTTCGGGTACCCGGCCGGCGGCGGATACCCTTGCGGATAGCCCTGCGGATAGCCTTGCGGGTACCCCTGCGGGTACCCTTGCTGCGGATATCCTGGTTGCTGTTGGGGATACCCCGGCTGCTGCTGCGGGTAGCCGGGTTGCTGCTGCGGGTAGCCGGGCTGCTGTTGGGGATATCCCGGTTGCTGCTGCGGGTAGCCCGGTTGCTGCTGCGGGTAGCCCGGCTGTTGCTGCGGATACCCCTGCGGATATTGTTGCGGATATCCCGGTTGCTGCTGCGGGTAGCCCGGCTGTTGCTGCGGATACCCTTGGGGATATTGCGGCGGATATCCCGGTTGCTGCGGAGGATACCCCGGCTGCTGCGGCGGGTAGCCCGGCTGCTGCGGCGGCGTGCCCTGCGGCGGTTGTCCTTGCTGCGGCGCGCCCTGCTGCGGCGCTTGTCCTTGCTGCGGCGCTTGTCCTTGCTGCGGCGGCGTGCCCTGCTGCGGCGGTTGCGCCTGCTGCGGCGGAGCTGTCGGGAGCGCGGTCGGGGCCGGCGCGGTGGGGGCGGGCTGCTGCGCCGACGCGGCCGCGGTCACGCTGAGCGCCGTTGCGACCGTCGCGAGCAAGATCCAGGGCGAAGAACGAAGTGCCATCGTCTGCGAATGTACCGGAGCCGCGCCCCGCGCGCCACGACACAAGCACCGCTCCAGCGCGTTCGGGTCGAATCCCTCCGCCGCCTGGGCTACCCTCGCCACCCCCATGAGCGTCAGCGTCGCCGAAGACCGCCCTCTGTCCCGCGTGGAGCCGAGCCACGCAGACCTCGACCGCGCCCTCGCCGAGCTCGGCGACAGCGCCCGCGCCTTCGCGCGTTTGCCCCCGCGGGACAAGGCCCGGCTCCTCCGCGAGGAGGTGCTGCCCCGCGTCGAGGCCTCCGCCCTGCGAATGGTCCAGGCGAGCTGCCACGAAAAAGGCATCGACGCCGCCGCCCCCATCGCCGGCGAGGAGTGGCTCGCCGGCCCCTGCACCATCGCGAGCAACGTCGCCGCGCTCGCCGACGCCCTCGACCAGATCGCCACGCGCGGCGCGCCCCGCCTGCCGTTCCGCGCCGTCCGCGAAGAGGACGGCCGCACGAAGGTCCGCGTCTTCCCCATGCGAGGCTCGGACGGCGCGCTGCTCTCCGGGTTCACCTGCGACGTGCACCTCGAGCGAGGCGTGCGCCGCGCCGATGTCCGCGCCGAGCAAGCCACGTTTTACCGGCAAGCGGATCCCGAGGGCGGCGTCTCCCTCGTGCTCGGGGCCGGCAACGTCGCGAGCATCGGGCCGATGGATACGCTGCACACCCTCTTCAACGAGGGTCGTGTCGTCGTCCTGAAGACGAGCCCGGTCAACGCCTACCTCGGCCCGATCCTCGAGGACATGCTCGCGCCCTTGATCTCGCGCGGGTTCGTGCGGATCGTGCACGGCGGGCCGGAGGTCGGCAGCTACCTCGCGTCGCACCGGCTGGTCTCGCACGTGCACATCACGGGCTCGCAGCACACGCACGACATCATCGTGTGGGGCAAACCCGGCTCGGAGCAGGACACGCGGCGCGCGGCGAACGATCCCGTGCTGAAGAAGCCGATCACCTCGGAGCTCGGCAACGTGAGCCCCGTCGTCGTCGTGCCCTACCTCTACGCCGAGGACGAGCTCTGGTTCCAGGCGCGCAGCGTCGCGACGCAGATCGTCAACAACGCCTCGTTCAACTGCAACGCCGCGAAGATGCTCGTCCTCGCCCGCGGCTGGGCGCAGCGCGATCTGTTCCTCGACAAACTCCAGCAGGCCCTCGGCGAGGTGCGCCCGCGGAAGGCGTATTACCCGGGCGCGGAGCAGCGCCACGCCTCGCTCGTGAAGGGGCACGACCGCGTGCGGTTCATCGGCGAGGCGAGCGCCGGCACGTTGCCCTGGACGATGATCACCGACCTCGACGCCGCGGATCCGCGCGAGCCCCTCTTCTCCACCGAGCCCTTCTGCGGCATCGTCAGCGAGGTCTCGGTCGGCTCCGACGACCCCGCCGAGTTCCTCGCGGCCGCGACGCGATTCTGCAACGACACCCTCTGGGGCACGCTCTCCGCGTCGATCGTTTGTCCAAGCATTCTGGAGGAAGATCCCGTCGTCGGCGCCGCGCTCGAGCGCGCCATCGACGAGCTCCGTTATGGCGCCGTCGCCGTGAATCACTGGCCCGGGCTCGTGTACGGGACCGTCACGGCCCCGTGGGGCGGTCATCCGAGCGTGACGCTCGCCGACGTGAAGAGCGGCATCGGCTTCGTTCACAACACGGTGATGCTCGGGCGTATCGAGAAGGCCGTCCTCCGCGGTCCGCTCAAGACGTTCCCGCGGCCGCCCTTCTTCTACGATCACCGCAACATGGCCGTCACGGCGGAGCGGCTGCTCCGGTATTACGCCCGGCCCGGATGGGGGCGTCTCCCGGCCGTCGCAATGGCAGCGCTGCGCGGTTGACGCGTTCCCGTCACGCACGATTTCTCCCAGGTTGGTCTTGACCCGGGCCGACCCCAGGGCTCTGATGGATCTCGGACCCGCCTGCGTTTTGCATGACGATGCACCGAGATCCCAGCGCCGAGCGTTTCTTCCGGTTCCAGTCCGCTCCTTGCATCGAGGTCGATTTCGACGGAGCGATCGTGGCCGCGAACCCGGCGTTTTGTCAGGTCGCCGGGCGGAGCCAGGACGAGCTCCAGGCGGCGGGCCTCGCCGCGCTCTTCGCGCCCGACGCCCGCGCGGAGGTATCGGGGGCGCTCACGCGCGGGGCGGCGCGGGATGTCGTCACGTTCGATTTGCCACTCGTGCGACCGGAGGGGGAGCTTCGCTGGCTCGAATGGCGCGGCGTCACCTTCCCCGAGCATCGGGTTTTTCGCATTGTCGCGCACGACGTGACCGCGCTCTGGCGCGCGGAGGCGGAGGCGCGGGAGCGAGAGCGGTTCCTCGGCACGCTCCTCGGCAACCTCCCGGGGATGGCCTACCGGTGTCGAAACGATCTGCATTGGAGCATGGAGTTCGTGAGCGCGGGCTGCGAGGCCGTCTGCGGGTACGGCGTCGACGAGATGGTCGACAATGCGACGATCTCCTGGGGCAACCTGATCCACGCGGAGGACCGGGGCGGCGTCTGGGAAGACGTGCAGGCCGCGCTCGACGCGGGCGCGCACTACCATCTCAAGTACCGGATCCGCACGAAATCGGGCGAGGAGCGGTGGGTGGAGGAGCAGGGGCGGGGCGTGTTCGACGCGTCGGGCGTGCTCCTCGCGCTCGAAGGGTTCGTCACGGATGTGACCGTGCGCATGCTGGCGAAGCGGGAGCTCGAGGACAAGCTCCGCGTGATCGCCGAGCAAAAGGAGCAGATCCAGCACCTCTCGCTGCCGATCATCGAGGTCTGGGACGGCGTGATCACGCTCCCCGTGGTGGGTATGCTCGACGATCCGCGCGCCGAGCGGATCATGCAGGGATTGCTCGATACCGTGGTGCGGACGCAGAGCCAGCAGGTGATCATCGATCTCACGGCCGTGGAGGAGGTCGACGGGGCCGTGGCCGAGCACATCGTGCGGATCCTGCGGGCCGTGCAGCTCCTCGGCGCCGAGGGCGCGCTCTCGGGCATTCAGCCGAAGGTGGCGCAGGCGCTCGTCTCGCTTTCGGCCGACCTCGGCGGCGCGCGCACGTGGCCGGACCTGCGCGCCGCGCTCCGCGCCAGCATGCGCGTGCCGGCGCGGAGTGCGGGCGCGAAGCGGTAACGAGCATCGTCAGCGCCCGCGATCGATCCGCACCCGCACCGTCGGAATGAAATGGCGCGACACGTCGCGCCCCGTGGTGAACGCGCCCGGCCGCTGGACGAGGATATTCGTGTACTGGACGCGGGCGAGCTGCGCGTAGGAGCCTCCCGGGCAATCGATTTCGGGGATGTGATCCTGGAGGCGCAGCGTGAGCGTCGTGCGCACGTTGCCGTCGAAATCGGCGCGCGCGAAGAGCTCGTCGTCGACCGCGATGATCGCGAGGCGCTGGCCGCGCGGTCCGCCGAGGGGCTGGCCGCGGTGATCGACGCAGACGAACGTGGCCAGCGCGCGGGCCGATCCGATGTAGCCGACCTCGGAGCGCTGAGGCAGGAAGATCTCGGAGATATCGAGCGAGAGGTCGCCGAGCTCGTCGATCGTCGCGTCGTCGATGGACAGGTTCATGGCTGCCGCCTGGCCGGCGCCGAGCGCGACGGCGGCGCCCGAGAGCACGGCGAGGGCCGCTCCCAGCGTACGTTTCATGATGCTTCCCCCTTGTCGAATGGAACGGAACCCCTGTTCCGTCCGGTGGCATTGCCCATCCGGCCATGCAAGAGGGCGGCCGTCCGCGCGGCCCGGGCAGATTCGAGGGAAACGCGAGAATCGCGGAATCAGCGACCGGAGAACGCCGGTTTTCTTTTCTCGCCGGCGGCGCGGAGACCTTCGCCGAGATCCTCGCTCGCGTAACTGACGGCCTGCTCGTAGGCCTCGAGGTCGAGGGCCTTGGCGAGCGCGCCGCGGTCGATGCCGAGGGAGCGCCTGAGCGCGCGCACCACGAGCGGGGCCGATTCGGCGATCTGGGCGGCGAGCTCGGCGGCGCGGGGGCGCACGCGATCGCCGGGGAGCGCTTCGAGGGCCATGCCCCAGGCCGCGGCGTCGCGGCCCGTGAAGCGGCGGCCGGTGAGCAGGAGCTCCGCGGCGCGCTCGGCGCCCACGCGGCGCGGCAGGAGGTACGTCGCGCCCATGCCGGGGTGCAGGCCGAGCGACGCGAAATTCACCGCGAGCCGGCTGTCCTCGTCGACGATCACGAGGTCGGCCGCGAGCGCGACGCAGAGCCCCGCGCCGATCGCCGGCCCTCGTACGGCCGCGACCACGGGCACGTCGAGCTCCGTGATCGACAGATACCGGTGGTAAAACCCGAGCATGAAGGCCCGCGCCTCCGCGAAGCTCGCGGCGCGCAGGCGCTCCAGCATGGAGAGGTCGCCGCCCGCGGAGAACGCGTCTCCCGCGCCCGCGAGCACGACGGCG
Organism: Polyangium sp. 15x6; assembly: GCF_029960785.1. Classification (GTDB taxonomy): domain Bacteria; phylum Myxococcota_A; class Polyangia; order Polyangiales; family Polyangiaceae; genus Polyangium. Next base: position 151,326 of record NZ_JASBQE010000004.1, read on the forward strand.
CGGATGGAGGCGTCACGCGCGATCTCGCGCACGCGCGCGGCGAGCGCGTCCCCGAGCTCGGGGCTCATGGCGTTTTTTCGGCGTGCGTCGTCGAGGACGAGCGTGGCGACGGCGCCGTCGCGTTCGAGGTGGACGTCAGGCATGCGAGCCCTCTAACACGATAGAACATGCACCTGGTGTGCAAAAAACTACTTGCACTCGGAGTGCAGATAGGTAGAGTCGTCCTCGTGATGCACGCCAAGGAGCCCGCCGCGCAGACGCAGGCCGATGGGCGCCACGCGCGGGCCGAGCGCACGCGTGAGGCGATCGTGGAGGCTCTGCTCGCGCTGCTCGGGGAGGGGGTCCTGCGGCCTTCGGCCGAGCAAATCGCCGAGCGCGCGGGGGTGTCGCGGCGGGCGATCTGGAACCATTTCACCGACCTCGACGATCTGCTCGCGTGCGCGGCGCGGCGGCGGATGGAGACGGTCATGCCGCTCTGGCCGAAGCTCCCGCGAGACGGGACGGCGGCGGATCGGGCGCGGGCCGTCGCCGAGGGGGTGGGTCGGTTCCACGAGCACGTCGCGCCCGTGCGCCGCGCGGCCGTGCTGTTCGCGCCCGACGTGGCGTTCCTCGCGGGGCAGCTCCGCGAGGCGGCGCGCATGCACAGGGCCGCCATTCGCGCGGTGTTCGAGGCCGAGATCGAGGCGGCGTCCGAGGAGACGCGGGCGGTCTTGCTCGCGGGGCTCGCGGCGGCGGCGAGTTTTTCGATGTGGGAGGAGCTCCGGAGGAACCAGGAGCTCTCGGTGGACGAGGCTACCCGCGCCGTGCGGATCGAGCTCGAGGGAATGCTCGAGCGCGCGGCGGGGAATCAGGAGCGGTGAAGGAGGAGAACATGCTTGCTTTCGACGGTGTTCGGATCGCGTGTGTGCTCGTTTCGCTCGGTGCTCTGGCGGGCTGCACGAATGGCGGGAGCAGCGGCGGCCCAGGCACGCCCGCGGCGGGGGGACCGACCTACCATCGCGACATCAAGCCGCTCGTGGATACGAAATGCGGCAATTGCCACGCCGAGGGCGGCGTCGGCCCGTTCGCGCTCACGACGTACGAGGAGGTGCACGCGATGCGCGGCGCCGTCGAGGCCGCCGTCGTGGCGAAGACGATGCCGCCCTGGCCCGCGGACAACGATTGCAACGAGTACCTCGGCAACAGGTCGCTCACGGACGAGCAGATCGACACGATCTCGCGCTGGATCGCGGACGGGGCGCCCGAGGGCAACCCGGCGGACGCGCCGGTGGAGGTCGAGGATACCGCGCAGACGCTCTCCCGCGTCGACCTCGAATTGCCCATCCCCGAGGCGTACACGCCGAAGGTCTCGCCCGACGATTACCATTGCTTCTTCGTCGACTGGCCCGCGGACGAGACGACGTACATCACGGGCATGGGCGTCGAGCCGGGGGAGAGGTCGATCGTCCATCACGTGATCGCGTTCGTGGCGAAACCCGACAAGCTCGCGGATTTCCAGGCGCTCGACGATGCCGAGCCGGGCGTTGGCTGGACCTGCTACGGCGGCCCCGGCGGCGGTCCTTCGTCGGCGGGCTGGGTCGGCGCGTGGGTGCCCGGCAGCGTCGGCGCCGATTACCCGGCGGGCACGGGCATCGAGATTCCCCCGGGCTCGAAGCTCATCGTGCAGATGCATTACAACACCTCGGCGGCGGCGGCGGTGCCGGATCGGACGAAGCTCCTCGTGCGTACGGACAAGACCGTGGAGAAGAAGGCCGCGATCATGCCGTTCACGAAGATCTCCTGGGTCACGCAGCAGACCATGACGATCCCCGCGCACACGAGCGACGTCATGCACGAGTTCATGGCCGATCCGTCGGGGTACGTGAACATCGCCACGGGCGGCGCCCTGCCGTCGAACACGCCCGTCAACATCTACACGGGCGGCTTGCACATGCACACGCGCGGCAAGAGCGCCTCGCTCCGGGTCGTGCGGGGCGACGCGGAGGAGTGCCTGGTCGATATCCCGTCCTGGAATTTCCACTGGCAGGGGTCGTATGCGTTGAAGGCGCCCACTCGCTTCGAGCCGGGCGATCAACTTCATCTGAAGTGCACCTGGGACAACACCGAGATGTACGACATAAATTGGGGCGAGGGGACGAACGACGAGATGTGTCTCGGAACGGTCTACGTCAGCGAGTGACCGCACCCGGACGCGCGATGCCCTACGGGGAGCTACGGCGATCGCAGGCTCCCTGATCATCCCGAGCAGAAGACGGCCGCCATTGCCGGATGGTTCCGACCTCGGGGATCTCTATTCATTCGCTTGACTCCAAACGATTCTAAGGGATCCTCGAAGGGTTCGCGGCGTGCTTCGCGCCTAACTTCCGCCGCGAAATGGATTGTCACCTGGGGCCTCGAAGGGTGCTCGAGGTTCCACACAGGAGTCACGCCATGGGTTTTGCGAAGCTCGGGATGGTGTCGGTCGCTTGCTGTCTTTTTGCGATCGGCTGCGTGGCCGATCCCGACGACATCATGTCGATCGAATTCACCGGTTCGCAGTCGTTGAGCGCGGAAGACAACCCCGAGCTGCCCGAGCCGCCGACCATCCCGGCCGATGCGCGGTGCGGAAACAACCTCCAGAAGGTGCTCGTCTGCCACGTCCCGCAGGGCAATCCCGGCAATGCGCATACCATCTGTATCGGAGAGCCTGCCGTGGCACATCACCTGGCCAACCACGAAGGTGACAGCATTGGCCTCTGTCCAGGGGAGGAGCCGGGCGAAGAATACCCCGAGTACCCCGAGTACCCCCCGAAGCCGTAGCTCGGCGCGAGGTGGGCTTCGGCAGGGGGCACGTCGGCGCGTGACGCTCGCGGCTTCCGCGGCTCGCGGCGTGCCCCCTCGCCGACGCCATATATCCTAGCAAAAACATTCTTGTTTTCAAGTCTTGCTGGAACCGGGCCTAACCCGTAGTTTCCGCCGCGCCGGTGACCTTTTCGTCATCAGGCGGGAGGGAGCATGGAAGGTACGGGCGAAGGGCCCTTTTCCAGCGGACCCGGGCCTGTCGTCGCCGAGGAGCTTCGCCTCCTCGCGCGGACCCACGAGGCCCTCGCAGAGGCGCGAGGCCCTCGCCGCGGCGCACGGCCGGACGGGGAGGGCCTGCGCGCGCTCCGGGACGAATGGAACACGGCCGGCGAGGAGGACCGGCCCGCATTGCTCGCGCAAATGCACGAGGAGCGGGCTCGGCTGGAGAGGGCGCGCGAGGATCGTTTTCCGGATCCGGCGGCGCCTTATTTCGCGCATCTGCGCGTTCGTGTGGCAGGCCGCGTGCGGGACGTCATGCTCGGCACGGCTCCGCTGCTCGACGGCAAGCGCGGCGTCACCATCGTGGAATGGCGGAAATCGCCGATCGCCGAGGTGTTTTTCTCGTGCGAGGAGGGGGAGGACTACGAGATCGAGGTGGACGGCCGCGTCATCGAGGGCAAGGTCGAGGAGCGGCGGCTGCTCACGTTCGAGGGCGGCGCGCTCGCGAGCATCACCGTCCCGGGCGGCGTGCTGCGGCGCGAGGGCGATACGTGGCGCTTCGAGCCGGGCGCGTGGGCTCCGCGGCTCGTCGATCCCACGTCCCCGCGGCGGACGCCGGAGACGCGCAATCCGTTCATCACGCTCGACGCCGAACAGCAGGCCCTGGTCAATCGGGAGTCTCGCGCGCCGCTGCTCGTGCTCGGCTCGGCCGGCTCGGGGAAAACCACGGTGGCGCTCCACCGCGTGGCCGCGCTGCGCAAGCGTTTTCCGGACGTCTTTCCGGCCAAACGTATGCTCGTGCTCGTCCCCGAGCCGGGGCTCCGTCGTCTGTCCGAGCGGATCCTCGAAGGACTCGCGGTGGAGGGCGTCCTCGTCCGCACGTTCGAGGACTGGATCCGCGCCGAGGCGCGCCGCGTGTTCTCGTGGCTCCCGCACCGTGAGCCGCCGGATCCGCCGTTCGCCGCGTGCCGCTTGAAACGTCACCCGGCGCTCTTCGCGGCGATCGAGCGGCTGATCGACGAGGACACGGGCGCCATTGCGCGCAAGCTCGATCGTCTGCTCGGCTTCCGCGGCGCGCTGCGGAAGGCGCTCGAAGCGCGGAACGAGCCGATCCTGTGGGACCGGCTGCGGGCGATCGAGGCGGGTTTGGGGAAAGAAACGCCCGGCGAGAAGGGGCGGCTCCTCTGCGAGGCGCTCGCCGAGGAGCAGGACAAACTCGCGCGGGTGCGAGGCGATCACCGGAGGCTCGTGGGGGATCGGGCGTTGCTCGCGCGTGTGGTGGATGCGTCGGACGGCGATCTGCCGGCGGGGATCGTGGAGCAGGTCGCGGCGCACACGAAGCAGCAGCTCGCAATGACGAGCGAGGAGGCGTATGCGCATGTGGACGCGGACAGGCTCGCCACGCTCGACGGGCGGACGCTCGACGCCGGCACGCCCGAGGAGACGTCGGATACGGTGGACGTGGAGGATTATGCGATCCTCTTCGAATTGCTCCACCGCCGGACGGGCGCGAGCGCGACGAAGGCCGGGGCGCTGTCCCGGTACGCGCATATCGTGCTCGACGAGGCCCAGGAGCTCGCGCCGATCGAGCTCCGCGTGATTGGACGCGCGCTCGATCCCGAGGGCAGCGTGACCGTGGCCGGGGACGCGGCGCAACGAATCGATCGGTCGGGCCATTTCCGCTCGTGGGAGGCCGTGATGGCGGCGCTCTCCGTGCGGAGCGAGCCGGCGTTTCTGGAGACGTCGTACCGTTCGCCGCGGCCCGTCGTGGAGTTTGCCCACGTCATCCTCGGCGCGGACGCGCCCGCCGAGGTCCCGCATGCGCCGCGGGAGGGCGCGGACGTGCTGCGGACGATCGTGCCGGGCGAGGGGCACGCCGCGGCGGTCCTTTGCGAGGCGCTCCGGCAGTTGCGCGCCGACGATCCGTATGCGTCGGTGGCGATCATCGCCCGCGACGAGCCTTCCGCGCGGGCCGTGCACGAGGCCGTCTCCCGGGGCATGCCGTGCCGCCTCGTGCGGGACGGAGATTTTTCGTTCGGGCCAGGGATCGAGGTGACGGAGGTGGCCGAGGTGAAAGGCCTCGAGTTCGATTACGTGATCGTGCCGGACGCGAGCGCGAAAATTTGGCCAGACGCCCCGGATCATCGGCGCGCGCTCCATGTGGCCGTGACGCGCGCGATGCGGCGGGTGTGGATCGTGTCGCCCGGGGAGCCTTCGCCGATCCTGCCTCAGTGAAGGACGGGCGGCGCGACGGCGGGCTCTTCGGCGGCGCCGAGCCGGAGGTTCATCTGGAATCGGATCGGCCCGAGCACGACCTCGGGGGGCGGGACGCGGAGGAGGTGCTTTTCGAGCTCGTCGAGGCTCCCTGCCGCGTCCTCCGGCCGGACGCCGAAGCGGAATGAGGTCGTGCCGTCCGGCCGCACCTCGCATTGGATGTACATGTCGCCTGCGGTCTCGTCGTCCTCGAAGAAGGACGTGACCTCGTCGAGCAGCGCTTTCGTGTAGGTGGCGAGCGGCTCGGACTCGACGCGCCGTTCCATCACTTCGGAAACCGTCAAGAACGCCAGGTTCTTCACGAGCGGTGGCCCGTCCGCCGTCATTGGCTCGTCGCTCGGGCCGAAGGCCGCCCATCCCCCGGGCATGTGGGATTCGAGCGGATCGGCGAAATCCGGGTCGAGCTCGGGCGCCCAGACAATCGAGAGATCCATCTTCTCCTTGTCCGTCGCGCGCACGGAAAAGGACTCGCCGGCCGCGAGCGCCTTCCGCATTTGCTTCCACGTCTCGTCGCGCAGGAGAACCGCGAACCCGTCCTCGATCGTGGCGGCGCCATCTTCCGCTTGCTGGGGCACGAAGGCGAGGAAGTTCGCGGCGACGCACGATCCCGAGACGTTGGGCTTCCCGATGGCGGACGGCGCCGTTTGTCCAGGCACCCATTCGAAGCAAGCATCGGCGCTCGGATCCGGACCGACGAGCAGGGCCATCGGCGTCTCCGGGGGCAAGGTCTCGATCGCCTTGAGCGCCCTCGCCGCGCCTGGCCTGAGCTGCAGCACGATCCCACTCTCGCCGAGGGTGACCGTCTGATCGACCAGGCCGCCGGGCCCCTCGCGCTCCGTCCGCGACGCCGGCCGGCTGAGGCGACGCACCGAGGCGCCCATGACGCGTAGCCTCGGGAGCTTCGTCAGAAAGCTATCTTCCATCGTCTCCGGTGAGCAGAGCGCGGGACGGTCGCGGTCGACCCACGGGGCCGTGGGGAAATACCGATATCGTTTGCCCAGCGTCGTCATCAGCCGGACCACGCCGAACTCGCTGGCCACCGCTTGCTCCTCGCCCGTGACGATGAGGGCGGTGAGCGAGGGGGCCGGGATCCGGATGCCCGGGTAGATCTGCGGCTGCGTGTACACCACGCCCATGGTCTTGCCCCGGCCGACGAGCGGCGTGTCGGTACCGAGCAGGCTGTAATCGCCGACGTCGACGAGCCGTTTTTCCGAGGCGAGCTGATAGAAGGTGCCATACAGGCCGAGCAGCTCCGGCGGATAGGCGTCGTCCGCTTCGCCTTTTCGCCGCACGACGGTGAATACGATCTCTTTCTGACCGCGCGACCAGAGCCCGTCGCTGACGTACGTCCAGCAAGGCACGGGCCCCTCCGGCCCATCCATTTCGTGCGTGTAGATGCGGACGACGAGCTCGCCGGGGAGGACCTCCTCCACGAAGACCTTTCCTTGCCGGGTCGCCGTGCCCCTCGACGCAGCTTTCGGCGCCTTCTTTTTCGCCCTCGGTTCGTCCGGTGGCAGAGGCGGCGAATCCTCGGCCTTGGGACGCGTGACGAACCAGGCCATGCCGGCGACGACGAGGACGAGGAAAACGATGGTTTCGAATGTGGAGAGACCCATGGAACCACCCCCGCGAACGATGCCGTCAGTAGAGAAGCTTCGCCGCCTCGGCGAGCTCCGCCGGCGAGAGCACGCTGTTCGCCGGCACCGGCCCGTGGCCGAGCAGGTAATCCACGGCGCGCAGCCCCTTCGTATCGGCCGCGTATTTGTCGGCGCCTGCGTCGAGCAAGAGCCGGATCATCGGCAGCGACCCGCGCGCGGCCGCGTACATGAGCGCGGTGCGCGCGTCGTGCCCGAGCAGCGGCTCGGTCGTCTGGAACGTCGTCCGATCCACGGCCGCGCCGCGCTGGAGCAGGATGCGCGCGGACTCCACGCGGTTCTGCTGCGCGGCCGCCATGAGCGGGGTTTTTCCGAAATCGTTCGGCGCGTTCGGGTCGACCACGAGATCGAGCTCGCGCTCCTTTCCGGGCTCGACCGAGATCTCCCAGAGGACCGGCAGCGCCGCGGGATTCAGCACCGCCATGTGCACGAGCGGATCCATGCCCGTGATCTTCGCGCATGCTTGAAATGGCAAAAGGCTCGCGGCGTTCTTGGTTTCGCCGGCCGCGATGAACACGCGCAGGTCCGCGGCCGACGCGCCGTCCACGACACGCTTGCGCAAGGAGAGGGGCGGCGGTTTGTCGCCACATGAAGCGCCCCAGACGACCCGGAAGAGCCCCGTATGGGCGGCCCTCTCCGCCTCCTTTTCGTCGAGCCCGCGCGTCTTGTAATGCGCGACGAGCTTTGCCTTCAGCGGCTCCGCAATGCGCAGGAGATTCTGGTAGATGGCGCGGCTCTCGGGCGTCATGTACGACCACGTCTCGTAGGGCCAGGCCATCGGGGGCGCCTCGCCTTCGAGCAGCTTGCGCGGGTTCGTCCGCATCGTCTCCGCCTCGACGTTCTTCCCGCTCGCGAGCGCGAAGCGCATCGTGCCGCTGAAGTTCCAGAGGAACTTGCCGTCCGCCTCCTCGGCGGCGTCGATCCATTGCTCGAACTCGACGTCGGGAAACCCTCGCACGAATCCGCGCCCCCAGCCGCAGCCGGAGCGGGGGAGGAAGTTGTCGCGGCTGGTCCCGTAGAGCGGCTCGGTGGCGTCGACGAGCTTGGGCCGCGCCACGAGCACGGCGCAGGGGATCGCATAGAAGGACGAGGTCGTCTCCGCCGCGGTGGACGAGGAAGCGAATCGGAGGAGCCCGAGCAGGCTCTCGTCGGTCCCGTCGTAGTCGCGGCGCTCGAACAATGGCTCCTCGATGAGCAGCTCGTCGTTGTTTTTCTTCGCCGCGGCGGTGCTCGCTTTCACGACCTCGCCGAGGAGTTTTTTGATTTTTGCGTCGCGCGCGGCCGATTGCGGCCGGAACGTGTGCAAGAAGAGCGCGTAATCGAGCTTGCCCACGACGTCCTTCTTCGACGCCGCTTCGAGGGGTTTCTCCGCCGCGTCGGGGTTTTCCCCCATGAACACGATTGCCGCGTCGCGATCCCACGGCGGCGCCGGCGCGGCCGGCGTGGGCTCGATGGCCCTCGACCGGCGTGTCTCCGGCTTCCGCGGCTTCCGCACCGCGGCGGCGGACTCGCCTGGATCCTTCGCGAAGCGCTCCATCAGTTCGAAATCGAGCTCGTGTTTTTCGGGCGTGGGGCACGAGAGGAGCGGCCCCGCAGCCTGGCCGAGCCGCTTCGCGGCGGCCTCGACGAGCGCGCGACGGCCGAGGATCGTGCGGCAGGGCAGGCGGAGCCAGGTGTCGTCCCGGAAATGATCGAGCGACCTGAGGAGCATCAGGTCCGCCCGGTCGAACAGGTCGTAAGCGTCGTCGTAAACCTTGTGCCCGCTCTCCATGACGAGCGCTGCGTCGACGAGCCGCATCGTCGCCGCGAGCTGTAGCATCAAGCCGTCCGGGCCCTTGGGTTTCTCCAGGGCCAGCACCGAGACATGCTTCGTGTACGTCTCGATCTCGTGCCCCTTCGGGGTGGACGCCTTTTCACGCCCGCGCTCTCCCAGCGCCGAGCTGACCTTTTCGTCGAGCCGTGCCTTTGCCAGCGCCGCGACCTTCGCGAGCGCGTCCGCGGCGGCGGGATCGGAGGCGAGCACGACCTTGTACGCCCCGACGAGCGCTTCGAGCGGATCTGCCTCCACGCCGGCGGGCAATTTCACGGGCTCCTTTCCGTCGGCCACGCGTTCGAGATTGCCCTGAATGCGCGCGAGGACGCGGCGCGGCTGGTCGTATTCGCCGGGCCGCGGTTCCGGGGGCGCGGCGATGGGCGCGGGCGCGGGCGTGGACGTGGAGGCCGACGCGGACGCATCCGGGGACGGCGGGCCGGCTGCGGGTTTGTCGCAAGCGGCGACGAGCCCCGCCGCGAGGACGAGCGAAGACCACGAGGCGAACGCACGCGCGCGCTTGCCGAAGGCGAGCAACATGGGGGCATCCTACACGCCGCCGCGCGCGGATGTCAGCGTCCCACGACGAACGCGACGAGCGCGGCGAGCGCGACGGCGATCGTCGCGTACGTCGCGGCTCTCCACGTGTCGAGCGGCGAAGCGCCGACACGCGGCGGGGCGGGCTCGATGCGCGGCGCTTCGGTCACGGCGGGCTCGCACCACGTCACGCCCGCGCTCGCGGCGGCGCCCGCGCGCGCTTCGAGGTGCAGCTGCGCGATCCCCGCGCCGTCTTCGCCGAACGGCCGCAGGATCCGCAGCACGACGCCGCCCTCGAGCTCGCTCGGCAAGCGCAGGCGCACGAGGCGCGTCGTGGGATCTCCCGGGACGCGATGGCCGCCGCGCCGGCCGCACCCGTCGCAGCCGCCGCCGTCGCAGCGGGCGCAGGCGACACGCGCGGGGATCACGACCTCGATCACGGCGCCGGCCCAGCCGGCAGGCACCTCGATCACGAGCCGCCCGCGTGGCTTGTCGCAGGCGTCGAGCGCGGCAGGATCCAGGACGCGGGAGAGGGCCTCGCCCATCGCCCCCATTCATGCCTCGAACCGGTCCCCAGGGGAAGAAAGATCCTGCTGGCTCCCGGCGGAGCCGATGTATGCTGCGCGCGATGAAGCAAGCCGTCGCTCTTTCGATGGTCGCCCTCGGGCTCGCGCTCGCCGCGGGCTGTGGCGCCAAGGTCGTCGTGGACACGCCTGGCGAAGGAGCGGGCGGCGCCGGCGGGACGAGCCAGTCCTCGTCCGACGGCCCGGGGACCATTACGAGCGTGGGGCCCGGCTCCAGCGTGTCGAGCGTCGGCCCCGGCCCCGGCCCCGGCGGCCCGAGCGTGGTGAGCAGCATCTCGAGCGGCCCCATGACCTGCGACAACCAGGGCGATTGCGGGTTTTGTGTCGAGTGCGCGACGAGCACGATCTGCAACGGGCTCTGGACGAAGTGCCTCGCGCTCCCGGCGTGCGAGGGCCTCCTGAATTGCCTCCCGAGCTGCCAGGATCAGCTCTGCTTCGACAAGTGCCTGGAGACTTTCCCCGACGGGATCGCGCTCTACAACGAGACTGCGATCTGCCTCGTCTGCCAGGGCTGCTTCAACGATTGCGACGGCGCGAGCCAGGGCTGCCCCTGAGGGCGCCGTACACCTGAATTCCCTTGCAAGCCATGAGCCCCGAACCCCGGCAGCATATCCTGCAAATCCTCGGCGCGGGCGCGATCGGCATTGGCATCGGCGCGGCCGTGCTCCTGCTCTGCGCGATCGCCCTGCCGCGCGCCGAGCGAAAAGCCACGCTGCGCACCCCGCTCGTCCTCCTCGGCCTGCACGCCGTGACCGTGCTCGCCCGGCTGCCCCTGCCCGAAGGGAAGCTCGAACGCGGGCTGGAAGTCCTCGGTTTATTTTTCCTGCTTCTGTCGCTCGCCCGCGCGCTCTTCGTGCTGATCGTCGACGTGGTCGTCAGCGCGCGCCTGTCGAAGCCGCTGCCGCGGATCATCCGCGACATCGTGCAGGGGCTCGTCTTCCTCGGCGCGGTCGCCGTCGTGCTGCGCGAAGTGGGCGTCGAGCCCGGCTCCTTGCTCACGACGTCGGCGCTGCTCACGGCCGTGATCGGCTTGTCCTTGCAGGAGACCCTGGGCAACCTCTTCGCCGGGCTCGCGATCCAGGCGCAGACGCCGTTCGAAGTCGGCGACTGGATCGGGATCGACGGCGATCCGAAGCTCATCGGACGGGTGGTCGAGATCAACTGGCGCGCGACCACGGTGCTCACGCTGGAGCAAGTCGAGCTCATCATCCCGAACGGCGTGCTCGCGAAGACGACGATCCGCAATTTCACGAAACCGACGAACGTCGCGCGGCGCACCGTGACGGTGCAGGCGCCCTACGAGGTCTCCCCGCGTCGCGTCGAGGCGGCGTTGCTCGAGGCGGTGCATGAAGTCCCCGGGATCCTCACGCAACCGCCGCCCGCCGCGCAGACGCGCGACTTCGTCGACAGCGGCATCCAGTACGTGGTCAACTACTTCATCGAGGATTTCGCGCTGCGTGATCGGATCGACTCCATGGTCCGGCACCGGATCTGGTACGCGTTCAAGCGCGCCGGGATCTCGATTCCGTACCCGATGCGCACGGTGCACACGCACGCGGTGACGGCGGAGTCGCGCGCGGAGGAGACGAAGGAGGACACGGCGCGGCGCATGGCGGCGCTCGGGGCGGTCCATTTCCTCGCGCCGCTGCCCGCGGCATCCCTCGAGCGGCTCGCGGCGCTGTCGCGCACGTGCCATTTCATGCCCGGCGAGGCGGTCATCCGGCAGGGCGAGACCGGCAGCGAGCTCTTTCTCGTGCAGAAGGGCGAACTCGCGGTGATCGTGGGCCGCGGGGAGGGCGGGAGCGTCGCCGAGGTGGCGCGCCTCGGCCCCGGGCAATTCTTCGGTGAAATGTCGCTCATGACGGGCGAGAAGCGCGTCGCCACGGTGAAAGCGACGACGGACTGCGAGCTCGTCGAGGTGGGCAAAGCCGCCTTCCAGGAGGTGCTCGCCGCGGATCCCCGCCTCGTCGAGCAGATCACGCGCGCCCTCGTCGATCGCCAGATCGCCCTGGAAGAGAACCTCTCCGCGCGCGCCTCGCGGAGCACGCGGGCCGATGTCGACGCGAAGAGTTCGGCGCTGCTCGCCAAGATCCGGCAGTTCTTCCAGATATGACATTTCGCTGAACGTCGGGCCTGGTCGCCCGTTCGTCGCGGTACGCGGTTTGCCCTCATGAAAGCCAGGGAGGGAGCCGTGGCGCGATTTCTACACGGGCGCATGTCGCAAGTTTCCGCGCTGGCCGGATTGGCGGTGCTGGGTTTGTCGTTCGGCTGGCTCGCTCGTCGGGCGCGCGCCATCAGCCTGCGAGGCAAGGTCGCGGTCGTCACCGGCGGGTCGCGGGGGCTCGGGCTGCTCATGGCCGAGGAGCTCGTCCGGCAGGGGGCGCGCGTGGCCATCTGCGGGCGAGATGGGGACGCCGTGGACCGCGCCACGAAGCTTTTGCTCAGCCGGCACGGAGCGGACGTGCTCGGCGAGGCGCGGGACCTCGGGGATCCGGCCGAAGCGGCCGCGTTCGTCGACAGCGTGGTTTCGCGGTTCGGGCGGATCGACGTGCTCGTGAACAATGCGGGCGTGATCCAGGTGGCGCCGCTCGACATGATCGACGCGGCGAAGATCGATGAAGCGATGCGCTCGAATTTCTGGAGCGCGGCGCACATGACGTTCGCGGCGCTCCCGCACCTCGGGCCGGACGCGCGTATCGTGAACGTGACCTCGGTCGGCGGCCGCGTGCCGATGCCGCACATGCTCGGCTATACGGCCTCGAAATTCGCGATGGTGGGTTTTTCGGAGGCGATCGGCGCCGAGCTCCGCGCGCGCGGGACGAAGGTGACGACGGTGGTGCCGGGCCCGATGCGGACGGGCTCGTTCTACAATGCGGAGTTCCTCGGGCGGCAAAAGGAGGAGTTCGCCTGGTTCAGCGTGCTCTCGTCGCTGCCGCTGCTCTCGATCGACGCGAAGGTCGCGGCGAGCCGGATCATCCGCGCGGCGCGGGAGGGGCAGCGGGAGGTGCACCTCGGGCTCGTGGGGCGGATCTTGCCGGTGCTGCATGGCCTCGCGCCGCGGCTGTTCGGGCTGATCTCCACGGCGATCGCGCGCCTCTTGCCGCCGCCGGGGCATAGCGTGGAGCGGTGGAGGGGGCGGGAGATCGACTCGACGTTGCACGGGTCGCTCCTGCTCGAGCTCGGGAATCGCGCGGCGCGGGAGAACAACGAGGAGCCGCCGGTCTGAGTCATTTCGGTTGCGGCTTTGCCCGCGCCTTGCGGCGAGCCTCGCGGCGTTCGTGGCGCTCGCGAAGGGGCCGGACGAGCTCCTCTTCCTCGGACAGGATCTTTTTTTCGAGTCGTTGTTGAAACGCGCGCCCGTAGGTCCAAGGCACGCGCATGGAAAACCCGGTGACGTCTTCGTCGAACCCTTCCCATCGAACCGGAATCCCGCTCTGTTCGAGCTTGTAGTGAATGCCGTCAATGGCATTTTGGAGCGCCGCCATCGATTCGTCACTTTTTCCAAACAGAATCGAGTCGTCGCCCAATCCCAGGATGACGAAGGGGCATCTCCACACATTGTCGCCAGGGGGTAATTCAGGACAACCGATGCGGACCACGACGATGCCCCCGACGGCATCACGTCGCTCGAGACGGCGCTCGGCGACCCAGCGCGTTTGTTTGGTTTTTGATGTGGTTTTTTGCGGTTTGGCCATTGTTACTTTCCGAATTTTCACCTGCACCAGCCGCGCTTCTCTTCTTCACTCTTCAATGTTTTGGACCAGCAGTCTTGTCTGTCGAGTTTGTTCGTTATCGAATTGCACAGATTCTCCCAAAGCACACCGCCCCCCGCGGCGGCGTCGAGGCAGCGATTCAAGTTCGGCTTGGGCCGCTTCCGAGCCATCTCCGCAGCATCCTTGCTGACCTCCAGCGAAGCGGCCATCACGATGAGGATGGGCCCCGCTTCGATGACGAGGTCGGCGAGGGCGACCGCCACGACCACGAGCGCACCGGGGTGCCCGACGAGCCCACGCTCGGCCGCCGTCTGCCCGTTCGCAGGCGCCGGCGACGCGGACAGGCGCAGCTTGCGCACCCTGAGCAGGTCCTCCGGGACGGTCATGCCTCGCAGCGCGATCCGCGTGCACCCTGCGAGATCCGCGTGGGGCACGCCCTTCGCCTCCACGTCGACCACGCGGCCCTCTTCGTCCACCTTCACCGTGAAGTCGAACGTGTAGTACCCCCGGGGAAGGTCGCCACCGAACTCCTCGACGCATTCTCGCAGGCGCTCCGCGGTGGCGTCCGGCACACGCGGGCGGTCGTCCTGCTGCGCCAGTTGTCTGACCGTGGCCCCGCAGCCGAGGGGCACGAGCGCCGCCGTCGCGCAGCCGAGGAGCCCGAACGAGAGGAGGTTACGCAGGCGTGGAGGCGTCACCACCAAAGGCGATCAGACCTTTCGGCTTCTGTCAACGTGGCGCGTGTTTGCCCTCACGTCCGACGGGCTGGACATGGCCATCCGGAGCCCGTAGGCTGCGGCACCTATGTCTCGTACATTCACCCCTGTTGATCTCGTCCAGCTTCCCCGCGTTGATTCGAATGGCGCCATCGCTCTCGCGAGCGCCGTCGAATCGGCCGCATCCAAGTACAACGACCTTCCTGCGAGCGTGACGGAGGCCGTCGCTCAGATCGTCGCGGATCGCATTGTCGTCCATCAGGCATTAGCAAAGACACCCGGCGGCCTCGTCACGGTCAAGGAAGCGGATCGCCGCGTGGACAAGGTCGGCGGCGCCCTCCACGACATCTGCGCGGCGTGGGCTTCGCTCGCGGAGTTCTTGCCGCAGGGGGAGGACGCGCAGGTCCTCATGGATCGCGTCTTCGCCGATGGCCGGAAGTTCGTGAACCTGAAGGTGAAAGAGGAGTGGGCGGCGGTCGAGACCAAGCTCGCGACCATTGACCGCGAGGGGCTCGGCGCATCCATCGACGCCATTGGCGCGACGCCGGTCCTCGGGCTGCTCAGGCAGATGCAGGCCGTGTATGGAGCCGTCATCGGTACGACGGAGGTCCCGGAGGAGGCGCCGGAGGTACGCGAGAGCAAGGATACCCTGCTCGATTCGATTCGCGCGTACGTGATCCAGGTGGCAGGCACGATCAAGCGCGGCAAGCCCGAGACGGCCGCGCGCGCCGACGCCTTGCTCCGGCCTGTCCGCGAATGGGAGAGCACGAAGCCCAGCAAGGAAAAGGCGGGTAGCGAGGAGGCGCCCGCGGGCGGGGCGTCCGGTCCTGGTACGAGCGAAGGCTGAGGTTCTAAAGGGACTACGCGCCCGGCTCGTTACGCGTTGACACGCGTCCGTACCTGTGCTGGGGGGAGTTTCCCGTCCCCCATGCCCACCCCGCATACGCGCCCCCTCATCCTCGCTCTCTTCTGCGCCATCCTCTCCTGTGGCGGCCGCACCGATCTCCCCCTCACGATCACCTCGGGCGACGATGAGCCCACAGCCTGCGTCCCTTTCGTGCCGGTCTCCTGCTACACCGGGCCAGCGGGCACCGAAAACGTGGGCATCTGCGCGAGCGGTCTTCAATCCTGCGACGAGCATGGGAAGCCTACCGGCGTCTGCATCGGGCAGACGACCCCCATGGTCGAGCAGTGCGACGCCGAAGGGCGCGACGAGGACTGCGACGGCCAGATCAATGAACCGGACGCCCACTGCTGCGGCGACGGCGTCCTCGCCTTCGGCGAAACCTGCGACGACGGCAATGCCGATCCGACGGACGCCTGCACGCCGCTTTGCATGACGCCCTTCTGCGGCGATGGATTCCTCCAACGGGACCTCGGGGAAGAGTGCGATGGAGGCCCCTTGTGTTCGCCCTGGTGCAGGCACCGGAAGCTCGTGAGCTCGGGCGGCGGATTCACCTGCGCGGTCCTTTCGGATGAAAAAGCCCGCTGCTGGGGCAGCGCTTCGGATGGCGCGATCGGCAGCGAGGGGACCGAGAATCTGGGTGATGAACCCGGCGAGATGGGTCATCACCTGCGCGCCGTCGAGCTTGGGGAGGGGGCGCGGGTCGTCGAGGTGGTCACTGGCGGATCGTTCAGCTGCGCGTTGCTCCGCGATGGCCGTGTCAAATGCTGGGGCACCAAATCGCACGGCGTCCTCGGCCTTGGTCTCGGCAAAGCCGTGGGGAATGAGCCGGGCGACATGGGCGACGCGCTTCCCTTCGTGAATCTGGGGACCGGCGCGACGGTGAAATCCATCGCGGCGGGTAGCACGCACATCTGCGCACTGCTCGCGGACGGACGCGTCAAATGCTGGGGAGACGGGTTCCGTGGCGCGCTCGGCCTGGGTGACACGGAGGATCGCGGAGACGACCCGGCCGAGATGGGCGACGCGTTGCCGGCTGTCGACCTGGGTGCCAGCGCGGTCGTCCTCGCCATCAGCGCGGCCCAATATCACAGCTGCGCGCTGCTCACGTCTGGACACGTGAAATGCTGGGGGAGCGGTTCCCTGGGCCAGCTCGGAACCGGCAACAAAGAGACGCGGGGGGATGACCCCGGCGAGATGGGTGACGCGCTTCCTGCCATCGACCTCGGGAACGGCGCGAAGGCTCTGGCCGTTGCGGCCTGGGGCAACCACACCTGCGCGCTCCTCCACGATGGTCGTGTCAAATGCTGGGGCAGCGGCACCGACGGATCGACTGGGCAGGGGGATACCCTCCACAGGGGAGACGAGCCCGGGGAGATGGGCGACGCATTGCCAGCCGTGGACCTCGGAGTCGGCGCGACGGCGACCGCAATCTCAGGCGATTGCGTTCTCCTCGACGGCGGGCGCGTGAAGTGCTGGGGCTACAACGGGTATGGCACGCTTGGTCTCGGAGACACGAAGGCCCGTGGTGACGAGCCGGGGGAGATGGGCGATCACCTCCCATACGTCGATCTCGGTGCCGGCGCCGTGGCCGTAGCCGTCGTCCCACGCGGTTCCCACACGTGCGTGATCCTCCAGGAAGGTCGTATCAAGTGCTGGGGCGGAAATATACTTGGACAGCTCGGGCTCGGCGACCACGAGGACCGCGGTGACGAGCCCGGAGAGATGGGCGACGCGCTTCCCTTGGTGGATCTAGGTGCAAGCTTGTGGTGAAGCCGTCTGCTCGCGAGAGCGTGGCAGCGTCGGCGCGAAGCGTCGGTTGAACTTATCCACTTCCAGCGGAGAGCAAGATTTGGCCATCCGTCCACATTGACCGATGTAAGCGACCGACTATCCCTGCGCGCCATGGTCGCCCCCCGCGTCTCATGGCGTACTCCTGGAAAGCACATTCTCCCCTCTTGTTCTTTGTCGCGGCTGTATTGGCGACGGGCGCTTGCACGGGGCATGGCGAGCCCAGGCTCGAGGAAGCCCGCCTGGCCCAGGAGGGACCGAATGACCCGGGACCGACACCTGGCCCAACGCCGGATCCGAGCTGTCCCACGTCGGGACCGGCGTTCCCCGCGGACCTGACCTCGTCCACCGAGCCGTCCGACGCCGGCGCCATTGCGGGATCGTTCAGCGTTACGGCGACGGGGGACGCGCGATACGTATTGCCGCTCGAAGCCGCTCCTGGGCGCGCAGGGATGTCGCCCAGAATTGCGCTGGAGTACGACGGGTCCGGGGACGGGGCCGTGGGGTTCGGCATTTCATTGTCCGGATTTTCAAGGGTGACGCGTTGCCCGAAGAACCAGGCGGATGATGACGCGATCGCGCCGATTGCGTACGACGACAAGGACCCGTTGTGCATCGATGGGCGGCGGCTCGTGAAGGTCGGCGAGGGCGCAGGCATCATCGAATATCGTACGATCCCCGAGTCCTTCACGAAGATCCTCGCCTTCTTTCCGACGGGTTGGGATCCCGCGCTCGGACCGTCGAGCCTGCGCGCATACACGAAAGAGGGGCTCACGGTCGATTATGGAACGGCCGACGATAGCAAGGCAATTGCTTCGAATGGCGCGGTTCGGGCGTGGTGGGTGGCTCGATCGACGGATCGGAGCGGCAACTGGATCAAGTTCGCCTACCACAACCATAAAAATGTGGAAGATCCGGCGCACCCCTATACGACCGAGATCTTGCCCGATCGAATCTCGTACACGGGGCACCCGAATTTGCCTCCCGCGCGCTCGGTGGTGTTCGTGTACAACGAGCGCCCGGCGTCGCTCGTGCGGACCACGTTCACTGGCGGGATGAAGCTGCGAACATCGCGGCTGCTCTCCAAGATCGAAATGCGGGCACCGCTCGATACGATCGTCCGGCAGTACGAGCTCGCCTATACGCCTAGCTCGACGACGGGTCGGAGCCTGCTCACCTCGCTGAAAGAATGCACGGCGCAAGGCCTCTGCAAGCCGGCGACGCGGTTCGGATGGAACACGCCGCCAACCGGGTTCGACGATGTCCCGACGGAGCTCCCGGACCCCTTGTACGAGAGCACTTCCGTGATCACCACGGATCTTGAAGGAGACGGGCTCGACGACGTGGTCATGGCCGAGGCTGAGCCGGACACCGGAGTGCCGGTCACGTACTTCTACACAGCCAGCCCCTTCGCCGCTAAATTCAAG
The DNA here is from genome assembly GCF_029960785.1 of Polyangium sp. 15x6. GTDB lineage: Bacteria > Myxococcota_A > Polyangia > Polyangiales > Polyangiaceae > Polyangium. The sequence continues at coordinate 169,737 of NZ_JASBQE010000004.1, forward strand.
CGAGCGTTCTTCAGCGACATCGACGTGTACCCCACGCCGATCGTGGAGCGCGGCACCCCGATCGACATCGACCACGACGGGCGGCTCGATCTGTTCCTGCACGACATGAACGGGAATGCGACGACGTGGAAGGTGCTCCGCGCGCAGGCCGATGGCACCTTCGACCTTCATAATACCGGCGTCTCGCGGCCGTTCCCCGGTAGCCAACCCATCCCGACCGGCCTTCGGGGCCCCGAAGCCTCCGCGCACCTCGCGGACATGAATGGCGATGGGATGGCGGACCTCGTCACGTGCACGAAGGCGCCGGTTCTCTACGCGTGGACATATCGCCCGTGGGCGCCCACGCCGGGGGGCTTCGCCGCAGCGACCGAGGTCATTTCGACGCTGGAGATCCAGCCCTGCAACTCGGATCTCTACACGGTCGACGTAGATGGAGACGGAAAGAGCGAGCTCGTCGTACCCCGCGTGGAGATCCAACCGGACGGCTCGCCGCAATTCATCAATGAGTACGATGCCGTCACGAGGCGGGGGCCCGGGAACTTCGCGGCCACAGCGCAAGACCTCCCCACCGTGCCGCCGGGAGGCGGAATGTTTTTCCTCGACGTGAACGGAGACGGCTTGCCCGATGCGATCCAAACGGGCTTCTCGGAGGCCCAGCCCCGGACGTTCTTGAACACGGGCGCAGGGTATTTGCAAAGCGTGAGCGCGCTGCCGGGCGTCCTGCTCCCGTCGGATACATTCGCGCGGCTCGGAACGCCCATCGATTTCGATGGCGATGGGCTGCAGGATTTGCTGATCCCGTTGAACCATTCCGCGGGCGGAGTGCCCCACTGGTCGGTGTTGCGGTCGCGCGGGGATGGGACGTTCGAGATCATCGATGTCGCGAGCAGCATTCCGTTCGACGCGCTCCTCACCCCGGATGGGGTCACCATCGCACATCCGTCCGGGGCGCGGGTAATGGAGGCGAACGGAGACGGGGCCAACGACGTTCTCCTCCCGATTGAGGAGAATTTTCACGTGTTCTTGAATCGCGCAGCGCACGTGGACACGCTCGCATCGGTGACCGATGGAATGGCGCGCCACCAGCCCGGCGATCCGGATTTCGAGCCCGGCGTGGCGATCAAGTACGCGACGCTCGCGGATCCGAGCGTGTACGAGCGGGCGGAGGGCTGCGAGTACCCCGTGCGGTGCGTGGCGGGGCCCCGGCGGGTGGTCGCAGCGTACGAGGTGGATACGGCGGGGAAGGAACCGCGTCGCTACGAGCTGCATTACAAGGATGCGCGCTTCCATCGCCTCGGCCGTGGTTTCCTCGGCTTCGCCGAGCGGGTGGTGCGGGACGTGGCCAAGGATGCGGGGCGGATCGAGGTCTACGACAACAAGACGTACGATCCGAGTTTTCGCACCTTTCCCTTTGCCGGGCAGCCTACGCAGGTGATGCGGTGGGCGACGACGCGGAGGACGAACGACGTCACGGTCGAGCTTTCGTTCAGCTCGATCATGCATCAATTGATGCCGTCGAGCGGGGGTACCAGTTATTTCACGATGCCGGTGTATCGCCGGGAGCGAGTGGAGCAGGGGGAGCTCCATCTGCTGGTCCTGGCTGCGGACTTCCAGGGGAGCTTCGAGGTCTATACCAAGGCCGCGTCTGGAGGGACCGCAGATACGACGCGTCTCTCCGAGTCGATCCACATGCTCCTCGACACGGACGACTTCGGCAACGCGCTCGCGGAGAAGACGCTCGTCGCACGGGAGTTCAACCTCTTCAGCGGCACGCTCGAATCGCAGGCAGAAACGCTCGAGGAGGTGACGCGGACGTTCGAGAATGACACGGCGACATGGCAAATCGGACTCCTGGAGACCCAGGAGCATTGCAGCACGGCCGGTGGACGGACGCTTTGCCGTGCGGCGGCACGAACGTACGATGGAAGCGGTCGCCTGTCGGGGATGACCGTCAGTTCGCCCGGAGATCCAGACTCGAGGGTGGACGTTTCGTTCGGCCGGGATGTCTTCGGCAACATCACGAAGACCGTCGCTCGCGACGCGTTCGAGGGGCGACGTGCGACCTGTACAGCCTACGAGCCGGAAGGCATCTTTCCGTACGTGAGCGGTAACGCGAAGGGGCACCTGAGCTTCGCGAAGTTTCATCCGGGGTTCGGCGCTCCGCTCACGGTGATCGATCCGAATGGCCGCGCCACGCAATGGGCGCTCGATGGCTTCGGGCGGGTCGCGAAGGAGAAGAAACCGGGGGGAGTCGAGACGACGACGACGATCCTGCGCAACGCGGCCAACGTGATCCGCGTGCGCACGACCACGCCGGGGTGGGGGGCTGAAGAGGTCGAGCTCGATCGCCTGGGGCGCCCGATCCGGCAATGGACTCGGGGGTACACGCTGGCCGGCGTGCTCGGCCCAAGAACGCTACACGAAATCACATACGACTCGCTCGGGGAACACGTCGAGCGTGTCCTCGTGCCCACGGCGGAGACGACGCCCGAGGCCAATCGGCATTACCACCGGTTCGAGCGCGACGGCCTCGGCCGCGTCACGAAGCACTTCTCTCCCTGGGGGGGCGTGACGAGGACGCAGCACGAGGGCTCGCAGGTGTGGAGCTTCGATGCGCGTGGAGGGCACACGGTCACGCAGGTGGACGGTCTCGGCCGCATCGTGAAGGTCCTCGACGCCAAGGACCAGGAAACGACGTATGGATACGGACCGTTCGGTGGGCTGTGGACGGTCACGGAGCCCGGCGAAAGCAATAACAGGACGACGACCATGGAGCGTGACGCGTTCGGACGCGTTCGGACGCTCAACGAACCGGACCGCGGCACGACGGTGACGCGTTACAGCGGATTCGGCGAGTCCTGGTGGACGCAGGACGCGCTCGGGCGGGAGACACTCTCACAACGTGACGGCCTCGGGCGTGTGACGAGGCGCGTCGACGTCGACGGGGAGACGCTCTGGACGTGGGACACGGCGCAGAATGGGATCGGTGCGATTGACGAGGTCCAGAGCCCGAAGGGCCACACCAAGCGGTGGAGCTACGACGGGGCGGGGCGACCCATCGCGACCGAACTCGGCATCGGTGTGGAGACGTTCACGATCGGATTCGATTACGACGCCCAGAGCCGACTCTCGAAGGTCACGTACCCCGAGGCGGCCGGGGTGTCGTTCGAAATTCAAAACGTGTGGGACGACGCGGGGCACCTCGTCAAGGTACGCGAGGTCGGCAGCGTCGTGGATACGTGGGCGATCACGAGCGTGGACGGCGCCGGCCGGATCACCGGGGAGGTCTTCGGCAATGGTGCCGAGACGACGCGGGTCTACGATGAATCCCGGGACCGGATCGCCTCGATCCGAACGACCACCGCGACAACGCTCCAGCAGCTCTCGTTCGGGTACGACGAGGTGCAAAATGTCACGCGGCGCGAAGATTCGCGGAACCTCGTCCCACAGATCGAGACGTTCCAGTACGACGAGCTTCAGCGCCTCTCGTGCGCGGCATTCGACGGGGAAGCTCCCTGCGCGCGGTCGTGGACGTATCACGCCAACGGCAACCTTCTGTCGTCGCCCGGCGCAGGCGCGTACGACTACGACCCCGCCCGCCCGCACGTGCTCTTAACCACGCAGCTCGGTGCGTACGTGCACGATGCGGTGGGCAATCAAATCGGGCGGCCGGACGCGACGGTCGAGTACACGGCCTTCGACTTGCCGAAGCGCCTGATCTTGGCCAATGGCGCCGGGGATGTGCTGTTCGACTATGACGGGGACCAGCAAAGGATCCGGAAGACGGCCGGGGATCTCGTATCCGTCTACGTGAACGAGCTCTACGAGCGGGTGACGAACCTCGCCACGGGGGCTGTGGAGCACCGTTACCACGTCAAGTCGGGCGAGCGGACGGTCGCCGTCGTGACGCGCTCCGGAGCCGCGACGACCCGGCGGTATTTGCACGTCGATCACCTCGGCTCCGTGGATGTCGTCTCGAACGAGATGGGGACGGAGGTCGATCGGCGGAGCTATGATCCGTTCGGCGCGCGGCGGAACCCGCAATGGGGAACGCCGCCCGCGGGGCCCTTCTCGTCGGAGACGTCGCTCGGGTTCACCGGGCACCTCGGGGATGAGGAGCTCGGGCTCGTGTTCATGCGCGGTCGCATGTACGACCCGAAGATCGGGCGGTTCCTCACGCCGGATCCGCTGGTCGCGAACGCGTACTCTGGCCAGAGCTGGAATCCGTTTTCGTATGTCGAGAACAATCCGCTTACGTTCACGGATCCGAGCGGATTCAGACCGGAGGGCGCTGGGCGCCCCGACAAGCCGCCTACGGTCTGGATCATCGGACAGCCGCGCGCGACTCCGGTGACGCCCTTCCTCCTGCCGTCGATCGAGTCGGTCGCGTTACGAACGCCGTCGGATTTCGGCACGATCGGCACCACGACGGCCTTTCGCGCGGAGCCTGCGCCCGGGGGCGGAGAGCAGGACAGGAAGGACGGCTGGGACGTCGCCCTGGACGCGCTCGGCGGGTTCGCTTCGGAATGGGCGGAGGACATGACCGACACGGCGATCACCGGCGCGGCGATCCTCGCTGCCCCGAGCTTCTACTTCGCCTACAAGGGTTTCCAGCTCTGGACCGGCGTGATATCCACGGGCGTCGATGGCTACGAGGAGGGTGGCCTTGCAGGCGCAGCTAAGGCCCTGTTCGGGATGCTCAATCCGCTGCGGAGTGTGGGTGAGCTGAAGGACGCGGTCGATCGAGGAGATTATGGGGCGGCGGGGGCGCATGGGTATCACGCGATCAAGATGGTGGTGCAGACCGTTGCGGGCGGGGTGCTCGTGGGTGGAGCGCGGGGGCTCGCGAGGGGCGCAGCGGATAGTGCTCAGGCGCTCCGTCCGCGTCCCACCACGGTGGCGGCCCTCGAAACGCGCCAGGGGACGTTCACCGGAGTGAGTGGGTCAGCGCGGCCGTTGCACCGTAGGGTTCAGGATGCGCTTGACGCCATTCCTCAGTCCCAACGCTCGCCCTTCCATGGTCGTTGCGCTGAGCCTCAGTGCATTTCGGGAGCTCTCGAGGCTGGCGTCAATCCCGCTGGGGGTATCATGACGGCGGCTCGTGTGCGTGCGCCTGGAAATGCGAATCACGGAACTGCAATTCCGGCGTGTCCTAGCTGTGCGAAGCTTCAGGAGGCGTTCGGGATCAAGTCGGGGGAATAGAGGGCGATATGGTCGAGTCTCTGGAATGGTCTGCAGAAACCGAAGCACGACTGATGGCCGCCGGATGGCACAAAGATCGCAAAGATACGCAGCGCGTTGCACAGTGGCGGCGGAAGCTGGAAAAACCAAACGGGTTTCGAATGTCGGTTGCGGCCGAAAAAGCTCTGGAGGAGTTTGGCGGTATTCGTGTGGACTGCCAAGGGCCCGGTCTCGAGTGCGCCCGGGGGGGCTTCGACTTGGACCCGGAGCTTGCGAGCGGCGAAGAGGACCGGTTCGGCGCCTTCCAGGATCCGGTGGGGAGTGATCTCTTCCCACTGGGCGAGGCATACAATGGTGAGGTGTTTCTCGCAATCGATGGCGTCGGCCGCGTCTATCTTCTCGGTGACAGGATTCAACTGGCTGGGGCCAATATCTATAGCGCGCTGGACTCCATCTTGGTGGGGCGCTTGCCGAGGGATATCGCTGGGGCATAGCCTGTGTCATATGCGGCTTCACGGATGGCGGGTTTCCTTTGGGATGCTCCGGCCCATCCGCGAATGGGAGAGCACGAAGCCCAGCAAGGAAAAGGCGGGCAGCGAGGAGGCGCCCGCGGGTGCAGCGTCCGGCCCGACCACGAGCGAAGGCTGAGGTTCTGGAGGCGCCGCGCTGGAGATTGGAAAATGAATCACCGATATCCGGACGGCCTCGACTGCGCGTGGATCACCTCCGATCGAAATGGCAACATCGGCGCGTTCTTCACGGCGGGGGTCGGTCCGATCCCGACGCATGCCCTCGACCAGGCCGCTCTCGCCGTTGAAGACATCGAGGAGCGGCTTTGGGATCTCCCGAGCACCTCATCCGGTCGACTCCTGGTGACCGTGAAGCGCCCTGATGACTTCATCGCCATGGCCGAGCGTGGGTTCTTCGTTTACGACTGGAGCGACGTCCATCGCGTGTCGCGTGACATGCTCCATGCGTACGAGGCGATGGCTGTCCCCCTTCGTCCCATCACGACCCGCGCGTTGCCCGAGGACCTTGCGGTGCTTTCGGTGCACCTGAGGTTGAGCGAGGTGGTCTTCGCTCATGAACGGCTGGTGGATGTCCGCAAGTACCTTCCTTGTCGGGAGGTCGCATGAAGCAATACTTCAAGCACGAGGCCGAGTCCGAACTCGGCGTGTGATGGCAACGCCCCATCGAGCCCCTTCGAGGCTCCTCCCCCTCTCCCGACATCCACCGCCCACCCCGAACAGGGTCCTCTCTCCTAAACCCTCACCATGCCGAGGCCCCGCGTGGGGGTTTCCGTCAGGCTCCTCCGCCCCGAAGCCACCCTGTGCCTGCCGGCCCTCTTTCAATCGACAGCACATGACGGCCCCGGGGGTGCCTCCTGCTTCCAAGTTCGGAGAGCCGAGCCACCCAGGGGCGGGCGCCCGTCCCTCCCTGCATGACGTCTCCCCACCCTGAGGCAGGTCCTTCTCGCGAGACAGACAGAGCAAGAGCACCCCCTCCCAGGCTCCACGAGGTAAGTCCATAGCGGAGAGCCACCCTGAGGGTGGTCCTCCCGGCCGAGGCAAGAGAGGTCGCGGAGCCCCGGCCGGGGTGCGGACGCGAAATGCGGAGAGGCCCGCCACCCACCTCCTGCCTCGCCCACCTGAGGAGATTCAGACCAGCGCCCCCACGGCCGCATCCGCCTGCGCCTGCGCATGCATCCGCCGGATGCAGAGCCGGAGGCCCTCGCGCAGGTTCGCGCACGTGATCATGCGCGACAGGTCGAGACCCAGGCTCACCACGGTCTGCGCGACGTTCGGCCGGATGCCCGTGATGATGCCCTCGGCGCCGAGCAGGCGAAGCGCGGACACGAGGTTGAGGAGGTGGGCCGCGGTCGCCGTGTCCACGATGTCGACGCCCGTGAGGTCGAGGATCGCATAACGCGCCCCGAGCCGGCAGACCGCCGCGAGCAGGTCGTCCATCACCCGCGCCGCGCGCGCGCTGTCGACGACGCCCACCATGGGGAGCGTGACCACGCGGTCCCAGACCTCGAGGATCGGCGTCTCCAGGTTGCGAATGACCTCCTGCTGACGCTCGATCACATCGATCCGGTTTTGCAGCTCCTGCATGGCACGCTTCGATTCGCTCTTGTCGAGCGACAAGCAGATGGCGCCGCTGATGTCGCCGTCCCCGTTCTTGACCGGGACAAACCAGTTTTCCCAGAGGACGCCGTGCGCTTCGACGACGTAGTACTTGTTCTCGCCTCGAAGGGCGCCCTCGACGCCCTCCTTGATCACGGGATCGTTCGCGTACGCCTTGGGCAGGCATTTGCCGAGCTGGAAGTTCGGCCCGAGGCCGCTCGTGATCAGGCTCTTGCCCTCATTGAATGTGCAATAACCGTCCTGATCCACGGAGGTGACCGCGAGCTCCAGATTGTCGAGGAGCACGCGCAGGATCCGCGCCGGGTCCTTCTCGTTCGGCCGCATGGCCGCCGTGTCCGCGGGCGCGGCGGGGAGGAGCACCGCGTGGATCTCGGGGCCTTCCTTCACCCGGCGCGCGCTGAAGGAGTAGGCCTGGTATGGCCCGCCGGTCCCCCGGAGCCTGCTGACGCCGCGGAGCGATGCGCCGTCCTCCGGCAGGCGCGCCCAGAGCGCCTGGACGTAGTCCCGATCCTCGGGGTGGACGCTCTCCAGGAGCGAACGCCCCGCGGCGCCATGCTCGCCGAAGGCATGCGCGGCCTCCCGGTTCGACCGTGTTATGACACCCTCGGGGCTCGTCACGAAATAGATGCCCGGGCACGCGTCGAGGAACGACTGCAGCATGACCTCTCCCGCCATCATTCGTGCGTATCACCGAGCGTTGCCTCATTGCAATGTTGCAATGTGTATTTCTGGAGACGTCATCACGTTGACGGAAGAGCTGCCATTGGTAGGTGGTATCGCGAGTTTCCGTCATGAAAATGGCAGCCTGTCCGTCGGAATGGTCTCCCCGCGTCCCCGGGGCTCCGCCAGCGCCGGCTTGCAGGCCTCGCTCGCGGGCCCCTTCCCATGCGGCCGCCCTTTCGCTCTCATGTCGAGGTGCGTCCCCAAGCCCTCACCCTCCTCGCGCGTGTCACGGCCGGGATCCTGTTTCCCCTGGTGCTCGGGGCGTCGGGGTGCTGCGGCTGCCCGATGGGCCTGTGCTCGTCGCTGATGAAGGGCCTGCCGGGGCCGGGATCGTCGCCGCCCACGACGGGGCCCTCGCTCGGCGTGGGCGGGGGAGCGGGCGAGGCCGAGGAGGGCGAGCCAAGCGCGCCGCTCGCGCCCGAGGCGGCGCAAGGCGGGCTTGCGCCGAGCCACGAGGACCCGAAGCACCCGCGCCTGCACCCGAGCCGAGGTACGCCGATTCGCGGCGCGCTGAAGTACGAGACCGGCGGCAAGACGCGGTTCGTCCCCCATACGGCGGAGGCCGTGGCGCCGGTGGGCGACGGGTCGTCGTTCCTCGTGGCCGGGGTGACGGGGCTCTGGAGGCACGAAACGAAGAGCCTGTCGAAGCAGGACCGCGTGGTGGCGGAGCGCGTGCTCGACGTCGCGGCGTCGCCGGACGGCTCGCGCTTCGCGGTCGCGCTCGAGGGCGGCGTCGTGCGGGTCGTCGCGTTCCCCAGCCTGAAGCCGATCGAGTCAGCGAAGGTGGACGTGCCCGTGCGGATGCGTTTCTCCGCGGACGGGGCATCACTCGCGCTCGGATCGGAGCGCGACACGGTGACGCTCCTCGACGTCGCGACGGGGAAGCTCGCGGTGCACGACACGGACGAGGACGTGAACGACGTCTTCCCCCTGCCGGATCGGCCCGGGGAGGTCGCGTACGCGAGCGACGACGACGAGTTCGCGATCGTCGACGTGGCGAGGGGCCGCAAGGTGTTCGGCTCGGAGGCGCTCGTGGAGGGCTGGCGGCACAGCAACCGGCCGTTCTTCACGATGCGGGATCAGCAAGCGGTCGCCTTCGATCCAGTGACGAAGACGCTGCTCGGCGGCGGGGACGACAACATGCTGTGGCGGGTCGACGATCTGCGCGGATCCCCTTCGATCCGGCCGCCCATCGAGCTCGGGGGCAACGTCGTGGAGCTCGCCTGTTGCGCGGGGCAAACGGCGGCGGATCGGGCGGTGTACGTGGCCGTGGACGATCTGCGGGTGCGCGCCGTGGCGCTCGACGGGCGGCTCGGGCCGCAGTTCGGGCCGCTCATGAGCAGCGTGGGCTCGTTCAAGATCCGCATCGCGCTCTTGCCGTCGGGCGAGGTGCTGATCGCGGCGGCACAGGCGCTCTTCCGCTGGGATCCGCGCACGGGCGAGGCGCTGCGCGCGACCGATTACGCCGCGGTCTCGCGGCTCGGGGCGAGCGAGCTCGACGCGGACACGGTGCACGTCGTGTGCGACACGTCCGGCTGCGCCGTCCACCGCGTGGCGCACGGCGCGCCAGTCGCCGATGTGGCGACGACGATCCTCGGGGATCTGCCGGGCGAGGGCGCGGGCTCGATCTTCCCGTTCGACGACGGGACACGCGCCCTCTCGACCTCGAAGGGCGGCAAGCTCAGGCTCGTGTATCTGCCGCCCGGCGGTACGCTCGAGGCGCCGATCGACACGCCCGCCGGCGCCGGCGGGACGCACGCCAAGCGCGACGGCGAGACACACGGGTACCTGGACCCAGGGGGCGACGTGTACGAAATCACGAAGAGTCCGCGCGGCGCCCGCAAGGTGGGCGCGGCCCCGGGCAGCGGGTACGTGTCGTCGTTCGATTGGGACGTGGCCTCGAAGCGCTGGCGCGTCGCACGCGCAGGGCAGCCGATCGTGTACGTCCCGTGAAACGCTAGCCGCGCCGCTTGAAGAACGCGTCGAGCGCGGCCCGATGCGCGGGGCCGCCCCAGACTTCGGCGAAGATCGCCCGCTCGCGCTCGATCGCGTCGCCGCGCATCGCCGAGCGGACGGCCAGGAGCGCGCGCTTCTGCGCCGCGATCACGGCGCGGTCGCCGCCCGCGATGCGCCCGATGCGTTCGAGCGCCCGCTCGCGCGACGTTCCTTTCGGCACGACCTCGTTCACGAGCCCGATCCGCGCGGCCTCCTCGGCGGCGATCTTCTCGGCCGAGAACAAGAGCCGCGGGGCCTCGATCGGGCCCACACGCTCGACGAGCCGCGTGAGCCCGCCCCAGGCCGGCGAGAGGCCCATGCGGGCGTGCCGGAACGCGAGCGAGGCGTGGGCCTCGACGATCACCATGTCGCAGAGGAGCAAGAGCTCGCAGCCGCCGCCGTAGACGTCGCCTTGCACCGCGGCCACGACGGGCAGCTCGCTCGTCTCCAGGACCACGAGGTCCTCGTACATGTCGAGCACGCCGGACGGGCCGGTCCCTTCCCGCACGGCGCGGTTGATCTCGTGGAGATCCCCGCCCGAGACGAAGGTCTCTTCGCCCGTCGCCGTGAGCACGATGCCGCGGACCCGAGGGTCGGACGCGGCCGCGCGAATCGCCTCGGCGAGGCGGCGCGTGAGGTCCCGGTCGAGGGCGTTCTTGGTCTTCGGACGGTCGAGCGAGAGGACGAGCGCGTTCTCGGTGGGCTCGATCCGCAGGCTCAAGACGGCGCTCCGCGGACGCGGCCGTTCACGCGGCCGTTCACGCGGCCGTTCAAGCGGGCGGGGATGGGCGGCAGGCGCCGGGGCGGCATGCGCTCGTCGTGGATCACGTTCGTGATGCGCAGGTCGACCTCGCGCTGCGAGATGCGCCCGTGCGTCAGGGCGTACTTCTCGGCGTGCTCGATGATGGCCGAGGCGACGTCGATGCCGCTCGCGCGCTCGATGCCTTCGAGCCCGGGGGAGCTGTTGATCTCGAGGATCTTCGGCTTCTTCTTCGATTCGAGCATGTCGACGCCGGCGACCTCGAGGCCCATCACCTTGACCGCGCGGATGGCCGCGTTGCGGTAGGCGGGCTGGAGCTTGACCTTGTCGCCCTTGCCGCCGCGGTGCAGGTTCGAGCGGAACTCGCCGGGCTTGGCGACCCTGCGCATCGAGGCGACGACCTTGCCGCCGACCACGATGATGCGGATGTCGCGGCCCTTCGATTCGCGGACGTACTCCTGCAGCACGATGTCCTGGCCCATGGCCCAGAGCGTCTCGAGGAGCGAGTGCACGGCCTGGGGGGTCTCGGCGATCATGGTGCCGATGCCCTGCGTGCCTTGCTGGAGCTTGACGATGGCGGGACAGCCGACGAGGGCGAGGGCCGAATCGACGCCGGCGGGGCTCCGGGCGCAGATCGTCGCGGGGACGTCGATGTTCTTGCGGTTCAGGAGCTGAAGCGCGCGCAGCTTGTCGCGGCTCCGGGCGATGGAGACGGCGCTGTTCAGCACGGGCACGCCCATGAGGTCGAACTGGCGCACCACGGCGAGGCCGTAGTTCGTGATGCTCGCGCCGATACGGGGGATCACGAGGTCGAACCGGGGCACGGGGTTGCCCTCGTGGAGCAGGCTCGATCGGCCCTTGGAGACGACGATCTGCAGGTCGAGCGGGTCGATGACCGTGACCTCGTGCCCGCGCGCGCGGGCGGCCAGGACGATCCGGCTGGTCGAATAGAGATTGGCGTTACGCGAGAGGAGGAGGAACCGCATCCGGGGGGACCGAGGCTAGCAGAGCTTGGGGGCGGGGGCGCGCGGTTCCCTCGGCTTCGCAGGGCAGGGTACAGCCTCACATTTCTTCCTCTTGCGTTCGCGAATGTTTCGTGTACGAATCATTTGCGAAACGCCGGGAAATCGTGGGGTGGGAGCGCCCCTCTGGCCGGCAAAAACGAGGAGACCGTGGCCATGTGGCAGCCCTTCACCGAGGAGCACGAGCAGTTCCGGAAGACCGTCCGCGCGTTCGCCGAGAAGGAGCTCGCGCCGCACGCGGAGGAATGGGAGGCGGACGAGTGCTTCCCGAATTGGGTGTTCAAGCGCGCCGGTGAGCTCGGCATCCTGGGCGCCCATTTTCCCGAGGAGCACGGAGGGCAAGGCCTCGACTACTGGTTCAGCGCGGCGAAGGCCGAGGAGCTGCCGCGCTCGCGTCTGGCCGGCGTGACGATGGGCCTGCTCGTGCAGAGCGACATGGCGACCCCGGTGATCAGCGACCTCGGGACGAAGGAGCAGATCGAGGAGTTCCTGAAGCCCGTGCTCGCGGGCGACAAGGTGATCTCGCTCGGCGTGAGCGAGCCCGCGGCGGGCAGCGATGTGGCCGGCATCCTCACGACGGCGCGCAAGGACGGCGACGACTACGTGATCAGCGGGCAAAAGACGTTCATCACGAACGGGACGCGGGCCGATTTCGTGACGCTCCTGGCGAAGACGAGCCCCGACCGCGGCGCGCACGGCTGTTCGTTTTTCCTGGTCCCGACGAACCTGCCGGGCTTCAGCGTCTCGAAGAAGCTGAAGAAGATCGGCAACAAGTCCTCGGACACGGCGGAGCTCTTCCTCGACGAGGTGCGGGTGCCGAAGCGGTACCTGCTCGGCGAGGAGAACATGGGCTTCATGTATCTGATGCAGAACTTCCAGAGCGAGCGGCTGATCGGCTCGGTCAGCGCGCTCGCCGGCGCCTTCTACACGCTGGAGCAGGCGGTCGCGTACGGGCGTGAGCGGGTGGCGTTCGGCAAGCCGATCATCAAGCGCGAGGTCTGGCAGCACAAGTTCGTGGACCTCTACACGCGGGCGGAGGCGGCGAAGTCCTTCGTTTACAAGTGCGTCGACCATTACAACGACGAGCGATACGTCAAGAAGGGGCCGGTCAGCTTCGACACGGTGAAATACATCTCGATGTCGAAGGTGCTCGTCGGCGACGTGGTGGGCGACATCATGGACGCGTGCCTGCAATTCCACGGCGGCTGGGGCTACATCGAGGACTTCCCGATCGCCCGCGCCTGGCGCGACCAGCGGCTCTTCCGCATCGGCGGCGGGACGACCGAGACCATGAAGTACTACATCGCCAAATTGATGGGCTTCTGACCGTCCGGACCGACCCCCCGACCGGAAAAGTGCTCCGGTGTGGGGTAGGTTGCTAAAAAAACAGGAGACAAACGGGCTGGGAGGCTGTAGATACTGCGCCTCCCAAGCACGACGGGGCTGTAGCTCAGTTGGGAGAGCGCCTGACTGGCAGTCAGGAGGTCAGGGGTTCGATTCCCCTCAGCTCCACCGGCACGAAGGACGACGAGGGCGCCGCAGAACACGCGGCGCCCTTCGTCGTTTGTGGGCTCGAAGAGGGACACGAGGCGCTCGGTCCGCGCATGGCGGCTCGCCCTGGCCGGGTACGTGGTGCTGCTCGGGGTCATCTCGGGCCTCGCGTACGCGCGGGGGCTGCCGCTCGCGGTGCTGTCGACGCCGTACCTCGACAAGGTGCTGCACTTCGTGCTGCTCGGCGGAGCTTCGTTTCTCGCGCGGCGGGCCACGGACGACGCGCGCGTGCCGCGGCTCGGGCTGCCGACGGGGCCGGTCGTGGTGGGGCTCGTGGCGACGATCGAGGAGTGCGCGCAGGCGTTCTCGCCGACGCGGACCTTCAGCCTCGGCGATCTCGCGGCGAACCTGCTCGGCGTGATGGTCTTCGGCTGGGTCGGAAGACCACGTCCGCGGAGCTACCGCGGCGATTGACTGCTTTCTCGCGAGGCGTTTACGATCGAGAGGAGATCCAAGCGCGCTCGATCGCACGAGCGCGTGTTCGCGGATCGGCTTCTGGATCCTTTCGACTCGGCGGAGCGCTTGGCATGAGGACTCACTCGATCCGGCGGTGGATCACGGCTGCACTCCTCGCTGGCAGCGTGTCGGCGGCGGCAATGAGCGCGAGCGCGGCCGTGCCCGTGACGATCACCAACCAGGGGCGGCTCTTCGACGCGGACGACGCGCCGATCAACGGCGAGCTCACGGTGACGTTCGCGATCTACGACGCGGCGAACGCACAGACGCCGCTCTGGAGCGAGGAGCACAAGGTCGCCTTCGACGAGGGGTTCTACTCGGTCTCGCTCGGGTCGATCGTGCCGTTCGACAAACTCTTCGACGGTTCGGTGCGGTACCTGGGGATCACGATCGAGAGCGAGTCGGAGCTCCAGCCGCGCGCGCCCATCCAGAGTGTGCCGTACGCGCTGCTCGCGAACGACGTGAACGGGGACATCCACCCGACGAGCGTGACGATCAACGGGACCGAGGTCATCAACAACAACGGGGAGTGGGTCGGTCCGCCGACGGGGCTCGTAGGTCCGACGGGTGCGACGGGGCCGCAAGGTCCGGTAGGCGCGGATGGCGCGGTGGGTCCTGCGGGGCCGACGGGCGCGCTGGGTCCGGTCGGACCGATGGGTCCGACGGGTGCGGATGGCGCGGTGGGTCCTGCGGGTCCAATGGGTCCGATGGGTCCGACGGGCGCGATGGGTCCGGCGGGTCCGATCGGGCCGATGGGGCCAGCGGGCGTGACCGGCGCGACCGGTGCGACTGGCGCTGTGGGTCCGATGGGTCCGACGGGCGCGATGGGTCCGCAGGGGGACGTAGGCCCGACCGGCCCGGTAGGGCCGATGGGCCCGCAGGGTGTGACGGGTCCTCAAGGTGATATCGGACCGATGGGTCCGACGGGCGCGATGGGTCCGCAGGGTGGTGTAGGTCCGACCGGGCCTGTTGGACCGATGGGTCCCCAGGGTGCGACGGGTCCGCAAGGTGACGTGGGACCCATGGGACCGACAGGCGCAATGGGTCCGCAGGGTGGGGTAGGTCCCACCGGGCCCGTTGGACCCATCGGGCCGCAGGGTGCGACGGGTCCCGTGGGAGGGGTGGGACCCACCGGCGCGACAGGTGCAATGGGTCCGCAAGGTCCGATCGGCCCGGCCGGCGCGACGGGCGCCGTGGGTCCGCAGGGTCCGATCGGCCCAGCCGGCGCGACGGGCGCCGTGGGTCCGCAGGGTCCGATCGGCCCGACGGGCGCGATGGGCGCGCAGGGTCCGCAAGGCATCCAGGGTCCGCAGGGTCCGATCGGCGCGACGGGCGCGATGGGTCCGCAGGGTCCGCAAGGCATCCAGGGTCCACAGGGTCCAATCGGCCCGACGGGCGCGCAAGGTCCGCAAGGCATCCAGGGGCCGCAGGGCCCGGCGGGCTCGGCGAACATCAACGGCACGACGAACTTCATCATCAAGTTCACGAGCGCCACGACGGGCGGCAACTCGCAGCTCTTCGACAACGGCACCAACGTCGGCCTCGGCACCAGCGCCCCGAACTCCCCGTTCCACGTCACCTCGGCGAGCACGGTCCGCACGATCTTCTCCGAGAACACGACCACCACCGGCTCGGCGATCGTCGGCATGAACACGGCGGCGGCCGGCACCGGCGGTGGTGCCGGCGTGTACGGCGTGACGAACCAGAGCGGCCTCGCGGGCGTGTACGGCGACAACAACAACACGAGCGGCACCGCCATCCACGGCGCGGGCCAGAACGTCGGCGGCTTCATCCTCGTCGCCGGCTCCGGCGGCGCGTTCACCGGTCAGACGACGGGCACCTATTCGAGGAACCTCTCCTCGGGCGTCGCGCAAGCCGAGTACACCGACAACTTCGGCGACATCGTGCGCGTCAACTTCTGGGACGGCTTCACGAGCTTCAAGATCCAGGGCGTCGGCACCGTCTCGACCACCGTCCTCGACCCGACCGACGACGCAGGCCAGCGCCGCGTGACCCTCTACGCGCCCGAGGCGCCGGAGGTACTCTTCGAGGACTACGGCGAGGCACGGCTCGAAAACGGCTTCGTCCACGTCGAGCTCGACCCGATCTTCACGGCCAACGTCCAGGTCGACGAGCGGCACCCGCTGCGCGTGTTCATCCAGCTCGAGGAAAACGAGCAAACGCGCGGCGTGGTCGTGAAGAACAAGAGCGCGACAGGCTTCGACGTGGTGGAGCTCGGCGGCGGGACGTCCAACATGCCCTTCCAGTGGCACGTCGTCTGCAACCGCGCAGACGAGATCACGCCGAGCGGGCGCCTCTCCCACTACGCAGATCTACGCTTCGGAATCGCCCCGGAGCCGCTCGCGTCGAGCCCCGCGCGCGTTGATGTGCCGAGCACGCAGGGCCCGAGCACGCTCGCAGATCCGTCGCACACGTGGCTGCAAGCGCTCCTGCCACTCATGCGCAACGGGCGATAGCGCCGCGCCGGGGCTCTGCCCCGGGCCCCGCGGGGGCTGTTCGCCCCTCGACCCGAACCAGGGCAAGCCCTGGACCTTTGGTGGAAGAACTGCGCGATGCGCAGTTCTTCCAACGGGCCGGTGGCAAGACCATGGACAGCGTTGCCAGTCACGGCGGTCTTGGCTGGCAAGACCGCCGCCGGTCTTGCCACGGGCCTGTTCGATGAACTGCGCATCGCGCAGTTCATCGACCCCGGGTCCAGCGCTTGCGCTGGTCCGGGTCCAGGGGCGGACAGCCCCGGTGGGGCCTGGGGCAAAGCCCCAGCGCAGCGGCCACGGAGGGAATCAGGGCTCTTGCGTGGAGCCGGGCATGCCGCCGTTCAGGCGTTTGCCCTCGGGGAGCTTCTGCACGCTCTGCGGCGTCGGCTGGCCCATCGTGTAGATGAGCTTGTACTTGCTGTTTCGCGCTTGCGTGCCGGCGGCGACGATTTCTGTCCCGGGGTGGCCCTGGGCTGCGACGGGGGGCGTGTGGTCGTCCTTGTCTTCGACCTCGAGCAGCCCGCCTGCGTCGCAGCCCAGCGCGCCCAGCACCGCGAAGATCGCGAGGGATCCGACCGAGAGACGCGCGAGGGAAGCCATGCGTCGATTCTAGAGCTGGCCTCGGGCGAGGTTCAAGGCTCTCTTTTCTTGATGATCACGAAGTTCGCGCGGCGATTCTGCTGGCGGCCTTCCTTCGACTCGTTCGATTCGACGGGCACCGACGCGCCGTAGCCTTTGGCCACGAGCTTCTCGGGTGGGATGCCGCGCTTGATGAGCCAGGCGCGCACCGAGTCGGCGCGGCTCTGCGAGAGGATCATGTTGTACTCGTCGGCGCCCATTGCGTCGGCGTGGCCCTGGACCTCGATGAGCTCGATCTCGGGGTGCTGGAGGATCGCGTCGCGGACCTCGTGGAGGAGGTCGTCGCTCATCGGATCCACCGTCTGGTATTGGCTCGATTGCCCGAACCGGAAGCGGATCTGGCGCCGGATCACGATCTCTTTGTGCGTGACCTCGACCTTCGGGCAGCCGTTGAGCGAGGCTTCCTCGTCGGGTTTTCCAGGCACGTCGGGGCATGCGTCCGTCTTGTCGGGGACCGTGTCCGCGTCGCGATCGGGCGGGCAGCCGTTCTTCTTCGGATCCTCGTTCGGCACGCCGGGATCCTTGGGACAGGCGTCGACGACGTCGCGGATGCTGTCGTCGTCCGTGTCGGGCGGGCAGCCGTTTTTCTTGGGATCCGCGCTCTTCGGGCCGGGCTCGCTCGGGCAGGCGTCTTTCGGGTCGACGATGAAGTCGTTGTCGGTGTCGGGCGGGCAGCCGTTTTTCCTGGGATCCTCGTTCTTCGGGCCGGGCTCGCTCGGGCAGGCGTCCTGTTTGTCCGCGATGCGATCGCCGTCGGCGTCGGGCGGGCAGCCGTTTTTCTTCGGATCCTCGTTCGACGGGCCCGGCGTGTCGGGACAGGCGTCGTGTTTGTCCGGGATGTCGTCGCCGTCGGTGTCCTTGTCGGCCGGGGCCGCCTGCGGCTCGTAGCCGATGCTGCCGATCGCGGAGAAGACGGGCGTTCCGTAGCCCTGCGTGAGGCCCGGGCCCGCGGCGGCGCCGACGACCAGGAAGGGCAGCGGGCGGAGCTTGGCGCCGAGGAGGAGCTCGGCCGAGACCGGGGACGCGACGGAGATCCGCGTGTCCGGCGTGTCGAGGAGGACTTCGCGCGCGAAGGGCGTCGAGAGTGAGAACTCGGGGCCGATCTGGAAGAAGTCCTGGCCGAAGACCACAGCCGCGCCGGCGCGCGCGTCGAACGTGTGCGGGCGGGCCGAGGCGCGCAGGGTCGTGCCGAGCGAGACGCTGTAGAGGAACCGATCGACGCGGCCGCCCAGGACGACGTGGGGTTCGCCGCGGACCGCGCCTTCGGCCGCGTAGCCGCTCGGGCCGGTGGGCGCGACGAGATAGCCGCCGAGGCCGACCTGGAAGGCGCCGCGATCCGCGCCGAAGAGGCGCACGCGCGCGCCGATGCGCAGATCACCGACCTCGGCCGATTGCGGCGAGGCGAACGGCACGCCGAGGACCGTGGGGCTGTCGCCGCCTTGCGTGAGCGCGAAGGGCATGTCGAGCGAGACGAGCAGCCGATCCCAGAGCGCGAGCGAGGCGTTGACGTGCAGGAACGTCTGTTGCGAGACGATGGCGTAGCGGGTGTCGCCGTCCTGGATCGAGAGCGGGCGGAGGCCGAAGTCGACGACGGCCTTGGCGCGGGGGACGAGGTGTCCGCCCACGCCCGGGGAGGGGACGCCGAAGAGGGCATCGCCCGCGACGGAGGGCTGGAAGCGCTCGAGGGCGCCGGTCACGCTCGCTTCTTGCGCGAGCGTGGGGCGCGCGAGCAGAAGGAACGCGGCCCCGGCCAGGACCGACCGAGTCCGCCCCAGGCGGCGATCGAGGCGCATATCCGCAGAAAACCCTGACCACGCGTGAGCTGTCAAGCTGCGCGGCAGACGCGACGCTTCCGCGAGGGCGACCCGGCGGAGTACAACGGCATGCCGATGGATCGCCGAACCGCCGCTCGCGCCGCGGCTTGCCAAGCCGCCTTGCGGCCCCTCCTGCTGGTCGCGGCGCTCGCCGGGGGGTGCGACGCGCTCCCCGACCTCGCCGTGACGCACCTCGATCGGGGCGATCGCGCGCTCGCGGAGGGTCGGTACGGGGAGGCCCTCGCCGCGTACGCCCACGCGCACGAGCTCGCGCCGCACGATCCGCGCGTGCAACGGGCGCAAATGCGGGCGCGGGTCTCCCTCATGGCCGAGAGCCCCGCTCGGGTCGCCGCGGATGCGCTGGAAGACGTGGCGTACGAGGCGGAGTTCTTGCGGCGGACGGAGAAGGACGTCGACGCAGTTTGCCTGACCGCGCTCGGCAACGTGCTCGCGCGGCGCGGGGACCGGGAAGGCGCGCGGCTGAAGTTCGCCGAGGCCGTGAAGGCCGACCCGAATTCGTACGCGGCGCACGCGGCGCTCGGGGCGCTGCTCGTCGGGAGGCCCGAGGCCGCCGCGGAGGCGAAGGCCGCGCTGGAGCAGGCGCTCGCGCTCCGGCCAGGCGCGTCGGGGCCGCTCGCGGGGCTCGGGAAGATCAAGCTCGCCGAAGGGGACGTGCCCGGCGCGATCGAGCGGTTCGTCGCGGCTCTGAAGGCGGGGGACGACTTCGGAACGCGGCTCGCGCTGGGGAATGCGCGGCTTCAGCAGGGCAAACACGTCGAGGCCGCGGCGGACCTTTCGCGTGCGGTGCAGATGGATCCGCGGAGCCCGGAGGCGCTCGGTTTGCTCGGGCAGGCGCTGCTCGGCGCGGGGAAGCTCGACGAGGCGGAGCGGGCGCTGCGCGCGTCGCTCGAGCTCCGGCCGGAGGCGGGGACGTCGATCGCGCTCGGGTTCACGCTTTCGCGGCAGAAGAAGTCGCTCGAAGCGCTCGACGTGCTCGAAAGGGTGCTCGCGGCCGATCCGTTCGCGCCGCCGGCGCTCTTCGGCGTGGGCATGGCGAACCAGGACCTCGGGCGCACCGAGCAGGCGCTCGCCGCGTTTCGACGGCTGCTCGCGCTTCCGCTCGAAGGCCCGCAGAAGCAGGCCGTCGCCGACCTCCAGCGAGAGGCGAAAGGCCGCGTCGAGGTGCTCGTCGCGGCGCAGGAGAAGGCCGCGTCCGCCGAGGAGAAACCTTCGAAGGCGAAGCGATGACCGCGCGCTCGCTCGGGGCGGCGCTCGTGAAGTTCGTCCGGGCGTACGCGGTCCTCCTCGGGATCGTGGGGCTCGGGGCGGCGCTCCGGATCGGGTGGAACGACGTCGCGACGTATGCGCCCGCGGACGAGGCGTACTACGTATCCGCGACGCAGTTCCTGGAGCGCGAAGGGTTGTCCGCGTACCCGCGGCTCGTCGCGGCGCACCTCGAACGCGCGGATCTCGCGGCGTCCCCGACGCCGCTCCGGTGGGGCTACTTCGTGATGACCACGCTCGCGTGCGCCGGGGACGCGGCGTGCGGTGGCCGTACGCTCGCGTGGCTCTCGACGATCGCGGGCGTCGTGTCGATCGTCTTCACGTACCTCGTCGGCGCGCGCCTCTTGAGTCCACGCGCGGGGCTCGTCGCCGCTGCGCTCACGGTGACGTCGCCGCTCCAGCTCGCGCTTTCCCGACGCGCGCTGCAGGACGAGGTGTACTGCGCGGTCTTCCTGGCCGCGTCGTGGGCTCTCGTCCGGCTCGCGCAGGACGAACGCGAATCGCTCGGTGAGCGATGGCGACCGATGGCGCTCTTTGCCGGTCTCGCGACGCTCGCGTTCGCCGTGAAGGAAGCGTTCGCCTTTCCGTATGCGGCCCTCGCGGCTGCGACCGTGCTCGCCTTCCGCGCGCGCCTGCGCACCGCCGACGCGCTTCTCTTCCTGGTCCCGCCGGCCCTGTTCTTTGGGGGCTTCCTGTTCCTCGGCCGCGACGCCTCGGCCTTCTTCGAGCTCGTCCGCCTCACGCGGGCCTCGTTCCTCGACGCGTACGGCATCCAGTACCAGAGCGGCCCGCCGCATCGGCCCCTCGTAGACCTCTTCGTGCTCGCGCCGATCGTCTGCGTCCTCGGGGCCTTCGCGCTCGCGCGTCTGGCCGAGCGTCCGCGCGAGAACCGCGGCGCGCTCTGGCTCGCGTCCTTCCTGTTCGTCTCCCTCGCCGCGTTCGCGGGCCTGCCCAAGAACCTGCGGTTCCTCGTGGTCCTCGACCCGATCCTCCGCCTGCTCGCCGCGTGGGCGATCGTCTCGTTCCCCTGGGCCGGGCGCGCGCGCGGGGCCGGGTTCGCCGCGGTCTTTCTGATCCCGTCGGCCGTGCTCGAGCTCGCCCTGTTCCACGAGACGTTCGTCACCTTTCGCACCTATGATCCCACCACGTACGATGTCCTCCGCGCGCTCGGCGCCCTGCCCGGTCCCGCCGCGCGCGCGAGCTCGAGCGCCTTCCCGCTCGTCTTTTTCGCGGCGCTCGGGGCCCTCCTCGTGGGGCTCGTCGTCCGGAGGAAAGTCGCCGTGACGGAAACCCCGACCAACGAAGAAACCACGGACGAACAGGCCGCCGAGAAGACCGCCGCAAAACCCGCCGCACGCGCGCCGAAGCCGGCCGGCGGCTCGGGCTTCGCCGCCTTCTGGCTCGCGGCCGTCGTGGTCGCCGTCCTTTCGACCTTCATCGCCTGGAAGGCCTCGATCCCGATTCCAGGCGGAAAACCAGGCGGCGTGGGCCTTCCGGCCGCGGCGCCGAACCCGCGCGCCGCTGCGCCCACGCGGAGCCCAGGTGCGCCGGCGGATCCGATGACGCTCGGGCTCGACGCGCTCTACACGCGGAACGATCCCGTCCTCGCGGCGGCGCGGTTCCGCGAGGTGCTCGCGGAGAACCCCGATCATTACGGGGCGACGTACCAGCTCGCGACGGCGCTCGAGCAGGCCGGGGATCCGCGCGGGGCGCGGCCGCTCTGGGCGAAGATGGCGACGATGGCCGACGCGCTCGGCGACACGCAGACGGCCGAGCACGCCCGCGCGCGGATGGCCGCGATCGACGAGCGGCAGAACGGCTTGGCGCTCGACGATCCGACGGCCTCGATGCAGCTCGGCCTCGACGCGCTGTACAACAGGAAAAACCCCGAGGCCGCGGCGGCGCATTTCCGCGCCGTGCTCGCGCACCATCCGGATCACTACGGCGCGACGTTCCAGCTCGCGACGGCGCTCGATCAGGCCGGCAGGCCCGCCGAGGCGCGGCCGCTCTGGACGAAGATGCTCGGCATGGCCGAGGGCATCGGCGACACGAAGACGGCCGAGGCCGCGCGCGCGCGGCTGGCCAAGAACCCTTGAGCTCCCACTATTGGAGGCCCAACGATCGGGCGAGCTCGGCGCCGCGCGGGTCCGCCGGGTGCGCCTCGCGGAGCTTCTGCGCGTGGTGCTTGGCTTCGTCGACCACGCCGCGGCGGAACGTGAGGAGCGCGAGGTTGTAGCGCGCGTCCGCGAACGCGGGGTCCGCCCGCAGGGCCGCGAGGTAGGCCGAGCGCGCGGCGTTGTAGTCGCCGCGGCGATCGGCCACGAGCCCGAGGTCGTACTGCGCCTCGGCGTCGCCCGGATCGGCCGCGACGATCGGGCCGAGCACCCGAGCAGCCTCGTCGAGGTCGCCCTTCACGAGCGCGGAGGAGCCGACGAAGAGCGCGGCGCTCCGGCCGGCGCCGAGCTCGACGGCGCGCTTGGCCTCTCGCATCGCCTCGGCGTCCTTGCCCTGGCCGGCGAGCGCGAGGGCGAGCGCGTACCTGAGCCGCGCCTCCGGGCCGCCCAGGGCGAGGGCGCGATGAGCCTCCTCTTCGGCCCGCATCGCCTGACCGCTCGCGCCGAGCGCCTCGGCGTGGAGCGCGCGCAGAGCGCCATCCCCGGGGCATGTTGCGTGCGCGGCGCGCGCGAGCTCGAGGGCTTGCACGAAATCGTGCGCGCGGATGGCGATCTCGGCGCGCTCGCCCTGGCAGCGGCAGCTCCCGGGGTGCAGCCGCAAGCATTCGTCGGCGATGGCACGCGCAGCGAGGAAATCCCGTGATCCGAGCGGCTTTCGCGTGAGCTCGCCGATCGCGCGAGGGTGCTCGCCGTCGCGGCGCAGAGCTTCCCACCACATCTGCGCGGGAGAGGCGAGCCACGACGACGCGGACGCGAAGACGAGCGCAGACGCCGTGAGCACGGCGAGCGCCGCGAAGCGCCGCGCATGACGCGCGCGAGGGAGCTTCTTCGCCGCGAACGTCGAGGCCGCGAGCGTGATCGAGGCCCAGGCCGGGACCGCGACGAACACGACGCCCTGGCCGAGCGGCGCGCGGCCCTCGCGGAAGTAGAGCGCGGCGCCGAGCGAGGCCGCGACCGCGACCCACGCGAGCGACGCGCTCCACGCGAAACCACGCTCTCGCCCGCCCCACGCGCGAAGTCGTACGGCCCCGTAGAGCACGGCCGCGAGCAGAAGCACGGCCAGGATGGCCGCGACGATCGGGTTTCCGGGAGGGGAAGGCTCGGGCGACGAGAGCGGCGGCGCGAGCGCGAGCAAGAAGAGGCGCGCGGCGCGCGTCACCACGTCGAGCAGGAGGATCACGCGTGGAATTTACCCCGCCGCGCCGCTCGACACGTCACTCTTCGCGGCCTCGACGATCTCCTGGGCGTACCGGGCGATCAGCGCCTCGTCTTCGCCCTCGACCATCACGCGGAGCTTCGGCTCCGTGCCGCTCCAGCGCACGAGCACGCGGCCCTTGCCGCCGAGCGTCTTCTCCACGCGGTCGACGACGAGCCGCATCGTCTGCATCGACTCGAGCGGCATGCGCCGCACGAACGTGGCGTTCTCCAGCACCTGCGGCACGCGCTGCATCGCCCGCGAGGCGAGCTCCGAGAGGGGCTTGCCCGACTCGAGCATGATCGCGAGGACCTGCAGCGCGGCCACGATGCCGTCGCCCGTGGTCGCGTGGTCGAGGAAGATCAGGTGCCCCGACTGCTCGCCGCCGAAGCTGTAGCCGCCGGCGCGCATGGCCTCGACGACGTACCGGTCGCCGACCGCGGTGCGCTCGACGCGGCCACCCTCGCTCGCGAGCGCGCGCTCGAGGCCGAGGTTCGACATGACCGTGCTGACCACGGTGCCGCCCGGCAGCTTGCCCTGACGGAGCAGGCGCAGCGCGACGAGCGCCATGATCGCGTCGCCGTCGACGATCTGGCCCTTCTCGTCGACCATGATCACGCGGTCGGCGTCGCCGTCGAGCGCGATGCCGAGCGCCGCGCCCTTGCGCACGACCTCGGAGGCCACGTGGTCGGGGTGCAAGGCGCCGCAGTCGCGGTTGATGTTGCGGCCGTTCGGCTTCACGCCGAGCGGGACGACGTCCGCGCCGAGCTCGCTGAAGACGAGCGGCGCGACCTTGTACGCGGCGCCGTGCGCGGCGTCGCAGACGAGCTTGACGCCGTCGAGCGAGAGCTGCGCGGGGAAGGTGTTCTTGCAGAACACGACGTACCTGCCGCGCGCGTCTTCGAGCCGCATGGCGTCGCCGATCGCGGCGCCGGTCACGCGGAGCGCGTCGAGCTCGCCGCCCTCCATGAGCCGCTCGATCGCGGCCTCCTCGGCGTCGGGCAGCTTGAAGCCGTCGGGGCCGAAGATCTTGATGCCGTTGTCGCCGTACGGGTTGTGGCTGGCGCTGATCACGACGCCGGCGTCGGCGCGCATGCTGCGGGTGAGCTGCGCGACGGCCGGGGTGGGGATCGGACCGCTCAACATGACGTGACCGCCCATCGCGCAGATGCCCGAGGCGAGCGCGGTCTCGAACATGTAGCCGCTGAGGCGCGTGTCCTTGCCGATGACGACACGCACCTTGCGACCCTTGCCCCGGCGCGCGACGAACGCGATGGCGCGTCCGAGTCGCAACGCCATCTCGGGCGTCATCGGCGGTTCGTTTGCGGTCCCACGAATACCATCGGTCCCGAAGAGCTTGCGTCCGCTGCCCTTGGTCAAAGGCTCTTGCTCCTTTTTCCTGGTCGACTTCGTCCTGGCCACGCCGCCACGCTAGCCGCGGATGGGGCCGAACGTTAGCCCCTAGATGAGGCGTGCGTCGGTGAAATCCACCGGCCGGCGTGAGGCGGCGGGTTCGATGACGGCTCGGAGAAACGGGTTGTTCGGGAAAGGACGATTCTCAGGCGGGCGGACGGAGCGTTGGGCACGCACGCCTCGATCGGGTCGTCCGCGCGCCCCGTGCAGCAAGTCGACGCCCATCGCAATGAGGACGCGACAGTCGAGGCATACGTCGAGCAAAGAAGCGGTTACGTGACGGTCCTTCAGCGCGCCGCAATGCGTCGATACGCCACGCGACCCACGACGTAACCAATCGTGAAGACGTGCCACGGCCGAAGGCCGCTCGCCTCGCCGCGATACACGGGTTTCACGGGGACCTCGTGAATGCGATGCCCATGACGTGCGAGCGTGCCGAGCAGGTCGTTCGGGTATCCATACCGCGCCCACATTCCCTCGCGGAGCAGGCAATCCATCGCCGCCGCGCCGATCGCGGTGTAGCCGCACTGGCTATCCGATAGCGACGGTAATCCCGCCGCGTGTCGCGTCATCCAGGCGAGCGCCGAGGTCCCGAGGAGCCGGTGGAGCGGCATGTCTCTCCACACGGAAGGGTGGCGCAAGCGATCACCTTTGACGTAATCGGCCTCGCCCCGCGCGACGGGGCCGACGACGGAGGGGAGATCGAGCTGATCCATCTGCCCGTCGCCCGCCATCACGGCCGCGACGTCGGCCGCGAGCACCCGCGCCTCGCGATACCCGGTCAGGATGGCCGCGCCGACGCCGCGGTTCTCCGGGTGTCGCACGACCACGAGGCGTCCGTCCCCCGCGGCGCGCGCCGCGGCCGAGGTGGCGTCGTCGCTCGCGTCGTCCACGACCACGACATGGTCCACGAACGAAGGTACGGACCGCACCGTATCGGCAATTCGATCCTCTTCCCGGAAAGCCGGGATGACCACGACGATGCGCGCACCAGAGAACACGACGCGACGCCTTAGCGAAACGGAGCCGCACTTTCAACCCATCCGCGAAAACGTGCCCCGCTCCGACAAGAGACGCTCGCCGGGAGGAAACTCTGGTAAGGAGGTCCTCCCTTCCAAACGGGGGACCCCTGGCATGGCGAAAAATTCCAGCGTATCCAATCTCGTATTCAAAAACGCGACGCTCGCAGCGCTGCTCGCCGTGGGATCGGCAAGCGCGTGGGCCGGGTGCGCGACCAGCACCTCGGACATGTCGCCCGGCGGCGACGGGGGCAGCGGCGACGGCGCGTCCGGCGGGCAGGGCGGCTCCGCGGGGCAAGGCGGTATGCCGGGGCAGGGCGGCGCGGGGATGGGCGGCGCAGGGCAGGGCGGCGGCTCGGCCTGCGGGCCCGGCACGACGCTCTGCGGGGACGCCTGCACGGTCCTCGCGTTCGACCCGAAAAACTGCGGCGGTTGCGGAAATGCCTGCGCGGCCGGCGAGGTCTGCTCGGTCGGCCAGTGCGGGATCACCTGCCTCGGCGGCACGACCCAATGCAATGACACGTGCGTGGACCTCCAGAACGACCCGAACAACTGCGGCGCGTGCGGCACCACGTGCCCCGAGGGCCAGGTCTGTTCGGCGGGGCAATGCGGGACGTCGTGCGTGGGCGCGACGGTCTGCAATGGCTCCTGCGTGGACCTCGACACGGACCCGGCGAATTGCGGCGCGTGCGGGTATACGTGCCCCGCAGGCCAGGTCTGCTCGATCGGGCAATGCGCGGTGACCTGCCTCGGCGGCTCGGCCCTGTGCGGGTCGAATTGCGTGGATCTCGATACGGATCCGGCGAATTGCGGCGCGTGCGGGAATGCGTGCGCGTCGGGGCAGCTCTGCGCGGCGGGCATGTGCGTGAGCATCGGCGAATGCAATGCGCCGTTCCTCTTGTGCGGGCAGCTCTGCGTCTCGCCCACGACGGACCCGTCGAACTGCGGGTCGTGCGGCAACAAGTGCGCGGCCGGCTCGTCGTGCGTGGACGGGAGCTGCCAGGTCTGCGACAGCACGACGACGGACTGCGACAACGACGGCTGGCTCGCGAGCGAGGGGGATTGCTGCGACAAACCCGGCCTCTGCGGCGCCGAGCCCGAGAAGGTGAATCCGGGCGCGATCGAGGTCGTGGGCAACGGCATCGACGACAACTGCAACACGAAGACCGATCTCTTCGACCTGGAAGACACGGTCTCCTGCGACGACGGGCTGGCCTCCGATTCGTCGTCCGCGACCGATTACGCCAAGGCGCTCGGCATCTGCCGCACGACGACGGAAAACGCCCAGAAGCCGGAGAGGACGTGGGGCCTGCTCAGCGCCAAGCTCCTGCGCGCCGACGGTACGGAGCTCGGGGATCCGAGGGCGGCGTCGATCCGCCAGGGCTTCGGCGGCATCTCGCCGGCCGTGCTGGAGGGCAAGAGCGCCGTCGTGCTGTCGAGCGGCATCGCCTCGGACGCGACACAGACGAACCCCGGGCCGAACGGCGGCGCACCGAACGGCTTCAACGTGTCGACGTCGCACACGCCCATCAGCAACGTGCTGATCTCCGGCGGCGGTGATTTCTCGGTCAAGGATTGGTTTGCTACGCCAAACCTTCCGCTCAAGCCCGCGAACGGCCTGCCCGACTCGCCGGGCTGCAACGCGAGCAACACGCCGGAGGCCGAGGACTCGGTCATGCTCGTGCTGCGGCTGCGGGCGCCCACGAATGCACGGGCATTCTCGTTCAACTCGTACTTCATGTCGGCCGAGTACCCGGAGTTCGTCTGCACGAGCTACAACGATCAGTTCATCGCGCTCGTCGACACGCCGAGCGGCGTGCCCTCGCCGACGCCGAACCCGGTCGACAAGAACCTGATGACGTTCACGAAGGGCAACCAGAAATGGCCGATCGGCATCAACATCGCGCAGGGCACGGATCTCTTCGCCGTCTGCGACTCGCAAGCCGCGTCGCCGACCTGCTGGGATACGAGCGTCAGCGCGACCTCGTGCTCGCTCGGCTCGACGCAGCTCATGGGCACGGGATTCGAATCGGACGGTGATTGCCTGATCGGCGGCGGCACGTTCTGGCTGACGACCGCGGGTAACGTGGTCCCCGGGCAAATCGTGGAGATCCGCATCGCGCTCTGGGACGTGGGCGACTCGTCGTACGACTCGCTCGCGATTCTGGACGGCTTCCAGTGGCTCTCGGCGGCGACCCTGCCCGGCACCGGCGGTTGATGGGCCCAACGTGGGGGGCTCCGGTCCGGTCGGCCCCCCACGTCCCCCGCCGCTCGCCTTCACTTCGCTGGGTCGCCGGGGTTTTTCCGATGGATACAAAATGAAAACGGGCGGCCATTTGGCCGCCCGCTTTCGTTTGGCTGGGCGTTAGCCCAACATCAGACGAGGGGGGTCTCCCAGTCGTCCTCGGCCGTGATGCCGCCCTCGGTCCACGTCCAGATGATCTTCTGGTACGTGAACGCGATCTCCTCGTACTCGGCGTACTTCATGAGATCGGGGTTCCGGTTGTTCGGCATGCGGAAGTTGATCGACGCGATGTTCGCGTTGATCAGGCGCACCGTGTAGTGGTTCACCTCGGTGCCGACGCCCTGCTGCGCCTTCACCTGCGGCGTGTAGTGCTTGAGCTCCCACTCCGAGATGTTCTCGTTGTTGACGAGCGAGCTGTAGAGCAGCGGCGACGCCTTATCGAGCTCCTTCGTCACGATGAAGGGCTTGTGCATGCGCTTGCCGGTCGGCAGGCCGCTCGCCGGATCGCGGGGGCTCATGATCTCGTGCGAGACCGCGATGACCATGATGCTGTTCTCGCGACCCTTCTGGGTCACGGAGCCCTTGATCTCGCCCTGCTTCTGCCCCTTCAGACGGAGATACGCATTGAGAGCCATGGTGCTAACCTCTTCCGTTTGGTCGCGCCGTCCCCTGGACTCAGTCTACGCCTTATTGCGCGCTGGCAGATGACGGTCTCCCAGCCGAACCCGGAGATCCGAAAACCTCCGCGTACGGTCTTTCGGCTTTCCCTCGTTTCCGCGCCGGCGTCAAGCATCTTCGTGCCGGGCTTTCGAGGGGCGCCGACCAGACACCATTGCAGTCATCATGCCACCCCGCAGACGACAAAAAGACGCAGCCAGGCCGTACGGCTACCGTGTCATTGCGCGGATTCAGGGGGAGGGTGGGGCAAAAAGCCTGGATCTTCGATGCCCCACCATGGGGAAAAGAAGATCCAGGATGCGGCGCGTCAGGAGCGGTATTTGCGGCCGCCCGCGAGCTGATCGGCGTAAGCGACGAGATCCTGCTCTTTTTTGAGCAGCGCGCCGAGGAAGGGGAGCGCCTGTTCGAGCTTCACCTCGTCGATGCCCGCCTTGCGGAGCGCGGCGATCCAGTCGATGAGCTCGCTCGTCGACGGGCGCTTGCGCAGCCGCGACATGTTGCGGATCTCGTAGAACACCGAGAGGACCTGATCGATCAGCGCCCGCGCGAGCTCCGGGTGGTGCACGTTCACGATCTGCCGCATGAACTCGCGGTCGGGGAAATCGATGAAGTGAAAGACGCAGCGGCGCAGGAACGCGTCCGGCAGCTCTTTCTCGTTGTTGCTCGTGATGACGACCACGGGCCGCTCCTTCGCGACGTACTCGTCGCCCGTCTCGGTCACGCGAAAGCGCATGCGATCGAGCTCGTGGAGCAGGTCGTTCGGGAACTCGAGGTCGGCCTTGTCGATCTCGTCGATGAGGAGCACGACCCGTTTGTCCGAAGCGAGCGCGCGGCCGAGGGGGCCGAGCTTGATGTAACGGCGGATGTCGCGCACGTCGCCGTCGCCGAAGCGCGAGTCGTAGAGGCGCTGGACCGTGTCGTAGACGTAGAGCCCGTCCTGCGCACGCGTGGTGCTCTTGACGTGCCAGGGGATGAGCTCGGTCTCGAGCGTCTGGGCGATCGCCTCGGCGAGCAAGGTCTTGCCCGTGCCAGGCTCACCCTTCACGAGCAGGGGGCGTTCGAGCGCGAGGGCGCAGTTCACCGCGGCCTCGAGGGATTCGTTCGTCAGGTAACCAATCGTGCCGCGGAATCGACGAAACTCCGTCATGGACGGGAAGCTAAAACATCGTCTCGCCCGACGGAACGACGTTTTCCCCAATGCGTGCGGATTCCGCGAAGCGAAAGCGATCGCGGATCGCCAATGCACACATTCGCGCCCAGTGCAAGAAAATTCGGTAAATTAATGCTTGACTTCCCCTGGTGGGTTTGCTCTCTGTCTCGCACGGACCGTTGGGCCCGCTGCGAGGTTCGCCGCGGCACCCGGGGGTGCTTGTCGTGGCAGCCATGGTGGACGTGAAGAATCAGGCAGATGCGCTCCCCGAGGACGCGCCCGAGGACGGGCGTATCAGCGAACCCGGACCGAGCGCCGTGGACGAAGGGCCTTCCCCGGAGGTCGAGTCGTCCGAGCGCGACGCCGAGCGCGGCGATGCCTCTCGGGACGCAGATGCGCGCCCTCGGCGAGCGCCGATCGAGCGCGCGCTCCGTGCGCTCTTCGGTCTGACGATCGCCGCGTGCATCGGCGTGATCGCGCTGAAGGTGATCGCGCACTTCGATGTGCGCACGTTATGGGACGACGCGTACATCTTCCAGCGATATGCGCACAACGTGCTCCATGATGGGCGCATCGCCTGGAACCCGGGCGGCGCGCCGACGTATGGGCTGACATCGCTCGCGTTCCTGGTCGTGAACGTGCCGCTGCTCGTCGCGACGCGGGGAAACATGAGCCTCGCGGCGATCCTGTCGAGCCTCCTGCCGGGCGTCGCGCTCATCGTGCTGCTCGCGTGGCTCGCGAAAGAGGCGGCCGGACGCAGGATGGCGGGCGTGGCCATCGGGCTCGTCTTCGTTTGCCTCGCGCGGTCGACGTTCGCCGACCACTTCGTGAGCGGGATGGATACGACGTTCGGCCTGTGTTTTGGCGCGACGTACTTGATCGTCGCCCACCGGCTTTCGACCGCCCCTTCGAAGCGCCTCGTCTGGGCGCTCGGGGTGCTCGGAGGGATGTCGTTCCTGATCCGGCCCGAGCTCGCGACGATGGCCGTGCTCGTGCCGCTGTCTTTCGTGGTCTTTTCGAGGAGCCCGGAGGAGCGCCGCGGCGGGGTCGTCGCGCTCGGCGTGACGTTGCTCCTCCTCGCCGTGCATCTCGCGGCCTGCCGGTTGTATTTCGGGACGGCGCTGCCGCTGCCCTTCTGGGTGAAGGGGACCGAGCACTACGGCGCAGGGTTCGCGCGGGCGTATCGCGGCGACAACACGAAGCTCTTGATCCCGTGGCTCGGGTCTTTCTGGCCGCTCTTCGTCCCGACCGCGGTGGAGGTGCTCTCCTCGCCGCGCGCGTTCCTGAAGAAGGCCCCCGCGATCGACAAGGCGCTCGTCGTCGCGGTGATCTTTCTGCTCGGATACACGTGGCTGGTCATGACGCAGATCATGGCCCAGGCGCAGCGGTTTTATTATCCGCTCGTGCCGCTGCTCATCTACCTCGCGTCGAGCAGCCTCACCCGGCTTTGGGCGCTCGCACCCAGGCAGGCGGCGCCCTCGCACACGGGCGCGCTCGTCGCCGCGGGGGCGCTCGTGTTCGCGTTATGGGACGTCGCGCCCTCGTTCACGACGGCCGGCAAGGATCTGCTCGGCGCGGCGCTCGGCGGGTCGATCGGCCGGTTCGACATGCAAAAGCACGTGCTCGAGCAGGGGCCGCAGGGATACTGGTTCAAGCTCGATCGCTTCGCCGCCCTTCCGGACGACACCGTCATCGCGACGACCGAGGTCGGCTTGCTCGGCGCGCTGAATTCGACGAAGACCGTCGTCGATCTCGCGGGATTGAACGAGCCGCGGTTCGCGCATTCTCGATTCTCGGCCGAGACGCTGTTCACGGTCTGGAAGCCGGACATCATCTACATGCCTCATCCGGATTACGAGGAGATGACCGAGGGCATCCAGCGGCACCCCGCGCTCGCGGATTACGACGTGTACACGAAGGGGCAGATCCAGACGAGCTCGTTCGGCGTCGCCATTCGAAAGAGCAGCAAGTATCACGCCCAGATGGACGCGATCGTGAAGGAGAGACGCCGCCCGGGCGACGGCAAGCGGTGAGCGGCTCCGGAGGCGCGCGGTTTGCACCGGCGCGCAAGGCGTGCGTTCACGTGTCCGTCCGAAGGAGCTCCTTCGCGAAGGCCGGATAATCGAGCGGCTTCGTGAAGATTCGTGGCTCGGGATCGAATGCCTTGGCGCGGGCCGCGACGATCTCGGGATAACCCGTCACCATGAAAATGGGCAGCGTGGGGTTGCAGGAGCGCGCGTACTTCGCGACGGCGATGCCGTCGGCGTGCGGCATTTGAATGTCCGTGACCAGGACGTCGGGCGCGGGCGCGCGCGAGAGCCGCCCGATGGCGTGAGCGCCGTCGTGCGCCACCTCGACGTCGAAGCCGTCCTCGCGAAGCATCCGCACGAAGACACGCGCCGAGCGGATGTCGTCGTCCACCAGAAGGACCAGTCGCCGCGGCTTCGTTTTCACGTCCACGCGCGGGGCACCTACAAACGCCGTGCCACCCCGACCGCTTTCGTCCGCAGGATCAGCTCTTTTTCTCTTTTTCCTTCGCGGCGACGCCGTACTCGTGCAGGCGGTACTGGATGGTGCGCACGCTGATGTCGAGCATCTCGGCGGCCTTCGCCGTGGAGCCGTTCGTGGCGTCGAGCGTGGAGAGGATCGCGAAGCGCTCGATCTCGGCCATCGTGGCGCCCGGGATCCGCACGCCGCCCTTGGGCAGCGGGGCCACGTCGATCGGCAGGTCGCCCTCGTCGATCTGCGTGCCCTCGCAGAGCACCACGGCGCGCTCGATCGCATTCTCGAGCTCGCGCACGTTGCCCGGCCACCGGTGGGCGAGGAGCTTGGCGCGGGCGCGGTCGTGGAAGCCCTCGATGCGCTTCTTGTTCTCGAGCGCGAAGCGCTTCAGGAAATGCGCCGCGAGCAAGAGCACGTCGCCGCCGCGCAGGCGGAGCGCCGGCATCTCGATGTGCACGACGTTCAGGCGGTAGTAGAGATCCTCGCGGAATCGGCCGTCGTGCACGTCCTTCGCGAGGTCGCGGTTCGTCGCGGCGACGAGGCGCACGTCGACCTCGACGGGCTCGTTGCCGCCGACGCGCTCGAACGTGCGCTCCTGCAAGACGCGGAGGAGTTTGACCTGGGTCGCCGGCGGGATCTCGCCGACCTCGTCGAGGAACAAGGTGCCGCCGTTCGCCTGCTCGAAGCGGCCCACGCGGCGTTTGTCGGCGCCCGTGAAGGCGCCTCGCTCGTGGCCGAAGAGCTCGCTCTCGAGGAGGCTCTCGGCGAGGGCCGCGCAATGCAGCGTGATGAAGGGGCCGCTCGCGCGCGGGCTCTTCTTGTGGATGGCCCGCGCGAGCTCGCCCTTGCCCGTGCCGCTCTCACCGGTGATGAGGACCGTGGCGCGGGCCGGCGCGACCTGCTTGGCGACGCGGTAGACCTTCTGCAGCGCCGGGCTCGATCCGATGAGGCCCTCGAACCCCTCGCCCTCGCGCTCGCGGAGCTGGCGGCGAAGCTCTTCGGCCTCGGCCTTGAGGTTCGTCCGCTCGATCACGCGCTCGATCGAGAGCGTGAGCGCGTCGAAATCGACGGGCTTCGTGATGAAATCGTCGGCGCCGCTGCGCATCGCCTGGACGGCGGTCGAGACCTCGCCGAACGCGGTCACCATGATGACGGGGACGCTCGGGTACGTGGCGCGGAGCTTCTGCAAGAGCTCGAGGCCGTCCATGCGCGGCATCTTGAGGTCGGTCACGACGACGTCCGGCGGGCGCTCGGCCGCGATTTGCAGCGCGCTCGGCCCATCGGCCGCGGCGTCGACCGCGTAACCCTCCTGCCGGAGCAGCTTTTCGAGGCCGGAACGAGCGCTCGCCTCGTCGTCGACGACGAGCACGCGCGCCTTGGGTTTGCCCGCGATCTTCGTATCCGTCATGGGAGCCTCAAGCGAGAATCTTCCCCGTATTCGACTCGGCGCCGTGGGCGCCGAGGCGCACCGGGAGCGAGACACGGAATACCGTCCTGCCGGGGTGGCTGTCGACGTCGATCATGCCGCCGTGGTCGGTGACGATGCGGTGGACGATGGCGAGGCCGAGGCCCGTGCCCTCGGGCTTCGTCGAGAAAAACGGGTCGAAGATCGGGGCGTCGGGGCTCGAAAGGCCAGGCCCGTCGTCCTCGACCTCGATCACGACGTCGCGCGGCCTGCGCCGGGCCCGGAGCGTGACGGCGCCGCCGCCCGTCGGCTGGAGCGCCTCGACCGCGTTCTGCAGGAGGTTCAGGAGGACCTGCTGGATCTTGGGCGTGTCGAGGTCGAGGACGAGCTCGGTCGCGGGGAGCTCGAGGGCGAGCGTCACACCGGTCTGGATCGCGCGCGCCTCGACGAGCTTGCTCGCGCGCTCGCACACGGCGTGCACCGACGTGGGGCGCAGCTCGAGGGGTTTTGGGCGCGCGAAATCCAGGAACTCGCTGACGAGCTTGCCGAGGCGCTTGATCTCCTCGCCCACGATGTGGACGGCTTCGAGCTGATCGCCGTCGGCGCCGCTCTTGCGCAGGCCTCGTTCGAGGAAGGTGACGTGGAGCTGGGCGCCGTTCAGCGGGTTTCGGATCTCGTGCGCGAGGCCCGCGGCGAGCGTGCCCACGGCCGCGAGTTTTTCGTTTTGCCGGAGACGCACGGCGAGCGCGTTCTCGTCGGTCGTGTCGCGGCCGACGGCGAAGAGGACGATGTCGTCGTCGTCGCCCGGCGCATACGCGAATTGAAAGCGGACGTCGCGGATCTTGCCGGCGCGGGTGCGGACCGCGCTCTCGACGTCGTCGAGGGTGGCGCGGCTCTCGCGGCCCTCGAGGAGCGCGTGGAGGAGGCCGGCCTGTTCGTCGCGGAGGCCCTCGGGCAGGAGCGCCTCGTGGAAAGGCGCGCCGATGACCTCCTCGCGGCCGAGGCCCGTGACACGCTCGGCCTCGCGGTTGAAGAGGCGGATCTTGCCTTCGCGATCGAGGCCGACGACGAGCACGCGGGCGAGCTCCACGGCGCTGACGTAACGATGCTCGGTGCGGCGCAAGGCGAGGTCGACCTCGGCGCGTTCGAGGCGCTCGCGTTGCTGCGTGCGCGCGAGGAAATGATCGCGGTAGCCTTCGAGCATGAACGCGAGCTCGAGGTCGAGGGCACGATCGAGCGCCTCGCGGCAGGCGCGGGACTCTTCGCCCATCGTGTCGTCGACGACGCGGAGGAGCTCGACGCGGATGAGCGCCATCGCGGTGAACATGTAGCGCTGCGGGAGGCCGATCTGGACGTGGATCCGGCCGATTTCGAGGGTCTTCTTGAAGTACGCCTCGTCGTGCGGGCCCGCGCAGAGCCGATCCATCCAGCGGACCATGGAGCCCTGGAGGCGCTTGATCTGCTCCTCGCCCGTGAAGACGTCGTGCGCGTCGTCGTGCTCGCGGATGCGGTCGTAAAAGGCGGTGGCGATGCGCTCGAAATGCGGGGCGGCGAGGGGCCGGAGCGCGCGGAGCAGGCGCGCGTCCTCGTCGCTGAAGCGCACGTATCGAAGAAGCTCCTGGACCAGGGTTTCGTCGGTCGCTGCGCGGAGAGGTGCCAATCGGACCATGATCACGGGGGCTTCGGCGCCGAACGGTCGTTCACGTTGCCCTCGATCCCGCCCTCGATCAAGGGGAGGTCCGCGCCGAACCAGGCGACCCGGCAGCCGCCGCGGTGCAAAGCTTGCGCCTCGGCTGCAAGGGGTGCGCCGCCGTCCCCTGGAGGCTCGTTCCCCTCGGTCTCGCGCGCGGCCGGAGCGAGGGAGCAGACGAGGTATCGATCGCGGATGGAGAGGCCAGTGCACGCCGCGCAGAGAGCGCATCGATCGATGTGGACCTCCGCGGCGCGGCGAGGGCATTCGACGAGCATTCCTTTGCCGCCGGCGCCGAGGACGCGGATCGGGAGACGACGGACCCCAGGGAGCGTGTCACGAGGCGGAGGTTTCCGGTTCGGCATGATGATCGGCGACGTCATGCAACCGGCGGGCCCTTGCAGGCGCCTCGCGGGCGCGTGTCGTCGTTACAGCCAATCCCGGAACAGATACGCCGCCCAGGATGCCGCCCTCTCCCACGGCGGCCGTTTCCCCCAGCTCGTGGAGGTCACTTCCTCGCAATGGGGCAAATCCGCGAGGAACATGGCCTCCATCGCCAGGGCGAACCGCTCGTCCTCGATGAGCGCGTTCGCCTCCAGGTTCTGCCGCAGCGATTGCATGTCGAGGTTGCTCGACCCCACCGTCGACCAATGCCCGTCGATGACGGCCGTCTTCGCGTGGAGCACGCGGCCCTTCCATTCGTAGAGGCGCGCGCCCGATTCGAGGAGGCGCCCGTAGATCGAGCGCGACGCGTGGAGGACGGCCGGGACGTCCGTCGTGCCCGCGACCATGAGCCGTACGTCGACGCCGCGCTTCGCCGCCTCCGAGAGCGCGTGGAGGAGGCCGAGCGAGGGGAGGAAATAGGCGTTCGTGATCCAGATGCGCCGTGCGGCGTTCTTGATGGCCGTGCGGTAGGCGTCGCGGATGCCCGCGCGGCCGCGGTGCATGTCGCTCGTGATCACGCGGACGCGCGGATCGGGCCTTCGACCGGCGTGGCTGTAGCGCGGCTCGTCGACCGCCGGGCCCTTCGCTTTGCGCCAGGTGCGCAAAAAGAAGTATTGGAGCTCGATCGCCGCGGGGCCTTCGAGCTCGAGGTGCGTGTCGCGCCAGGGCGGGGGGCTGCCGATGTCCTTCGGCGCGTAATCGCCGCAGATGTTGATCCCGCCGGTGAACGCGATGCGCGAGTCGACGATGAGCGATTTGCGGTGGTTTCGCCGGACCACGTGGCGGAGGAGCTTCCGATTCTGGAGCGCGAGGAGCACGGGGCGGAACTCGACGACCCGCACGCCCGCTTCCTGCAAGTTCGCCACGTAGCTCCCCGAGACCGACGAACCCCAGGCGTCGTAGAGCAGGTTGACCTCGACGCCCGCGCGCGCGCGCTCCGCGAGGGCGCACGCGAAGGCCTGGCCGACGTGGTCGTCGCGCAGGATGTACGTCTCGAGGCAGATCGTGGAGTGAGCGCGCGCGATCGCTTCGAGCATCGCGGGGAAGGTCTGCGCGCCGTCGTGGAGGAGGCGCAGCCGGTGGTATCCCACGACCATGTCGCAGAAGGCCGGTGTGCGAAGGAGCGTCGTGGGCAGCGGCGGCACGGCGTCGACGGATGGAATGGCGTCGACGCTCGGAGAGAGCGGCAGACTGTCGCCTCGGCTCAAACGCTTGTCCTTTCGAGCCCCAGGGTAGCGCAGAATCAGCCTGGAGCCCCCTCACCGATGGGGGACGTCCGCGGCGGAGAGGACGCGGCGACCGCAGCACCTGGAAGATCCGTGCAGGCGTCGGGGCACGACGGTGCTTCGCGCATGGCACGGGTCGTGTTAGGCCCGTGCCGCGCAGAAGGAGAGCGACTGTATGCACCGGATTCTGGTTGGCCTCGATGCTTCCCCGCGATCGAAGGACGTGCTCGACGCGGCGATCGACCTGGCACGGCGAACGAACAGCAAGCTCATCCTGATGCGGGCGATCGGGATCCCGGTCGAGCTCCCGCCGGAAGCCTACGCATTGCCGCCGGCGTCGCTCGAAGGGCTGCTCGAACAAGAGGCGCTGCGGTACGTCGAGAGGGAGCTCGAGCGCGTGCCCGAGGAGCTGCGCGGGCCGGTGAAGGTGGCCGTCGGGACGCCGTGGCAGGCGATCTGCCAGGCGGCCAAGGACGAGAACGTGGACCTCATCGTGATCGGGTCACACGGCTATCAGGGGCTCGATCGGCTGATCGGGACGACGGCCGCGAAGGTCGTGAACCACGCGGATCGATCGGTGCTGGTCGTGCGGCACGCCGAGAAGCTCACGTCGTGATGCAAGGCGTGCGGCGCGGCGCAAGGGCTGCGCCGCACGCGTGACCCGGTCGACGCTCTAGGGCCCGAAGGTCTTCGACTGGATCGAAGCGATGCCCGTGTCGACGTAGCGGGCCTGGGCCTCGTCGCCGGTGAGGTAGGTGTTGTAGGCGATGTTGCCGCGCAGGTAGCGCTCGTAGAACGCGGTGACGTAGGCGCGCGAGAGCGCGTTCACCGTGGCGTTGTCGAGCGTGGGCATCTTGCACGCGCTGCAGGCGAACCCGCAGGTCTGCGTGTTGTCGACGAAGCCGACGTGGTTCGCGCCGTTGATCGTGACTGCGATGCTCGGCGCGGCGGCCTTCGCGTAGAACGTGATGAAGTTCTCCGCGGCGGGCGCGCACGCGGGCTGGAAGCCGCCGCTCATGCTGTCGAGCGTCTCGCCGAGGAAGCCCGTGGGTTTTTCGATCGGGAGCTCCGCGCTCACGTCGATGCACGCAGGCGCGTTGCACGTGGGGTTCGGTTGGAGCGGGTTACTGGGGGCGCCATCGACGGGATCGAGCACGATCGTGGCCTTGAAGCGCTCGTCGAGCTTGGCCGCGTAGACCGCGAGCTTGCCGCCGAGCGAGTGCCCCGTGGCGCCCGCGAGCTTCGTGTCGCCTTTGAGC
The DNA here is from genome assembly GCF_029960785.1 of Polyangium sp. 15x6. Lineage (GTDB taxonomy): Bacteria > Myxococcota_A > Polyangia > Polyangiales > Polyangiaceae > Polyangium. The sequence continues at coordinate 208,204 of NZ_JASBQE010000004.1, forward strand.
TCGGGCTTCGACTCGACCCAATCGAGGCCGCTGATGATGTTCTGCGTGGCCTTCGTGTTGTCGGTGCCGGCGAGCGAGGTCGGATAGTCGGGCGTGACCGCGACGTACCCGAAGCTCGCGAGGCGCTTCAAGTAGCCGTGATACTGGCTCGCCGCGATCTGGAAACCGTGCGCCACGACGACGACCGGATACGGCCCGTTCGAAGGGCCCGCCGTGGGATAGGCCGCGTGCATGGGCACCGTGTCGCCCGTGGAGGCCTTCCACTGGTTGTCGTCGATCTCGGCGATCGTGTAGGGCCCGTCCTTGTCCGGATCGAACACGGCCATCGGCGCGCCGCCGCCCGCGCCCCCGCCGCCTTGCCCCGATCCGCCCGCGCCCCCGACGCCGCCCTGGCCACCGTCGCCGCCGGTTCCACCTGCGCCGCCGCCGCCCGGACCCGACGCGCCCGAGCCGCTCCCCGTCGGTCCGATGATCGTCCCCGAAAGACCGGTGTCATCCCCGCCCGTGCAAGCCGACGCGAACACGAGGCCTGCAATGCCCAAGACAATGCCGAATTTCTGCATGGGACGTGCGTAAGCCGACGCTGCCGAAGCGTCAACGCGGTCACCCGAGGATGCAGAAGCGATCAGGCCGTGAACTCGGTCGTCATCTGGATCCCCCAGTTCGTCGGGGGACGGACCGCGTAGCTCAGCGCGAGGACCTCGATCAGCACGATGCGATAAATCTCGTGTACGTCGTCGACGTCCACCTCGCTCGCGTTCGCCTCGAGCGCCGCGTCGACGTGCTCGTGGACGAACGAGAGCACATCGGGCTGCTCCATCGCGATGACGTCGTCGGAGTCGACCGCCTCGGCCGGATCGGCCATGCGGAGCTGTTCGTCGAGCTTGAGCGACTCCTCGACGCCGGCGAGCGCGAGCGGCGTGACCTCCGCGAGGTCTTCACCGAAGACGTTGTCGAAGGCGAGCCAGACGGCGAGCGTCAGGAAATATCCGAGCGCGAGCGCGGTTTCATCGAGAGGACCGCCGAGAACCTGCGCGATGCGATCGGCCATCGCAGGCTGGGTCTGCTCGAAGCGAGCGAACGCTTCGTCGAGCTTCTGCCGCGCTTCTTCGTCATCCTCCGCGAGCTGCTCCTCGACCTCCGAGAGGGCCCGCAGAGGGACCTGCGCGAAGGACGGTACCGGACGGATGGCAGCGCGGCGGACCCACACGGCGGAAACCTAGCACACGGCAACGTCACGTTCTCGCGACATCGTCCGCAGCCATCGGGCGGACGTCACGGCGAGAGCAGGCGGACGCTGCCGCTCGGAATCCAACCCTCCGTCGCGCCCCAGCGCACGTGAACGAGCCCGCCGCGGGCCTCGCCGACCTCGACGGCATGCGCCTCCGGGATCGGCTCGCCGCCGAGCGCCGTGCCGTGATCGTCGACGAGATGGACCTCGGGCACGACGACGACACCCGCGCGTGTCGTGAGCCGGAGCCTTCGCGCAGCGATCGTGAGCGGCAGGAAGACGCAGAGGAGCACGAGCGCGGTCGGCGCCATGATGCGGCCGGCGACGGAGAACGAAGAGGCGCGGCTCCGCCGGAGGAAGAGGCCGATCGAGAGGAGGATCGAAGACGCGAGCGCGAGCAGGCTCCAGGTGCGCTCGGACGCGAGGCCGATGACGGCGCGATCGAGCGTGGGCCGCACCGTGGTCGCGTCCTTGCCGCGCCGCGCGCGCCTTCGCACGACCTCGGCGCGGACGAGGTCGAGGGCGTGATCCGCCTCGATGTCGGAAGGGCGAAGGCGAAGCGTCTCCTCGAAGGCGGCCGCGGCGCGACCGAGATCGCCGGATCGATCCGCGCCGGCGCGCACGCGCGCGACGTAGGCGAGGCCGCGGCCGAAGCTCGCGTCGGGGTGCACGAAGCCCATGTCGGCGAGAGCCTCGAAGCGCTCGATCGCCGTGCCGTAGGCGCCGCGCGCGAGGGCCTCGGTGCCTTCGCGATGGAGCTCTTCGGGCGTCGCCGCCCGCGCGACGTTCGCGAACGCGAACACGAGCACGAGCGAGATCGCGACGGCCTGCCCGCGCCTCATCCCCGCGCCCTCCCGGATAAGGCGAGGAGATCACGCACGACGGCTCGCCCGCGCTTCGCAAGCTCTTCCAGGCTCGCGGCGCTCGCTCCCGGATCGAAGCGCAGCGCCGATGCCTCGTCGAGCAGGCCGCGCGTGCGCGCCGCGAGGTCCTCGGCGACGCTCGCGTCTTCGAGCTCCTTCGCGAGATTGTCGAGCAGGATGCCGCGCGATTCGAGATCGGTCGCGGCCTTGATCGCGTGGTGGATCGCGCGCTCGACGGCCGCCGAGAGGGCCTTCGTGTCGCCGCGCTCGCGCGCTTGATCGGCCTCGTCGAGGGCGACGTTCGCGAGGCGCTCCGGCGAGGATGCGCCCGCGGCCCTGCGGGATCGGAGGCGTCGCGCGCCCGCGCCCGCGGCCGCGAGCAGGCCGTACGCGAGGGGCGGCGCGGCGATCACGAGGTAGAGATTCGCGCCGTCGAAGAGGGGCGCGGTGGGCGCGACGAAGGCGCCGAGCGTACCGCGCGGCGCAGGGAGGGTCGCGAAAGGATCGGCCTCGCCTTTCGGAGCCGCGGGCTCGGCGCCGGGCGCGGCGCTCGGAGAGGCGCTCGCGGACGCTCGGGGATCGGGCGCGGCGGCGGGCGCGACGTCGACCTTGCCGAGCTCGACGCTCGCGACCTCGTACCGCTTCGACGAGGGATCCCAGTACGGCAGATCGATCTTGCCGAGATCGACCTGGCCCGTCTCCTGGATGCGCACGACGTAGCCGAACGAGCGATACCCCGAGATGATCGCGCCTTGCGGCCCGATCGACTCACGCTTCTCGGGATCGAGCCACTCGACGCCAGTGCGCGCCGGCACCGCGAGCGTCTGCGGGAAGTTGCCGCTGCCCTTCACCTGCGCGGTGACCGCGATCGATCCGCCCTGCGTGAGGCGGCGCGGCTCGACGGTGGCCGAGAGCGAGAAACGACCGACGTCGCCGAGGGCGTAGCCCGGCGGGCGACCCGCGCGCGGCGGCTCGGTCACGCGGATGACGAGGTCCTCGCTCGACCGATCGACCATGCGGCCGACGTGCTGGCCCGAGAACTTGATGGTCATCGGTCCGACGTGCAGATCGCCCGTGCGGACCGGGAAGAGCGCGACGCGATCGATGAGGCGCGCCATGTACGTCTTGCCGCCCGCGCGCGTGCGGAACGGCGGCTCGAAGCCCGGCGTCGAGATCATCGACATGCGGATGAAGTCGGTCATCGACGCGTCGCGCGCAGGCGCCATCTCCACGTTCACGCGCTGGTAGATGTAGAACGAGACGGTGACCTGCTCGCCGACGACGGCCTCTTTCTTGTCGGCGCGGGCGTGCAAGAACACGTACGGATCGGGCGCGGTCTTGAGCTCGAGCTTCTCGTCGAGCGCGGGCTGCGGCTCGTCGTCGTCATCGTCGTCGGCGAAGGGATCGCCGCCGCCGAAGATCCGCCCGAAGAGCCCAGGGCCGCCCGGCAAGAGGAACGGGCTCTGCGGCCTGCGTGAGCGGCCCGTCGCGGGGACGACCTCGACCTCGATGGCTTGTCCGGAAAAACGTTGCCCCGACCAGAGCACGCTCGGCGCGGGGATCTTCACGCGGCCGGGCGCGTTCGAGACGAGCTGCCAGCTCGCGTCGATGCCGACGCGCATGTTGCCGTTGATCGCGACCATCGAGGTGCCGATGGCCGGGCCGCCCTGGATCGTGGCGCCCGTGGGCGGCGCGAGGCGCGGATCACTCGGCATGGGCTCGCCGTTCGTGACGAGCGCGGAGAGCTGAACCGAGAAGGGCTCGCCGACCTCGACCTTGCGCGCGCTGACGCGGGTCGTGACCTGCGGCTCGGCGTGCGCGATGGTTGCTGCAGAAACGATCGCAGCCTGCGCGCCGAGGACCCACGCGAGCGCCCCGGCCCTCACTTGTCCTCCATCGCGCGACCGCGCCGCGTGCCGGCCTTCATCTTGGCCTCCTGCTCCTGGTAGGTCGGCGCCTCCTCGAAGCGATCGAGGATGCGATCTTCCTGGCCCGGCTGGGGCTCGGGCGAAGCGGGTTGCGGCGGCGGAGGCTGCGATGGTCCGCCGTCCTGGCCGCCCGCATCCTGACCCGCGTCCCCGTCGCCGCCGTCGCCCCCGCCGTCGTCGCCGGCATCTTTCCCGCCGTCGTCGCCGCCGTCCTCGCCTGCGTCCTCGCCGCCGTCGGACCCATCCGAGCCATCGGATCCATCGTCGCCGTCGGAGCCATCACTCGCGTCGTCGCCGCCGTCCTGGCCCGCATCCTGGTTCGCGTCTTGATCGGCGTCCTGGCCCGCGTCCTTCTGGTCCTCGATGCGCCGGAGCGCGATGGCGCGGTTCCACGCGGCGTCGCGCCCGATGCCGTCGGCGGCCGCGTCCTCGGGCAAACCCGGGATCAGCGCGAGCGCGTCGTCGTAGTGGCGCACGGCTTCCTCGTACTTCTTCCGCAAGAACTCGAGGTTGCCCGCGAGGTAGTGCGCGCGGGCACGGAGATCGATCGGGACCTTCGGATCCTCGGCGATTGCTCGCACGACGATGAGCGCGCAGTCGATCTCGAGCGAGCGCATCGCGGCGAGCTGCTCCTCCTCGGGGCCGCCGTCGCCTTGCTCCTCCTCGCCGAAGCGCCGGCCGTACTTCTCCGCGACCGAGAACAGCACGAGGCCGAGGTCGAACGAGCCGTTGTACTTCTGGCGAACCGCGTCCGGGAGGCCGAGGCCCGCGTCCGTGCACGGGCCCGTGCCGAGGTACGTCTCGAGCGCCTGCTCGGCCGATTCGAAGCGGCCCGCGTCGAGATCGGCGAGGGCCTGATCGACCGCGGGCGCGTTGCGTTCGAACGGCGAGCTTGGGTCCCATCCGGTGCACCCGGAGGCGAGCCAGGTCGCGCCGCCGGCGACGCAGGCGAGCGCGAAGAGGGCGATCGCCGCGGTCTTCGCGCGATCACGCATCGTGCTCGACCCACGAGCGGCGCGGGCGACGCGCTCTTTGCGATCAGGCCGGGACACGACGCGCCTCCTTTCGTTTGCGCTCGCCTGAGGGGGCGATCGGCTTCGGCGCGGCCCTGCGGCGGAGGATCCGGAGCGGCGCGTCCGTGATCAGCGCCTCGGCCACGAGCAAGAGGATCGCGAGCCCGAGCGGGTAGTAATAGACGTCGGCGTAGACCGTCTCGATCTTCTCGGCGAGCTCGCTCTTCATCTGCTTGCGCAGATCCGCGGCGATTCGATCGATCCCGGTCGTGCCCTTCTCCGCCACGATGATCTCGCCGCCGGGCGTCGACGTGGCGATCGACGCGAGCTGCTTCTCACCGTGCACGGTGAGCGCCGTCGTGAGGGGTTTTCCGTTCCGGTCCGTCCGGAAGCCGACCACGCGGCCGTCCTCGCCGACCTCGGGGATCCGCTCGGGCGTGCGGCCGCCGATCTGCACGACGTGCACCGTCGTCCCCTCGGCCCCGAGCTGGCGCGCGACGGAGGCCGGATCGCCCTCCAGATCCTCGCCGTCCGTGACGAGCAGGACGATCCGTTTGTGCTCCGACGATTTTGGATCCCGCTTCAAGAGATCACGCGCGAGCGTCAGGGCGCGGGCGATCGCGGTGCCGCCGATGGGCATGTCGTTCGGGTCGAGCTGGCGGAGGAACTGCGCGACCGCGGCGCCGTCGGCGGTGAGGGGAAAACCCATCGGCTCGCCGGCGAAGGCGACGGCGGCGAAGCGCGCGCCTTCGAGCTCCTTCACGAGCCGCGCGACCTCGACCTTCGCCCGGAAGATCCGCGAGGGCTCGACGTCCCGCGCGTACATGCTCTTCGAGTAGTCGAGCACGAGGACCACGTCGACGTTCGTCGCCGGCACGAGGCGCGTCCCCTTGCCGTACTGCGGGCGCGCCGCCGCGAAGAACGCGAGCGCCGTGGCCATCACGAGGAGGACGGCCTTCCACGCGCGGCGCACGGAAGGGTCACTCGTCCGCAGCGCTTCGACGCGTTCGAGATCACCGAAGGCCTGCGCCGCGCGCCGCCGATAGACCGCGCCGAGCGCGAGCAGGAGCGCGACGAGGGCCGCGAGGGCCGTGCAGAAGAGGAAGACGGGCGCGCCGAAGATCACGGGAACCTCCGGAGCAGCCACGCGCGGAGGAGCGCGTCGAGGCCCACGAGCACGACGCCGGGCACGAGCAGGAAGGGGAACAGATCCTCGAACGATCCGCGGCTCGCCTCGAACCGCGTCTTCTCGAGCTTGTCGAGCACCGCGTGCATGCTCTCGGCGAGCGCCTTCGCGTCGGTCGCGATGTACGCCTCGCCCTTCGTGGTCTTGGCGATCCACTTGAGCAGCTCGGGGTTCACCGGGTAACGACGGCGCACGTAGCGCGGCTGGCCGAGCAGATCGAAGCCGTCCTCGACGTCGACCTCGTCGTCGTTGCCGATCTGGATCGTGTTGACCTGGGCGCCCACGCTCGTCGCGAGGTGCGTCGCGTACTGCGGCGAGACCAGGCCTTCCTTGTTGTCGCCGTCCGTGAGCAGCACGATCACCTTCGACTGCGCATCGCTCTTGCGAAGGCGCGCGACGGCCGTGGCGAGGCCGTCGCCGATCGCCGTGCTCGACCCGTCGATCACGTCGAGCGTCATCTTGCCGACGAGCTCGCTCAGGAGGTGATAGTCGAGCGTGGGCGGCGAGAGGACATACGCGCTCTTGCCGAAGACGACGACGCCGATGCGGTCGGTCTTCCGGCGCGAGATGAAGTCCTGGAGCACGATCTTCGCCGTATCGAGCCGCGTGAGGCGCTTGCCGCGCGGCAGCGTGATCCGGCCCGGGAGATCACCCGGCTTGGCGTCGAGGATCGCGCGCATCGAACCCGAGAGGTCGAGCGCGACGACGATGTCGATGCCTTTGTCGTCGCTGCGCTCGTCGCGCAGGATCGAGATCGGGCGCGCGATGGCGGTGATGAGGAGCGCGACCGAGACGGCGCGGAGGACGCCCGGCAGATCCCGGAGCTTCGCGCGCACGCCACGCGGGCCGGTGGTGAAGGGGAAGATCGTTCCGACGCGCAGCCGCGGCGTTCGCCGGTCCTGACCCGCCGTGCCCCACCAGAGCAGGACGGGCACGATCGCGAGGCCGAGGAGCAGCCACGGCAGCTCGAAGCTCGCGCTCTCCCAGGCGTCGCGCCGCGCGATGAAAGGCCACGCGAGCGCGAGGGCAAGCACCACGAAGGTCTGCAGAAGGACGAGGGCAAACCGCTTCATGTCGGCCCTCCCGCCGCTTCCTTGCGCGCGGCGGTCTCGCTGGATCCCGCCTGGGGCGGCGTCGTGTTGCGCACGATCGTGATGCCGCGTTCGAGCGCGGCGAGGCAGTCGTTTTCGCTCGGCAAGACGCGCGCGAACTTCACGAGATCGGCCTCTTCGAGGAAACGCGTGATCGTGTCGAGCCCGCGCACCGGCGGCCGCACGCGCGCGAGCGTTCGTTGCATCTCGTCGGTCGTGCTCTCGAGACCGTCGAAGCCGTAGCGCGCGCCGAGGTACTTGCGCACGCAGTCGCTCACGCGGTCGAAGTACTGGTCGTTCTTGCCCTCGGCGATGAGGTTCGATGCGCGGATCGCTTCGAGCTCTTCGAGCGCCGCGAGCCACGGTAGCTTGGGCGCGACGTACGGGACGGGCTTCGGGCGGCGCGACCAGCGCACGAAGAGCCACGCGCCGATCGCCGTGAGGATCGCCCCCACGAGCGCGCCCACCGCGAGCTGCTTGGCGAGCACCCACTCCTCGCGTTGCGGCCTTCCCTCGGGGTTCGGTCGGACCTTCGGATCGAGCTCGTTCGCGATCGGATCCTCGATCAGGATCGGATGCGGCGCCGTGCAGACCGTGACGAGATCCCCGCTCGCGCGCGCCAGCGTGATCGGCACGGGCGGCAGCATCATCGCGCTTCGGCCTGGGTTCTTGGGCAGGGCCACGAACGGGATCGTCACCTTCGTCGTGGAGGACGTCTCGCCCGCCTCCGTGATCGCGACAGGGCCGGCGCCTCCATCCGGGTCGGGCAGGACGAACCCTGCCTCTTCGAGCGCCTTGTACTGATCGCTGCCTCGCTCGACCCGGAAACCGCCGGGCATCACGGTCTCGCCCTTGCCGTGCACGACCGTGATTTCGAGCGGCGCGGCCCAGCCGCTCGTCCCGCGCTCGGGGAACGTCTCCGTGATCTTCGGCCGGCTCGCGCCATCGGGCACGCGCTCCACGCACGACGCCCACACCCGCGCGCCCGCGTCCGCGTCCGTCTCCTCGGCCGACGCCGTGCGCGCCGCGGCGACGGCGACCAGGGCCACGGCGAACACGAGCGGGAGGCATGTCCTCGTCATCGCCGCGCCCTCCTCGCGCGCTTCGCGAAGAGCTGGCGCAGCGGCTCCACGTAGCTCTGATCCGTGCGGATCGTGACCGTGTCGACCGCGAGCTTCTTGAACAGCTTGTCCCGCTCGCGCCGCAGCTTCCGCATCTCGGCCGCGTATCGCTCCCGCACCTTCCGGTCCGACGTGTCGACGAGCACCTGCTCGCCCGTCTCCAGATCCTCGAACGTCGCCAAACCGACGTCCGGCAGCTCCGCGTCGCGCGGATCCTCGATCACCACCGGGATCACGTCGTGCTTGCTCGCCGCGAGCGCGAGGGCCCGCTCGTAGCCGTGATCGAAGAAGTCGCTCACGACGAACGCGACGCTCCTTCGTTTCTGCACCTTCGACAGCGTCTCCAGCGCGACCCGGAGGCTCGTCCCCGCGCTCTCCGGCTCGTGCCCGAGGATCTCGCGGATGACGCGCATCACGTGCTTGTCGCCCTTCTTCGGCGGGACGATCTTCTCCACACGATCGGTGGCCAGGACGAGGCCGACGCGGTCGTTGTTGCGGATCGCGCTGAACGCGCAGAGAGCGCAGATCTCCGCGGCGACCGCGGCCTTCGAGGCCCGCCGCGTCCCGAAGAGCTCGCTCTCCGACGCGTCGACCACGAGCATCACGGTCATCTCGCGCTCTTCGGTGAAGACCTTCACGAAGGCCTCGTTCATGCGCGCCGACACGTTCCAGTCGATCCAGCGCACGTCGTCGCCGGGGTGGTACGCGCGCACCTCGCGGAACGAGAGGCCCTGACCGCGGAACACCGACGAGTACGCCCCCGAGAGCTGCTCGTTCGCGAGGTGGCTCGTCTTGATCTCGATCACGCGCAGCCGCTTGAGCAGCTCCGCGGCGCCGGCCTTCGCGCCTTCCTTCTTGCTCGGCGCTTCGTCCGGCGGGGGCTCGTCGCCGAGCCCGAAGAACGCGCGCAGGCGCTCCCCGAAGCTCGGGCTCTTCGTCGCCCCCTTCTTCGTGCGGCCGGCGGCCTTCACGGCACCTCGACCACCTCGAACACGCGCCGCACGACCTGCTCGGTCGTCACCTCTTCGGCCTCGGCCTCGTACGTGAGCACCATGCGATGCCGCAAGACGTCTGGCCCCACGGCCTTCACGTCCTCGGGCGTCACGTACCCGCGGTGCCGCAGGAACGCGTGCGCGCGCGCCGCCAGCGCCAGCGCGATCGAGGCGCGCGGGCTCGCGCCGTACTCGATCATGCTCGCGAGCTCCTTCATGCCCTTCTGGTTCGGCTCGCGCGTCGCGAAGACCACGTCGACGATGTAGTCCTTCACGCGGTCATCCATGTACACGTCGCGCACGACCTTCCGCGCGCTGACCAGCGTCTCCGGCTCGATGATCTTGTTCGCGCTCGCCTCGACGAGCCCCGTCGTGCGGTCGATGATCTGCCGCTCCTCCGCGCGCGTCGGATACCCGACCTTCACCATCAGCATGAAGCGATCGACCTGCGCCTCGGGCAAACGGTACGTGCCCTCCTGCTCGATCGGGTTCTGCGTCGCCATGACCACGAAGGGATCGGGCAGCTTGTAGGTCGAGTCGCCGATCGTGACCTGCTTCTCCTGCATCGCCTCGAGCAGCGCGCTCTGCACCTTCGCCGGCGCGCGGTTGATCTCGTCGGCGAGCACGAGGTTCGCGAAGATCGGGCCGAGCTTCGAGGAGAACTCGCCCTTCTGGTGGTTGTAGATGACCGTGCCGATCACGTCGGCCGGCAGGAGATCGGGCGTGAACTGGATGCGCGAGAACTTCGCGTGGATCGCGTCGCAGAGCGTGCGGACCGTGAGCGTCTTGGCGAGCCCCGGCACGCCTTCGAGCAGGACGTGACCGCCCGTGAGCAGGCCGATCAGGATCCGCTCGAGCATGTAGGTTTGCCCGACGATCACCTTGCCGACCTCGGCGATCAGGTTGTCGACGAAGGCACTCTCTTTCGCGACGAGCTCATTCAGGGCGCGGACGTCGTGCATGGCATGAACCGGGGAGCGTGTCTGGGCGGCGTTGCCGCAAGGCCGTCGTGGCTCGATCCCGCGCTTCGCGTGGGATCGACGTGCGGCGTGCACATAGCAAGGCTCGCGGCGCCTGGACAGGCGCGGCGGCGCGTTTATTCCCGAAAGCGGCGCGGGGCGCTCGCTACATCGCCGAGATCACGTTGAGCACCGCGTTTCCGCGGATCTTGCCGTAGAGCTGCCAGATCTCGATCTTGTACGCCCCCGGGGCCGAGGCCGTGAACTCGATCGGCGGCGCGCTCTGGGGCTTGCCCGTGGGCAGATCGCGCAAAACCCGCTCGATGATCACCTTGCCCGAGGGTGATTTGATCCGAACGTTGAACGGCGGATCCGCGTCATCGTCCGAGCGAAAAACGAGCTTGACCAGGTCCCCCACGCGGGCAGGGTCGGTCTTGCAGATCGTCTCGATTTCTCCGACGTTGTCGGTGATGGTCCGGGACACGCCGTTGCTCGTTCAGGCCTTCACGCTCTGACACGCCGCGCGCTCCCGAGAGAGAGCGAGCGACCGACGGGCGACATTGTACGCACGGACAACTCCGGTTCGCGAATTTGGGGCGAACCGGAGCTCATGTTCAGCGCGCCTCGGGCCGCCACCGCAGCCGCGGCTGCCGCGCCGCGCGTGCTTCGTCGAGCCTCCCGACGACGGTGTTGTGAGGCGCACCTTTGACGAGGGCCGGGTCTTCCTGCGCCTCGCGGGCGATGGCCTTCATCGCGTCGATGAACTCGTCGAGCGTCTCCTTCGTCTCGGTCTCGGTCGGCTCGATCATGAGCGCGCCCGGGACGACGAGCGGGAAGTAGATCGTCGGCGCGTGGAAGCCGTAGTCGAGCAGGCGCTTGGCGACGTCGAGCGTCTTGACGCCCGTCGCCTTCTCCAGGTCGACGTCGCTCAGCACGACCTCGTGCATGCACGCCTCCGGCACCGGCGCCGCGTACGTGTCCTTCAGCATCGCCCAGAGGTAGCGAGCGTTCAGGACCGCGAGCGCGCTCGCCATCTTGAGGCCCTCGCCGCCCATCTCGCGCAGGTACGTGTAGGCGCGGATGAACATGCCGAAGTTGCCGTAGAAGGCGCGCAGGCGGCCGATCGACTGCGGGCGATCACGATCGAAGGCGAACGTGCCGTCGTCCTTGCGCACGAGCACGGGGCCGGGCTGGAAGGGCTCGAGGTGCTTCTTGAAGCAGACCGGACCCGAGCCAGGGCCGCCGCCGCCGTGCGGCGTGGTGAAGGTCTTGTGCAGGTTGATGTGGATGACGTCGACGCCGATGTCGCCGGGGCGCGCGTGCCCCATGATCGCGTTCGTGTTCGCGCCGTCGCCGTACACGAGGCCGCCCTTGCCGTGCACGACCTCGATGATCTCCGGCAGGTGCTTCTCGTAGACGCCGAGCGTGTTCGGGTTCGTGATCATGAGGCCGAAGACGTCGTCGCCGCCCTCACGCTCGATCGCGGCGAGGACCTCTTGCGGCGTGACGATGCCACCCGGGTTCTTCTCGATCTTCACCGCGACGAGGCCGTTCAGAGCGCAGGAGGCCGGGTTCGTGCCGTGCGCGCTCTCCGGGATGAAGACCTTCTTCGGGCTCCGCCCCTTCGACTCGTGGTAGGCGCGCATCATCATGAGGCCGGTGAGCTCGCCCTGCGCGCCCGCCGAGGGCTGCAGCGAGCAGGCGTCCATGCCGCTCACCGCGCTGAGCATCTGCTGCACGTGCCACATGACCTCGAGCGAGCCCTGCACGAGCTCGTCCGGCGTCTCCGGGTGCATCTTCAAGAAGCCCGGGATGCGCGCGGCCCACTCGTTGATCTTCGGGTTGTACTTCATCGTGCACGACCCGAGCGGATACAGCTGCGAGTCGATGCAGAAGTTCCACTGCGAGAGGCGCACGAAGTGTCGGAACGCCTCGGGCTCGCTCACCTCGGGCAGACCCGCGGCCTCCTTGCGCGCGAGCGCGCCGAAGTGCGCCGCCGGATCGATGTCCGGCACGTCGAGCGGGGAGAGCGAGGCGCCCGAGCGCCCCACGGTCCCCCGCTCGAAAATGGGGGGCTCGCGGAACTTGATTCCTTGCGGTTGAGGTCGTGCCATGGTCGCAATCTCGCTCGGGCGAGGGAACGTCCCCGAGCCTTGTTTCAGGGGTTCGCCGGCTCCTCGGGCGCACCCTGTTCCTTGTTCTCCGAATCCCAGTCGCCGCCGCCGAGGTCGGAGGCTCCCGTGCCGCCGATCGACGCGAGGTCCGGGTTCACGTTGCGCTGCTTGACCGCGTCCCACGGCTCGCCGACCTCGTCCTTGTCGAAGCCGATCTCGCCGGCGAACGTGTCGTCGACGTTGTCACCCGCGGGGCGCTTGTACTTGAAGTAGCCGCGTCCGCTCTTCGACGCGTTGGGGCCGACGAGGCCCTGGGTGTACTCGGTCCACTCGAACTTGATGACGTCGCCGGTGGCTTCGCCCTTGAGCTTGCCCCACCGGTCCTTGTGCGGGCGGATCCACTTGCCCTCGACCGCGTTGCCGTCCTGGACGAGGTGCAAGTAGCCGTAGAGCTCGCTGAAGTAGACGCCGGTCCAGCTCGCGCCGGACGGCATGTCACCGGGGTTCAGATCCGGGGCCTTCGCGCCGCCCGAGCCGCCCGAGCAGCCGACCGTCGAAATCGAAAGCGAAAGAGGAGCGCTCACGAGCGCCATCGCCGTCACGACCAACCTGAGCGAACGCATCCATTTCATGGGGCCGGGAGCCTAGCACAGGCAGGTACGCCCTCGCGCGAGCCTCGAAACGAGAGCCGAGCGAGGAGCGGGCCCACGTCGATCCGATGATCGAGGGCGAGGACCGGGGCACCGCCGAGCCGGGGCGGGAGCTTGGTAGCGCACCGAGCCGTGGTGAGCCAGGCGTCGAGGTGAAGGTCCCGGGCACGATCGAGGGTCCCGGGGTCGAAGCAGGCGTGGTCGGCCAAGCAGAGGGCCGCGCGAGGGTGGATGCGCTCACGATCGAGCGCGGTGAGCAGGCGATCGGGGCGCGCGATGGCCACGAGGAGGCCGACGCGCCGCGACGCGAGGGAAGCGAGGTCGTGGCGGCGACCGGACGCGTCGAGGGCGCCGTCGATCGTGGAGGCGAGCGGCACCATGGACGCAGGCAGAGCCGGCGAGCGCGCGCCGCCGAGCGCGACGACGTGATCGGCCGCTTCGACGAGCGCGGACGCGGGGGCGCGGAGATCGCCGAGCGGAGGGCAGACGCCGGCGCCGAAAGGAGATGCGCCGTCGAGCACGAGGACGGCGTCGTCGAGGCGGCGCGGCGATGCCTGGAGGAGGCCGTCGACGACGAGGAGGGTTTTTCCGGACCGCACTGCGAGGGCGAGGGCGCCTTCGCGTCGCTTCGCCACGAAGACGGGCGTGTCCGTCGCGGCGAGCGCGCGCGCTGCGCAGAGGGCGTCGTCGCCGACGAGATCGACGGGATCCGCCGGGAGGATGCGACGTGCGGAAGCGGCGCGCGCACGGTAGCCGTGTCCGATGAACGCGACGTCGTGACCTTCGAGCGCGAGCGCGCGCGCGAGCTCGATCGCCACCGGCGTCTTGCCCGCGCCGCCGAGGACCGCGCCGCCCACGCCGACGATCCGCGCGCCTTCGGGGAGCGTCACGGGGCGCGCGACGCGCGCGGCGGCGATCGCAGCCCAGGCGCCCGCGAGCGCGCGACCTGGCACGGAAGGCGCGATTCCACGCTCGAGACGTCGCGCGATGCGGGCGCGCAGAGAGTCCATGACGCTTGCCCCGAAGGTAGCGCGCGGCGCGCGGGGCTGCGACGCGGCTCGTTCGCTGTCGACGGCACGCGTGGGATCGCGTAGGGCAAGAGGCGTGGAGGTTCGCCGATGAAGCGTTCGCCTTTCTGGATCGCGGTCTTCGGGCTCTCGGCTCTCGCGTTCGTCACGTCCGCGCGCGCGGACGTGGTCGGGCCGCCGCCGGACGACTGCCCCGAGGGCACCGAGGGCGCGACCTGCCACGGCGGGCCCTACTGCAGCCCCATCGAGTGCACCTCCGACGCCGAATGCGGCAACGGCGAGACGTGCAAGGCTCAGCCGCTTTGTGTCTCCACGATCGGCTGCGCCGGCCTCCTGCCGCCCGACGCCAGCCCGATGGACTTCGAGCGTACGAAGATCGAAGCCCTCTGCCCGAACGGCAACGAGTGCACGCAGGGCGCGACCTGCAAGACGCAGAAGGTTTGCGTTCCCGCCGCGTCCTCCTCGGGCTCCTTGTCGTCCGCCGATGGCAGCGGATGCGGGTGTCGACTCGCGCCGTCCGGATCGTTCGAAGCCTCGCTCGGCGCGCTCGCGCTCGGGCTCGGGGCCGCGGCCTTTGCGCGCCGCCGTCAGCGCGTGGATGCCGCGTCCCGCGCTTCCCGGCAGCGCCGCGCGTAACCCGAGGCGAGCGCGTCGATGCCCGGCGCGCCGTCGGGGTGCGCGCGCAGATAGTCGAGCACGAGCCCCTCGCGTGCTTCCTCCGGCGCCGCCCAGAAATTTTCTTCGAACTCGTACCGTATGCGCGCCGATGCGCCGACCCCGAACGCGCGGCGCAGCCCGAGCTCCAGCGACAGCGCCGACGCTTCTTTCGCGAGCGCGCGCGCCGTGATCACCTCGCAGTCGTCCTCGTCGCTGCTCGGCTCCACGCGGAGCCCTTCGGCTACGTGCGTGAGCAGGTGCCCGACCCGCGCCGCGGCTTCCTCCGTACCGAGCGCCTCGTCGATCAGCACCGCGCCCGACGTCGTCACCGACGACACGCCGATGCGACCGAAGCAGAACGACACCCCGCCCTTCGCGAGCGCGTGGTCTCGTGCGCGCGCCCCCGCGGGCGCTTCACCGAGCTTCGCCAGGATCGCCTCGGCGCGCGCCGCGTCGGCGCGAAAGGGCGCGGGGCACGAGTTCGTGTGCGGCGTCTCCGAACGGCATCCGAGCGAGATGCATGGAGCAAGAACGAAGAGCGCGAAGAGCACGAGTGCAACGCGAAGGCTGCACACGTGTGGCGTGGCGCCCGCGTGCTTTTTCGGGCGAACCCGCGGGCAACCTGGGCCTTCGTGAGCTCCTGTAAAGAGAATCACCTTGGATCGCTGTCGTCTCCGGTTGCGGTCACCCGCGCTATCAGCCTACCGTAGGCAAGCGGTCGCGCGATGAACGGAAATCTGAAGAAGCTCGTTCACCACACCGAAGAGGCAGTCAGCTTCGGGCTTTCGACCGTCTGCAAGCGGCTCGGCGCCGGCGTGCTGATGCGCGTCAAGGCGCAAGACGTCTTCCGAACGGAAGGCAACGGACTCTCGGACGATCTCCTGCAATTCGTCGCACGTGCCACGTTCGACTACGTCGCGGTCGATACGGAGCGCACGCCGCTCTTCGTCGTCCAGTTCGACGGCACCTCGCACCCGACCGACGTGGCGAGCGTCAAGCAGCAGCAGGAGAACGAGATCTGCCGCAAGCTGCTCCTGCCGCTCGTGCGGGTGCACGCCTTCCACCTCTCGAAGAAGCACCACAGCGTAGAGCTCATGACGCTCATGCTGGAGAGCTGGTTCGCCTCGAAGGGCATGCCGAACGGCGGGGAGAAGTCACGCACGTTCCGCAGCGGCGAGATCGATCTCTTCGGCACCGCGGGCCCCGGCTCGACGGCGAGCCTCTCCGCCAGCGCCGTCACTTCGTCGGGGGAGTTCGATCCCACCGCGGGCGCGCTCGGCGACGTGCGCAGGAACATCCGCCGCATCTACGAGTCGGGCAAATGCAAGAGCCCCGTCGCTTCGTCCGTGATCGGCGTCGACGCGGCCGGCAACTTCCACGCCGTCGGGTTCGTCCGCGTGACGGACGAGGCCGTGGCGAGCTCGAAGATCGCCGTGCGCAACCAGCTCTTCCCCGCGACGACGAACACGCTCGTCGACGAGATGCTCCTCTACGAGCTGTATCAAGAGCTCCTCGAATGCATCCGCGGCCGCGGCCGTCTCGTCTCGCGCGCCGAGCTCGGCGCCACGATCGCGGCCTTCCGCATGCGTTACAAGGTCAAGGCCGTCCCGCCGAGCATGCCGCCCGGCTCTTTCTGAGCCCGCCTGCATTCTCGTCCGGCTGGGTTTTTCCCGTCGCAACGGCTTCCTTCCCGCCGCAAGCGTGACTCGGGTACCCTCGGCGTGTCCGAGGTGGCCATGCATTTCCGATCTCCTGCCCTATTTGCCTTCGCCGCGGTTCTCCTCGCGGGTTCGAGCGCGTTCGCGCACGCCGTGCTGATGAATCCGCCACCCCTCACGAACGACGACAACGCGAAGAGCGGCCCTTGCGGCTGTTATTTCGGCGCGAGTCCCGAGGATCCCGCCGAAGACGGCTCCGCCGCGGCGTGCCCGGCCTCCGGCTACAAGGTCACCGACCTCATGGTGGGGCAGCCCGTCCAGGTCACGTGGAAGGAGACGGTCAATCACAACGGCAAGTTCCGCGTGGCGATCTCGACGAAGTCGATCGACACGGTCAAGCGCGCGGATCTCGACGCCGCCGTGTTTTACGAGGCGAACGACGCGAACTCGCAGTCGGGCGGGCTCGTGAGCACGACCATCACCGTGCCCGATACGCCTTGCGAGAACTGCGTGATCCAGCTTCGCCAGTACATGGAGGGCGCTTCGAAGCCCTACTACTACTCGTGCGCCGCCGTGAACATCGTCGACCCGAACGCGAGCGGCAGCACGTCGAGCTCGACCGTGTCGTCGTCGTCGTCGTCGAGCTCGTCGGGCGCGGGCGGCGCGGGCGGCGAAGGCGGCGGCGGGATGGGCGGCTCGATCCCGGACGACGTCGGCCCTGGCCCCGCGCCGTTCCAGGAGAGCCCGACGTCCGGGGCTTGCAGCGCTTCGCCTGCGGCGTCCGGATCACCCGCCGCGCTCGCGCTCGTCCTCGCCGGCCTCGTGGCCCGCGTGGCGCGCAAGAAGGCGCGGCGGTGATCGTTTCGACGAGATCAGCCGAGTGACGCGCGCGCGGCTAAGGCCGTGCGCGTGATGTCCTCGTCGGTGTGCGCCGCCGAGAGGAACGCCGCCTCGTATTGCGACGGCGGCCAGTAAATGCCCCGCGAGAGCATCCCCGCGTGCCAGGTCGCGAAGCGCTTCGTGTCGCTCCGCGACGCGTCGGCCCACGACCGCACGGGTTTGTCATTGAAGAACAGCGTGATCATCGAGCCCACGCGCTGCACCGTGGCCGGCACGCCCGCCTTCGCGGTAGCGTCCTTCAAGCCCGCTTCGAGCGCGGCGCCGAGCCGTTCGAGCTTCTCGTACACCTCGGGCACGAGCCGCTCGATCGTCGCGAGCCCGGCCGCGACCGCGACGGGGTTTCCGCTCAGCGTGCCCGCCTGGTACACGGGCCCGAGCGGCGCGACCACGTTCATCACGTCCTCCCGTCCGCCGTAGGCTGCGAGCGGCATGCCGCCGCCGATGATCTTGCCGAGCGTCGTGAGATCCGCGCGCAGGCCGTAACGCTCCTGCGCGCCGCCGCGCGCGAGGCGGCAGCCCGTCATCACCTCGTCGAAGATCGAGAGCGCGCCGTGCTTGCGGCAGAGGGAGATGATCGCCTCGAGGAAGCCGGGCTCGGGCGGCACGCAGCCCATGTTGCCGACGACGGGCTCCACGATGACGGCCGCGATCTCGCTGCCGCGGGCCGCGAACAGCGCTTCGAGCGCGGGGATGTCGTTGTACGCGAGCGTCAACGTCGTCTGCGCGGTGCCCTCGGGCACGCCGGCCGAGTCGGGGACGCCGAACGTCGCGAGGCCGCTGCCTGCTTTGACCAGCAAGTGATCGGCGTGTCCGTGGTAACAGCCCTCGAACTTCACGATGAAGTCGCGGCGCGTGAAGCCGCGGGCCACGCGGATCGCGCTCATCGTCGCCTCGGTGCCGGAGGAGACGCAGCGGAGTTTTTCAATCTGCGGGTACAACGCGCGCACGGCCTCGGCGAAGCGCACTTCGCGGGACGTCGGCGCGCCGAACGAGAGCCCGCCCTCCGCGGCCTCCTGCACGGCGCGGATGACGTCGGGGTGCGCGTGGCCGAGGAGCGCCGGGCCCCAGGAGCCCACGTAGTCGACGTACTCCGAGCCATCTTCGCCGTAGACGCGCGCGCCCTTGGCGCGGGCGATGAACACGGGGTTCCCGCCGACGGCGCGGAAGGCGCGGACGGGGCTGTTGACACCGCCGGGGATGACGGCGCGGGCGCGTTCGAAGAGGGCCTGGGAGATCGTGTCGGACATGAGGCGGGTGACTATGCGCGCCTTGGGTTCGAGGGCAAGTCCGAGGTATCCTGCGGGGGGCTTTCTTCGCGCGGCGGCCTATCGCCGCTCGCGTTTTTCCCAGGGGAATCCATGGCGAGAACACCGCTGCTCCGTTCCTTGTCCCGCCTCCTCCAGATCAGCCGGGCCGCGCGCCAGACCGGCATCCCTGCCGACGAGCTCCTCGCGATGCAGCGCGAGCGCGCGACCTTGCCGCGCCGTCGCTTCCTCGAGATGAGCGCCGCGGCGCTCACCTTGCCGATCGCGGCGAGCGCGTGTGGCGGCGACCCCGCGAACCCACCGACCGAGGGTGAACCCACGATCGCGATCGTGGGCGGCGGCATCGCGGGCCTGCACTGCGCGTATCGACTGAAAAAGCTCGGCGTCTCCGCGACCGTGTACGAGGCCTCGAAGCGCATCGGCGGCCGCATGTACACCGATCGGATGACGTTCCCCGACGGCCAGCACTGCGAGCTCGGCGGCGAGCTCATCGACACCGGCCACCAGACGATGCACGACCTCGCGGCCGAGCTCGGCATCGACCTGCTCGATTACAAGAACGACGATCAGAGCCTCGAGCATCTCGTCGCCCACATCGGGGGCGCGAAGCTCACGGAGGCGGAGATCCTGATGGGATTCGAGCCCATCGCGACGAAGATCGACGAGGCCCTCGCGACGCTCACGGATCAGGAGGACCTCTTCGTTTATTACAACAAACCGAACGGCGGCGAGGCGCTCGACAAGCTCTCGCTCTCGGCGTGGCTCGATCAGATCGGCGCGAGCGGGCCGGTGCGGACGCTCCTCGAGGTCGCGTACAACATCGAGTACGGCCTCGAGCCCGACGTGACGAACGTGCTCAACATGATGTTCCTGATCTCGACGGACACCTCGTCCTTCCAGGTCTTCGGCGACAGCGACGAGCTCTTTCACACGAAGGACGGCAACGACACGTTCCCCACGCGCCTCGCCGAGGATCTCGACCCCGCGCAGATCGAGCTCGACGCGACGCTCGTCTCGCTCAAGGAGGCGGCGGACGGGCGGTACGTGCTCACGTTCTCGCGTGAGGCCGGCACGTTCGAGGTCACGGCGGATCACGTGGTGCTCGCGCTCCCGTTCACGAAGCTCCGCGAGGTCTCGATCGAGGTCGCGTTGCCCGACGTGAAGAAGCGCGCCATCGACGAGCTCGGGTACGGCACGAACGCGAAGCTCATGGTGGGTTTTTCCTCGAAGCCGTGGCGCGACGCGGGGTCGAATGGCGAGACGTTCTCGGATCTGCCGTATCAATCGACGTGGGAGACGAGCCGCCTGCAGCCGGGCGCGAGCGGCATCCTGACGAACTTCACGGGCGGCGACCGAGGCGTGGCGATCGGCATGGGCACCCCCGAGGAGCGCGCGGCCGAGTTCCTGGATCAATTCGAGCAGGTTTTCCCCGGAACGAAAGCGACCCACAACGACAAGGTCGTACGATTCCACTGGCCGACGCACCCGTTCACGAAGGGGAGCTATTCGGCCTACAAGGTCGGGCAATACACGACGATCACCGGGTCGGAGTCGGAGCGGGTCAAGAACCTCCATTTCGCCGGGGAACACACGAGCCTCGACGCGCAAGGGTACATGGAGGGCGGCGCGCTCTCGGGCGCGATCGTCGCCGACGAGATCGCGGCGGATCTGGGTATCTCGACGCAAATGCTCTCGCGCGGCCAGGCTGACGAGGAGCGACCGCGATCTCTGTGGCTGCCGGGCGACCGGATCCTCGCGCGCGCGCGGGCGGCGCGAATGCATCGACGCTGGAAGGCGGCCCCGCGGCGGGCCCGCTGATTCGATCCCTCACCCACCCCCGCACCGCGCCACCGCGGACAGCATCCTCAAAAGGGTAGCCCCTTCCCGCACGAGCGCCGGCACGTTCGTCGTCCCGGCGTTCGCCTTGTGCGTGTGCCCGTAGAGCCCCGTCACGTGAATGCCCCGACAAACCCCGGCGGGCAGGCGTTTGGCCAGGGCGAACGCCTGTTCGTACGGGATCACGTCGTCGTCCGCGCCGTGGATGAAATGCACCGGGCAGCGGATGTCCCGCAGGAACGGGCCCGGATCGAGCCACGCGAATGCGCCGCCCGATCGACCGAGCGCCGCGTCGACGAGCGCCTTCGTGTCGCCCGTGGCGCCCGTCGCGGCGAAGAACAACGGCCGCTCCTCCGGCGCGATCTCGTCCGCGACGGCCCGCGCGATGGCTTGCCATTTCCCGTCGACCTTCATTTCGGGCCGCCCCCACGTCGCCTCCACGTACCTTCGCAGCGCGGCGACGAGCGGCGCGGGATCGTCGGGTTTGTCCTCGAGCCATGGCAAGAGGTTCAGGAACACGACGGGCCGGTTCAGCGGGTCGTGCGCCGAGCCTGGGCGACCGTGGATACAAAATCGCAGCGTATCCCCGAAATCGGCATATCCGCCGAATACGATCAAGGAGCCCACCTCGGAGGCCAGGTCCGATCGCGCCGCGAGCCAGAGCGATGGAAGCGACCCGAACGAAATGCTGAAGACGCCGGGCCGACCCGGCGGCCGATCCGGCAGCGCGAGCAGGGCCGAAAAGGCGCGCGAGAGGTCGTCGAACACGCGTTCGCCGAGCACGAGCGACGTGAAATCGGGCAGCCGCGGCGCGAGCACCGTGAGGCCCGCGGCCGCGAGGATCCGCGCGAAACGATCCATCCGCGGGTCGAGCGGGCCGAGGTAATGCAGCCCCGGCACGAGCAAGAGCGAGCCTACCGGCGCACGACGGCGCGATCGGTAGACGAAGGCCGAAAACGATCGATCCTCGGCGCGGCGACCTTCGAGCGAAAGCTCCTCGCGGCTCACGTCACGTGGCGCTGCCTGCCCGTCTGTCCAGGGGCCGAGCCATCGCCCGAGCTCGATCATCGTCCGCAGGTCCACGAAGGGCCGTACGCGCGACATATTTCTCCTTTCGCGAGCCCGCGCCCGCGACGCCCACGACGATAACCTCGGTCACGGCCCTGGAAAACGCGCGTCCCACTTCGTGATGAGGTGTTTGGCATCACGATCTTGGGGTTTGCGAGAAATTTGTCGCGATGCAGCAATCGGGTCGGATCTTGCTCCCGGCGTCGGAAAGGAGCCCAACGGAGGGAGGTTTTGCTACCCTCGGGGGGCCATGGCCGGGAACCGAGACGCGGACATCGCCGTCCTCGCGACGGGCGCCATCTTTCATGGCGCCTACGAGGTCGTGCGCTGCATCAAGGCCGGCGGCATGGGCGCCGTGTACGAGGTCTTGCAGAACACCACCGAGCGACGCCGCGCGTTGAAGGTGATGCTGCCGAGCCTCGTGAGCGACCCCGAGATGCGGGCCCGCTTCGAGCTCGAAGCCAAGGTCGCCGCCGGGATCGAGAGCGATCACATCGTCGAGACGCTCGACGCCGGCGTGGACGAAACGACCGGCATGCCGTTCATCGTGATGGAGCTCCTCAAGGGCGAGGAGATCGGCGCCCTCTTGAAGGTGCGCAAGCGCCTGCCGCCCGAGGAAGTCGTCACCCTCCTGCACCAGGCCGCGCTCGCGCTCGATCGGACGCACGCCGCCGGCATCGTCCACCGCGATCTCAAGCCGGAGAACCTGTTCCTCACGCGAAGGGACGATGGTTCGCCGCGGCTCAAGATCCTGGATTTCGGCGTGGCGAAAATCGTGGCCGACGGAACGGCGAGCTCGAACACGACAAAAAGCGTCGGTTCGCCGCTCTACATGGCCCCCGAGCAGATCGCCGGCGACGCGATCGGACCGCACGTCGACAGGTACTCGCTCGCCCACATCGCGTTCACGATGCTCGTGGGCAAACCGTACTGGGCACGCGAGCGCAAGAGCGCCCAGGGGCTCTATCCCTACCTGATGCTGGTCGCGCGCGGCGCGCAGGTGCCCGCGAGCGAGCGCGCGAAGGAGCTCGGCGTGAGCCTGCCCGCGGCGTTCGACGCCTGGTTTTCCCGGGCCACCGCCCTCGACCCGAGCACGCGCTTCGACGGCTCGGTGACCATGGTCGCGGCGCTCGCCGACGCGTTCGACGTCAAACCCCCCGCGGCCTCGGCCCCGCCGCCCGGGACACGCGCGATCCTGCCTTCGATCGTGCTCGAACCGGCGCGCGAGCTGCCCCTCTCGCAGCCGCCGCCCGCCGACGCCGCGATCACCGCGACCGCGCCGCCCGTCTCCCCGCACGTCGCGGCGATCGAGGCGAGCGGGGCGTCGCCGCTGCCTTCGTCGCTGGAGCCCCCGAGCGAGTCGACCTCGCCCGGCGCGGATCCGTCGGCGCCCGCGCTCACGCGATCGAGCGGCGAACCGCTGAGCTCGCCGTCGGCGCCAACGAGCAAGCGGCGTTCGTCGGTGTCGCCCGTCCTCGCGCTGCTCTTGCTCGTCGTGGGCGTGGGGGCGGTCGGCGCCGCGCTCGCGATCTGGCCGAGAGGCGCCGCGCCCTTCGCGACGCTCCCCACCGCGGCGCCGGCGCCGACGCCCGCGCTGACGGCCTCGTCCCCCGCGCCCGCGGCCGTCCTCCCGGCCGCGCTCTCGAGCGCCGAGCCGATGACGCCCCCGGAGCCTGCGGCGTCCGCGTCGGCCGCGCCCGCGTCGGAGCCTGCGTCCTCGTCTTCGGCGGCGACGCCCGCCGCGTCGGCCGCGCCGACGTCCTCGGACAAACCCGTCTCTCCGCTCCCCTCGACCAGCGGGTGGAACCGCGGCAAACCCGCGGGCATCGGCACGTCGAAGACCCCACCCAAGGGGAAAAATCCGCTCGATGAATATTGAACGTCCGATCTCGGCGACGCGAAAACGAGCGTTCGCCGTTTCCGTGCTGCTCATCGTCTCGGCGTGTCCCGGGCGCGCGCTCGGTGAGGACCAACCGCGGGATCCCGCGGCGGCCGAGGCGCTTTACATGAGCGGCCGCAAGCTCGTGAACGACGGCAACTGGGACGAGGGCTGCGCGAAGTTCCAGGCGAGCATGGAGCTGAACCCCGCGGCGAGCACGCTCATCAACATCGCGAAGTGTCGCGAGCACGAGGGCAAGCTGGCGCAGGCGGTCGTCGACTACCGCCGCGCGCTGCAGCTCAACCAGGACACGCTCGGCGAGGAGCGCAAGAAGCAGCTCGAGCAGGTGGCGAAGGAGGGGATCGAGGCGATCGAGCCGCGCCTGGCGCACGTCGAGCTCGTGGTGAACACGCGGCCCGAGGGGCTCGAGGTCGAGCGCGACGGGATCCGCCTGCCGCTCGCGGCGCTCGGCGAGACGATCCCGCTCGACCCGGGCAAACACATGTTCGAGGCGAGCGCGCCGGGGTACGAGAAGATCGAGAAGCCCGTGGAGCTCGCGGAGGGCCAGAAGGCGACGGTGGAGCTCGCACTCGTGCCCGCGGCGGCGACGCCGAAGAAGGCGCCGCCCCCGGACAAACCCAAGCCGGCCCCGGCATCGGGCGGCGTGCCGGCGTGGGCGTACATCGCGGGCGGGCTCGGGCTCGCGGCGGTCGGCGGCGGCGTGTACTTCCGCTTCGATCAGATGGCGGCCGAGGAGCGGATCCAGACGAACTGTCCGGGCACGCCACCCGTTTGTGATCCAACGAAAGAGTATCGGCCCGACGAGGACAACGCGCGCAAGGACCGGAGTTTTTACCTCTTCGTGGGCCTGACGGCGGCCGGCGCGGCGGGGATCGGGGCGGCGGTGTTCGGCATCGCGCGCGGGCTCTCGCAGAAGAAACCGCAGGCGCAGAGCATGCACGTCGTGCCGTACGTCGGGCGCGGGAGCGGCGGGCTCGTGCTCCAGGGAGCGTTCTGACGATGGCGAGAGGGCACTATCAAGGGATCACGCTCGCGCTGCTCGGCGTGGCGCTCTGCGGCTGCCCGATCGAGGACGCGCAGGTCGGAGAGACGAGCTCGTCGAGCAGCGGCAGCGGCGGCATGACGGCGTCGTCGTCGAGCTCGGGCAGCGGCGGCGCAGGTGGTGTCGGCGGCGCGGGTGGAAGCGGCGGCGCAGGTGGTGTCGGCGGCGCGGGTGGAAGCGGCGGCGCAGGTGGTGTCGGCGGCGCGGGTGGAAGCGGCGGCATGGGCGGCGGTTGTCCCGTGGAACCCGGTTTGCCCGGGAGCTGCGACGCGCCTGGTTGCCCCGCGTGTCCGGCGCTCGTGATGTTCGCGATCGGGACGCAGGGCGGCATCACGAAGCGGTTCCAGTCGAAGGACGGCTGGACGATGGAGTCGACCCTGACCGAGAAGAGCACCGACGCGCCAGCGTTCGTGATCCTGCCCGGCCAGAAGGCGGGCGTCGCGCTCCTGCGCAGCAGCGAAGGCGCGACGAAGGATCGGATCCGCGCATCGACCTGGACCGAGGTGGGCGGCTTCGGCCTCGTGACGAACGTGGGGGGGGCGAGCGTGACGACGCGCGCGACGCCCGGGATCGCGGCGTCGAGCGCCATGGCGCACATCGTCTACCAGGACCTGAGCAACAACCGGTACTGGTACGCCGCGTACACGCCGGGCAGCGGGTTCTCCCCGACGAACGAAGAGGTCAAGGTCGGAGCCGACACGTACAGCCTGGGAGATGCGGCCGCGGCGATCACCGTGCTCGGCATGGATCCGGTGATCACGAACGACGGGTGGAACGATTCGAAGCTGTACACGCAGCGCCGCGCAGCAGGCACGTGGGAAGCGGTGACTCCGCACGACGTGGGGGTCGACGACAGCACGCCCGCGATCGCGGCGCTCACGTCGGCGCAGGGCCCGGAGCTCGTGATCGTCTTCTCGCGCGCGGCGGACAAGCAGCTCTCGTTCCTCACGCGCAAGGGCGGGACGTGGAGCGCGACGCCGGTCGACATCACCGACGCGAAGTCGACGGATCCCGCGCTGCTCGCGTTGCCTTCGGGAGGCGCGCTGCTCGTGTTCCGCGAGGTGGCGACGGGGAATCTCCGGTGGTCACGCTTCGACGGCGCGACCTTCACGCCCGTGGAGAACCTCGGAGCGAAGGCCCTCGGCAGGCCCGCGCTCGCGCTCGGCGCGGGCGACGCGGAGGCGGAGCTCGTCTACGTGGACACGACCGGCAGGGCGCAGCACGCGCGCCTGCAGAGCGGCGCGTTCACCACGCCCGTGCTCGTCGGCGGGACGAACCTCGTAGGCGCGGCGATCGCGACGAACCTTTGAGCTGAAAGCGTGGAGGAGGGGAGGGGGATGCGGAGCGCATCCCCCTTTCGGAGGCGGACCGTTCAGGGGACGAACGGATCGCAGCCGACGAACACGACGTCGGCCTTGCTGCGCGGCATGAGCTTGAAGTTGTTGAACGAGTAGCCGTGGACCCCGGTGATCGAGGTGAACTGCGAGCCCACCGCGCACGTGTTGTTGAGGCCCATGTTCAGCGCCGCATCGGTGATCTGGTCGTCGATGCGGAGGTTGCCGGTGACCGTGAACTCGTCGTAGTCGCTCGGCGCGTCCGAGTTCACGACCGTGATCGCCACGTTCGCCACGCGCACGAGCATCGACTCGTAGCCCTCGGCGAACATGCCGTTCGTCGCGATGGTCGCGGGCTCGGTGACGTCGATCGGGCCGAACGGCAGCGTCGTGCCCGGGTCGTCGACGGTCACGATCGCGTTCGTGATCTCGCCGAGGCCGAAGTACTCCTCGTACTTGCCCGTGACGCTGACGCGGTTGCCGAGCTGGACCTGCGGCGCCGTGCTGCCCGTGAAGACGAAGATGCCGCTGAAGGGCTTGAGCGACGTATCCTGCACGTAGAAGCCGCGGCTGTTGCCCGTGTTCGGGCGGATCGCCGTGACGTAGACGTCCTTGATCGCGACGGTCGAGCCCGCGGCCGGGTGCTCGGGGTGCGCCGGGTTCCTGATGACCTCGATGAGCGTGGGCTTGGGCGGGCAGACCGGCGTGCCGAAGTTCGGCTCGGCGCACGGATCGCAGACGTCGCCGTGGCCGTCCGCGTCCGCGTCGGCCTGATCGGCGTTTGCGGCCTCGGGGCAGTTGTCGCCGCCGTTCGGCACGCCGTCGGCGTCGATGTCGTTCGCGTCGAGCGCGGTGCAGGCGTCGTTCGCGTCGAAGGGACACGCGTCGCAGACGTCGCCGATCTTGTCGCCGTCGATGTCCGCCTGCGCGCCCTGATCGAGCGGGCGGATCGGGTTGAAGATCTTGGGGCAGTTGTCGACGTCGTTCGTGATGCCGTCGCCGTCGTCGTCCTCGGCCGTGATGCCGTTCGCGTATTCCGTGCGCCAGGGGACGCAGCTCGGCTCGAGGCTCGGCGTCTGGTCGTTGCAGTAGAAGAGCGGGTAGAACGCCTCGCCGGCCGTGCGGATCTGGTTCAGCGTGATGCCGTTCAGGTCCTTCGCGACGCACGCGCGCTTGTCCCTCCCGCAGACGGGCAAGGTCTCGCAGTCCGCGCCCCCGACGCCCGGATCGGCCACGAGCGCGTCGTCGCCGTAGAGCGCCTTGCCGCCGCGCATGACGAGCACGACGTCCTCGACGCCGGCGCCGATCACGGCGCGGTGATCCTTGCGATCCTTGCCGTCGAAGATCGTGACGTCGGCGACGTAGCCGGGCTTGAGCATGCCGACGATGTCACCGGCGCCCGCGGTGAGCGCGGCGTTCGTCGTGACCATGCGCCAGAGCTCCCAGTCGGAGAAATGGCCGTCGTAGTGGAGCGTGTTGAGCTCGTCGGCGCAGCGCAGCTCGCGCAGGAGGTTCATCGATCCCGAGGCCACCCAGTCGGTGCCGAGCGCGATCGGCACGCCGAGCGTGTCGAGCAGGGTGACGCTCGCGGTGTTGCCGTAGAGATCGATGTTCGAGCGCGGCGACCAGACGACGGTGCTGAAGTCCTTGCGCATCTCGCCGAAGTCCTCGGCGAGGAAGCCGATCGCGTGAACGATCGACGTCTGGGGCTGGACGATGTCGTTCGTGCCCGAGATCTGGCAGGTGATCTCGTTGTGCGCGGCCCGATCGATGCCCTCGCTGACGTGCGGCACGTACGCTTCCAGATCGGCGATCGACGCGGCGGACGTGGGCGAGGGGTAGTTGCAGCCCGACTCGAGCATGAGGCCGCCGCTGTCGCCGAGCGGGAACGTGTCGGAGTCCGCGGGCGGGATCGGGAGGCCTTCACTCCGGCCCTGCACGTCGAGGTTGCGGAGCAGGCCCGCCTGACCGCCGGCGCCGAGCGTCGAGGTCGCGCCGCTCATCAGGAAGCGCAGCTCCGCGAAGCGCACGACGTCACCGCTCGCGCCGCCGGCCACCGAGATCTTCGGCAGCCCCGGCGCGCCCTTCCGCCATTGATGGCGGTGCGTGTAGCGGATGCCGTCGTGCGTCTTCGGCGGGTTGTTCGCGAAGCCGATGTGATCGTGCGCGTTGATGAGCCCGGGCGAGATGACGCCGTCCGCGCACTCGATGATCGTGGGATCGGCCGCGGCGGGCGAGGCGCTGCAATCGCAGTCGACGCAGGCGATGCTGCCCGTCTTGTCGATCGCGAGCTCGCCGCGGTGGAACGTCTGATCGGGCGCGAGCACGGTGCCGCGGAAGATCGTGCCCGTGGTCCCCTGCTTCACGACCGCGCACGTGCCCGCGGCCGGCGGCGTGAGCGGCTCGCCCGGACACTCGATCACGACGCCGCTCGGCGCGCCTCCGCCGCTGCCCCCGCCGCCTTGTCCCCCTTGCCCGCCCGCGCCGCCCTGCCCGCCAACGCCGCCCTGCCCACCTGCGCCGCCCTCGCCCCCTTGCCCGCCGACGCCGCCTTGCCCACCTGCGCCGCCCGTGTTGCTGGTGCTCGTCGTGTTCGTACTGCTGTTGTCGTCGCCGCACCCGGCTGCCATCGCGGCGAGCGGGAGCGTCAGGGCCAATGTGCAAAGGAAGATCGAGGGGCGGGCGTGCGGCGGTCTCATGCATGCATCTTACGCGAAAAAAAGCCTTCCGGCTGCACGTCCGCGCGTCCTGACGAACGGTGTCACGCGTTCGTTACGCCGGATCGACGCGGCCGTCGTGGGCGGCGCGCTCACCATCGCTCCGCTATCGACGCGCCGCGCCGCGCGCGCTAAGCACCCCGGCGGAGAGCGTGCATGAAGATCTTCATCGACTCGGGTGACATCGCGGAGATCAAAGAGGCGCAGGCGATGGGCGTCATCGACGGCGTGACGACCAACCCCTCGCTCCTCTCGAAGGGGGGCAAGCCTACGAAGGTGGCGATCGCGGAGATCTGCGAGGTGGTCGATGGCCCCATCTCGGCCGAGGTCGTCGGCGTGGAGGCTCAGGAGATCCTGCGTGAAGGGCGGGAGCTCGCGAAGATCCACAAGAACGTGGTCGTGAAGGTACCGCTCATCGACGAGGGCCTGAAGGCGGTCCGGATCTTCGCGGCCGAGGGCATCAAGACGAACGTGACGCTCTGCTTCTCCGCGTCGCAGGCGCTGCTCGCCGCGAAGGCGGGCGCGACGTACATCTCGCCGTTCGTCGGCCGGATCGACGACATCTCCGGCGAGGGCATGGACCTCATCCAGCAGATCGTGCAGATCTACCGGAACTACGAGTTCAAGACCGAGGTCCTCACCGCGAGCGTGCGCCACCCCGTGCATTTCGTGCAGGCGGCGTTGATCGGCGCGCACGTGGCGACGCTGCCGCTCAAGGTGATCAAGCAGCTCCTCAAGCACCCGCTCACCGACATCGGGCTCGCGCAGTTCCTCGCGGACGCGAAGAAGATCCCGCAGTCGTAGCCGTGGCGACCAAGAAGAAGGGCAAACCCGCCCCGCCCGCGCCCGCGCCGAACGTGGTGGAGGTCGCGACGCGGGGGGGGCCGTTCGAAGGCGCCTCGCCCGTCGTGCTCCGCCGCCGCGCCGGCAAGATGCTCGATCACCTCGGGCTCTCGGGGGTCGAGCTCAGCATCGCGCTCGTCGACGACGCGACGATCCACGAGCTGAATCGTTCGTACCGGCACAAGGACAAACCTACGGACGTCCTTTCTTTTCCGCTGCACGAGCGGCCGCGCGGGTGGAAGCCGAAGGGGGCGAAGGGCGCGGAGATCGGCGCGGGATGGCCCCATGAGGGGCCCCTCGGGGACGTGATCCTGTCGATTGACACGGCGCGGCGACAGGCCGCGGATCAAGGCCGCCCGCTGCTCGCCGAGCTCACGATGCTGCTCGCGCACGGCGTTTTGCACCTCGTCGGGTACGACCACCGGACGGATGCCGAGGACCGCGAGATGACGGCGCGGACGCGGGAGCTCGAGGCGGCGGCGAGCGCGCGGGTCGCAGGTGCCCCCCGATGACGTTCGCGAGATTTTGCCTTGCGATGCCACTCTTCGCCTGTTAAACGGTCGCCCGCTCGCGTCCAGGACGTGCTCGGACAGAGCCATTTCATGCGGTCGTCACCGATATCGGGCGGCGATCCAAGAGGAGGGCAGGATGCCTCTTAGCAAGCTGACGAAAGCCCAGATCACGGCCGCTCTCGCCGAGAGCACCGGCCTCGACAAGAAGGCCGTGGGTGGCGTCCTCGACGCGCTCTCGGCGCTCGTGGCCAAGCAACTCGGATCGGATGGTCCGGGCGAAATCACGATCCCGGGGCTCGTCAAGCTCAAGGCGAAGGCGACGCCCGCCACCGCCGATCGGCAGGGTGTCAATCCGTTCACGAAGGAGCCCATGACCATCAAGGGCAAGCCCGCGAGCCGCAAGGTCCGCGCGACGCCGGTCAAGGGCCTCAAGGATCAGGTGGGCGCGTAACCGAATCTTCGGTCTACGTATCCGCTTCACCGGAACCGGCGCGAGCCTCATCGCTCGCGCCGGTTTCGTTTTTCGAATCCGACTTGCGACGTGATCGCCAAACGAACGTGGCGATCGCGGCCACGAATCCGAAGCGGAGCGGTTTGTCCCCAAACCGACCGTAGATCGTGAGGGATCCGTCACGCAGCGTGGGCGTCGCGACGAGCGTGGAGGGCGACGAGGACGCGTCCCGCGCGACGACGACGCCGCGCGCGTCGATCCACGAGAGCACGCCGAGGTTCACGGCGCGCACGAGATCCAGTCGATGCTCGATCGCGCGCAGGGCCGCGAGCCGCGCGTGGAGCTCGGGCTCCGCGGTGCCCACGAACCAGGCGTCGTTCGTGACGTTCACGAGCAGGTTCGGCTGGAGCGCGCGTGTGATGCGCAAGCCGACGCCCGGGAGCGTGTCCTCGTAGCAGTTGAGCACGCCCATGCGCACGAGGCCGTCCGCGTGGGGAAGCACGAGCGCCGTCGGCTCGGTGCCGGGCACGAGGCCGCCGCTCGCCTGGAAGATGCGGCGCAGCCAAGGGAGGTAGGCGCCGAGCGGGACGGTCTCGCCGAACCAGAGGAGCTTGAGCTTGTCGTACGAGGGCTGGAGCGAGCCGTCCGGCAGGACGAGCGTGGCGGAGTTGCGGCTGTTCGTCTCGACGATGCCGGGGCTCGTGGCCGTCGGCTTCTCCAGCATGATGAGCCCGAACAGGATCGGCCCGCGCGCGCCGTCACCGTGAATCCCGCGTGGCCCGCGCGGCGCCTGCGTCGTGCCGTGCATGAGCGGGTAGGGATAAGCCGCCTCGGGCCAGACCGTGAGGTCGACGCCGCCCGCCTCGGCGTCCTTCGTGAGGCGCCGCAAATCGCGCAGGATCCCCGCGTGGTTCTTCGGATCCCAGCGCTCCTTTGGGCCGACGGCCTGGTTGAGGAGCGCGACGCGGACCGTGCGCACCACCGAGGGCTGCGTGGAGAGAAAGCGCATGCGGAGCGCGCCATGGATCCCGAGCAGCGCGGGGATCGCGACGGCGATCGCGAGCGGCACCGTGGTCTTCCTGCCGAAGCGCGCCTTCGTCGACGTCGCGCCCTCCGCGAACATCGCCTGGAGCGCACGCGCGAGGAAGGCCGCGGAGACGGCGAAGATCACGGACACGCCGCGTTCACCGACGATGTCCGCGAGCTGCACGAGCGCAGGCCACGGGCTCACGAGGCCGGCCGGCGTCCACGCGAAGACCGAAGGAAGCGAGACCGCGACGAACACACCGACGGCAAACGCGAGGACGAACGGCGCGCGCGCGCGGCGATGGACGAGGTGCGTGGCGCCCGCGCCGATCGCCCAGATGAGGGATTGCCCCGCGGCGAGCAGGACGAGCGCGAGGTACGAATTCGCCGAGCCGAGCGACGTGAAGCGCTGGACCACGCTCGGCACGAAGCGCAGGCCCACGATGCCCGCGGCCGTCGCCCACGCGGCGCCGCGGCCGAACGCGCGCCACACCGTCGGCGCGTCCTCGAGCGACCACGCGAGCAGCGCGAGGCCGAGGAACACGGCGGGATAGAGGTCGGTCGGCGGGGAGGTGAGGGCGAAGAGGATCCCCCCGGCGATGGCCAGGAGGAGGGCCTTGGGGCGCCGCAGTCGTTGCATGGTGGAGAAGCGGCCCGGCGAGGAGAGAGGGCCGGGCCGCGTGGAGAGGATCTAGCAGCGGCGGGGGCCGCGCGCCGGGAGGCCGGCGCGCGCCGTCACCACCAGAAGGTCATGCCGCCGCGGAAGAGGCCGCCGCCGGAGGTGTTCGTCGTGCGACCCGTGTTCGGATCGACGAACTCGGCCGGGCCCGTCTCGGCGTTGTCGTCCGTCCGCTTGCGGATGAACGCGAGCGCGTCGATGTTGAGCGCGAGCCTGCGCGAGACGCGGAACTCGAGGCCGATGCCACCTTGCCCGCCGAAGTAGCTGTACTCCGCGGAGAAGTTGTTGCCCTCGGGGTTCGGCGACAAACGCGGGTCCGCGTCCTCCGACTGCACCGTCGCGCTCGACCAGTTCACGCCGCCGGTCAGGTAAAACTGCGCGCGGCTGCGCGGGTTCACGTAGAGAATGCCGTTCAACGAGAACGGGGTCTCGACGCGATCGAAGCCGTTGAAGTCGGTCCCGCCGATGATGTCGAACGAGCCCTCGATGGCAAACGCGGGCACGGGGCGATATCGCAGGCCGAGCCCGAAGCCGCCCATCCCGGCGTCGGGATGCGCGCCTTGTTGTCCGTTGTCGCGGCGGTCGTGATCGCCGCCCATCATGATGCCCTGCAGGCGCAGGTTGAGGCCCCACTCGGGCTGCCAGCGGCGCTTCGCGGGCGCCACGATCGGCGTGCGCAGGCGCGCGGGCGCGGCCATCACGCGGGCCGGCGGCGGAGGCGGCGGAGGCGGCGTGACGCGAACGGCCGGATGGTGCCGACGAACCACGTGCGTCCGGGCACCCGGCGCGACGATGATGATCTGCGTCTGCGCCGGCTGCTGCTGCACGACCTGCG
The DNA here is from genome assembly GCF_029960785.1 of Polyangium sp. 15x6. Taxonomy (GTDB): domain Bacteria; phylum Myxococcota_A; class Polyangia; order Polyangiales; family Polyangiaceae; genus Polyangium. The sequence continues at coordinate 241,103 of NZ_JASBQE010000004.1, forward strand.
GCTGCTGCGGCGCGGGTTGATAGATCACGACCGGCGGTTGCGAGCGACGAACCTGGGGCGCGGGCCGCGCGGGCGGCGGCGGAAGCGCCTCTTCTTCTTCGATCACCTCGACGGCGGGCGGCGGAGGCGGGAGCGTGTCGACTTCCGCCGGAGGCTGCGCGGGAGCTTGCGCCTCATCCGCGCAGAACCACGAGCCCGGCGGGCAGTCCGCCAACGCGACGGCGGGTTGGCTCAGTGCAGCGGCAGCCACGATGAAAGCAGGGGTCAAGCGGCGCATGGGACGACTCCTCGTTTGTGCTTGCAGCCTAGCAACCAGAGTGCCATCGGCCAGCACGCTGAGAGAGACGGTTCACGCGAGATCTCGGTGCACTCGCGTGCATCGTCCGCCACGGCGGGCTGTGATGAAAGGTTCACACAGTGGCCAAGCGACTGCCTACAGGAAAGAATACCCCAGCCCGTCGCCCATCGGTACGCCTTCCGAGGGGGGCGGCCTTCATTCGTTCGACCGGACACGCACCCGGAGCGGCACGCCCATGAACGCGCGCGCGAGATCCGCCAATGCCCCCGCCCCGAGTCCTCCGCGCCCCGAGGCGCGTAGGTCAGGGTCCCCCATCCCCGTCGTCACCCTCAAGCCGGGCCACGTGAGGCCCGTCTGGACCGGACACCCCTGGGTCTTCGCGCAGGCCATCGCCCGCATCGAAGGCGGCGCCCTCCCCGGCGACGAGGTCAAGGTCATCGACCCCCACGGCGCGACCCTGGGTCACGGCCTCTACACCCCCCGATCGGCGATCCCGGTCCGCATCTACACCCGCGACGACGCGCCCATCGACGGCGCGCTCTTCCGCCGCCGCATCGAACGCGCGATCCAGCACCGGCGCGATCTCGGCCTGCCGAACCACATCGCGGGGCACGAGACCACGGCCTACCGGCTGATCCACGCCGAGGGGGACGGGCTGCCGGGGCTCGTCGTCGACCTCCTCGGGGACGTGGCCGTGGTGCAGATCGGCACGATCGGCGTGAAGCGGCGCGAAGGTATCGTGTTCGACGCGCTCTCCGAGATGCTCTCGCCGCGCGCGATCGTCGACCGCACCTCGGTCGAGCTCGCGAAGAAAGAGGGCTTCGAGGCGTCCGCGGGGGTGGTCCGCGGAGACGCGAGCGTCGACAGGTTCTCGTTCCTGGAGCGCGGGCTTTCGTACGAGATCCCGCTCGCGCTCGGGCAAAAGACGGGCTTTTACCTCGATCAACGCGCGCTCCGGGCGCGGGTCGAGCAGCTCGCGCACGGGCGGCGCGTGCTCGACGCGTTCTCCTTCGTGGGGACGTTCGCGATGGCGGCGGCGCGCGGAGGCGCGAAGGAGGTCGTCGCGGTCGACGAGAGCGCGCTCGCGATCGAGGTCGGCGCGGAGTGCGCGCGGAAGAATGGGCTGCTCGGGCGGATCCACTTCCAGCGCGACGACGCGCGTCAGGCGCTGTCACGGGCCTCGGCCGAGGGCGGCTTCGACATCGTGCTCTGCGATCCGCCGAAGCTCTCGCCCACGCGCGGCGCGAAGGAAGGCGCGCTCGGCGTGTACAAGGCGCTCGCCTCCGCAGGCTGTCGAGCCACGAAGGCGGGCGGGATCCTCGTGCTCAGCTCGTGCTCGAGCGCGGTCTCGATCGACGACCTCACGCGCGCGCTCGCCCTCGGCGCGCGCGAGGCGCGCATGCACGCGGTCATCTTCGATCGGCACTTCCAGGGCGCGGATCACCCGGTGAGCGCGGCGTTCCCGGAGGGGCTCTACCTGAAGAGCGTGATCGCGCGGCTCGAGGCGCTGTGACGGCCGGGCCGACCTCGACTTCGCCGCTCGGGCTCGCCGCGATGCCACCGGAGGAGGCGCGCGGGCTCGCCGCGCTCGTCTTCGATCTCGATGACACGCTGCTCGATCACGGCGAGCTCACGGAGGTCGCGTATGCGTCGCTCTTCCGGCTGCGGGAGGCGGGGATGCGGCTCGTCGCGTGCACGGGGCGGCCCGGGGGATGGGCCGAGGTGCTCGTGCGGCAGTGGCCGCTCGACGCGGCGATCGCCGAGAACGGCGCGGTGGCCCTCGTCAAAGAGCGGCGCCCCGCCTCCGCGGCTCGCTTGCGCCTTGTGTTCCCGACGGAGCTCGCGGCGGCGGGATCGAGGCGCGCGGAGCTTTGGGCCCTCGCGGAGGAGCTCTGCCGTCGTTTTCCGACCGTGGCGCTCGCGGACGACAACCGCGCTCGCTTCACGGACGTGACCCTCGACATCGGCGAGCACTGCCGCGCGCCGGCCGAGGACGTCGCGGCCATGCGCGCGGAGGCCGAGAGGCGCGGCGTTCACACGCTCGCGTCGAGCGTGCACCTGCACCTCTCCTTCGATCCGGCCGACAAGGCCACGGGCACGCTTCGCCTCCTCGAAGCGGCCTTCGGGGAAGACCCTACGCGCGCGCGGGTGACCCACGCGTTCGTGGGCGACAGCGGCAACGACGCGGCGGCCTTCGCGGCGTTCACGACCACGATCGGTGTGGCGAACGTGCGCGCCTACTTGCAGACGCTGCCCGTTCCGCCGAAGTATGTGACCCAGGCCGCCATGGGACGGGGGTTCGCCGAGCTCGCGACAACCCTCGTGGATCTCCGCGTTCATCCCGGTTGAACGTGGGAGGTTGGCGCATCAATGTGAAGTTTGTCACGCGATCCGGGGGATGGAACGTGGGATGGACCAACAACGGCGCACAGGGACGAGGAGGCGGAACGAAGAGGCCCCCACTCTCTCCGAGATTCGCTATCTTGGCATCCGAAGTGGCTCTTTGCCCTGGGAGACGGGTATCGTAGCGGCTCTGCCTCGTGGCGGGGCCTTGGGCCGAACCCCGAGGCGAGACCATCTGGATCCGAGCATGTCCACCGGCTGAATGGCTTCTCGAACCCCCGCCCCCGGCGCGATCGTCGACAACAAGTACCGCCTTGCAGAGCGCATCGGCGGTGGCGGGATGGGCCACGTCTTTCGTGCGGAGAACGTGCTCGCCGGCCGTGCCGTCGCGATCAAGTTCCTCCACCCCGAGCTGTCGGAGAACACCGAGCTCGCGCAGCGCTTCTTTCAGGAGGCCCAGGCGGTCAACCGCATCCGCCACCCGAACATCGTCGACGTGATCGACGCGGGCGTGGGCGAGATGGGCCCCTACATCGTGATGGAGCACCTCGAAGGCGAGGGCGTGGGCTCCGCGCTGCAGCGCCTCGGGCGCTTCGACGTCGACGCCTCCGTCGCGACGTGCATCCCCGTCCTCGAGGCGCTCGACGCCGCCCATCGCGTGGGGATCATCCATCGTGATCTGAAGCCCGAGAACGTCTTCGTCGCGTTCGACGCGGGGCGAGGTCAAGCGGTCGTAAGGCTTCTGGATTTCGGCATCGCGAAAGTGCTCGACTCGAGCGGGCCCTCGCCGCGCACGCGCACTGGCGTGGTGTTCGGGACGCCCGACTATCTCTCGCCCGAGCAGGCCACGGGAGATGCGCCGATCGACGGACGAAGTGATCTCTTCGCCGTCGGCGTGCTGCTCTACGAGCTTCTCACGGGCACGCGGCCGTTCCGCGCGCCGACGGCCGTGGCCACGGCGTTCCGCGTGGTGCACGCCGAGGCGCCCACGCTCGCCGCGGCGGGCGTGCACGTCGAGCCGCGGCTCGAAGCCGTGGTCGCGAAGCTCCTGCAGAAGGATCCGATGAAGCGTTACGCCACCGCGGGCGAGGTGGCGCGCGAGCTCGAGCGCTTCTCGTCGGATCCGATGAAGCGCTCGATGGCGCTCGGCCGGATCATCAACCTGCCCCGGCGCGTCGCGCAGGCGAGCGTGGCGCAATCCCAAGGAGCGCCTCCGCCCCCGCCGCCGGCCACGATCCTGCCCGAGCCCGATCGCATCTCGACGCCGCTCCGGGAGCCGCCGACCGCGCCGCCGATCCGGCCGAGCGTGCGGACGAGCTACGGCGATTCGGGCGCGTCGTCGATCCCGTACGCGCCGACGCGCGTCGTGCCGAGCATGGGGAGCTCGAGCCGCACGAGTGATCCCGGGCCTCCGCCGCGCGGCGACTACATCGCTTCGCCGCGCAGCATCGAGCCGCTCGTGCCTCCCGCGATGCCCAAGCCGCTCGGCGTGGCGCGGAGCGCGGCGTCGAGCGCCTCGAGCGCGTCGGCGGGCTCTTCCAGCGCGGGCCCGCCGTCGCGCTACGTCCAGCCGCGCGCGGCGTCGCGGTTTCCCGGGATGTACCAGGTGCGCGGCGCGGTGCTGCGTGCCGTCGACAAGGCCCTCACGGAGGACGCGGGGCCGCGCGTGCGCGAGCAGGTCGTGGCGCAGCTCCCGCAGCGCTACGCCGAGGACTTCCTGAACGACTCGATCAACGCGCTCGTCGCGTACGATCTCGAAGCGCTCGACGCGTACATGGAGATCGCGACCGCGATCTCGCTGCACGAGCCTTCACGATGGCGCGCGCTCGGCCGCCTCGCGATCGGCGGCGAGCTCCACAACACGGTGCGTAGCGTGCTCCGGCCCGCGCCGGATCTGCAGATCGCGATTCGACGCGGGATCTCGATCTGGTCGCGGCTCTTCAGCTTCGGCGCGTGGAAGGTCGGCGCGAGCCAGAGCGGGAAGGTGGTCCTGCAGATCGCGGAGTTCGAGCCGGCGTCGCTCGCGCTGCGCCTGTGGGTCGTGGGGATGGTCGAGGAGACGGCGCGACGCGCCGCGAGCTTCGACGTGCGCGTGGCGATCACCGCCGGCGAGGTCGGGTTCACGCCCGAGCTCACCTGCGAGATTGCTTGACGATGGGGGGCCGCGCGGCATCGCCGCGCTTTGCCCCCCAAACCCCCCGGTGCCTGGTGGGAAACTTCAGGACGGCTTTTCAGCCTGGAAGCAAGCCCGGCAGTAGACCTTCTGGCCCTCGGCCGGCTTGAACGGGACGGTCGCCGCGACGCCGCACGCCGCGCACGTGATCGGGAAACCGCGGCCGCGCGGGCCACGCGGACCGGACGAGGTGCGCGGACCTTGCGCGCGATCGTGGCCGCCGTCGCGCGGGCCTTGGCCTCGCTGCGGGGAGCCGCCGCCGCGATGCCCTGGCGCGGCGGGGCGGCCGTACGACGGGTACATGGCGAAGTGCGGATCGGGCATCGGGCTCCGGTATTCGTTCACGTCGCCCGTGTAGCGGCCGGGGCGCGCGGCGGGCTCGTGCCTTCGACCTTCGCGTCCGTGCGGAGCGCCGCGGCTCGGGCCTTCGCTACGGCCCGCGCTCTTCGATCGCTTCTCGCGCCAGCAGGGCTTGCACAGCGTCGGCGGGGACGAAAGCCCTCGCTCGGCGCGCGCGGCCGCGTCGGTGGCGGAAAAAAGGAACGACGAGCCGCAGCTCGCGCAGTTGATCTGCTCGTCTCGATGCTGCTCCATGGACACTCCGGAAACTCTTCGCAAAGGGCGCGGGTGAAAGGACCCGTGTGCCCGCGTGGTGTGCTCGGCACGCCCCTGATTTCACGGCAAAAACGCCCGCCCTTTGCAGGACGAGCGCTCGGAGATCGTGGAGAGCAAGGTGACATGCAGCCCCTCGGGGTCAAGGCGCTCGTGCCTCGCCTCCACGCGCTGTCCGCGGTCCGCCTCGGCTGTGCGCGACGCGCGAAGACGCGAGGGGATATCACCGCGTTTTGGCCAGTGCTACAAGGGGAGCCACGACGCCATCCGCCTTCGCAACGCGCCACGCACGCGACGCTCGTTCGTTCGCGCGCGAGTCGCGGTTCCGCAGAAGAGCGCACCTCGAGCCAGAGCGATGACCCACGCCCCCTTGCACCTGACCGACAGCGATTTCGACGCCTACGCGCCGGAGAAGGCCACGTCGAACGCCTACTCGCGACCGCGCCTCGAAGTGAAGCAGCGCGCGCTCGCCTGGGCGCGCGGCGTGATCGCGCGCCTCGCGGATCTCGGAATCACGGTCGACGTGCACGGCTCGGACGAACATCCGACGCTGCGCAACAAGAAACGCGTGGAGTGCCAGTGGGTCTTCTTCTGGCGCGACGCGGCAGCGCGCGAGGAGCTCGAACGGCTGCTCGACGCGGGACGATCGATCTCGGCCGCGATCGATGATCCGAGCCCGTACGGTCGGCACGCGTTCCTCGCGCTCCGGATCGACTCGCACAGCGTCGAGGTTTGCTTCGCCGTACACCCCGAGGCGAAGGTCGACATCGACAACCTGCGCGCGCGGCTCGCGGCGAAAGATGGGACCGGACCGGCGCTCGCCGCCGAGCTGACGGCCGCGCTCCGCGCGCTCCCCGAGCAGTTCGCCGTGGGCGTCGGCGCCGATCGCGTGGCCGCGAGCGCGGCGAGCCCGGAGGCGATCGAGGCGATGCTGGAGCGCGCGGCCGAGGGGCAAGTGCCGCTCTGGATCGGCTGGGCCGTGCCGCGCGAGGTCGCGCTGGAGCACGCGGAGATCCTCGACGAGCAGCTCGAAGACGCGCTGCTCGCGCTCGCGCCGATCTACACGCTCGTCGCGTGGTCGCGGAAGAACGATCACATCGCGCTCGATCGGCGCCTCGAAGGCATCGAGCGCGAGCGCGCCCGGACGCACGCGGAGGTCTCGGCCCAGACGGAGAAGTGGCAAGCCGAGCAGGCCGCCGCGCGCGAGCGCTCGCTCGCCGAGGCGAAGGCGCGCGGCGAGGCCGAGGGGCCACGTGCTTCGGCGCTTGCGTTCGGTCATGGCGCGCGTCCGGGGTACGGCGCGCCGCGCAAGCCTTCGCTCGACACGTTGTTCAAGCCGAGCAGCAAGCCCGAGGGGGATCGCGATCGGCGCGGCGGCAGGCCGCAAGAAGCGAAGGCCCCACAAGCTCCGGCCGCGCCGCGCGAGCGCGACCGTGAGCACACGCCCGCGCCGCCTCGCGTCGCTCCTGCGCCCGCGCCTGCGGCATCGAGCAGCGCGAGCCCGGCGGCGCCGACCACGATGGAGAAGGGCGCGCGCGTGCGTGTCTTGAGCGGCCCGTTCGCGGACAAGATCGGTGTCCTCGGCGAGCTCGACGGTCGCGGCGGCGCGCGCGTTCTGCTCGGCCTGCTCTCGACGCGCATCGAAGTCACGGATCTCGCCCTCGTGCCCGAGGGGCGCGAGCGGCCCGCGATCCAGAGCTCCCACCGGCGGCCCTCGGCCCCGATGCCCCGCAAAGCGCGCTGATGCGAAAGGTCGATCCGGCCGAGTTCCCCTCGGGGCTCGGCGCTCAGTTCCGGCGCAACATCTGGCTCTATCTGAGCGGCGCGCTCCTGCTCGCGACGCAGCAGATCCTCATGGTGAAGCGCGACTTCCTCGTGAGGGACGCCGTCGACGCGGCCGAGCAGCTCCGCGCGAGCGACGCCGCGCAGGATGCCCTGCTCATGCTGGGCGCGGTCGTCGTGGCGGCCGTCGTGCGTGTCCTCTCGCGCTGGACGATGTTCACGGGCGGCAGGAACGTCGAGTACGAGCTCCGCGCGGTCCTCCTCGCGCGCCTGCACAAGCTCGGCCCCGCGTTCTTCAGGCGCATGCCCACGGGCGAGATCATGAGCCGCTCGACGAGCGACTTGCAGCAGATCCGGCTCCTCCTCGGCTTCGGCATCCTCAACGTGGTGAACTCGCTGCTCGCCTTCGCGAGCGCCCTCTACGTCATGGTGCGCGTGAGCGTGGTGCTGACGCTCGCGGCGCTGGTGACGTTCCCCGTGCTCATGCTGGTCACGCGCACCTTCTCGTCGAAGATGTTCCAGCGCATGCGCGAGAACCAGGAGGCGCTCGGCAAGATGAGTGATCGCGTCCTCGCGAGCCTCGCCGGCGTCCGCGTCGTCCGCAGCTTCGCGCTCGAGGAGGCGGAGATCGCCACGTTCGAGCGGGCGAACCGCGACTACGTCGAGAAGAACCTGATGCTCGCGCGCATCCGCGGCTCGATGCAGCCGATCATGGGCTCGATCCTGGCCGCGGGCACGATCATCGTCTTCTGGTACGGCGGCGCGCTCGTGCTCCGCGGCGACATCTCGAAGGGCGCGTTCATCTCGTTCTGGGCCGCGCTCGGCCGCCTCATCTGGCCGATGCTCGCGCTCGGCTTCGTGACCGCGATCGTGGCCCGCGGGCGGGCGAGCTACGTGCGGCTCAAGGCGATCTTCGACGCGGTCCCCGAGGTCGTGAGCGGCGCGCTCCCCGCGCCCGAGGCCGTCTCCGGCGCGCTGCGCGTCGAGGGCCTCGCGTTCGCCCACGGCGAGCGGAAGGTCCTCGAAGACGTCCGGTTCGACATCCCCGCGGGCGGCTCGCTCGCGATCGTGGGACGCACGGGCTCGGGCAAGAGCACGCTCGCCACGCTCTTGCCGCGCCTCTTGCCGACGCCGCGCGGCACGGTCTTTCTCGACGGCAAGGACATCTGCGATCTGCCGCTCGAGGTCGTGCGCGAAAGCATCGGTTACGCGCAGCAGGACGCGTTCCTCTTCTCGACGACCGTCGCGCAGAACATCGGCTACTCGCTCGAAGAGCAGGACTCGCCGGAGGCGATGCAGAAGATCCGCGCCGCCGCGGCCGAGGCCGGCGTGCTCCAGGAGATCGAGTCCTTGCCGGACGGCTTCGACACGGTCGTCGGCGAGCGCGGCGTGCAGCTCTCGGGTGGCCAGCGACAACGCGTCGCCCTCGCCCGCGCGCTCCTGCGCGAGCCGAAGATCCTCGTCCTCGACGACCCGATGTCCGCGGTCGACGCGAAGACGGAGGCGGCGATCCTCGGCGCCATCGAGCGCCAGGCCGCGCGCCGCACGCTCGTCCTGATCACCCACCGCGTCGCCGCGGCGAAGCGCTGTGATCGCATCATCGTGCTCGAGCGCGGGCGCGTCGTGGAGGAGGGCACGCACGAGGAGCTCGCTGCGGCCGGGGGCCTCTACGCGTCGTTCGCGGAGGAGCAGGAGATCGAGGAGAAGCTCGCTGCGTTCGGCGCCGAGGACCTGCCCTCCTCGATGCCCTCGCCGGAGGCCGTGCCCGCATGACGAGCTTGTCCGTGGATCCGAAGGCGAACGGCGGGAAGTCGGCTGCGCCCGAGAAAACTCGGGCCGAGAAGGCGCTCGCGCGGTTTCACGAAGAGGACCGGCTCGGCGAGGGCCTCGACGCGAACATCCTCGCGGGGCTCTGGCCGTTCATGCGGCCGCACGCGAAGTGGCTCGTCATCTCGCTCGTCCTCTTGCTCCTCGGCTCGGGCCTCGCCGTGCTCCAGCCGTGGCTCATGGGGCTCACGTTCGACGCGTTCCAGTATCCCGACGCGGCGCAGACGCTCATGAAGATGGGCGCGCTCATCCTCGTCCTGAAGCTCGTCGAGCAGTCGATCTCGTTCCCGCAGGTCTACCTCATGCAGCTCGCGGGCGCGCGCGCGTCGGGCGATCTGCGCGCGCACGTCTTCCGCTTCCTGCACACGCGCAGGCTCGGCTTCTTCGATCGCACGCCCGTCGGCCGCCTCGTCACGCGTGTCACGAACGACGTCGACGCCATCAACGAGATGTTCGCCTCGGGCACGCTGAACGCCCTCGGCGACCTCGTTCGTCTCGTCCTCATCATCGTGGTCATGCTCCGCCGCGACTGGCAGCTCGCGCTGATCACGTTCGTCGCGGTCCCGCCGGTCGCGCTCGGCGTCATGTGGACGCGGCGCCGGATCCGCGACGCGTTCCGCGAGATCCGCGTCAAGACGGCGCGCATGAACGCCTACCTGAACGAGCAGGTCTCGGGCATGGCCGTCGTGCAGGCGTACGCGCGCGAGGAGCAGAGCGCCGCCGAGTTCGACGAGATCAACGAGGCCTACCGGCAGGCGAACAACCGCTCGATCGTCTTCGATGCGGCGCTCGACGCGGCGATCGAGCTCGTGCAGAGCCTCTGCATCGCGGCCGTTCTCTGGTACGCGGGCGTTCGTTCGCTCTCGGATCGGGTTTCGTTCGGCACGCTCGTCACGTTCGTCGCGTACATCGAGATGTTCTTCGTCCCGATCCGCGATCTCTCGGCGCGCATGACGCAGCTCCAGTCGGCGATGGCCGGCGCGGAGCGCATCTTCCAGCTCCTCGAGAACAAGGAAGAGGACGCGCCGGTCCCCGCCGCAGACGGGCAGGCCGAACAGAAGAAGGACGAAGCGATCGCGTTCGAGCTCGACCACGTCGACTTCGAGTACAAGCCTGGCGTGCCCATCCTCCGCGACGTCTCGATCCAGGCGGCGAAGGGCGAGAAGATCGCGCTCGTCGGCGCGACGGGCGCGGGCAAGACGACGGTCGCATCGCTGCTCCTGCGCCTCTACGAGGCCAAACAAGGCCACGTGCGTGTCTTCGGCCGTGACGTGCGGAACGCGCCGCGGGACGAGCTTCGCAGGCGTTTTGCGGTCGTGCCTCAGGAGGTCTTCCTCTTCCCCGGGACGATCGCCAGCAACATCGCGGCCGGCGACATCGAGGTCGATCGGGCGCGTGTCGTCCGCGCGCTCGACCGCATCGGCGCGCTCGATCTCTTCGAGCGTCGCGACGGCGGGCTCGACGCGAAGGTCGAGGAGCGCGGTTCGAACTTCTCGGCGGGCGAGCGCCAGCTCATCGCGTTCGCGCGCGCGCTCTACCGCGACCCGCCGATCCTCGTGCTCGACGAGGCCACGGCGAACATCGACAGCGACACCGAGGCGCGCCTGCAAAAGGCCGTCTGGGCGGCGATGCAGGGGCGCACCGCGCTCATCATCGCGCACCGGCTCTCGACGATCCGCGCCGTCGATCGCATCGTCGTGTTCCACAAGGGGCGCGTCGTCGAGCAGGGCAGCCACGAGACGCTGCTCGCGCAGGGCGGGGCGTACGCGCGCCTTTACCAGCTCCAGTTCAGCCGGGGCGAGGCGCACGCGGCGGAGTAGGCGTTTCGCGAGGGCGGGGTGTCGTTCCGCGAGGGCGGGGTGTCGTTCCGCGAGGGCGGGGTGTCGTTCCGCGAGGGCGGGATGTCGTTCCGCGAGGGCGGGATGTCGTTCCGCGAGGGCGGGGTGTCGTTCCGCGAGGGCGGGGTGTCGTTCCGCGAGGGCGGGGTGTCGTTCCGCGAGGGCGGGGTGTCGTTCCGCGAGGGCGGGGTGTCGTTCCGCGAGGGCGGGATGTCGTTCCGCGAGGGCGGGGTGTCGTTCCGTGAGGGCGGGGTGTCGTTCCGCGAGGGCGGGGTGTCGTTCCGCGAGGGCGGGGTGTCGTTCCGCGAGGGCGGGGTGTCGTTCCGCGAGGGCGGGGTGTCGTTCCGCGAGGGCGGGGTGTCGTTCACATCCCCGCGTCGCAACTCCCGTGCGGCATCGCCGCCGGATCCTCCGGCGGATCCGGCTCTCCATCCCCGGTCCCCGCCACCACGAGCAGCCAGTAATCCACGCAGCTCCCGTTCACGAGCACGAGCTTCTTGTCGGTGACCTCGCGCAGCTCCGCCTGGTTGCCCGACGCCTGCGCGACGGTGCTGTCCTTCGTCCCGCACTTGTTGAACGACAGCCAGATGTTCACGAACCGCGGCACCTCGCCGAGCCCGTGCTCGAGCTCGTAGCGCATCCCCGCGGGGAACCAGAGCAGCTCCCCGTCCCACGGCGCGCTCATGTAGACGCCGTTGTCGATCGTGCCCTCCGTGTATCGGACCGGCGTGTTCGCCTCGGCGGAGCGGTCGCAGTTCGGGCCGATCGAGTTGATCGCGTTGCAGCCGCTCGAACCCACGAGCGCGAGCGTGGCCGCGAGGACCCCCCAGCGTGATGCGCGACCCATCAGCCGAGCCAGCGCGCCGCGTCCACGGCGTGGTACGTCAGGATGAAGTCCGCCCCCGCGCGCCGGATCGACGTGAGGAGTTCCAGCACCGCGCGCTTCTCATCGATCATCCCCGCGGCCGAGGCCGCTTTGATCATCGCGTACTCGCCGCTCACGTTGTACGCGCCGAGCGGCAGCGGCGACGCCGCGCGCACCTTCGCGATCACGTCGAGGTAGGGCAGCGCCGGCTTCACCATCAAGAGGTCCGCGCCTTCCTCCTCGTCGAGCCGCGCCTCGCGCAGCGCCTCGCGCGTGTTCGCCGGATCCATCTGGTAGCCCGCGCGATCGCCGAACTTCGGCGCGCAGTCCGCGGCCTCGCGGAACGGGCCGTAGAAGCTCGACGCGTACTTCACCGCGTACGACAGGATCGCCGTCCCCTCGTGGCCCGCGCCGTCGAGCGCGCGGCGGATCGCGCCCACACGCCCGTCCATCATGTCGCTCGGCGCCACGATGTCCGCGCCCGCCGCCGCGTGCACCACCGCCGTCTTCGCCAGCACTTCCAGCGTTGCGTCGTTGTCGACCTCGAGATCGCCGCGCGGGCCCGGCTTCAGGATCCCGCAGTGCCCGTGCTCGGTGTACTCGTCGACGCAGACGTCCGTGATCACGAGCAGCTCCGGCGCCGCGTCTTTCATGGCCGCGACCGCGCGCGGCACCGGGCCGTTTGGATCGTACGCGCTCGAACCGCTCGCGTCCTTCGTCCGGGGCAGGCCGAACAGGATGATCCCGCCGAGCCCGAGGGACTTGGCCAGCCGCGCCTGGTCGGCGGCCGCGGCGACCGGGAGCTGCGAGACGCCCGGCATCGTCGAGACGGGCCGGGCCTCGTCGAGCACCTCGTTGAAGAAGAGCGGCAGGACGAAGTCCGAGGGGGCGAGGGAGGTTTCGCGGACCAGGCTCCGGATGGCCGACGAACGGCGGAGCCTGCGGGGTCGTTCGGTGGGGAACACGGGGGGCACTCTAGCAGCGCCCTATTTCGTGCGGGGAGGGGGATTGCATTTCCAAAAAGCGGATCCATTTCGTCGTCGCCATGAGCCAAGAAGCCCCCCCGACCCCCGAAGCTCCCCCCGCCGCGTCGCCTGCCGCCGTGGAGATGCCGTTCCAGGCGGAGGTGCAGCAGGTCCTCTCGCTCGTCATCAACTCGCTCTACGCGAACCAGGAGGTCTTCCTGCGCGAGCTCGTCTCGAACGCCTCCGACGCGCTCGACAAGGCCCGCTTCCTCGCCCTCACGCGCAAGGACGTCACGGAGCAGGAAGGTGAGCCCGCGATCTCGATCAAGCTCGACGACGAGGCCCGCACGATCGTCATCGAGGACAACGGCATCGGCATGACCCGCGACGAGGTCGTCCAGAACCTCGGCACCATCGCGAAGAGCGGCTCGCTCGAGTTCTTGAAGGCGCACGCCGAAGCCCTCCGCGCGAGCCAGGACAAGGACGGCGCGGTCAAGCTCATCGGCCAGTTCGGCGTGGGCTTCTACGCTGCGTTCATGGTCGCCTCGCGGGTCGACGTGGAGACGCGCTCCATGCTCCCCGGCGCCGAGCCCGTGCTTTGGCGCTCGGCGGGAGCGGGCACGTTCACGGTCGCGACGGGCGAGCGCGAGCACCCCGGGACGAAGATCACGCTGCACCTCAAGGAGGACACGCGCGAGTACACGAAGGCCTGGCGGATCAAGGAGATCATCCGCAAGTACTCGGACTTCGTCCATTTCCCGATCTCGGTGAACGGCGAGGTCGCGAACCGCAAGGCGGCGCTCTGGTCGCTGCCCAAGTCGCAGGTGACCGAGGAGCAACACGCCGAGTTTTTCCGGCACGTGACGGGCGGCTACGAGGGCGAGAAGCCGCTCTGGCACCTGCACGTCTCGATCGACGCGCCGGTGCAGTTCCAGGCGCTGCTCTACGTGCCCGAGAAGGCGCCGCCGGACCTCTTCCAGCGGGATCGCCGCGCCATCCGCCTCTACGCGAAGCGCGTGCTCATCGTCGAGGACTGCGACAAGGTCGCGCCGATCTACCTGCGCTTTTTGCGCGGCGTGGTCGACTCCGAGGATCTCTCGCTCAACGTCTCGCGCGAGATGCTCCAGGAGGACAAGGCCCTGAAGCAGATCGAGACGCAGATCACGAAGCAGGTCTTGAAGGGCTTGAAGGAGCTCTCGGAGAGCGAGCCCGAGAAGTACGCGACGCTCTGGAAGGAGTTCGGCAAGGTCCTCAAGGAGGGCGTGTCGGTCGACTGGAAGAACAAGGACGCGATCGCGGACCTCTGCCGGTTCGGCTCGATGAACACGCCTGAAGCAGAGCTCGTCTCGCTCAAGCAGTACGTCGCGGCGATGCCCGAGTCCCAGAAGGAGATCTACTACCTGACGGGCACGAGCCGCCGCTCGCTGGAGAAGAGCCCGCACATCGAGGCCTTCAAGAAGCGCGGCTACGACGTCCTCTTCATGACGGAGCCCGTCGACGAGTGGGTCGTGCAAGGCTTGAACGAGTACGACAAGCGCCGCCTGCGCAGCATCGCGCACGGCGACATCGATCTCGGCGACAAGGACGAGAAGGCCGACGAGAAGGCCGGCGAGCAGATCAAGAGCGCGGTCTCCGCCGTGAAGGCCACGCTCGGCGATCGGGTGAAGGACGTGCGGGCCTCGCGTCGCCTCACGGACAGCGCGAGCTGCCTCGTCGCCGCCGAGGGCGATCTCGGCGTCAACATGGAGCGGATCATGCGCATGATGGGCGAGGACGCGCCCCAGGCGAAGCGGATCCTGGAGCTGAACCCCGAGAGCCCCATCGTGAAGAACCTGAGCGCGCTCGCCGAGAAGGACCCGAGCGCGGAGCCGCTCAAGCTCTGGTCCGAGCTGCTCTACGAGCAGGCGCTGCTCGCCGAGGGCGTGGTGGTCGACCCGGCCAAGCTCGTGCAGCACATCCAGGACTTGCTCGTGCAGGCTTCCAACGCGGCCGTGACGCGCTAGTTCCCGCCTTTGGTGTAGAGTCCGCCCCATGGCGGTTCGGCTGCACATCAACATCGATCACGTCGCCACCGTGCGAAACGCGCGGGGCACGCGTTACCCCGATCCGGTCTTCGGCGCCGGCCTCTGCGAAGCGGCCGGCGCCGACGGCATCACCGCGCACCTGCGCGAGGATCGGCGTCACATCACCGACGACGACGTCACGCGCCTGCGCGCCTCGGTCCACACGCTCCTCAACCTGGAGATGGCCGTGACCGAGGAGATGATCGGCATCGCGTCGCGGGTTCGTCCCGACGTGATCACGCTCGTCCCCGAGCGCCGCGAGGAGCGCACGACCGAAGGCGGGCTCGACGTGATCGGGCAACGCGCGGGCATCGAGGCCGCCGTGAAGATGGCCAAGGAGCGCGGGATCAAGGTGAGCCTGTTCATCGGCGCGGACGAGGCCATGGTCGAGGCCTCCGCGGCGCTCGGCGTCGCGCAGATCGAGCTGCACACGGGCGAGTACTGCCACGCCTCGGGAGAGCAAGCCGAGCACGAGCTCGATCGGCTGAAGCGCGCCGCCGCCCGCGGCGCGGCGCTCGGCCTCGAGATCGCCGCGGGCCACGGCTTGACCCGGCACAACGTCGGGCCCGTCGTGGCGATCCCCGATCTCGTCGAGGTCAACATCGGCCACTCGGTCATCGCCGACGCCGTCTTCTTCGGGCTCGACCGCGCCGTGCGAGACCTTCGAAGGGCGATCGATCGCGGCGTGCGAGGCCGCTCCCGATGATCCCCGTCCTCACGCGCGCGCAGATGCGCGCGTTCGACAAGTACGCGATCGAGACCTGCCACGTGCCCGGCGTCGTCCTCATGGAGAACGCCGGACGCGGCGCCGCGGACGTGCTCTCCGCGATGATCGAGGCGCGCCGCCGCCCGGACACGAAGAGCCGCGAGGCCGACGCGATCTCCGCGCGCGCCCGCTCCTTTCCGGTCCGCCACGTCCAGAGCCCCGGCCAGCCCGCCACGTACCCGCTCGAAGCGCGCGTCGTCGTCGTCTGCGGCACCGGCAACAACGGCGGCGACGGGTTCGTCGTGGCGCGCCACCTCTACGCGCGTGGCGCCGAGGTCGAGGTGTATCTCGCCGGCAAGAGCGAGAAGGTCATGGGCGACGCGCGCATCAACCACGACGCCTACATCGACCTCGGCGGCCGCTTCTTCGAGCTGCCCGAGGGAGCGGGCCTCGGCCCGCTGCACACGGCCCTCTCGCGCGCCGACTTCGTCATCGACGCCCTCTTCGGCACCGGCCTCGACAGGCCCATCACCGGCCACCTCGCCGACGTGATCGCGGTCCTCAACGACGCGGCCGCGCGCTGCGTCGCGCTCGACATCCCCTCGGGGCTCGACGCCGACAGCGGCTCGCCGCTCGGCATCGCCGTGCGCGCCGACGACACCGTCACCTTCGGCCACCTCAAGATCGGCATGCTCACGCCCGAGGGCGCGCGCCTCTCGGGCAACGTGCACGTCGTCGACCTCGGCGTCCCCGACCCGCCGATCCTCGCGCACGTCGGCGTCGTCGCCGAGGTCATCCGCCGCGAGACCGTCGGCTCGTACTTCGCGCCCCGCGAGGCGAGCGTCCACAAGCACAAGGCCGGCGACGTCCTCGTCGTCGCGGGCTCGCCCGGCAAGCTCGGCGCCTCGCTCCTCACGGCGCGGGCCGCCATGCGCGCCGGCGCCGGCCTCGTCACGATCGGCACCTGGCCCGAAGCCGCGACCTCGCTCGAGTCCCGCGTCGTCGAGGTCATGACCACGCGGATCGACCCGAACCGCATCGGCCCCTCGCTCGACGCCGCCCTCGCCGGCCGCCGGACCGTGGCCATTGGCCCTGGCTTCGGCCTCGGCGCGGAGGCGCGCGCGGCCGTCGATCACGTCGTGCTCGGCTGGGACGGCTTCAAGGTCGTCGACGCCGACGCCATCACCCACTTCGCAGGCCGCCCCGAGTCGCTCGCGCAGGCGAAGGGCCGCCTCGTCCTCACGCCGCACCCGGGCGAGCTCGGCCGCCTCCTCGGCCGCAGCGCGACCGCGATCGAGCAGGACCGCTTCGGCGCCGTCCGCGAGGCCGTCGCGCGCACGAACGCCACGGTCGTCTTGAAGGGCGCCCGCACGATCATCGCCACGCCCGAGGGCCGCCTCTTCATCTGCATGGCGGGCAACCCGGCCCTCGCCACGGCTGGCTCCGGCGACGTGCTCACGGGCCTGATCGCCGCCTTCGCGTGCAGCATGTCGGCCGATGAAGCCGCCTGCGCGGGTGTCCTCGTCCACGCCCTCGCCGGCGACCTCTGGCGGGCCCGCACAGGCTGCGATCGTGGCCTCTTCGCCGGCGAGATTCCCGACCTCGTCCCGCAGATCCTCGCGGCCCTCGCCCGCGGCGCCGATCCGCTCGCGACCTGAGCGGTGACATGGGTGAAGAACAGAGCGGGCTGAAACCCGTGCTAGACTTCACCCCGATGCTCGCTCTGAAAGCCAGCGTGCGTAATGGCCGCCTCGTGTTGGATGAGCCCACCGAGCTGCCGGAGGGAGCCGTCGTGGAGCTCGTTGCGGTCGGGGGGGATGGCCTCGACGGACTCGATGACGAGGAACGTGAAGCCCTCCACGCGGCGCTTGCCGAGGGCATCACGCAAGACGATGCCGGAGACACCGTCGACGCCGACGAGGTGATCGCTCGTCTCCGCGCTCGCGCTTCATGACGGACGTTCGTTTCGCTCGGCGGGCGCTCGGAGAGCTCGAGCGCATCGAGACGTGGTGTCAGGCGAATGCGACGGGGCTGTGGCCGAAGTTCGTCGCCGAGCTCGCGCAGGCTGTTCGTCTTCTCCGCGTCGTTCCCGAGGTCGGAGCCGAATACCAGGCCGGGCCCGTCGGAGTTCGCCGGCTCCTGCTCGAAAGAGCGCAGTTCTACGTGTACTACCGGTACCACCCGACGAAGGCGCTCGTCGTCGTCCTCGCCATCTGGAGCACGCGTCGACGGCGGTCACCGTCCCTCCGGTGACGTAGGGGCCGCGAGCGAGGACCAGCCTGTCGGGAAGGGGTCGCCAACGCCTGACGGATCCCCCGCCTTCCCACGCCAGGTTGGCGCAGGGACACGCCCCGGTGTCGATTTGACACGCCGGGGGGACACACGCCTCTTCCCGCCCCAATCGTTTCCAGCACTTAGGCGTTGCCACCCCTGGGCACCCGCCTTGCGAAAGGCGGTGGTCACCAGGAGGTCACGCCGCCATGTTCGCTCAGGCCCTCGCCACCACGCCCGTCCCCTCGAAGTCTCTTCAAGCCAACTCGATCGAGGAGCTCCGCCGAGGCGTCGCCGCGATGGCCCCCGAGCTCTTCGGCCGCGCGCTTCGCATGTCGCGCTCCAGCGCCCTCGCCGAGGACCTCGTGCAGGACACCGTCGAGCGCGCCCTCCGCTTCGAGAACCAGTATCGCCCCGGCACGAACCTGAAGGCGTGGGTCCACCAGATCCTCTTCAGCGTCTTCATCACCAAGTGTCGCCGCAATCGCCGCGAGCGCCGCGCCCTCGACGTCCTCTATTCCGACCCGAACGCGTGGACGGCCGCGCCCGCGGTCTCCGAGATGACCGCGCTCTCGCCGCCCACGCTCCGCGCCCTCGAGGCCATCCAGCCGGTGTATCGCGAGGCCCTCATCCTCGTGGACCTCCAGGAGATGTCCTACAAGGACGCCGCCGAGAAGCTCGGTGTGCCCGTGGGTACCGTCATGAGCCGCCTCCATCGCGGCAGGCGCCTGCTCGCCAAGGCCCTCGAGGCGGATCGGGACGCGTCGCTTGTGCAGTGCAACATGTTGGAGTAGTTCGCTTCTCCGGGGCGCGCGCTACGTTGCGCCCGAGCCTCCCGGAGGATGCGATGACCTTGCCCGTTCCCGTCTACATCGTCGGCGCCGCTCGCACGCCCATCGGCGCCTTCCTCGGCGCCCTCTCGGCCCTGCCCGCCCCGCGCCTCGGCGCCGCTGCCATCGAGGCCGCGCTCAGCCGCGCGAAGGTCCCGGCCGATCGCGTCGGTGAGGTCTTCATGGGCAACGTCCTCGGCGCCGGCGTCGGCCAGGCCCCCGCGCGCCAGGCCGCCATCTACGCGAACATCCCCAAGAACGTCCCGGCGACGACCGTCGGCAAGGTCTGCGGCTCGGGCATGCAGGCCGTCATCCTCGGCGCCAAGAGCATCGCGCTCGGCGACGCCGAGATCGTGGTCGCCGGCGGCATGGAGTCGATGTCGAACGTGCCGTACTACCTCACGCAGGCGCGTAACGGCTACCGCATGGGCGACAACAAGATCGTCGACGGCATGATCCACGACGGCCTGTGGGATCCCTACGGCAACTTCCACATGGGCAACGCCGGCGAGCTGTGCGCCAAGAAGTACGAGTTCTCCCGCGAGGCTCAGGACGAGTTCGCCAAGGAGAGCTTCCGCCGCGCCCTCGCCGCGCAGAAGGAGGGCCTGTTCGACGCGGAGATCGTGCCCGTCAACGTGCCGCAGAAGAAGGGCGACGCCGTGGTCGTGAAGCTCGACGAGGGCCCGCCCGCCGGCAAGCCCGACAAGATCGGCACGCTCAAGCCCGCGTTCCAGAAGGACGGCACCATCACCGCGGCGAACGCCTCCTCGATCAACGACGGCGCCTCGGCGCTCGTGCTCGCCAGCGAGAAGGCCGTGAAGGAGCTCGGCCTCGAGCCGCTCGCACGGATCGCCGGCTACGGCGGCGCCGCCCAGGAGCCCGAGTGGTTCACGACGGCGCCCGCGGCCGCCATCGAGAACACGCTCGCCCGGACCAAGCTCACGAAGGAGCAGATCGACGTCTGGGAGATCAACGAGGCCTTCGCCGTGGTCACGCTGGCCGTGAACAAGCTCGTCGGCATCGACAACGCCCGCGTCAACGTGCGCGGCGGCGCCGTCGCGCTCGGCCACCCGATCGGCGCGACGGGGGCGCGCATGCTCACCACGATGATCCACGCGATGAAGGATCGTGGCGACAAACGTGGCCTGGCGACGCTGTGCATCGGTGGCGGCGAGGCGCTCGCCGTCGTGCTCGAGCGGTAGAGACATGGGACGGCCGTGGCGCGTCATGCTGGGTGTGGAGCGTTTTCCCGCGCTCACGCCCACCTTGCCCCCCGCCACTCACACGAACAGCTACGCGCTCGGCGAGCGGGAGGTCCTGCTCGTCGAGCCCGCGACGCCGTTCGACGACGAGCGGCGCGCGTGGCTCGCGTGGGCGCGCTCCCTCGTGAGCCACGGCCGTCATCCCATCGGCATCGTCCTCACGCATCACCACGCCGATCATGTGGGCGGCGCCTGGTTCTTCGCGAACGAGCTCCGCCTGCCGCTGCTCGCGCACCGCGAGACGGCCGCGCGCCTCGCTGGGGAGGTGCGCGTCGATCGCCACATCGAGGACGGCGAGCGGCTCGTCCTCGACGGCCCGCACCCCATGCCACTGCGTGTGCTCCACACCCCGGGCCACGCGCCGGGCCACATCTGCCTCTTCGACGAGGACACGGGCACGGCGATCGTCGGCGACATGGTCGCGAGCGAGGGCACGATCCTCATCGAGCCCGTGGACGGCGACATGATCGAGTATCTCGCGCAGCTCGATCGCCTCGCGGGCCTCGGAGCCCACGTCGCGCTCCCCGCGCACGGCGAGCCCATCGACGAGCCGACCACGCTCTTCCGCCGTTACATCACGCATCGCCTCGCGCGTGAGGCCAAGGTCGTCGCGGCCTTCGCCTCGATGCCTCCGGCGGGCGCGAGCCTCGATGCCCTCTTGCCCGTCGCCTACGCCGACACGCCGCCTCTGCTCTGGCCCCTCGCGCGGATGAGCCTCGAAGCGCACCTGGTCAAACTCGTGCGCGAGGGGCGCGTCCTCAGGACCGCATCGGGCGATTACCACCTCGCCCCCGGCTCCTGACGCGTCGTCCCACTCCTGACAGGGGTTCCCCGTCGCGGCGCTTCGGCCTAAGCTCGCCGCGGGTTTTCATGCGCCGCGCCCTCGCCTTCACTGCGATCGTGGTCAGCTCGGCTGCTTCTGCGCGCGTTGCGGAGGCGCAGGTCCGGGTCGCGACCCTCGAAAAACCCGCGATCGCGCTCGATCTTTATGGGTGGGTCATGCCGCGCCTGGTGATCACGCCGCCCGGCGACTACACGGGGGAGCGAACCGACGCTCAGTTCTCCGTGCCGCAGTCACGCCTGGGGGCCGTGGCGACGCTCGGGCGCTGGGCCGAGATGCACACGGAGGTCGAGCTCGCGGGCTTCTTCACGTCCGTGTCCGTGCCGTTCGTGCTCGACGCGTACGTGACATTCACGCCCCACCGGAGCCGCTCCTTCGGCGTTGATGTGACGCTCGGCCGGTTTCGGGTGCCGATCAGCCGGCAGAACTTGCTCCAGCCTTTGGGCCTTCAGACTCCGCTGCCCATCGGGCGCCCGAGCCTGCTCCCCGACCGGCATACGGGCGGGATGCTCGGCCTCGACATCCTGGACCGGAAGATCCGGCTGCTCGCGGGGGTCTACAACGGCTGGTGGGGCTCTTTCCAGCGTCCTGGCGTGCCGATAACGGTGCCCGACGACATCGACGCGCCTTGGCTCCTTTACGCGGGGCGGCTCGAGCTCCAGCCGTTCGGCCCGGCGCCGTCGTTCGAGGGCGACGCGCGTCCGGTCGCGCGGAGGCGCAAGCCGGCCCTGGCGATCGGGGCGAGCGTGCTTCGGACGGGCGCGTCGTACGAGGTCTTCCTGCCGGGGCCGCTGGGAGATCACGAGGTGGGGGAGTTCGGGACGACCGCATGGGGCGCCGACCTCGGCTTCTGGTTCGCCGGCGCGTCGTTTTATGGGGAGTTCCTCTACATCGTGCAGAACGCGACGAGCGAGCCCACGACGGCGCCCGTGCTGCTCTTCAACCGCCGCTCCTTCACAGCGAATGCACAGCTCGGGTATTTCTTGCCGTTCGGGCCCCTGCGCGAGCACCTCGAAATCGTCGCGCGGGCGCAACTTCTGAACGATGGCGACGGGGGCGTCGAGGAGCTTTACGCCGACGCTGGAGCGAACGTCTTTTTTGATCGAGGGCACCGGCTCAAGATGCAGCTTTTCTACGGATCGGGTCCCCAATTCGACATTCACCGCGTGACGCTCCAGGCAACGGCAGGCTTTTGACGAGGGAGATGGCTTTATGAAGAACAGAATCGCTTCGTATGCATTCGGCCTCGCTGGCCTCGCCGGTCTCGCGCTCCTCGCGCCTGCCTGCGCGGACGAGCCGAACCAGAACCCGCCGCCGCCAGAGCCCAACATCGAGCGCTTCCAGCCCGAGGGCTGCGATTTCGAGGTCGCCACCCGCCCCGAATACCTCAACTTCCAGCGCGGCAGCGCCAAGGTCTCGGCCGCGCCCGACATCCGCCGCGTCCGCCTCGGCCTCGGCGGCAACGTCGAGCTCGATGCCCCGGGCCGCGCCGATCCTGCGACCTCCGCGGGATTCGGCTGGCAGACCGACATGGAGACCCTCGCCAGCGAGATCCAGTGGGGCACCACGCCCGACCCGTCGACCTGGCCCGCGGCGAATCGCAAGAATGGCGTCACGTGGGTGACGCCGGAGGGCCAGCTCGCCCCGCAAGGCGACGACCGCATGCACGAGGCCTATCTCTGCGGCCTGAGCCCCGCGACGACCTATTATTATCGCGTCGGCGGCGGTGCCGCGGGCAAGGAGGTCTGGAGCGAAGTCCATTCCTTCACGACCACGCCGAAGGATCCCAATGTCGAGGTCGTCCTCGGCGTCTCGGGCGACGCGCGCGGCCAGGACAACCAGGCCTGGCGCTTGATCCAGCGCCGCATGATGAAGGCCGGCGTCGCGGCCCAGCTCTTCTCGGGCGACATGATCAATTTCGCCACCGACCAGAGCGAATGGCACAAGTGGCTCGATCTCGCGGCGAAGGACGCCGACGATAGCCTCCTCACGCTCGGCCAGATCCTCACCCTCTCGACGCACGGCAACCACGAGAACCACACGACCCATTTCTACAGCAGCGTCGTCCTCCCCCAGGACACCACGAAATTCCCCGCCTACGCCGAGCTCTTTTATTCGGTCGACATCGGCCCGGTCCACGTCGTGGTCGTCGACGACTTCTGGATCACGTCTCCGACGGTCAACCCCGAATATGCGCCGATGCTGAAGGCGTGGCTCGAGAAGGACCTCGAGGCGGCGAACAAGAACCGCGCGAACGTGCCGTGGATCGTCGGCATGCACCATCACGCCGAGTTCTCCTCCTCGTCGCACGGCACCGACTCGGACGTGCTGCTCGGGCGTCAGTTCTTCGTGCCGATCTGGGACAAGTACCAGGTCGACCTCATGGTCCTCGGCCACGACCACAACTACGAGCGCACGAAGCCGCTCACCGGTCCTCTCGCCGAGGGCACGCTCGAGCCCGTGGTCCAGGCGCCGCCCGCGAAGGGCACGGTCTACATGGTCTGCGCCGGCGCGGGTGCCGATGCGTACGGAAGCGGTAGCAGCGTGTGGACCGACGTCAGCAGGAGCTACGACAGCAAGACCGTGTTCGGCTTCTACTCGTTCCTCAAGGCCAACAAGACCTCGCTGACGATCGAGTCGCACGAGATCCGGCCCGACGAGACCGACCCGGTCATCGACACGTACACCCTTACCAAGTGATCCAAGCCGCCCCGGGCGCTCCTCCGCGCGCAGATGCGCCGCGCGAGCGCGCTCGTTCGCCCTTGCGCTACTGCAACTGGCTTGCTACTTGATGCCCGTTGCTTTTGCGGAGGTGATTCAAGTGATGCGAATGTGCGGGATCCGTGCGCAGCTCCTCGCTCTCTCGAGCGCGGCCCTCTTCGTCGTCGGCTGCGGCGGCGAGGACGGCGCGACGGCCGAGAAAGGCTCGGCCCAGATCTTCGTCGAGGCCGAAGACACCATCCCGAACGGCCTCGCCGCCGGCATGGGCGACGAGGACATCCAGGACGGCTGGAGCGTCACCTACGACCGCTTCCTCATCGCGATCGGCAACATCCGCGCCTCCCGCTCCGACGCCACCGAGGCGCTCACTGCGCCCGACGTCTACGTCCTCGACCTCAAGAAGGTCCCCGCGGGCGGATACGTCGTGACGACGTTCGAGGACGTGAGCGCGACCCGCTGGGACCGCTTCGGCTTCGACCTGCCGAACGCCAAAGCCGGCGCCAAGGGCCTCGGGGACACGGCCGAGGCCGACGTCGCGTTGCTCGTCGAGAGCGGCTATTCCCTCTACATCGCGGGCACGCTCGACAACGGCACCACGAAGAAGACCTTCCGCTGGGGCCTCGCCGCCGGCACCTCGTACGACGACTGCGCCACGGAGGACGAGATCCCCGGCTTCGCGGTCCCGGCCGGCGGCACCGTGCCGGTCAAACCCACGATCCACGGAGATCACTGGTTCTTCAACAACATCACGGCCGGCGCCGAGGTCACGGCGCGCTACGCGCAGTACATCGCCGACGCGGACGCGGACAACGACGGCGAGACCACGCTCGACGAGCTGAAACAGACGAAAGCCGCCGACGTCTTCCCGCCCGACAAGTACAGCCTCGCCGGCGTCCCGATCGAGACCGCGTACGACTACGTGCTCGCCCAGGCGCGCACGCTCGGCGACTACCAGGGCGACGGCGAGTGCCCGACGCGCAAAGTTCTCCCCTGAACGCGCGCTCGGCCCGCGCCGAACCCTTTCCCGAACCCCCTGGGCCCTCGTCCGGATCGGTGCTATTCCGGCCCCCGTGCGCGATCCCTACGATGTGCTCGGCGTCGACCGCTCGGCGACGCAGGACGAGATCAAGAGCGCCTTCCGCAAGCTCGCCGCGCAGCACCATCCGGACAAGAACCCGGGTGACGATGGGGCGCATCAGCGCTTCAAGGAGATCAACGCGGCCTACCAGATCCTCAGTGATCCGCAGAAGCGCGCCGCGTTCGATCGCTTCGGGCCGATGGGCGTCGGCGGCGCTGGCGCGCAGCCGGGCAGCCCCTTCGGCGGCGCGGGCTACGTCGACCTGAACGACCTCAACATCGACGGCATCTTCGGCGATCTGCTCGGCGCGCTCGGCATCAAGGTCGGCGACCGCGGCAACCTGCAGAAAGAGATCCGCATCAGCTTCGAGGAAGCCGCGTTCGGCTGCACGAAGGAGATCACGTACGAGCGCGTCGAGCCCTGCGGCGACTGCGGCGGCGTCGGCGCGGCGAAGGGCACGCAGACCGAGCGCTGCGACCTCTGCCTCGGCCGCGGCCGCGTCCGCATGCAGCAGGGCGTCTTCCCGATCGCGATCGAGCGCCCGTGCACGCGCTGCCGCGGCACGGGCCGCATCGTGCTCGACCCGTGCAAGAACTGCCGCGGCGCGGGCGTCGTCGCGAAGTCGCGCACGATCGAGGTCACGATCCCCGCGGGCATCGAGAACGGCGCCACGCGCCTCGTCGAGCGCGGCGGCAACTGCACGCGCCCCGATCGCGCGCCCGGCGACCTCGAGCTCACGATCCGCGTCGCGCCGCACGAGTTTTTCCGCCGTGTCGGCGACGATGTCGTCTGCTCGCTGCCGATCTCCTTCCCGATCGCCGCGCTCGGCGGCGAGGTCGAGGTCCCGACGCTCGAAGGCAAGGGCAAGTTGCGCATCCCCGCGGGCACGCAGCCGGGCTCGGTGCTGCGCGTCAAAGGCAAGGGCATCGTGCGCCGCGTCATGGGCGGCCGGGGCGATCAGCTCGTGGAAATCGGGGTCGAAGTGCCGACGCGGCTCACGGACGAGCAGAAGGCGCTCATCACCCAGTTCGCGTCGACCCTGGGCGAGGCGCCGCAAGAGCCCGAGCGTGAGAGTTTCATGGACAAGTTGAAGAACCTTTTTGGGTAGGCTTGTCGTTCGAGCGGCGTGGCTCAAACGACCACGTCAGCGCTCCTCGATCCGACCGAGACGAAGACGAGAATGAGCAAGCCCATGTCCAAGTTCATCGACGTGCTGAGCGACTCGACGGGGGAGACTGCGGAGAAGGTCGTCCGCGCAGCGCTCCTCCAGTTCCCGCAGGCGGGCGTACAGATTCGCCTGCACACGCGCGTGCGCACGAAGGAAGTCGCGCGTCCGGTGCTCGAGCGCGCCGCGAAAGAGGGCGCCCTCCTCGTGTTCACCGTCGTCAGCCCCGAGCTGCGCGAGTTCATCCACTCGGCGACGGCGGAGCTGCGCATCGAGGCGATCGACGTGATCGGCTCGCTCATCGGCAAGCTCGGCACCTTCCTCGATCGCGAGCCGATCAACCTGCCGAGCGCGATGCTGCCGCTCAGCGACGAGTACTTCCGCCGCATCGAGGCCGTCGAGTTCGCCGTGAAGAGCGACGACGGCAAGGAGCCGCGCAACTTCCGCAAGGCCGACATCATCCTCGTCGGCGTCTCGCGCACCTCGAAGACGCCGCTCTCGACGCTGCTCGCGCAGCGCGGCCTCAAGGTCGCGAACCTCCCGCTCGTGCTCGGCGTCCCGCTCCCGCACGAGATCGAGGAGGCGCCGAGCGATCGCATCGTCGGCCTCACGATCGGCCTCGATCAGCTCTGCGAGATCCGCCAGGCGCGCCTGCGCCAGCTCGGCATGCCCCCCGAGACGAATTACGCGATGCGGGAGCACGTGCGCACGGAGCTCGACTTCGCGCACAACATCTTCCGCGCGCACCCCGACTGGCCCGTCGTCGATGTCACGGGCCGCGCGATCGAGGAGACGGCGGTCATCATCCTGGAGAGCATCCACGAGCGGAACCGCGCCGCGCACTGAACTGCTCGAAGCGCCCGATCGCCCTTGTGCCTGACACGGCGCGGGGCGGATAATCGTGCGCATGACTTCAGCCGGGCTCAAGCACACAACACTCGTTGCTTTCGCGCTTCTCCTCGTCCCGGGGGCCCTCGCGGTCTCCTGCTCCGCGACCACGGGCCGAAACGAGTTCGGCGACGGCGGCGCCGGAGGCGAAGGGCCTGGCGGGCCAGGAGGGCCGGGCAGCGGCGGCTCGGGCGGCGTCATCTTCGTCGGCTCCGGCGGCTCGGGCGGCGGCGGCCTGGGCGGCGGCGATCCCGGCGTCGATCCGACGACGTGCGACGAAGCTGCGGCGGCGCGCACGTACATCGGCTGCGACTTCTGGCCCACGGTTGTCGCGAACAACGTCTGGTCGATCTTCGACTACGCGGTCGTCGTGGCGAACGCGGGCGACCAGCCGGCGAACGTCACCGTCACGCGTGGGCCCGAGACGATCGCGACGGCGACGGTCCCGGCGAACGACCTCGCGAAGATCTACCTCCCGTGGGTCCCCGAGCTGAAGGGCCCGGACGCCGACTCGTTCGGCTCGGCCACGCCTCTCTCGAACACCGTGCGCGTGCCGAACGGCGCCTACCACCTCGTCGCGACCCGCCCCGTCACGGTCTACCAGTTCAACGCGCTCGAGTACGGCCCGCAGGGCGGACCGCCTGGCAAGGACTGGAGCTCGTGCCCCGGCGAGCTCAGCGGCATCGGCTGCTTCTCCTACTCGAACGACGCCTCGCTCCTGCTCCCGAGCACGGCCATGACCGGCAACTACCGCATCACGAGCGCGGCTGGCTGGCCCACGCCGAGCATCGGCGCCTACTTCGCGATCACGGGCACGGCGGACGGGACGAACGTGCAGGTCAAGGTCTCGGGCCTCGGCGATCTCGTCGGCGGCGGCGGCGTCCCGAGCACCGGGCCGAACGGCATTGCGAGCTTCTCGCTCAACCGCGGCGAGGTCGTCGAGGTCGTCTACTCCCCGTACGCGGACCCGGCCGGCTCGCAAGTGTACGCGGACAAACCCGTGCAGGTCATCGCGGGCTTGCCGTGCACGCAGATGCCGCTCGGCGCCACGGCTTGTGATCACATCGAGGAGTCCGTCTTCCCGGCCGAGACCCTTGGCAAGCGTTATTTCGTCACGGTCCCGACGTCGCCGGGTGGCGGCCCCGTCGGCCACGTCGTGCGCATCTTCGGCAACGTCAACGGCACGAAGCTCACGTACCCGGGCGGGGCGCCGCCAGGCGCGCCGCTCAGCATCAACGAAGGCCAGGTCGTCGACCTCGGCCAGGTCGGCCAGGACTTCGAGATCAGCGGCGACCACGAGTTCGCCGTCGCCTCCTTCCAGCTCGGCGCCTCGATCGTCGATCCGTTCGCCTTCGAGCAGGCGAAGGGCGATCCCGCGCAGAGCCTCGCCACCGCGGTCGAGCAATACCGCTTGAAGTACGTCTTCCTCGCGCCGAGCGATTACGACGAGAGTTACGTCGACGTCGTGCAGCCGGTCACGGCGAAGGTCACGCTCGATGGGCAGGAGGTCGCGCAGTCGCCGCAGCTGATCGGCTCTGGCTTCGGCATCGTGCGTGTCCCGCTCGGCCCTGGAAAGAACGGTGCCCACGTGCTCACTGCGACGGAGCCCGTCGGTATCCAGGTCATGGGGTATGGCTCGTACACGAGTTACCAGTACCCGGGTGGCCTGAACCTCGCGACGATCGCGCCGCCCCCGCCCCCGCCCAAGTGATCGTCGGGAAAATCAGTTATTCTCCGACGCACTGTGTCTTCACGCAGAGCGTTCGTCTCGAGCATAGGGCTTCTGGGGGTCGTCCTTGCAGGGCTCATCGCGTGTGAGCGTCCCAAACCTCCGCCGCCCGATGTGGATGGCGGACATGGCGGCGAGGGGGGTTGTCCCGTACGACCCCCGGAGCCGCTCTTCGTCCTCGACATCCGCGCGGAGGACGAACCCCTCCCGCCGGATCTTCGCATCGTCGTCGAGTGGAGCGCCGGGGACGAACCGCCGTTCGTCCTGTCCGACGCGACCACGTGGAAGACGCTCGACGACGGCGCCAATTTCGTTTGCAACATCGATCGAAGCAAGCCTCCGCCCACGGACCTCGCCTCGCTCGCGTGTGAGCTCTGGACGAGCGGCCCGGTGAACGTCGTCGTCACGGCCGACGGTTTCGAGCCGCACGCCGAGACGCTGCAGCCTGCGATGAGCGAGCTCTGCGGCACGCCGACGCCGATGGAGGTGGCCATCCTGCTCTCGCGTGCGAAGATGGACGCCGGCGCGACGCCCTGAAAGGAAGGCGAAGGAGCGGATGGCTTCTCGTGGCGGCGGCAGGTTGATCCCCCGCATCGTCTACGGGGTCACGGGCACGTTGTTCGGAGGCGCGGTCATCCTCGCCGGCCGGCGGCTGTATGGCGACCGCGTGATCCAGCGGCGGTGGCGCGCGCTCCTGCCTCGGCCCACCGAGGGCCGCTTCGATCCTCGCGAGCTCGACGACCTCCCCGAGCCCGTGGCCCGTTACTTCCGGCATGCGCTCGCCGAGGGAGCGCCCCTCGATCCGGCCGTGCGCCTCGCGATTCATGGCGAGATGCGCCTCTCGCCGACGGACGCGTGGCGACCGATGGAGGCCGAGGCGCTCCTCGCGCCGCCGCGTGGGTTCGTCTGGAAGGCCACGGTCGGCGCCGGGCGTGGCCGCTTCGTGGGGTACGACTGGCTCGAAGGCGAGGACGCGGGCACTGAGTTTTATGCGATCGGCGCGGTCCCCGTGGCGCATGCGCGGGGCCTCGACGTGCGCCGTTCGGCGGCGGGCCGACTCGCGCTCGAATCGATCCTCTCGCCGGCGGCGCTGCTCCCTTCGCGTGGCGTGCGCTGGGAGGTCGAGGGCCCCGACGCGATCCGCGCCACGCTTCGCATCGCGGGCGAGCCGCACACCGTGGCGATCGCGATCGACGACGCGGGCCGGGTGCGCTCGGCGAGCCTTTTGCGCTGGTCGAACCAGACCAAGGACAAGCGCTTCACGTGGATCCCGTTCGGGGTCGACGTCGACGAGGAGTCCAGCGAGGGCGGCCTCACCATTCCTTCGCGTGTCCGCGTGGCGTACTGGCACGGCACGGAGCAGCGGTTCGAGTTTTATCGTGCCGAACAGCGGATCGTCCCCCTGGGTGGATGAATATTTCCCCACCCGGTCCGTTCTTGATCCATCCCCGTATGTTGCGTCTCCTGACGTCCCGGCCCGTAACGGCGAAAAATCGCGAGGATACGGTAATTTCTCGCGACCGTTGCGGATGTGCGGCGGGCGTTGACGTCTGGCACGGGACGTGCTGAAACAGAATCACGTAGGAGGACGGTCGTCATGAAGAAAGCCCTTTCGCTCGCTGCTGTTGCTATCCTTGCTTTTGCTGGTGCCGCATTCGCGGGCGACAAGTACGACGTCAAGGTTTCGCCTGCGGCTGGCAAGTCCGGCGGCAAGGCGACGGCGGTCGTGACCGTCAAGGCGAAGGGCGCGTATCACGTCAACCTCGAGTACCCGCACAAGCTCGTTCTCAAGGCGCCGGACGGCGTGACGGTCGAGAAGGCGAAGCTCGTCGCCGCCGACGCGAAGGTCTCGAAGGAAGAGCTGAGCTTCACCGTGGTCGCGACGGCCGCCGCGCCGGGGAAGAAGACCATCGAGGCCGAGCTCAAGGGCGCGGTCTGCACGGACACGACGTGCGAGCCGTTCACCGAGACTGTCTCGATCCCCGTCGACGCGAAGTGAGGTTTCCGCGGCGCTCTCCGGAGCACGCGTGAAATGAAAAAGCGCCGCCCCCCTCGGGCGGCGCTTTCGTTTTCGAAGCTTGGAAGAAACGCGGCTCAGGCCGGCGCGATGACGAGCCCCTCGCCGCTCGGGAGCGCGGGCGCCGGTTTGCCGGCCATGATCACGCGAATCGCCTCCATGTCCGCGGCCGAGGGACGGCCCCAGCCGGGCTGATACTCGAAGACCGCGGACGCCTGGCGCGCGTGCAGCCGATCGTCGAGGATCTCCAGCTCGTCGAGCGTCACCAGCGCTGGATGCGGCACGCCGCAGGCCCGCGCGAGCTGGAGCAGCTCCTTGCGCAGGGCGGTCACGTAATTCGCGAATCGGGCCGACTTGTCCGTCGGGTCGAGCCCGCGCACGAGCCAGCGGTTTTGCGTGGCGACGCCCGTGGGGCAATGGCCCGTGTGGCACTCCTGCGCCTGGATGCAGCCAATCGAGAGCATGGCCTCGCGCGCGACGTTCACCATGTCGCAGCCGAGCGCGAACGCGAGCAGCGAGGCGTGCGGGAAGCCGAGCTTGCCCGAGCCGATGAAGACCACGTCCTCGGCGATCCCGGCCTCGGCGAAGATGCGATAGATGCGGCTCATCCCGATCTTGAAGGGCAGCGCCACGTGGTCGCTGAAGACGAGCGGAGCTGCGCCCGTGCCGCCCTCGCCGCCGTCGATGGTGATGAAATCGACGCCGCGATCACCGCGCGCCATGAGCTTCGCGAGCTCGTGCCAGAATTTCTCCTGACCGACGGCCGATTTGATCCCCACGGGCAGGCCCGACGCCTCGGCGAGCTTCTCCGCGAAATCGAGCAGCTCGTCGGCCGAGGAGAACGCCGTGTGCGCGGCGGGGCTGATGCAGGTTTCTCCGACCGGAATGCCGCGGATCTTCGCGATCTCGGGCGTCACCTTCGCGCCGGGCAGGACGCCGCCGAGGCCGGGCTTGGCGCCCTGGCTCAGCTTGATCTCGAGCGCGCGGATCGGCGCCGACGCGACCGACTCCAGGAATCGCTCCATGCTGAAGCGCCCTTTCTCGTCGCGGCAACCGAAATACCCCGTGCCGATTTGCCAGACGAGATCCCCGCCGTGCCGGTGGTGCGGCGATACGCCGCCCTC
The DNA here is from genome assembly GCF_029960785.1 of Polyangium sp. 15x6. GTDB lineage: Bacteria > Myxococcota_A > Polyangia > Polyangiales > Polyangiaceae > Polyangium. Next base: position 272,501 of record NZ_JASBQE010000004.1, read on the forward strand.
GCCGGTGTTCTGCATGCAGCCCGCGATCTTCGCGCCGCGGTTGATCGCCTCCACGGCCGCGCCCGAGAGCGAGCCGTAGCTCATCGCCGACGTGTTGATCACCGAATTCGCGCGGAATGACTTCTTCCGGTTCCGCTTGCCGCCGAGCACCTTCGCGCAGGGCACGCGGTAGCCCGGGTCGTAGCCGGGCTCGCCCGCGTGCAACTCCGGCAGCGGGAAAGCCGCGTGCTTGACGATGAGGTAGTTCGGGCTCTGTTCGAGGTCGTTGTCCGTACCGAACCCGAAGTAGTTGTTCTCTTTTTTGGCCGACGAGTAAATCCAGCGGCGCTGGTCGCGGCTGAAGGGGCGCTCCTCGTCGTTGTTCGTGACGATGTATTGCCGGAGCTCCGGCCCCACCGCTTCGAGCAGGTAGCGGAAATGCCCGATGATCGGGAAATTACGCAGGATCGCGTGTTTCGTTTGCGTCACGTCGTAGATCGCGACGGCGAGGACGAGGACGGCGAGGACGGCCAGGATGATCCACACGGGCGGGCTACCTCCGGGGCTCGGGCCAGGCTAACGCTTCTCGGGAGACGGTGTCGACGCCTTCCGCGCGAGCTCGCCCTCGATCTTCACGAGCGCCTCGTCGATCCAGCGCTCCACCGTGCGCGGGAAAGGCCACATCCAGCCATAATCCGGCCCCGTGAAGCGCCGCACGATCTCCGCCCGCAGCGCGGGGGCGCGCGCCGCGGCGAGGCCCTCGATCTCGGCGACCGCGCGCAGCGTCTCCTCGTAGGCCTCCCACTCGAGGCGCGCGCGGAACCAGGACAGGCCCATCGGCAAGGGCAGGATGCCGTAGAAGAGGACCATGAGGATCCAGCCGTATCGCTCGAATTGCGCGACGTGCACGGCCTCGTGGCGGAGGATTTCGAGCGAGCGCGTGGGCACCCAGTCGTCGAAATCGTCGGGCACGTAGATCGTGTGGCCGAGCGTGGTCACGTAATGGGTGAGGTACTTGTTCTGGCCGCCGAACGTCACGGCCCAGAGCGCCGCGCCGGCGGCCCGCTGGTGCCAGTATTCGGATTTTTTGACGACCTGGATCGGGCGGGGCCTTCCGGCGAATCGTTCGAGCAGGCGCGCGAGCTCCTCGCGGGCCCTTCGGTCTGCGATGTGCGCCGGCTTCACGCGCCTCCTTTCGGCAGCTTCACGTCGAGCTTGCCGAGGCGCGCGAGCAGCGGGCCCCGCTCGTCCATGGCCGTGCCGAGCAGCGCCCGCGCGGCCTCCTCGTCGAGCGCCGGGACGGGTTTCGCCGCGAAGCGCGATTCTTCCGCCGCCGGGATCTTGAAAATCAGGTGATAGACGCCGCTATTGGAAACCGCGAGCATGCTGGGTTTGTCCTCGACGCCCAGCAAGCGAAGGATCGCCGCGGCCAGAAATCCCCCGGCCGCGCGGGCGAACGCGCCGCCGCGGTAGGAGAGCGAGATGTGGTGCTCGTGGCCGTCCTTTTCGTCTGCCTTCGCGACCGTGTACGCGACTGCGATGTCGGCGGACGTGATGAACGCATTGCCCTCGGCGAACGGATCCGCGGGCGGCCCTTTCCCCGCGCCCGCGAGCGCGGCCTCCTTGGCGCGGCCGAGCCCGCGCGAGATCTCCATCAGGTGATCCGGGGAGAACAGCCGATCGTAGCGCGGCCGCTTCTGCGCGAGCCGGTAGATCAGGAACACCACGAGCCCGATGAGCAGCCATTTCAGCATCGGGGCTTGCGCCTCCGCGCCCATGCGCCGAGACAAACGATTGCGCCCGCGGCGAGCGGGAGCGCCGGGGACTCGCCCGTCGTGTCGAGATCAACCGAGCACATGCCGCCGCGGCGGCGGCCCGGGGCGCTCACGCCGGAGGTCGTCTTCGCCATGCACGTGCCCACGATTTCCTGCGTCGAGCCCGGGGTGAGGCAGCCTTTGTCCTCGTTCACGTGGCTCACGGCCTCGCGAAAGCTGCGCCCCGATCCCGGCGTGCGGATGACGCCCGGCGCGACGCACGCCCGCACCTCGACGCACTCCTGTCCCGGCGCGCAGGGGTTTCGGTCGCGGGCGTTGCACACCTCCATCAAGCAGCAAGGCCGGCCGCCGGCGCAGACGCCGCCTTCCGACCCGATGACGGGGCAGTGGTCGGGCGCGCAGCCCGTCCCGGCGTGCCCCGTGATGCCATGCGTTTCGGGGGGACAGGAGGTCGGCGCGGGCGGGACGGCGTCCGCGAGCGCCCGCGAGGGCAGGGCGAGCGCCGCGACGAGCGCGAGGAGGGCCGCCGATCGCACCTTCGTTCGTTCCATCGCGAGGCATCGTGCGGGTCCTCGACGGATTCGTCAACGCGCGCGGGGGCCTCGTACGTCGAAGGCTCCATGGCTGCACCTCCGCGCTCCTCGCTCCTCCTTCGCGTGGCCACGCTGATGCTCTCCGTGGGCGTCCTCGGCGTCCTCGTGACGCAGGCCTCGCTCTCGACCGGTTGTTCTCGCAGCGAGCCTCCCGCGCCCTCGGCCGTCCCCGAACCGCGCGCCGCCGTCCCGCCGCCCGCTCCGTCCGCTACACCGGGGCCCATGCCCGGAAGCCCCACCGCCGCGCCCGCTTCCACTGGCTCGCTCGACGTGGGCGACGAGATGTTCGGCACGACGAAATCGGGGCGGATGTTCCGGCCGAGCTCCCAGGGCTCCGCGGCCCCGAAGGGCGAGTCGGGCATTCTTCAAAACGCGCCGCCCTCGAACAACGCAGCTCCCTCGAAGGCCCATGCTCCGCAGTGAACTCCTGCAAGCGCTCGACGCGCTCTGGGCCGCGCTCGCGAGCCTCGCCGTGCTCACGGTGATGTTCGTCCCGCTGGAACGGGTTTTTCCGGCCAGACACCAGCGGATCCTCCGGCCTGCCCTCGGGCTCGACCTCTGCTTCTTCTTCGGGCAATACCTCGTCTGGAATGCCCTCGCGATTTTCATTGCGCGCACGGCCTCGGCCTGGATCGGCGGCCACCTGCCGGAAGGACCCCGCGCGTTTTTCGCGGCGCAACCCTTCTTCGTCCAGGCCATCCTCGTGGTCCTGCTCGGCGATCTCTGCGTCTACTGGTACCACCGTGCTTGCCACGGCTTCGATTTCCTCTGGCGCTTCCACGCCGTGCATCACACGAGCGAGCACCTCGACTGGGTCGCGGCGCATCGCGAGCACCCGGTCGACGGCGTCCTCACGCAACTCGCGACGAACTTGCCGGCGCTCTTGCTCGGCTTCTCGCCGCGGGCGCTCGCGGGGTTCATCGTCTTCCGGGGCGCGTGGGCCATCTTCATCCATTCCAACGTGCGCCTGCCCCTCGGCCCGCTGAAATGGCTTCTCGGCGCGCCCGAGCTCCACCACTTCCACCACGCTCGCCTCGAACGCACATCGCACAACTTCGCGAACGTCGCGCCTCTGCTCGACGTGATCTTCGGGACGCACCATTGCCCCAAAGAGGACGAGACGTACGACCTCGGCGTCCCGTTCGCCGCGCCGAAGAGTTATCTCGGGCTCCTGCTCGCGCCGTTCTTGCCGGCTAGCGAGTCGGCTTCCGCAGAAACATCGTCTGCGTCGCGTACGCCGTGAGCTTTCCGTCGGCGCCCCACACCTCCGCCTCCGCCGTCGCATATCCGGCCCGCGCTCTCCGCGCCCACACGCTCACGAGTTGCCATTCGCTCGCCGTGGGGTCGAGGAAATGCACCGTGAGGTCCAGGCTCGGCGCGTGGAAATGGGGGCCCTCCGGGCCGAGCTTCTGGCGCAGGGCCGGCGGCATGAGGTCCGCGATCGGCGGGATCGCGAACGGATCGAGCGTGCCGTCCGCGAGGCGCTGCGGGATCTTGTAACGCATCCACCGCCCATAACGAGCAGCGCCCGCGGGCCAGTCCGGCTTCCACCAGACGTGCCCGAGCGCGAGGCGCGAGTCGAAATTGTCGAGGAACGGGTAATGGTTCCGGCCAAGGGCCGAGCGGCGCGGCTCCACGATGAGCGGCGCGTCTTCCGGATCCGGCACGCGCGGCATCGCCGTGTCGATGAGCTCGAATCCCGGCCGCTCGCGCGCGAACGTCGCGCTCACCTCGAGGTCCGTGCCCGGGGACGCCTGCGCGCGGAGCGAGGCGCGCGCCTGCACGGCCGCATTGCCGCGCCGGAGGATCTCGACGCGGACGTCGAGCGGACCGGCCGGGACGGGATTGCAAAAGAGCGTCGTCGCCGAGACCGGGCGAAAGGTCCCATCGGCGATCGTGTGTTCGATCGCGCGGAGCGCCACGGTCATGAGCACGCCGCCCGAGGGCAGGTTCCAGCTCCAGGCGTCGGGCAGATTCGTCGTGTAATGGCCGGGCGAATCGGGGACGGGCGTGACGGCGGTGTCGAGGGCGAGATCGGAGGGCATCGGTGGGTTCAGCTCGAAGCGGAGGTATAATGGCCGATCGCGCGTGTCCAGACGAACCGCGCGGCCACGGCGAGCAAAGCCGCGCCGCAGATCGAGGCCACGGCGGTCTGCGTGGCGAGCGCGCCGAGCAGCGCTTCGGCCGGATACGTCGTCATGATGCCGAGCGGGATGACGAACGTGAAGATGATCTTCCAGACCCCCTTGAACACGGACACGGGCCAGCGAGCGAAATCGAAGAGGGAATCGAAGAGATAAGCGAGGTTGTCGACGCGAACGACCCAGAAGGCCGCGGCGATGACGAGGATCCAGATCGAATAAAGGACCACGGTGGCCGCGGCGAGCATGGCGAGGGCGGTGAGGATGCCGCCCGCGGTCGGGACGCGGCCGAGGCGCACGAAAGCGAAGGTGACGAGCGAGAGCCCGGCGATCGCGTCGAACATGCGGAAGACTTCGAACTTCGTGGTCGACACGAGGAACTGCGCGTCGGCGGGCTTGAGCAGCACGAAATCGAGCGTGCCTTCGCGGATCTGCTGCACGACCGACAGGAGCGAGGGGTTCACCGCGCCGTCGAGCACGCCCCGGAGCAGCGTGAAAAAGCCGACGACCACGAGCGCGTTTTCGTACGTCCAGCCTCCGACGGGCGGCCGGTCGTGGAACGCCACGTGGAACGGCACCAGGCCCGCGGCCGTCCAGAGCAGGGCGAGGGCCCCGCTGACCACGAAATCCCAGCGATATTGCATCGCGAGGGTCACGGACTTGCGAAGCTGGAGGCCGAGCAGGGAGAGATACCGCATCTCGCGTTCGCGCGGAGGGTAGCACGCCGCACGCGGAACGAGGGTATACTCGCGCCCGACCGTGCCCCCGCGCCTCGAAGCCCGCAGCAGCGACACGAGTACCCACGCGATCAGCCCCTACCGCGCGGCTCCGCTCAGGCTCGGCCCGCCTCTCGCGACGTATCGCCCGAGCAAGCTGCGCCGCGCGTCGTCGTTGTTCGTCGGCGTGACCACGGGCCTGGCCGCGCTCGCGTGTCTCCTCGGGGCGCTCTCGGGCGGCTCGGATTGGGGCGCCACGGTGGCCAGGCTCCTCTACACGGGCATGTTCGGCACCGTCGCGGCCGTGTCGCTGCGTGGCTTCTTGCGCGACATGCGGGCGCACGTGACGGTGCACGACGAGGGGCTCGTTGTAACCAAGTATACGGGGAAACATACGTTCTTCTGGGAGGACGTGACCGGGATCTGGGCGCGATTCTACGAGCCCGTACGTTCGCCCGAGTTCATCGTGCGCCTCGGATCGCGCGACGGCCTGGTGATCCGGCTCCCGGCGGAGATCGAGAACGCGCGGGACCTGGCCACGCGGGTGCAAAACGAGACGGCCGTGCGGGTGCTCGCCGATACGCAGGCTGCGCTCGACGCGGGAGAACGGCTCTGGTTTGGCCCGCTCAGGGTCGACGCGTCCGGCATTCATTACGGGAATCGCAACTCGCGGGAGTACGACGTCGACGCCATGCAGCTCTCGTTTCGCTGGCTCGAAGTGCGGCTCACCTCGGGCAAGCGGATCTTGCTCCCGACCGAGGACGTGCAGAACGTGGGCACCCTGCTCGCCGTGGCGGCGCGGTTCGGCGTCGGCCGATTGGCGGGAGGCCCGGCCTAGCAGGATGCCGATGAACTTGCTGCGCGCCCTCGATCGTCGGTCGTCGTCCTCGGAATACGCTTGTATTTAGACGTCGCAAGGCTGGCCCGTGCGGGACGGACCCTGCTCCTCGCCACGCACACGATGCAGGGGTACACGGAGCGCGGCCCGGCGCTGCTCGTGGATGAGCGGCGCCACGCGCGCAAGGTGCCGGTCTGGGGACAAACGAAGGGGGAGACGCCGGGGGACACCAAACACATGACCCTGCGCGCGGTGGTGATCGAGGGCCGGATCGTGGGCGTGTGGGAGTACGAGCCAAGATCGTCACGAAGGTGATCGCGCCGCTCGCCGCAGGCGTTTTTCCCGCCAGGCGCCTCCGCTACGGTGTTCCCTTCCGGCACGTGCGCCGGCTCCCGACGGGGCCTGAAGGAGGCAAGAGCAGTGGAGGGGGCCGCGTGATGCCGTGGTCGCATCGCTCAAAAGCGGTTTGCTCGCCGTGCTCCTTTCTTTGACAATCGGTTTGTGATATGTGTTGCGGGCCGCGATGACGTCGGGGGACCGTCTGGCGCGGCTCTACAAGGGGGTTACATGAAGCTTCGCGCTCACCTTGCGTCGGTGGCGATTCTCGTTCTTGGCACGGGCGCAGCGTATGCATGGATCGATAGGCTCGAGGCGTATCCGTTCGAGTTCGATCCCGCGAACACGTTCCTCGTCCAGGCGGAATGGCTCGCCGGTATTGGTTGCCCCACGGGCGCACGTATTTCGCACGACGGCAGCACCACGACGGAGTCGTTCTCCGATCCGGCCTGTGCGACGGGGGACCCGAGAGATCGTCGCAATGAGGGGCTCCTGCTCGTCAAGACGGGACCGACCGCCAATTTCGCGGCCGCGGTCGTGGAGATCAAGGGCGCGAGAGGCGAGATCGTGACGGAGGTCGGCTACGACATCTGGAAGCCGGATTCGCTGGGCGAGCCGGCCGGATCCCACTGTAGCAATGGGGCGCCGCGGTTCGACATCACCCCTTTCGGGGGCGGCGCGGCCACGTCCATCGGCTGCAGCTCGCCGCCGCCGGTCGTCGAGGCTTCTGGCGATGGCTGGCTCAGGCTCAGGTGGATGATCCCCGCGATAAAAGTCGAGAGTCTCTCGATTGTCTTCGACGAGGGGCAAGACACCGGTCCCGACAACTTCGGCCTCGCCGTTCTGGACAACATCGACGTGAATGACACGCTGGTCGGCGCAGGCCCCGTCTCGGGTACGGGGCTTCCTCCGGGCGATGTCGAGCCCATCTGGAAGGAGGTGTGGTAGGCGCCTGCAAGTCGTGCTCGGTCATTTCAATGCCAGGCCGTCACGGCGCATTCGGCCCCTGGATCACGGGCCCAGCCATGGCGACGCTCGTCCCGCGCATCACCCACGCGGTCATGCGAGGCGGGTTTTGGGCCTGCCATACCAAATCCATCACTCCGTCGCCATTCAAGTCCCCGGCCGTCGCGACGCTCCAATCATCGTCTTCCGGCCCCGCGACGAGCGGTCCCTGCCCGAGAAGCGACGTCCCGCCCATCAGCCAAACCGTGAACAGGCTTGGCGGGTCCGTGGTCCAGACAAGATCGGCCATACCATCGAAATTGATGTCGCCCGCGGTCGTGACCAAGGTCCAATCGATGCCGAGTGGCCCCGAGACCGAAGGCCCCCGCGCGAGGAGCGCCGTGCCGTTCATCAGCCAAATCGCCATCCGATCGTTCGTCGCATCGCCCCAGACGATGTCACTCATGCCGTCACCATTGAAATCCGCTGTCGTGGACACGCTCCATTCGTCTCCGATCGGGCCGTACAGCGCCGGTCCCCGCGCGAGCACGGTCGCGCCGTTCATGAGCCACACGGAAAACAGGTTCGTCTTCGCCTGGTGGAAGACCACGTCGGACCAGCCGTCGAGGTTGAAGTCGGACACGCTCGGCACGAGCGTCCAGTCGTCCCCGATGGGCCCCGGAATTTCGGGGCCGACGGTGAGCACCGACGCTCCGTTCATGAGCCATACGGCGAAACGATTTCTCTTCGCATTGCTCCAGAGCACGTCCGCCATGCCATCTCGATTGAAATCCCCTGCGGTCGGCACCGACCAGCCATCGCCCGGTGGTCCGGCGATGACCGGCCCGGGCGCTCGCGGACCCGTCCCCTCCATCAACCAGATGGAGAAGAGGTTGTCGCGCGTGTCGTTCCAAAGCACGTCCGCCATCCCGTCGAAATCGAAGTCCGCGGCCTGGACGATCTTCCACCCGTCATCGCCGCCGTCCTGGGTCACCTCGCCGAACGCCATCATCGCGCCCAGGACTATCATCGATGCCGCCGACGATTTCATGACTCCTCCTTCACGAGCGCTCGTCTCCGCGCCGTCTCCTGCGGAAGGAAGCCGATGGAAGCGGCGAAACGAGTGCGCCGCGCACGCGTGAGATGCGCCTTCGCGCTCGCTGCATAGTGCAATTCCGATCATTACGCCAAGGCTCCCGTTACGGGGTGACGAGCCTTAGGTGTCGCATGTGGAACGCTTGTCCTCGCGTTTTACGGAGCGCATACGATGTCAGCATTCAACCTAATGCGAAATTCGATTCCAGTGGTGATGGCATTCCACGCTTTCGGATGTGCAGGCGACCCATCGGCGGCCCCGGATGACGATGCGGAGGTCGCCGAGGCCGTAGGCGAGGTTTGCCGCGGTCGGATCCTCATCGAGGACGTCACCTTCCTTCCGGATACGGTTCATTGGGAGGATCCCGCGCACCTGATCAGCGCGTCGGAAGGAGTGGGGCCCCGAACACTCTCCCTGTCCTTCGCGTCGAGCGTCGCGGCGGAGGTATCGGTGACGACCACCAGGACGCCGGCGGACTCGGAGATCTCCAAGGCGGTCGGGTTCAACGTGAGCCAGGAGTTCACGCTCGAGGCGAACTCTACCATCCTCGTCCCGGCGTTCGGGTATGCTCGGCTGGAGGCGTATCCCCTCTATCAGCCGATTGTGTGGAACATCGTGTGCGGACGCCACGGACTTACCTTCGGCTCCGGCATCGTGTACAAGCCGATCGGGGTGTATTTCGCGACGTCGAGCGTCGAGTGCGTCCCCGGCGGCCCCGTCTGTTCGCTCGACGCGGGGGCCGGCGGGGCCGGCGGCGCGGGCGGAAACGGCGGGGCCGGCGGCGCGGGCGGAAACGGCGGGGCCGGCGGCGCGGGCGGAAACGGCGGGGCCGGCGGCGCGGG